>JAXLTU010000003.1:0-204488 GCA_046329885.1 Bacteroidales bacterium
ATAAGCCGGAGTTTTTTCGCTGGTTGGCGAACTCGACGATTAATATACCGTTTTTCGAGACAAGACCGATAAGCATAATTATACCGATCTGGCTGAAGATATTCATAGTCACATCAAAATACCACATGAAGATAAGTGCACCGGTAATGGCAAGAGGAACAGTCATCATCACAACAAGAGGGTCCTTGAAGCTTTCGAACTGTGCTGCAAGCACCAGGAAGATAAGGATAAGCGCCAGCGCGAATGCGAAACTGAGACTTGATGAACTTTCCTTGAAATCCTTCGAGTCTCCGGCAAGAGCGGTTCTGAACGTGTCATCCAGAACCTCCTTGGCAATCTTGTCCATCTCGTCCAATCCCTGACCAATAGTTTTCCCCTTTGCAAGACCGGCAGATACAGTTGCTGAAACGAACCTGTTATACCTGAATAACTGGGGAGGAGCAGTCTCTTCAGAAAGACTCACCAGGTTGTCGAACTGGATCATTTTGCCACTGTTGTTTCTCACGTAAAGCGATTTCAGATCCAACGGTTTGTTCCTGTCGTTTCTTGCCATCTCTCCCAGTATCTGGTACTGTTTGCCATTCATGAAGAAATAGCCGAATCGTTGACCGCTGAGAGCCAACTGCAGAGTTTGCCCAATATTCTGAGTCGAGACACCGAGTGTCGTTGCCTTGTCCCTGTTTATATGAATCCGAATTTCCGGTTTAGTAAATTTCAGGTTCACGTCGGCCATCTGGAAGGTGGGATTATCCATCACTTTTGCCATGAACACGGGCAATACCTCTTTTAGCTTCTCTAAAGTTGTCGCCTGTAAGACATATTGTATAGGCTGCCCAGCCCTTCTTCCTCCAAAGGTCGACTGCTGTATTACAAATGGCCTTGCCTTTGTTTTCTTTCGAAGATCGATTGAAAGCGCATCAGCTATTTCCTGCTGCGACCTCTTCCTCTCGTCTGGTTTTTTGAGCATGATCCTCACGTTGCCCCTGCTACCACCCATCACAAACATCGTGTATCCTATTCTTTCAGGGACCTTCTTTTCTACAAGTTTTGATATGTCAGTCACGTAGTCAAGCATGAATTCATACGTTGCTCCTTCCACAGCAGTAGTATTAATTGAAAGTTGCGATCTGTCCTCGAGTGGAGCCATCTCGGCAGGTATGGTCTTCCAGAGCAATACTATGAGACCGAGCGCCAGGATAACTATGATAACAGCAATTTTTCTCCGTTTGAGAAATGCGTCAAGCATGGACCTGTATCCATTATTTAGCCTCACAGAAAGCATCTGTCTTGTTATAAAACCAACTATGTCTTTTTTCTCGTGTCTGACTTTGTCGACACCATCGGCGTCAGCATTGGCGCGGGGAAAGCTGAGATAGCTGCCGCACCTGCCATCACCACGCTGAATTCCGAAAAGTCTGCCGGTAATTCCCTGCAGAAACACGATAGGAGAGAATACGGGAATAAGGGTTATTGTTGTTGAAATAATCGCGAAATAGATCTCCTTCGATCCCTGCAGACCTGCTTCAACCAGGCTGAATGCCGCTCTCTACCTTCATAAATGTTTTCCATTACGACAATCGCGTCATCGACAACAATACCAATTGCAAGGACGGCGCCAGCAGAGTTAACACGTTAATGGAGTAACCCGCGAGGTACATTATGAAAAATGATCCGATAAGAGATACCGGAATTACAAAGGATTGGAATTAGTGTTGCTCTCCAGTTCCTCAGGAAGAAGTAAATTATAATTACAACAAGGAAGAAGGCGATATAAATTGTGCTTTTCACTTCCTTTATCGAAGATCTTATATATTCAGTATTGTCATAACCGACCTTAACCTTAATATCTTCCGGAAGGTCTTTCTTAATGAACTCCACCCTTTTGTAAACCTCGTCAACAATCTCTATATGGTTTGATCCCGGTTGTGGCACTATCGCTGTACCTACCATCAATGCCCGTCTCTCTTGAGGATTCTCATATCTTCCGGGCCAAGTTCAGCCCTGCCGACAATCATGAACCTGACTATCATGTCTTAGAAACTGTTTTTATAATGAGGTCGTTGAACTCCTTGGGGGTGGTCATGAGGCCAAGGGTCCTGATTGTAAGCTGGGTGGTGTTACCCTCTATATTGCCTGAAGGGAGTTCCGTTCGCGGAGTATGGCATTCCTGACATCCATTGGAGTGAGCTGGTAACCAGCCAGTTTGGATGGGTCAAGCCATGAGCGCATCGCGTACCTCTTCTGGCCCATTATTGTAACGGCACTCGCACCGGAGATAGTCTGGAGCTGTTCCTTGAAAGTAAGTTCAGCATACTCGGAAAGTTCAGGGAGTGATCTCTTCTCACTTTCAATCGTTAGGAAAATTATCAGGTTTGCATCAGCATCGGCCTTGGCGACAGTGGGAGGGTCGCAGTCGCGTAGCAGAAACCTCATGGCTTGTGAAACTTTATCCCTAACATCATTCGCAGCTGTTTCCAGGTCAACTGATAATTCGAACTCGACGGTTATATCACTGCCGCCTTGCCTGCTGACACTGGTAAGGGATCTGGCTTTCAGGATGCCATTTATCTGCTGCTCAGTTCAGTTATCTGCGTTTCGATAACATCCGAGTTTGCACCGGGGTAGGAGGTACTAACAGAAATAATGGCGGAGATTAACCTCCGGGAACTCCCTGACCCCGAAAGGTAACACCAACCATCCCGAACAACAATATCACTATGGCGAATACTGTTGTTTAGTACCGACACACCTGTTTATACTTGTTGATGATAGACTCATTTTCTGCTTACTGATTGGTGATTACTGTATCGAGCTGAATCGGCAGGCTCTGGCGCAACTGGAGTATTCCGTTATCAGCAATGTGTCGCCAAACTTGAGCCCGTCCACTATCTGGATGCTTGATTCCGTCCTTAGCCAATTGGTAACGTTTATCGCATTTGCCTTGCCATTCCTGTAAACAAATACCTTTTCACAGCTGCATCTCTGCTATGAGTGCTTCTGTCGGAATAGCAATCGCATTGTCTATTTTTGAAAGCTCCATTGTCACGTTAGCGTATCTGCCAGGTTTAAGTTTCTCCGTCTGTATTCGGGTAAAGTGCTCAGGACAATGGTTTTGGTGTCAAGGTCTGTTTTGGGATCAACAGCATACACCGAGGCATTATAAACCTTCATTAAACCCTACAACAGAGAATGTAATCGGATAACCGATCTTTACCTCGGATGAATATGATTTCGGAAAGAGAATTCAATCTTCAGGGGACTGATTTTAACAAGCTTGGCGATTTTGTTGATGGTGTTGCATAAGCGCCTTCACTTATAGAACGTAAACCGATAATCCCGTCAAACGGGGCGCAACTCGGTTTCTGATATCCTGGCTGTGATAAGATTGATATCAGCCTGAAGTGTTTGCAACTCGGTCTGTATCTGGTCGTAGCTCTCCTGACTTATCGCGTCCCTGTCAAGAAGACTTCTCTGCCTGTATTCATACACGCTCAGCAAGTTTTTTCTGGGCAAGAAGTTTCTCGAGCTGGGCCTGCAAGGGTCTGTCATTTATCTTGGCCAACGGAGTCACCCTTTTTAACATGACTATCTTCTTTAAGATTAATGCTTACTATCTTGCCTGATGTCTCAAACGACAGGTCAACCTCCTCGTCCGGCCAGTTCCGGTCTGCTGTACCAAAACGCTCAGGCGTGTTGGTTTTATAATAAATCCGCTGGCTGCCAGTTTCTGAGGTCCCTGTCTCATGTTCATGCCAGGCATTCCTCCTTTATTCATCTTCGCTGCCAGTACCGGTTTTAATTTCGGGTAGGCGATCATCCCCGCTAGAAGCAATACAACTAAAAATTGTTGCGATGTTCCTGAAGTTTTTATTCATTTTGCTCTTAATAAATATTTACTGGTTAAACAGTTTTCCCCTTTTTGCCGTTTATTCAGGCTGTATGACGTGAAGAAATTCCGAAATATCGCAAATGTGAAACAATAGACACCCACCAATGCGTTTTATGAAAAATGTTAAAAGCGAAATATCCTCATTACTCGTTTTGATTTATGGTACTTAGGTAATCGGCACAACAAAATTATCATCCTGATGTAGATATAATTCGAAAATAAAGTTAGGGATTTAAAAAACGAATGGTTGCAATAATAATCAAGATATGTTAAGAAATTCGGTATCGGTTATCCATTACTCTTCATATTACTAATAAAGACGCATTGCCTTCTCGGCGCAAAATATGAAACTATGACACTTTAAGCACAACTTGGCTAGCAGTTATGAGCAGCAGAATTTTCAGATGTCCTGTATTAGTCGCACTTTGTTAGTTGCTTCTTTCATTTTGTATCGATTTTCTTTCAGATGGAGAATACAGAAGCTATATAGTGGGTCTCGTTTAGCCTTTGCCTGATCTTTGTTCTAGCATATTATTACCAGGTAGCTGTATCAGATGCAAGCCTGTCGATAGCAAAATGGATAAAACTGCCCCTTCTCATTGTGATACCGATAACCTCATGGCTGGCCTACAAGGGTGTGCAAAGAGATGAAAAGCTTGTTAACTCGTACGACAGGCTCAGGTAAATCAGATTATCTGAAGGTTTTCCTGTGTTGTGATTTTCTCGCAGTAATGGCATTTAGAGCCACGTTCCTCTTAGAAACAACCTTGAACTTTAGTTGTCACGGTCTCGAAATTCGTGATGCATTTGGGGTTCATGCACCTGGCTATTCCTGTAATCATATCGGGAACTTCAACAACCTTTTTTTCAACAACTTCGTAATCCCTTATGATGTTTAATTTTGCCTCTGGTGCAACAAGGGCGATCCTGTTTATGTCGGCATCCTCGAAGTATATACCGGCAATTTTGATAATGGCTTTCTTACCCAGTTTCTTACTCTCGAGGTTAGTGCCGAAGGTAACCTGGTTATCGATGTGATCGAGGCCCAGTATCTGAATTACCTTGAAAAGGTTCTTTGCGGGAACATGATCTATAACCGTTCCATTCTGTATAGCACTTACACTAAGTTGTTTTGGTTCTTTCATTGATGTGCTTTTATTTAATCCCTAGTAAGGAGCAGATAATAGCCTGCCTTGTATAAACGCCATTGAGGGCCTGTTCAAAATAATAGGCCTTCTGGTTGGCATCGACATCTATATGGATTTCGTTTACCCTTGGAAGCGGGTGCAAAATCTTTAGGTTGGGCTTGGTGTTCCTGAGCATAGTGTTCCTCAGGACATAAACGTTTTTAACTTTTTCATATTCCATGGGGTCGGAGAATCTCTCGCGTTGTACCCTGGTCATGTAAATAATATCAGCCTTGGATATTATGTCAGTGAAGTCGGTGTGTTCGTAATACTTCAGGCCGGCATTATCGAGATAAATCTTGTATTCATCGGGCATTCTTAACTCGTCTGGAGCAATGAAGTTGAAGGTCGCGTTCCATCTGGCCATGGCCATCATCAGTGAATGAACTGTCCTGCCGTATTTCAGGTCACCAACAAGGAAAATGTTCAGGTTATCGAGCCTGCCCTGGGTCTTTCTTATTGAATAAAGATCAAGAAGCGTTTGAGTGGGATGCTGGTTGGCCCCATCGCCGGCGTTGACCACGGGCACTGGCGATATCTCGCTCGCGAACCTCGCGCTGCCTTCAATAGGATGCCTCATGACTATCAGATCACAATAGTTCGAGACTGTTCTGATAGTGTCGTTAAGTGTTTCTCCCTTCGAGACGCTTGAACTCGAGGCGTCTGAAAATCCTATTACTTTCCCCCCCAGTCTGTTCACGGCACTTTCGAAACTTAATCGTGTCCGGGTTGACGGTTCAAAGAAAAGTGTCGAAACAACTTTCCCGGATAAAAGATCCTGAACCGGATTTTTTTCAAACTCGGTCGCCAGATCCAGAATCCTCAGAATCTCATCTGTCGAGAGATCGTCGATTGATACTAAACTTCTGGGTTTCATTATGATGGATAATATTCGTGATAACCTTTCAGGCAGAAGTAAAAGTAGTCAAGATATATATCTGACTCAAGATGGTGTTAATAATAAATGAAAACTTTTGACCTACCTGGTTTCAAGAAAAGACGTCTCAATCCCCTCGATCTTTTGTACCTTTTCAATAAAGCCGTTTGTTGATGAGCTCCTTATACCTATTACAACAGAACAATCCAGTCCGAATTGCTGATGCGACTGTATGATGTTTTCGTCTTTCAGTAGCTTCATTACATCATTCATGGAAGGATATGGGAAATTTAACCTGTAGTAGTTTCTGATTATCGATTCAATTATCGTGGCATTTTTTATTGCTTCTGAAGCTGCAGTGCGGTAAGCATTTATAAGACCACTTGTTCCAAGCAAAGTGCCGCCAAAATACCTTACAACGACAATCAGGATATTTGTCAGATCGTGAGAATTTATCTGCCCGAGAATTGGTTTTCCAGCAGTTCCCGAAGGTTCACCATCGTCATTTGCCCTCCACGTAAGCTTGTCGTAACCTACTACATATGCGTAGCAATGGTGTCTTGCATCGTGATACTTCTTCCTGTAGTTTTCAAGGAGCTCTTTTATACCAGATATGTCTTTTACCGGATTTGCCAAAGCTATGAACCGGCTTCCCCTGTCTTTGAACAAGCCCTCCGAAGGTAGTTTGATAGTCTTGTATATATCGTTATCAGGAAACATTTTCTCTTTCAAGGATGAGATTAATTACAGTATGAAGCAGATTGAGGTCAGTGCCCCTGGCAAGGGAGAGCCTTTCCATAATCCTTCCCCTGCGGTTGTCAGCAGGCCTTATGCCAATAAGATCCAGAAGCAGGTTTGCTTTTAACTTCAGATTTTTTAATGATTCTTCTGGCAGTTCAACTGTTTGTCCGGCTTTCAGGTGTTCAAATGATGCCAATTCGTATGCATATATCATTACGGCCTGCGAAAGGTTTAAAGAAGGATAGGAGAGTGCCATCGCAACAGACGATGTTATGTCACATTGCCTTATCTCTTCATTGGTTAACCCTGATTCCTCGCGTCCGAATACTATTGACACAACGCTTGTGGTTGTTGTCTTTCCTGAAATAAATGCACCCAGCTGACCCGATGGGACATAGTCCTGACTAACTGACCTGTATTTAGCCGTTGTAGCGACAGATATATCCGATCCCTCGAGAGCCTTTGCAAGGTCATCGAAGACAAGAGCCCTTTCAAGAATGTCAGTTGATCCATGTGCCAGTCTTCTTGCTTTCTCATCATCCAGACCAAGTGGTCTTACCAGTACAAGCTCATCAAATCCCATGGTCTTAATCGCCCTCGCGCTCGCGCCGATGTTTTCCGGGACCTTGGGCTCAACAAGTATGAACCTGATTTTCATCTTACATTTGTCAGTTTAACAGTATCCTTATTGCTGTCTGTTTCTGGTTGGCACCGCTACAATGCAAAGTAAGCTCAATATTTCATTGTCTTTAGTCGGGGAAATTGATATTTTTGGAAAAAAATTCCAGATGAGCGTTACACTCGACGAAAAGGATTTGAGGAAGCTGATTGTTGTGGGCGACAGGATTCTTATCAGGCCGAAGATACCGCAATCGAAAACCAGGAGCGGGCTTTACCTGCCGCCAGGTGTAAATGAAAACGAGAAGGTTCAGATAGGATATGTTATGAAAGTCGGCCCCGGTTACCCTATCCCTGTTGTTAGTGATATTGATGAGCCCTGGAAAAATAGTTCGGATGAGCCTAAATACGTGCCTTTGCAGCCCAGGGAAGGTGACCAGGCGGTTTACATGCAGGGACATGCAATTGAAATTGAGTTTAACAAGGAAAAATTTATCGTCGTACCTCAATCAGCAATATTGCTTCTCCTGAGAGATGACGGTCTGTTCGAATAAGTTAATTAAAACAAAAGGTATGGAAAGTGGCAATTTTTCAGGCAAAAAACTCCTCATAGTCGAGGATGATTTTTCAAGCAGACTATATTTGAACAAAATTCTTGAAAAGACGGGAGCCACTATCCTGAATGCTGACAACGGCAAGGAAGCATTTGACCTTGTTATGAATAACCCTGACCTTAATCTTGTTCTCATGGATATCCAGCTTCCGGTACTTGATGGATATACCTGTACAAAGATGCTGAGAGAGGCAGGAAAAACACTGGTTATACTCGCGCAAACAGCATATGGCCTCACGGGTGACAAGGAGAAGATACTCTCGTCAGGGTTTACAGATTATCTCATCAAACCTATTTCAAAGGGACAGCTTTTTGATAAGCTTGCCATGTATCTGAAATGATTCTATCTCTCGTCATAGATGGAGATCATGGAAAACTGTTTCCTGAATTCCTTTATTTCCGATTCCCATCTTTCTTTTTCAACAATAAGCGAGCCTCTTTTCTCAAGGGTTTTTCTCATCAGGTCATCTCCAGATAAGATGTCGAATGGCATTAGTTTATCCTCGTATTCATACGGTGGATTTTTAAACTGCATGTTCCCCTCTCCACTGGTTTTAATGATAGCATCAAATACTTCCATGGCTGTGTCTACAGGTCTGAACAAGGCAGGGTCAGTTACATGAATCTGCAATCCTTCACATAACTGCCCGCTGAACTTGTGAAAAGTGGGGATGAAATTGTGAATCCTGAATTTGCATCCGTCTAACTTTCTGGAATTGAGTTCGCTAATAAGAGTCTTCCCTTTTATATATGGAGCTCCGAAGAGTTCGAAAGGTAAAGTGGTGCCCCTTCCTTCGGAGAGGTTCAAAGCTTCAATAAGTACCATCCCGGGGTAGACGATAGCAGTGTTAAGAGTTGGCATGTTGGGAGACGGGATAACCCACGGGAGGTTAGTTTCTGTGAATAGCATAGATCTGTTCCAGCCGTCCATTGCTATCACTTTCAGATCGCAAGAAGGAACATGTTTCAGCTTCAGCCAGATTGCTATTTCTCCAATGGTCATTCGGTGACACAATGGTATTTCAGCTCCACCTACAAACGTAAAATATTCTTGTTTCAATACTGGTCCATCGAATGCCAGAGGTGCAATAGGATTTGGTCGGTCAAGGACAATCACTTTTTTCCTGGCCTCGGCACATGCTTCCATGCATAGCTTCAATGTCCAGGCGTACGTGTATAATCTGGCACCCACATCCTGGAGATCAATTACAAGTACATCCAACCTGTCTAACATTTCCGGGGTCGGCTTCCTGTGCTCACCATAGAGACTATAGACAGGTACTTTGTAATACGGGTGTATGTATCCTTCCCATTCAATCATGTTATCCTGGGTCTGACCAAACAGGCCATGTTGTGGACCGAATATGGCAGCCAGTTTTAGATTGTCATTGCTGTAAAAATGATCAATGATATGTGTGAAATCGCTTGTTATGCTGGAGGCATGACACACCACGCCCGCGTGTTTCATTTCAACATCGGCTGGTAAATCTCCCAGCATTATTTCCAGACCTGTTTTAACCATGAGAGTATTCTTTAAACAAAGATATCAATAAACAGCCCAACTTGATTTATAACATGCGACGATTCGATGTCAGGTAGATATTCTTTTATAAGTTTACGGTCTAAACCTAATTAAAATGAAAATTTTCATCCGACTTTTTATTCTTCTTGCATTTCTTACAGCAGAAGTCAGCGCCCAGAAACCACCTCTCGATCATAGCGTTTATGATGGCTGGAAATCGTTGGGCTCATCATCAATTTCTGAAGACGGGAAATGGGTCGTGTACGAGATAAATCCTCAACAGGGTGACAGCTGGCTGTATATATGCAACGTGGTAACAGGATCAAAGGACTCTGTTTTTTGCGGATCAGGAGCCAGAATAGCACCAGATAGTAAATACCTTGTTTATTCTGTCAAACCAACATACTCGGAGTCGCGACAGGCCAGGAAGAAAAAACTAAAAGACGATCAGCTTCCAAAATCAAAACTCGGCATTTCACTCCTGAATAATGAAAAGCCAACAATAATTAATAAGGTGAAATCTTTTTCAGTTGCTGAAAATGGTTCCTACTGGATGGCTTACCTTCTTGAAAAACAAACTGCTGACAAAAAGGAAAACAAACAGGTTGCAGACACGGCAAAAGGCTCACGCCAGGTTGCTCCCAAGGGTAAAAAGCCACCAGAACCCAAAGGAACAGAACTTGTATTATTTAACCCGGTTACAGGAAAAGAATACCGGCATTCTGATGTTGTCGAGTACGTCGTAAGCAGGGATGGGAAGTCAATAGGATTTGTCCAGGATTATCCTGATACCACCAAAACCGACAATTTCAGAATATCGGTTTTTGATACTAAAAAAGAAAGTGTTACAAAAATATTCGAGGCAAAGGGTACAGCGAAAAAACTCACGGCTGACAAAAAGGGAGACAACTATTCCTTCATATTCACGTCAGATACCTCTAAAATAAAAATCTTCGATCTCTATTATTCTAAGGCATTTGAAGCTGCAACAAAAGTTGTGGATTCTGCTAATCCCTCGATGCCTGCAGGTTGGTCAGTGAGCGAGAACGGGTCCATCTCTTTCTCGGAAGATGCATCAAGAATATTTTTTGGTACCTCTGAAAAACCTGTAAAAGAACCGACAGATACCTTACTCGCGGATGAGAAATACAAGCTGGATATCTGGGCATGGGACGATGATCTGCTTCAGCCAATGCAGAAACTTCAGGTTTCGGAGGAACAGAAACGCACTTTCATGGCTGTATATCATACCGACAAGAAGTTAATGGTTCAGCTTGGAGGAAAGGATCTTCCTTCGGTGAGAACAGTACAGAAAGGCAATAATGATGTCGCAATAGGAACCTCCGATTTGAAATACCGGATCGTCTCATCGTGGGACCAGGACTATAGTGATTATTACACTGTTAATGTTGAAACGGGGGCACGTAACCTTGTGGCTGAGAAATCTGCATCGAGAGTTCAGTTCTCGCCATCAATGAAATTCATGGTTTACTGGAATACTGCTGATAAAGCCTGGATGTCACTTAACCTGGCAACCGGGGTCAGAAAGAATATTTCAGGTAATATTTCATTCCCTCTTTACGATACTGAATGGGATACGCCAAGTGATCCATCACCATATGGAATTGAAGGCTGGCTTGATGATGAGAAACATGTTTTTCTGAAAGATAAATATGATATTTGGCTGACTGACCTCAACGGGATAGAACAGCCGGTTAATATTACGAATGGGTACGGACGTAAAATGAATATTACTTTCTCTTACCAGCGACTTGATCCTGACGCTGAATTCATTGGTAAGAAGGAAAGCCTCATGCTTTCATCATTTAATAATGCAAATAAAGAAGCAGGTTACTATATATTAAAAGGAGTGTCTGCCGCTGATCCTGCTCGTCTCGTTGAAGGAAAGTATTCATTTACAAGGTCTGTTTCAAAGGCGAAGAAGGCAGAGAAAATAATCTGGGCCAAAGGTAGCTTCGAGGTTTGTCCCGAACTATTCGTCAGCAATACTGATTTCACCGGATCAAAGAAACTGTCTGTCACTAACCCTCAACAGTCAAAATATAACTGGGGAACTGTTGAACTTGTCGAGTGGAATTCTTTTGATAATACTAAACTGCAGGGTCTGCTTTACAAACCTGAAAACTTTGATGCTTCGAAGAAATACCCCATGATTGTTTACTTCTACGAGAAAAGCTCTGATGGTCTGTATTCTTATATGCCACCTGCTCCGGCAAGATCAATTATTAACAGGGTTTTTGCCGCCAGTAACGGTTATCTGGTTTTTGTTCCCGATATACCATACGAGATTGGTTATCCAGGCAAGAGCTGCTATAATGCAGTAATGAGTGGTACCTATGCAATGCTTGACAAATATCCATTCATCGACCGTGAACACCTTGCACTCGACGGGCAGAGCTGGGGAGGTTACCAGATTGCTTACCTTGTAACACAGACAAATCTGTTCGCGTGTGCCTATTCTGGTGCTGCAGTAGTGGATATGATAAGTGCTTATGGCGGGATCAGATGGGGAACCGGTATGTCGAGGATGTTCCAATATGAACATACCCAGAGCAGGATAGGTGGTACACTCTGGGACAAACCTTTGCAGTTTGTTGAGAACTCACCCATTTTCTGGATGCCAAGGGTGAATACTCCGCTGCTTATCATGCACAATGATGCTGACGGGGCTGTTCCATGGTACCAGGGGATCGAGTTTATTACTGCCCTTCGCAGGCTGGGAAAGATCGCATGGATGTTGTCTTATAATGACGATGACCACAACCTTATGAAAAGACCAAACATGAAGGATCTGGCTATCAGGAAAATGCAGTTTTTTGATCATTACCTTAAAGGTGCACCTATGCCATACTGGATGAAGAACGGATTGACCCAGCTTGAAAAAGGTAAAAAGGATGGCTATGAACTTGTTGGAAACTAACCTGTTTATACCTTCAAGGCACAATTATTAAAATATATATAAAATGAAAGGAAGAAGATTGCTGAGGAACATCGGTCTGATCTTGATTTTCGTATCAGTGGTGTCATGCACCGGTAAAAAATCAGGAACCATATCAATTATTGCAACTACAGATATTCATGGAGTAATCCTTCCTTACGATTATGTTGAAGGTCGTGAATTGAAAGGATCACTGGCAGGTGTATCAACTTATATAAATGAGCTCAGAAAGGAAGGAAAAGAGTATATCCTGCTTGATAATGGTGATAATATCCAGGGTCAGCCTGCAGTCTATTACTATAATTTCATTGATACTGCATCGCAGCATATAATGAGCCAGGCATTTAATTATCTCAAGTATGATGCAGGAACCGTGGGTAACCATGATATTGAAACCGGTCACAGTGTTTACGACAGGCTGGCTAAAGAATACAATTTCCCTTTGCTGGCAGCTAATGCAATCAGAACATCAGACGGCAAACCATATTTCAAGCCCTATACAATTATTAAAAAGGGTGGGTTAAAGATTGCAGTGTTCGGGCTTGTTACACCTTATATTCCAAACTGGCTTCCACCTCAATTATACTCCGGAATGGAGTTTCGTGATATGGTTCAGACCGCTAAAGACTGGATGCCGGAAATAATAGCCCAGAAACCGGACCTTGTAATTGGGCTCTTTCATTCAGGGTGGGATAAAGAGTGGCTGGAGAACAAGGAGACACGAGTGAAAGATGAAAACGGTTCTGTGGCCGTAGCTTATGAAGTTCCTGGTTTTGACATTATTCTGAACGGACACGATCATTCACTTGTAAATGATAAAATTGTGAACTCGGCTGGAGACACTGTCCTCATTCTCGATGGCGGGTCAAGGTCGGAGTTCATGATGAGAGCTGACGTGAATCTTTCAGGGAAAGGGAAAAATTGTAAAGTATCGTCAAGGGGAACTCTTGTGAGGCTTGCTGATGTAAAGGGGGATCCGGATTTTATCTCGGCATTCAGTAATCAGGATAAGACGATTCGCGGGTACGTTGACAAGGTTATTGGAAAGTCTTCAGCGACAATATCTTCAAGGGATTCATATTTCGGCCCCTCAGCTTTCACGGGATTGATTCACTCGCTTCAAAAGGAGATATCGGGAGCTGATATATCATTCGCTGCACCGCTGTCTTTCGATGTAAGTATCCCGGAAGGACCTATCACGGTTGGTGACATGTTTAAACTTTACAGGTTCGAGAACATGCTTTACACCATTAAACTCTCGGGTGAAGAGATTAAAAAATACCTGGAATATTCATATGGCTTATGGTTCAGGACAATGAAAAGCCAGAATGATAACATGATGCTGTTCAGGTCTGGCAAGGATGGAGCACTTTTGTTAACCGGTGGGAAGGCAAGATTCGAGAATCCTTCCTACAACTTTGATTCTGCTTCAGGAATTGAATATATAGTTGACCTGAGCAAGAATGAAGGCGAAAGGATCACTATTACAAAAGGACCGGGAGGTAATCCTTTTGACCTGGCAAAAATTTATACCGTTGCTGTGAATTCTTACAGGGGCAGTGGTGGAGGTGGACACCTCACACGGGGAGTTGGTCTGAATAGCGAGGAGATCGCCAGGAGGCTCGTCATATCGACAGACAAGGATCTGAGATACTACATTATTAAATATATAGAAAAGAACCCTGATCTGACTCCAATCGTTGATATGAACTGGAGTGTCATTCCAAGGAATTGGGTTGAGAAAGCCTCGGTAAGGGACCGTTCCCTGCTTTTTTCCAAATAGAAAAGCATCGCTGTCTGATTTAGTTTTACTTGCATAACTTTGCACGGGGCCTGAAATATTTTTATATTTAAGAGCATATTTCATAATTATTTAGATTTAAGACAATAGGATGGATAGGGAAGTGACTGTTGATGGCAGGCAACTGCCTCTTGTTGAGGAATTCTATACAGTACAGGGAGAAGGATATCACACGGGGAAAGCGGCTTATTTTATCAGGCTTGGCGGGTGCGATATAGGTTGTTCGTGGTGTGATACAAGGTTTTCATGGAATCCTGATCTTCATCCCCTGGTTGATGTTGATTCAATTGTTGAACATGCTTTATCTTCCGGCACGAAATCTGTAGTAGTGACAGGGGGAGAGCCACTCACATGGAACCTCGATTATTTGTGTAAAGGCTTGAAAGAAAAAAGTATAAAAACTTTTCTCGAGACATCCGGAGCCTATCCTATGAGTGGGAAATGGGACTGGGTTTGCCTGTCTCCGAAGATGAACATGCCCCCGGCTGATGAAAACTGCCTGTTGGCAGATGAACTTAAAGTGATTATAAGAAATGAACGTGATTTCAGCTGGGCTGAGGAATACAGTAACAAGGTCAGAAGCGATTGCAGGCTTTTCCTGCAACCCGAGTGGAGCGTTTATGAAAAGGTAATAGGTATAATTGTGGAATACGTGAAGAAGAACCAGGATTGGAATATTTCTCTCCAGGCTCATAAATTCATGCATATACCCTGAGTATTGAAAAAGTTACTCTTATTGATGATGATTCTGTCGGGTTCGTGCCCGGGATTAATTTATTCGCAGAATTATCACACGACATCTAATCGTGCTCTTAATGCCTATGTGGCTGGCAAGCGCGACTACGAGTACCTTTATTTCAACACTGCCGAAAAATCGCTCAAGGAAGCCCTCTCGATTGATAAGAAATTCTGGGAGCCAGCCCAGCTTCTTGGAGAGATGTTCGCCAAGCAAAGACGATTTTCCGAGTCAGCTGAATATTACAGGAGAGCGGTCAGTATTGATTCACTTTTCGACAAGAGCATATTTTACCGACTCGCGGAAGCGGAATTTAATTCCGGCGATTACGCGAGAGCCCTGGTTCATTATAACGTTTTCCTTGATCTTAAACTTGGACCCGAACAGGCAAACGTGACTGCCAGGAACAATATGGCCAACTGCAGGTTTGCACTTGAGGCAATGAAGAGTCCGGTACCCTTTAACCTTGTTGGCCTGGGCGATTCAGTCAATACTTCCAATGATGAATACTGGCCATCGCTTACAGCTGACGGACAGGTGCTCATGTTTACAAGGCAGGTAAGAAATAACAGGCCAAATACAGCAAATCAGGAAGATTTTTATTTCTCAAGATATCATACCTGGGGTTGGGGAAAAGCTGTTAATGCAGGACCTCCTCTTAATACAGCTCAGAACGAAGGTGCACAGTCAATTTCATCAGACGGGTCATACATGTATTTCACAGCCTGCGGAAGACCAGGGGGTGCCGGGCGATGTGATATTTATTATTCAGTATTTGACGGATCGAACTGGAGCGCTGGTTTCAATCCCGGTCCACCACTTAATACCAACTACTGGGAGGCGCAACCGTCATTGACAACAAACGGGAAAATAATATTCTTCGTCAGTAACAGGCCCGGGGGTTTTGGAGGAATGGACTTGTGGATGTGCCTGCGAAAAAATGACGGGAGAGTTACCCTTGCCCGTAATCTTGGACCAGTTATAAATACAAAGGGTGACGAGATGTCGCCATTCATTCATTTCGATAATCGTACTCTTTACTTTTCAACGAACGGCAGACCGGGTATGGGTGGGCAGGATATATATTTTTCAAGGATGAATGATGACAGTACCTGGACCGAGCCAAGAAACCTTGGTTATCCAATCAATACCTATAATGACGAGATGGGGCTCGTAATAGATGCCAACGGTCAGAATGCATATTTCTCATCAAAACGTGATGAGAAAATGGGAAAGGATATTTTTTCATTTTCTCTTTACGAGGCGGCCCGGCCTGATCCGGTTTCTTATTTCCGGGGCATTGTATCTGATTCGGAAACGGGAAAGTTCCTTTCGGCCGATTATGAGCTTATTAACTTGAAGACGGGAGAAATTATTGCCTCTGGCAGGTCCGATGCAAGAGGATCGATGCTCGTGTGTCTGCCAACAGGACTTAATTACGGGTTAACAGTGAACAAGCAGGGTTACCTGTTCTATTCTGATAACTTCATGCTCGAGGGAATTCATTCTGTTACCAGTCCTTTCAACAAGGATGTTATGCTTAATCCACTGGAAGTGGGAAAGACCTTGCAGCTTTCAAACGTTTTTTTCGAGGTCGATTCCTGGCAGCTCAAAAGAGAGTCGCTCACGGAACTTGACAGGCTTTACAGGTTAATGGCGGAAAACAAGACTCTCGTTGTTGAAATTGCCGGATTTACTGATTCAACCGGGACCGATGCTCATAACGTGACACTTTCCGAGCGAAGAGCGATCTCTGTTGCCGATTATCTGAGGTCGAGGGGGATCAGCGCCGACAGGTTAAGTTCCAGGGGATTTGGATCCGCCAATCCACTAGGTACAAATATTACTACAGAGGGCAGGAAGTTGAACAGGCGGACCGAGGTGAAAATAGTATCTCTCACGAATTAAAAGGAAAGGGGTCCCGCCAGAGACCCCCGTTCGCAAAAGCTTAATGCAGACTAAAATGATTGGTTAATATCAGATAGCAATTCTGGTATTCGTGTATTTATTTATTGAAACGTGCGGACTTTCAACAGGCCTTACCGGCACGCTGAAAAAGAGCCCGGAACCCGATACTCCGTTAGCCTCAATCCATATCTTCCCACCGATAAGAGTTGTCAGTTTGCGGGCGAGTGTCAGACTGATTGCAGAAGTAGTGTCATTATGTTTGCGCAGGGCTTCGTTAAGATCGTCTGCCTGCAGGAAGTCACGGCTTTTAAGATAACTGTCACCTGAATCCAGAACATAAAAGGTGACCACGTTATCTTTTATTGAATAGCCGATTTTGATATAACCTGAACTTGTGTTATACAGTGCGTTCTGAAAAAGGCTTCGGATGATACGAGTTACCCTGTTCGAATCCAGATAAACCTCAGCCTGACTGCACGCCTGATTTTCAAGTATCAGTACAAGGTCCTTGTGATCGTCTCTTTTGAGAATTACCCTGAACTCGGAGAGAAGATCTTCAAGAACAGAACCCAGTTTGCAACCCTTTAGCTCCGGTTTCGAATTACCCGTATCGATTATAGCGGAGTCCAGAAAGTTGTCGAAAAGAACCATTAATTGCTCGCAAGAGCTCAGTATGTGATTAGTGTATTGATTTTTTTCAGTTTCGCTGCAACCATTGCTCATGAGGAACGAGAAAGCAACGATGGAGTTCATATGCGTCCTCATCTCGTGCGACATTCCGGTCAATATGGTTGGGCAATTAATCATTTTAAGGATATTCAAATGAGCCTCGTCCTCGAGATCCCTCACACCTTTGGCGGTATTTTCAATCTTGTTACTCATCCCCGTCAGATCTGGCTGGTTATTACTATCGTTCAAAATGGATATTATAATCTCCTCAGCAGTTTCCTTGCTTCTTTTCTGAACTGGTTGGATTTGTTGTTTGCAATCTCCCTGAGTTCACCCCTGGCTGCCTCAATGTCATTTGTAGCTATGAAGCACAGGGCAAGGTGAAATTTGGCATTGTCCTTGTAAAGACTTCGGCCCTTGTTGCTGATAAAAGTAAATTCTGATTTAGCCTCTTTGTAAAGGTTTGTTTTTAGTTCAGATATCCCTTTATACAGATGCGCGTCTAATCTTTCAGGATCTTCCTGGAGCACGAGGCTGAAATATCTACCCGCGTTCACGTAGTCATTTGAATTGAAATACTCCGCTGCCCTTGAAAAATTTTGCAGCGCGGCATCAGTATTACCCGACCTGCCGGTAGTCTCGATCGTTATTGGCTGCATGAATTCGCTGAGAAGTTCCGAGTTGCTCATGTGTGATGGGCGAAGCAGGAAAAGTGATCCGATCAGAACCAGACCAGTGAATACAGCGGCGAAGCGCATGGCATTTGGTCTTCTGCGTGCATCGCTGATAGCCTTCTCCTTGCGGCTTTTTTCAAGGTCAGCCAATTTGTTCCTGAGAGAAATGATATCTGGCTTGAGCATATGTTGGTCGGCTTTACGTCTTAAAGCCACTTCCTTGCGCAACGATTCATTGCCATCAAGCTCCTTTTCAAACCACCTTTTCTCAGTTGCATCCATCTCACCGGAGATATATCTCTCGATGAAGTAGGAAAAATCAATAGTCTTCATATCCTAAAGTATTTCAATTTATATCGCATCCATGATGCCGCATCAGGCTATACACGCGGGTATAACAGTGCAGACACACAACCGATCATTCAAGCTGTCACATGTTGGCCTTATATTCAATTATAGGCCAGGTATGACAAGAAAATCCTGTAAAATTCAGACAAATCTTAAAGATCTGCCCGGGCAGCACAGGGCTGCAAATGTAAAGAACTATATTTTAATCGGGGGAGTGCTCGGTATTGTTGGACCACCATCTTCACTACCACCTCTTACCGATGTCATTTCCTCGCTTGTAAGTGCAAATACTGACAGACTCTCGATTGCTGAATCAAAATTTCTTGTTTTCATTGTTCTGGATTCTTTTAGTTAACGTTTGGGTAATTCGTTTCAATCATACATGTCAGATATTGCTGATTTGTGACACGAAAAAATCAAAAAAAATGCAAAAAAAAATTAAAACGCAGATAGTCAGGTAGATATAAATTGATATTTCCGGGTCTCCAGGTAAGTTTTATTAACATTATGTTTATTTTTGAACTGGGTTAAATTTGATCCACGGATGCTGAAGAGATCTTTATTATTCAGGATAGCAGTTTTGGCTTTTGCCGTATTGGCTCCAGCTTCAGTATCGGTTACGTTCGCATCCGGACCCCGCCTGATGAATGCTTCTCACAAATCCTTTCAGACGCAAACCGATAATGATCTGAAGACAAGAATTATCTACCTGACAAAAAAAATTGATTCCTACTTCACACAAAGTAAGATTAGTGAAGGATTAGCTCTTACAATTGAATTAAGGAACATTATTGAAAATACAAACAAGTTACCTTCTGTTGATCTAGCTAAACCCTACTACTTCATTGGAGTCCGGTATTGGTATATAGAAAATGATGTTCAGACTTGTGAAAAGTACCTAACCCATTCTCTGAAAGAGCTGGACAAAAATCCTGATGATTTTACCAGGGCAAGGATATACAGGTTACTAGGCATTATGTATAGTATCCAGAGCAATTATCTTGAAGCAGATAAGTGGAGTACAAAACGTCTAGAACTAACAAGAGGTAAAACTATTTTCGAGTATAATGATCTGGTTGAAGCAATAATATACAGTTCTCTCGCGAAGATCAATATCAGGGATCTGGAAAGTGCGAATAAACTTTTAATTGAGGGTTTTAGTTACCTTAATTCCTATCCAGATTCAATTAATGACTGGAATAAAGGGTTTTTGTATTATTCCAAGGCTATTTATTATTACAATTTGTATGAATACAACAGGGCTTTGTCAAATCTTGACAAAGGATTTGAATATGAATCTGAATATCAACCTTCTGAGAAGTTACAATTTCTTAGTAATTTCAGCGCTTCCTATTTCTATGTTAGAAAATTTGAAAAGAGCAAAGAGTACTATAAAAAGTTAGTGGAGATGTCCTCTTTTGACACTCTTCAGTATATTAATTCTGTTTCTAACTATGCTATTGTAATAGCTGAAACAGGGAACAAAGTTGAAGGAGAAAAAGCTTTTAATGAATATTTAACCAAGTTTAGAGCGAAAAAGAAGGTTCTTGACTTTTATCTGGCTCGTTTCCAGTTACTTTATGCTGACTACCTTTTAGATTATAATATAGACTATGCAAGGTCTCTTGATTTGCAACGCGATAGTTATTCTTATTTTGTAAAAGATGGAAATAGCCCTGGTTTAACAAAGGATGTTCTGCTCAGTCATTCCCTGGGTCTTTCAAAAGCAGGTAATCCTGAAGCTGCACTTGATTCAATTAACAACCTTATAAAAAGATATTACGATAAATCGTGGGTAGTTGAAAAGTTTGGAATTCCAGATCAGGAAAAAATGGGTAATAATTCAGATGTTTTCAGGATTCTTACCACTAGATATCTTATTTTGGATGCTTATTTTAATAAAACAAACGATACAAAAGCGCTTGTAGCCGCTGCCACAACTGCTGGTATCGCCACCTCGATGATGGAAAATTTCAAGACCAACATAACTGATGCAGGCAGCAGGATCATGACAGGGGAGAGATACCGAAATGTTTATATTGATGCCATGGGATTCTGCATCGAGCTTTATCGAATAACTGGAAACAATTCATGGCTCGACAGGGCCTTTGGTTTTTCTGAGAGGAGTAAAGCCTCAGGACTTCTGGCTATGACAAGGGAATCAAAAGCTATGAAACTTAACATTCCCGATAATATTGTCAAGAAAGATAAAGAACTGGCCACGAAGATTGGAATTATAGAAAACTTGATCAGCGATAATGAAAGAAGGCAAATCCCGGATACATCCACTGCCAGATCTTTAAATAACCGTCTGCTTACAGCCCAGGCAAAAAAAGACTCTCTGACCGATTACTTAAGCAAAGTTTATCCCGAGTATTTGAAAATTAAATCAGATACCTCAGTTGTGACCATGCAGGGCTTCTCGAAAGAGTTGAAGAGGTGCGAAAATTTTGTTTCATATATAATTACAAATAATAATCTCCATATTTTCCTGCTTAACAGGCGATATACAAGGCTGGAGACTGTTAAAATAGACAGTTCATTCAATGAGTCTATAATAGAGTTCAGAAGACTGCTTTCTGAACCGGATCTGAGAACAGCCAAGGCAGGGGAGGAGTTTGACCGTTTTCAGTACCTGGGACATTTGTTATATCTCAAATTAATTGAACCGGTTAAGGATTACCTTATATCAGACGAGCTGATTATTTCGCCAGATAACACGCTCGCCTTTTTCCCGTTTGAAATTCTCCTCACGGAAAAGACCAGTTACAAGGAGATATATTACAGGAAGCTTCCTTACATGATGAAGGATTATTCTATTTCCTATGGTTACACTGCAACTCTCCTGAGAGAACTTGCCCATACCAAAAAATCGCGCGAAAATAATTCTGTCTCCTTCGCACCAACATACAGGAACATATCTCTCTATGTTGATTCACTTCTGGCTGCAAGGCAGTCCGTCTCCGGTATGTTGACCGAGTTAAAGCATGCACCCGAGGAGGCAGCTTTCGTTGCCAGTATAACCAGGGGTATTTCTTTTACTGACAGTCTTGCCACGGAAAACAAATTCAAGAGTGAGGCACCATTAAAAGATATTATACACCTGGCGATGCACACGATACTTGATGCTTCTGACCCGAAAGGATCGATGATGATGTTTGCAAAGGACACGGCGGGATTATCTGATGGGAGGCTTTACCCGTTCGAGATTAACAGCCTGATACTAAAGGCAAAAATGGTGGTACTGAGTTCGTGTTACACGGGAAGTGGGATGCTGTTCTCAGGCGAGGGAGTACTGAGCCTTGCAAGGGGATTCATTTCCGCGGGCAGCAACTCTGTGGTAATGGCACTCTGGGAAGTTAACGACAGGTCAGGAACAGATATTGTCAAATCTTTCTATAGCTATCTTGGTAAGGGACAGACCAAAAGCAAGGCTCTTCGTAAAGCAAGGCTGGATTACCTGGAAAACTCGGAACAGTTGCAGTCCCACCCTTATTTCTGGGCCACCCTTGTCGTTTATGGGGACGATGCACCGCTCTATCCAAAACCAATGTTACCTGTATTCGCTGCTATCGGCGGGATTATTATTCTTATAGCCGGTTTGATATTCTACCTGAGAAAGCGCTGATATTCTATATATTCAGGATCCTCCTTCACGAGTTCCATCAATTCTTCTTTTGATAAGTATTTTTTCCGTCTGGCGTAAACCTCGTTTTTGTAATTCATTCTCACGGCAATCTCCTCGTACGACACTCCATCGTAGTATAATCTCAGCACTTCCTGGCTTTCAGGTTTAAGCCGGCTGAATGCCCTGGCCATTATCCTGCTGAACATCGGATCGTTATTCTCTTCTTCATCGTCTTCCGGAACATCTATAGTCAGATCCTCTGTCTTATTCTGCTGTCGGTAGATGGAATTCCAGGTATTCCTTGCCACACCAAAAAAATAACCCTTGAACTCCGTGGTAAGTTCAAAATTGTTGTCTGTAATTTTCTGGTAAATTGTAATAATAGTTTCCTGGAAGACATCAGAGACATCTTCCTCGGACCCGCTGTTTCTGATGACATGATTCTTTACCATCTGGAAGTAATGATCGTACAGATAATTAAGAACACTGTCATCCTGAAGTCGTATGCCCTCTATAATGGCCTTATCTGAGAACTTTCGGAACAACTCACTGACATTTCACCTATTGAACTGACAAATATAGTATTTCCTCATTAAAAGATAACCTGCTTCATTTCCTGCTGCTTCTTTTTGAGTCTGGCCGGGAGCCAAATAATTAAAATATAGATATCTTTACTTCCGGTCAAATGCATAACAGCCATCTTAGAATGCTATTCCCTTTTGTCAAACAGCCTGATGCAATGGACTGTGGGCCAGCCTGCCTGAAGATGGTGGCCTCATATTACCGTAAAAACATTTCATTGGAGACCCTGCGCAGGAAATGCTATATAACCCGCGAGGGTGTCTCTTTCCTCGGTCTGTCGGAGGCGGCAGACTCGGTAGGTTTCCGCACGCTCGGGCTCAAATTACCCTGGTCAAAGCTTGTAAGCAGCGTGCCTTTGCCATGCATTATACACTGGCGACAAAAACATTTCGTGGTAGTATACAAGATCAAGAAAGATACCGTGTATGTTGCCGATCCTGCCATCGGTCTCGTCACTTACAAGAAGCAGGATTTCCTGCTTAATTGGGCCGGTACTTCAATTGATGGCGAACCCGCGGGTCTTGTGCTCATCATGGAACCCACGCCTGCTTTTCATGAAGCCGGTGATGAAAAAGAAAAAGGCGGAGGGTTCAGATTCCTGTTCAAGTATTTTAAACTCTACAGGAAATACCTTAACCAGATTGTTCTTGGCTTATTGATAGGAAGCCTTATACAGCTGATTATACCTTTCCTTACACAGTCGGTTGTCGATATTGGTCTCAATAATATTGACCTTGGTTTCATATACCTTGTTCTGATAGCCCAGCTTGCCCTTGTCATTGGCAGGATGTCGGTCGAATTTATCAGGGGATGGTTACTTCTGCATATCGGAACGAGGGTTAACGTGGCTATTGTTTCCGGTTTCCTCCAGAAGCTGATGTCGTTACCTGTTGCATTTTTTGATACGAAACTTACTGGCGATATTTTACAAAGGATCGAGGATAATAACAGGATAGAAGAGTTCCTTACCTCGACTTCCCTCAACATACTTTTCTCCTTCTTCAATCTTGTTATTTTTGGAATAGTACTGGCTCTGTATGATTTCAGGATATTATTGATATTCCTTGCAGGCACCTTTCTTTATATTGGCTGGGTATCATTATTCATGCGAAAAAGATCTCAGCTCGATCACCAGCGTTTCAGACAGATGTCAGCCCTGAACAGCAAGCTCATCCAGATTGTAAATGGAATGCAGGAGATTAAACTTACAAGGAGCGAGCTACAAAAGAGGTGGGATTGGGAGAACATGCAGGCTTCTTTATTCAGGTTACGGGTAAAGGCCCTTGGTCTTGTCCAGTACCAGACTGCCGGGGCAACCTTCATTAACGAGATCACAAATATCCTCATAACCATCACTGCGGCTACCCTGGTACTTAATGACAGTATCACCCTCGGGATGATGCTTGCGGTGCAGTTTATAATCGGGCAGCTTAACCTGCCTGTGAACCAGGTTATTAACTTCTTCAGGGTTTCGCAGGATGCGCGACTGAGTCTGGACAGGCTCTCGGAGATCCATAATATGGAGGACGAAGAAAGCGGTGATGAGATGAAGGTTGCAAGGCTTCCATTGTCAAAGGATATCTATATCAATAATCTTTCATTCCAGTACGAGGGTCCGCGTTCCCCTTTCGTCCTTAAGGATATTGACCTTGCTATACCATCAGGGTCAGTTACTGCAATAGTTGGGGCAAGCGGGAGCGGGAAGACGACACTTCTCAAAATGATACTCGGGTTTTACCAGCCCGTCAGTGGCGAGATCATAGTTGGTGATACCCGACTCAATAACATAAGCCTGAGGACCTGGAGGGATAACGTTGGAGCTGTAATGCAGGATGGTTATCTATTTGCCGATACTATTGCAGCCAATATAGCCCCGGGATTCAAGGAGATTGATGAGGAACGGCTGCAGATGGCAGCTGAGACCGCATGTATACGATCGCTGGTTGAATCACTTCCTCTCGGGTACAATACAAAGATTGGCCAGAATGGTCACGGGTTAAGTGAAGGTCAGAAGCAAAGACTCCTGATTGCCCGCGTGGTCTACAAGGACCCGGCTATCGTCATATTTGATGAAGCCACGAATTCGCTCGACGCCATGAACGAGAAAGTGATTGTTGAAAAGCTTGACACGTTCTTCAGGTTTAAAACAGTCGTGGTCGTGGCTCATCGCCTCAGCACTGTCAGAAATGCGGGTAAAATTGTTGTCCTTGATAATGGCAGGATAGCCGAAACAGGTACCCACGAGGAGTTGATTGCCTTAAAAGGTTTTTATTTCAATCTGGTTAAAAATCAACTGGAACTTGGATCATAATAAATGGAAGAAAGGAAGAAAAACATAATATATTCAGAACCGGTCCGCGATTTGATGGGGACTCCTCCTTCTGCACTTGTCAGATGGGGTACAGGAGTGATTTTCCTCGTTATCATGCTTCTAATTATTCTCTCGTGGTGTATCAAGTATCCCGACATTGTCCGCGCACCTGCGGTTATAAGCACGCAAAATCCACCTGAAGTAGTCCTTTCAAAAGTCACGGGGAGGATTAAGCATCTTTACGTATCAGAAAACGATACCGTTAAGTATGGTCAAATACTGGGAGTTGTTGAATCAGGTGCATCTATAGATCAATTCAGGGTATTAAAAATCTTCTCAGACACCTTCAATGTCAGTCAATCGGTCAGTCTCGGGTCTGTCCCCGATCTCTCCGACCTGGGTGAACTTCAGGATGTGTATGGCGTGTTAAGAAAATCAGTTGCCGACCGCGATAATTTTCTAAGGAATAATATATATGCATCGAGGATCAGATCATCGCGCGATGCCATAACTCAGATTCAAATCAAGATAGGAAGTTATCTCGAGAAACAGAAAGCAGCAAGGGACATATACGAAACCGAGTTGAAAAAGCTTGGAAGGGCAGAAAAGCTTGCAGCTGACAGTACCCTGAAAGCTAATGATTATGATATAGCAAAACAGTCGCTCCGGCAGAAGGAAACAGAGTTGAACCAGATAAACATAGACATTCAGGATGCGAAAATTGAGCTGAACAGGAAGCAGGAAGAATTCTCCGAGTATGTTAACAAGCAGCAGGAAGAAACAGAGTTATATCTCAATTCTGTCGATGAGGCATTCCGTAGTCTGAGGGCGAGTATTACAAAATGGGAACTCGACTACCTTTTCGTTAGTCATGTCGACGGGACAGTCTCGCTTCCGCGTGTTTGGAATGTAAACCAGATAGTGAACTCTGGCCAACAGGTACTAACGGTCCTGCCATTCGAAAGAGGTGAATACCTTGGGAGGATAACACTGACGCTCGAGAAATCAGGTAAGGTAAGGCCGGGAAACTTTGTTAACATAAAACTGGCAGGGTACCCGTATCTCGAGTTTGGAATGCTTAGAGGAGTTATTTCACTGAAGTCACCGGTGGTATCGGATGAGTCCTACCTTGTTGAAGTGATCTTCCCTGATGGATTAAAGACTTCTTACGGGAAAAGTATAGAGTTTACCCAGAATATGCAGGGCACTGCCGAGATAATTACAGAGGATCTAAGGTTATTACAGAGAATAGTTGCTCCTTTCCGGCATCTGGTAATGTCGGGAAAAAGATGAACCGTTATTTTTGGTAGGGTTCGTAATCATCGCCTTTATTGCTTGAACCGAAACCTGTATTTCCCTGCTTCTCCCTTGTTTGACCAGGGCCGGTTTTCTTAACGTATTTCTGGTAAAGACGAACTAAAAGATACGCGACAGCTGCAACAGTTATTATTGTAGAAACCTGATCTTTGGTCATTGATGTAACGTGTTTTAAAATTATTCGTTAACGCGAATATAGTTCAATAAATTGAATCGTTGCTGAAGTCCGCTGAATTATGAAATGAAGCAATTCGGCAAATAATCTTTATTTCCTGCAAATCTTTGAGTTTTAATAAATAATTCAATATTTTCGTAGCTTGAAAAATTTCATGCCAGTGCATGAATAGACTCACTTAAAATTCTGAAAATAACAGGATTGATTATGACTGATATTACTCCGAATGGCTCTGTTCAGGATGAACAATTCGAAACCGGCGAAAACGGTAACGAATCTACGAAGGGACCCGTGGCTGAAAAGGCCGAAGAAATAACCGCTGATGGCGGTGAGAAAGAAGGGAATATGGCCGACCAGGCCAGTCCTGCAGAAGTTAATGATGTTAAAGACCCGGCAGGCCCCGATGGGGCTGAAGAACAAACCGAGTCGAAGGTTAAAAGACCGAGGAAGAAGAAGGAGGCTGAGGAACTGGTAGCCAGTTCCGACCAGGAGCACCACGATGCAGAACTTCACGACCTTGAAAACATGGAACTTCCACCGGTCGACTATTCCGGTTACCCCAAGAATGAACTTGTTGAAACTCTCGCACTCATAATAGATAATCGCCCACCATCGGAAATAAAGGATGATGTTGAAAGGATCAAAGTGATCTTTTTCAAGAAGATAAAGCACGAGGAGGAGGAGAAAAAGAATAAATTCATTGCCGAAGGTGGAAAGCCAGAAGAATACAAGGCCCTGGTTGATCCTCTTGAGCATCGGGTCCAGGATCTTCTGGAGAAATTCAGACAAAAGAGGAATGACTTCGGAAAAGTACAGGAAGCAGAGAAGTATGAGAACCTCCAGAAGAAGTATGACATTATTGAAAAGATAAAGGAGCTTGTTAACAGGGAAGAATCCATTAACAAGACTTTCCAGGATTTCAGGAACCTTCAGAATGAATGGCATGGAATAGGTGTTGTCCCGCAGAATTCGCTTAAAGACTTGTGGGAGAATTACCATCACAGTGTCGAAATGTTCTACGATTATATCAAGATCAACAAAGAACTGCGTGATCTTGACCTCAAGAAAAATCAGGAGTTGAAGATAACCTTGTGCGAGAAGGCAGAAGAGCTTCTACTTGAGCCGGATCCGGTCAACGCGTTCAGGTTATTGCAGGATTATCATAATCAATGGAGGGAGATAGGTCCGGTACCTCACGAGGTGAAGAACGAGTTATGGGAGCGGTTCCGCGAGGCAACATCAAAGGTTAACAGGCGTCATCACGAGTATTTTGAAAAACAGAAAGACGAACAGAGGAAGAACCTCGAAGCCAAGATAGCATTGTGTGAAAAAGTCGAGGAAATCAACTCGGCAGAACTGAAATCTTTCAAGGATTTTGATGAGAAGGCCGAGATGATTGTCGATCTGCAGAAGATGTGGAGAACAATCGGATTCGCGCCAAAGAAGCAGAATAACAAGGTTTACCAGAGGTTCAGGGATGCTTGTGATGCCTTTTTCGAGAAGAAGAGATCATTTTACTCCGACAACAAGGAGATTCAATTATCCAATCTTCAGAAGAAGACAGAGTTATGCATTCAGGCAGAGGCCCTGCAGGAGAGTACGGACTGGAAGGCTTCTACCGATTCTCTTATCAGACTCCAGAAAGAGTGGAAGGAAATAGGTCCTGTTCCAAGAAAACAGTCCGAAAAGATTTGGAAGAGATTCAGGAAAGCCTGCGACCATTTCTTTAACAGGAAATCAGGTTTCTTCGCTGACCTCGATACATCGTACGAAGGTAATCTCAAGGCCAAGACTGCACTTATCGAAGAGCTGGAGAATTTTGAGGCCGGTGCTGATGTTCAGGCAGCTTTCGAGAGGCTGAAGGAAATACAACGTCAGTGGTCGCTGATCGGTTTCGTTCCTTTTAACATGAAGGAGGAGGTAGCAGGACGCTACAGGGCTGCATTAAATAAGCAGTTCGATAAACTCAAGATAGGGGAGGAAGACAAGAGTATACTCAAATACAAGAACAAACTCGACAATTTATCCTACGATCCGAAAGCATCGCGCAAACTCAGGAATGAGCGAGACAAATTCTTCACCAAGATCAAGCAGCTTGAAAGCGATATAGTGTTATGGGAGAACAATATCGGGTTCTTTGCAAAATCTGCCAGCGCGGCGACTCTTATTAAGGAAGTCGAGGAAAAAATAGCTAATGCCCGTAAAACTATCAAGATTCTCGAGGAGAAGGTCAGGATGATTGATCAATCGGGAATGGATGAATAATATTTTAATTACTAATACTTTGTAAATTTTCAGACCTTGGCTGACGTTAAGTATGTTTTTGTTACAGGAGGGGTTACCTCTTCACTAGGGAAGGGTATCATCTCGGCATCTCTTGCCAAGCTGCTACAGGCCCGGGGATATTCTGTGACGATACAGAAGCTTGATCCTTATATTAACGTGGATCCCGGTACTCTTAACCCTTACGAGCATGGGGAATGTTACGTCACTCTCGACGGAGCGGAAACCGACCTCGATCTGGGACATTACGAGAGATTCCTCAACGTTCCCACCAGCCAGGCGAATAATGTAACGACAGGAAGAATTTACCAGACTGTCATAAACAAGGAGAGAAAGGGTGATTATCTCGGTAAGACCGTCCAGGTTATACCTCATATCACCGACGAGATAAAACGTCGTATCAAGCTTGTAGGGTCTGTTAATAAATATGATATTGTCATAACAGAGATTGGTGGAACGGTTGGTGATATAGAATCGTTACCATATATAGAATCCGTGCGTCAGCTCAAATGGGAGCTTGGCTCCCAGAATTGCCTGGTTATTCACCTTACACTTGTTCCTTACCTTTCATCGTCAGGGGAACATAAGACCAAACCAACCCAGCACTCTGTTAAGGTCCTCCTCGAGAATGGTATTCAGCCGGATGTCCTGGTACTGAGGACAGACAGGTCGCTTGCTGGTGACATAAAAAAGAAAGTTGCACTTTTCTGCAACGTCGAGGAAAGCGCTGTTGTCGAATCTACAGATGTTTCAACGATTTATGAAGTGCCGGTAAGGATGCTCGAGGAGAAACTTGATCAGACAGTACTGCGGAAGCTACTTCTGCCGGTTGGTGATTTGCCACCGCTTCTCGAATGGAGAGAGTTTCTCAGAAAGCTCAAGAATCCCAAGCACCGGGTCAAAGTTGCCCTGGTTGGCAAGTATGTTGAATTACCTGATGCTTACAAGTCGATAGCCGAATCAATTATTCACAGTGGCGCGATGAACGAGTGCGTGGTAGATGTTGCCTACGTTCATTCGGAGGTTGTGAATGAAGAAAATGTTATGAACCTGCTTGGTGGTGCTGACGGGATAGTAGTTGCACCGGGATTTGGATCGAGAGGGATAGAAGGCAAAATATCAACCGTGAAGTACGCCAGGGAAAATAATATACCTTTCCTTGGAATATGCCTGGGTATGCAGTGCGCGGTAATTGAATTTGCCAGGAATATACTCGGGCTTGAAGGAGCACATTCCACCGAGATAAATCACAAGACTAAGTATCCTGTCATAGACCTGATGGAGGAACAAAAGAGCATAATTGATAAAGGCGGAACAATGAGGCTTGGAGGATACAAGTGCGTTATCGGAAAGGATTCAAAGGCCTTTGCCGCTTACGAAAAAACCGAGATTCTGGAGAGGCATCGTCACCGATACGAATTCAATAATAAATACCTTGATGAATTCATAAAGAATGGCATGATTCCGGTGGGAGTGAACCCCGAATCAGATCTGGTTGAGATCATGGAACTACCTTCACATAAATGGTTTGTAGGCGTGCAGTTTCATCCCGAGTACAGCAGCACCGTTGAAAACCCTCATCCGCTGTTCGTTCAGTTCATAAAAGCCTGCATAAAAGATTAACCACGATAATACTTAATTAATATAATGGATAGGAATACTATTACCGGACTTGTTCTGATCTTTCTGATTTTTATCGGCTTCAGTGTCTTTAATAACAGCAGGATGAACAAAGCATACAAGAATGCTGTTGTTGTGGCCGATTCTCTTTACAAAAAAGGAGAACTGGAGAAGGCGAAGATTGAATACCTGAACGCTCTGAAATTTAAACCTAATCAACCGGAGGTCCTTGCGAAACTGAACGAAGTTGACAAAAAGCTTGGTATCGTTAACCCGGCCCAGAAAACAGATACAATTAAGACTGTTACAAATGCTCAGACCGGTTCAGTCCAGACCCCTGCAGTAATTCAAAATGGAAACCTGCCGGATTCTCTCAGGTTCGGGGTTTTTGCAAAATCAGCATCAGGCGAGAATGATTTCATCACTCTTGAAAATGACAAGGTTGAACTGAAAATATCAACAAAGGGAGGCCGCCTTTATTCAGCCAGACTAAAGGATTACAAAACCTATGATTCATTGCCTCTATTCCTGTTTGATGGTGATTCGACCGTGTTCGGTTTGAATTTCTTCACTTCCGACAACAAGGCAATTCAGACTAACGAACTTTATTTCAAAACGGTCGATTCGCTCAAGCACTACGTGGCCGATAAAGATCCGGTTTCCGTTTCACTCCGACTCAAAGCTGACGAGCAAAGGTATCTTGAATACACCTACACCCTTTCTCCCGGCAAGTATGTAGTCGGCCTGAACGTCAAGTTCGTTTCACTTGGCGATATCATCGCGGCAAACCAGAGCAGCATGACACTAGACTGGAGGATGTATGTGCCGAAGAAAGAAAAGGGAAAGCAGAGCGAGGAATACCAGACTACTCTGAAATACAAATATTTCCAGGATGAAGTTGATGGCTTCAGGGAGAGGTCGAACAAGGAGAACGAAGAGGCTGATGTTACAACAAAGATGACTTGGGTGGCTTACAAGGATCAGTTTTTTTCAGCTGTTCTGATAAATGATGATTATTTCCAGAGCGGTTCATTCAAAGTTACCAGACTACCAGCTTCAACGCGATATCTTAAATATTTTACCACCGAAGCCGGGGTTCCTTATAACGCTTCAAACCCTCAGCCAGTCAATCTCAAGTTCTATCTCGGACCAAATCACTTCACAACCCTTAAACGTGAAGGTTACGACCTTGAGCAACTTGTTACACTTGGTAAGAATATTACAAGGTGGATAAACCAGTGGGTTATTATACCCATATTCAACTGGTTAAATAAATATATCGGGAATTACGGGTTAATTATTCTGATCCTGACGATAATAATTAAGATCGTTCTGTTCCCGCTGACGTTTAAATCTTACCAGAGCCAGGCCAAGATGCAGGTTCTGAAACCGCTTGTTGATGAACTGGGAAAAAAATTCCCCAAGAAGGAAGATGCTCTCAAGAAGCAACAGGCCACGATGGATCTTTACAAACGTGCAGGAGTAAACCCGATGGGCGGCTGTCTGCCGATGTTGCTGCAGATGCCAATACTTTTCGCCATGTTCAGGTTTTTCCCTTCGTCTATCGAACTTCGACAGGAACCGTTCCTCTGGGCAACAGACCTTTCTACATACGACTCGATACTCACCCTGCCTTTCACTATTCCGCTCTATGGCAATCACGTTAGTCTTTTCACGCTACTGATGACTGCTTCTACTCTTCTCACGATGAAGATGACCGGATCGCAGCCTGGTTCAGACCAGCCCGGAATGAAGGTTATGATGTACATGATGCCGATCATGTTCATGCTTATTCTTAACAACTTCTCATCGGGTCTGACATATTATTACTTCCTGGCAAACATGCTTACCTATATTCAGAATGTTATTTCTAAACGATTCATAGATGCTGATAAGGTACTTGCAACGCTCGAGGAGAATAAGAAAAAGCCTTTGCAAAAGTCGAAGTGGCAGCAGAGACTTGAAGATGCAGCAAAGAAAAGAGGATACACACCACCAAGAAACTAATTCTTGTTTAATGCAAGGGAAACAGGGCATAGTCCCTGTTTTCTTTTTTCAGATATCCAGAGCTCAGCTAAACATTAAATTTTTATTAAATTTTTAGTTATTTTTTGTTAATTATCCCCGGCCTTAGGCAGTGATTTTGAGATTTTAGTATTTTTAGATTCTCCAAATTAAAGGGAAATGGGGAAAAAAGTTAAGAATAAAGATTTAGCTGCAAAGCTAGGTGTGTCATGCACTTTAGTATCACTTGTTCTGAATAACAAGGCTGATCAGCATGGTATAAGGAAAGATACTCAGGAAAGAGTACTTGCCCTTGCGCGACAAATGGGGTATTTTGAAATTTCAGGAAGTAGCGAGGAACACAGTCCTGTTGAAGAAAAACCAGGTGTAATAGGAATGATTGTTCCTACGCTTCACGATCCTTTTATTTACGAGATTACCCCTTACCTCCAGAAAGCATTCTCGAGTATCGGGATTGGCTTTTCTATAATTACAAAGGATCCGGACGACCAGAGGTATAACCGGATGGTTTCAGCCTTCAAGAAGTTTTACAGCGGGCTGATCCTCGTCGGTGAAGCTGCTGACGATTTCACAATCAGGGCCCTCAGGACCACCGAGTATCCTTTCGTGCTGCTTGAACGGTCAACATCAAGACTAAGGCTTAACTCGGTTTGTACTGATACTCTTGCGGGTGCCAATCTCATCGCGTCGCATATTGGTAACCTCGGATACAAGAATATTCTTGTACTGACAAACGAGAAGACAGCAGGATTTGATAATCCGATGATTGCTGAAATACGAAAGGCACTTGTTCAAAAGGGTAACATGAATGAACCACAGATAGCGGGAATAAAGGTGCCATTACAAGGAGAGGAACTTGATTTTTCATTGCTTGAAAAATACCTCAGGCCACCATACAGCACCCAGGTCATAGTATCCCTGCATGCTGATATAGTGTATCCGGTTATGACTTCGCTGCAAAAGAGGAAGATAAGGGTGCCCCAGGATCTGGCGATAATCTCGATGGAGGATGGCATAGGATTCGATCTTCTGCATTCACCGGTTACAACACTTAAAAAACCACTGGCCGGCCTCGCTATAAAGGTAGCCAACATAATCTGGTCAGAGGTTAAAAACTCCGGCAAAGGCAAGTACAAGAGGCAGGTAAACATGCCTCCGGAACTTGTCGTCAGGAGTTCGTGCGGATCATTATAAAATTTCCATATATGAAAAACCTGGTTACCGGTTCTATAACCGCTTTAGTAATTTTTTTAGCCGGTTGTACCGGTAATCATTTTATTGAACCAAAGTCGCTCAGGGAAAAGATAGAGGAAGACTTCAATAAACGGAAACAGCTGGCAGTAAATCGTGACAGCCAGTTGTTTTCCATTTTTAGTAATAAACTTTCAACCAGTGAAGAAGAATGTCTGAAGTTCCTCTTTGCCTACATGCCCCTGAATGACCTCGCCGACTATAACGGCGACTTCTTTCTGGCCAATGCACGCTCTGCCCTTGATAGCAGAAATGAAAGCAAATGGGCTGAAACTATCCCGATTGACATATTTCTACACTATGTCCTTCCGCCACGAGTAAACAACGAGAATCTGGATACCTTCAGGATGGCATACTACAGGGAACTCCATGACAGGATAAGCGGTATGGGACAGCTTGAAGCAGCTCTGGAGATTAATCACTGGTGCCACGAGAAAGTTTCATACCAGGGCGCCGATAGTCGCACCTCAGCCCCGTTAAGTACCATGTTGTCAGCAAGAGGAAGATGCGGGGAGGAATCCACATTCACCGTTGCTGCACTCAGAACGGCGGGGATCCCCGCTCGTCAGGTATATACTCCCCGCTGGGCTCATAGCGACGATAATCATGCCTGGGTTGAATTCTGGGCCAATGGAAAATGGTACTACATGGGAGCATGCGAACCCGACGCCGTTGTGAACAGGGGATGGTTTACCGAACCGGCTCGCCGGGCAATGCTGGTTCACACCAAATCGTTTGGCATTCCAACCGCGACCGAGAATGTAATCATAAGTACCGACAAGTATTCGATTGTTAACTCCCTCTCTACTTACGCGGTAACTAAGAACCTTTATACCAGAGTTATTGATGCTGATAACAATCCTGTTGAAAACGCTGCTGTAGAGTATAAACTTTACAATTATGCCGAATTTTATCCTTTGGCTACAGTCCCCACAAATTCAAATGGTATAAGCAAATTTGAGACAGGCCTGGGTGATCTGCTGGTGTGGGCACACAAGGATAATAAATTCGCCTTTGCCAGGGTAACAGTTAATGAAATTGATACTCTCGTGCTCAAACTCACCATGGATCCCATTGTTGATGCCTCCTACGAGTATGACCTTGGTGTTCCCGTGGTCAGGCAACCATTTGCCGGTCCGCCCGCAAACCTGGTCGCTGAAAATACAACCAGACTAGGCAATGAAGACAAAATCAGGCAGGCTTATATCGATTCATGGGGTAATGGTAAAGATCCAAAGGCAGAGGCTGAAGAACTTCTACCTGGCTCAAAGAAACTTCCTTCAATACTATTAGCGAGCATGGGCAACAGGAAAACCATCGTCTCCTTCCTCGGGAATACCAGCATGGGTGCCCGGAAAAAGGCAATGGATCTTCTTGGAATAATTGCAGAGAAAGATCTGCGTGATACACCGGAAAGTGTACTTCGTGATCACCTGGACCTAACTCCAGACCTGAAAAACTGTGTTGGAAGCCCCGATTCACTTATATATATAAGGTATATTCTCAACCCCAGGGTGGCGCACGAGATACTTGTACCGTTTAGAAGTTACTTTTTAAAAAACCTATCTGACAGCCTTAAGAAATCATTTGCTGAAAATCCTGCTTCCATAGTCAATTGGATAAAATCATATGTCACCCTGGATGATGAATCAAATTACTATAAAACACCAATAACACCGGTAGGTGTGTTCGAGTTACGAGTTACAGACAGTTTCTCGAGAGACATATTTTTTGTCGCTATTTGCAGGACCCTTGGCATAGCAGCCCGCCTGGATGAAGGCAGTCTAAAACCCCAGTTCTTTTTTAACGGCAATTGGATTGAAATAAGCTTCAGGGATAAGACAGCTGACGAAATTGGGAAAGGCTATCTGACACTTAAATGGGATGGTTCCCTGCCTGAACCTGAATATTATCTTCATTTCACCCTTGCCAGATTTGAGAACGGGAAGTACGTCACTCTTGAATATGACTATAATAAGCGGGTCAGTGCTTTCAGTAAGGATATGCCTCTCGACAAGGGATATTACATGCTTGTTACCGGCAACAGGATAAGTGATAGCAGAATTCTATCTTCAGTCAGATTTTTTAAGCTTGACGAGGGTGAACATCGCGAACTTAGCGTTGATTTCCGGAAGAATGCCGATCCTCCCGCTGTAATAGGTAATATCGATCTGGAGAAAGCTATCAGCTACAGTAATGGTAATAATACGACCCTCAGGACACTGGCCGGAAAAGGGATAGTGCTGATTTGGGCGGCTCCGGGAACTGAACCAACAAGACATATTTTTAACGATCTGCCACTTCTTTCAAAGGAGCTTGATGATTGGGGAGGTCAGTTCATTTTCTTCTGGGATAATTCTGTTAATAAGTCAGGATTTGATAAGGCTGAGTTAACCGGGTTACCCTCAAATTCAAAATACCTGCCTGATCCAAATCTTGATATGCTGGCTTCCTTTTGTGGTGGTCTGAGTTGTTCAACTGCACAGTTGCCACTGGTTATAGTGGCTAACCCGAAGGGTGAAGTGATCTATCGTTCCCAGGGCTACAGGATAGGTATTGGCGAACAGATACTGAGAGCTGTCCGGCGATAAACAGTTTACAAGACCCTGCCTGTTATATAATTAACACCTGTTAATATTTAATTTGCCTGATAACAACCGCCCCGGCGATTTTAAAAGCCTATATTTGTATCGTTATGGTGTTGTAGTTGCAAAGCTACGATGAAAAGGGAATACGGTTTGAATCCGTAACAGTACCCGCTGCTGTGATGCCCGATCGCGACGAGCGATGATTGTTCACGATAACCTGCCACTGTCCGGTGTAAAAACGGATGGGAAGGCTTCATGAACAGGGACAAGTCAGAAGACCTGCCAAACAGCCAATAATTCAAAGCTTTCGGGAAAAAAAGCAGTGGATCCTTTAAGAATCCCAACTTGTATCTCCTGACAGCCCGGAATGTTGGATTATTTATTAATTAATAATTCAATTAACGAGCAATGAAGAGTAAGTTTTTTTCAGGTATGTTGCTGATTACAGCATTAATTGCCTCATGCGGCAAGGAAGATCCGGTTATGGACCGTGTCGATTTTGAAAACCTCGATCCCGGTGCGACGGGTTACTGGAATGGTTCAGACCTCTCCGGCGGATTCTCTGCCGGGAACATAGATTTCGTTAATCATTACAATGCCCAGTACCAGTCGTGGAGCGGTTTCGCTTATACTAACAGCACCGATACTGTCACGAAAGACTACACGAACCAGTATGCCTCTGTTGCCGGTAAAGGTGCAACGGGATCCGAAGACTATGGCGTGTTTTATTATTCAGGTGTTCCTGATACGATGTTCTTCAAGGTACCGGAAAAAATAACTTCCTTCTCTTTCACGAATAATGTCTATTCCTTCTACTCGATGAAAAGGGGAGACGCGTTCAGCAAGAAATTCGGGGGGACAAACGGTACAGATCCTGACTGGTTTAAACTGACACTTACCTTTATTAATAGTGAAAACCAGGTTGCCGGAACATCCGAGATATATCTGGCTGATTTCAGGTTCACTGAAGCGATGAAAGATTACATTGCCAACGCCTGGACCAGCATTGATTTCAGCGTTTTCGGGTTCGTGAGTGCAATAAAGTTTGAAATGTCCTCGAGCGATACCGGGCAGTGGGGAATGAATACCCCTGGTTACGTGTGTATAGATAATATTACCGGCATTCTTGACGTGAAACCTGAATGAAGCTTCATTTATTATATATCATTGTTTTATTAGTTAATTCTGCACTCTCCGGAGAATCAATATTCTCACAGGTTATTGCCAGTAGCAGGCAGTCAAAAGGTATTTCGCACGACAGTTCTGCAATTGACACCTGGGCAACAGGTTGTCGTGTAACAAGGGGATTGGTGAGGATCGATCAGCCCGGACTGGGTTACGCCTCCTCTGGCGACGAGGCAGCCTGCCTGGGTGAATCGGATAATTCCACTGTCAGTCTAGGTGATGCTGGTATAGCAGTTCTCTCGTTTGGGAAAGTAATAAGCAATATTGAAGGACCGGATTTTGCCATATTTGAGAACTCTTTTGATGGCAAATTCCTTGAACTTGCCTTTGTCGAGATTAGCAGTGACAGCATCAGGTGGGTAAGATTCCCATCAGGTTCACTCACACCAACAAATATACAGGTCGGAACATTTGGTACCATCGATCCATCAGAAATCGTGGGACTTGCCGGTAATTGCCCTGCTCTTTCCGGCACACCTTTCGACATCGATGATCTTAGAGATTCGTCGGGCATTGACCTGATGAATGTGAAATACATCAGGATAATTGATGTAGTCGGTTGTGTTGATGAAAATTGGAGCACCCGCGACTCCGGGGGAAGGGTTATTAATGATCCCTGGCCAACGCCTTTTCCTCAGGGTGGATTTGATCTTGATGCAGTGGCCCTTCTAAGGAAGGCGGATGTGACAGGTGGTGAAAATGAGAAGGATCTTCTCGTGTATCCTAATCCTGCCCGGGGTGAAGTTAACCTATCAGGGCTGCCATACGGGCAAGCAGAATTAAGACTGTTCGACCTGAACGGGCGGTTGCGGAAAGCTGCTTTTTGCGATTCAGCTCAAAAGACTTTAGATATTTCAGGAGAAAGACCTGGATTGTACTATCTGAGGATTTCTGTTTCAGGTAAATCGATGACCAGAAAACTGGTAATTTATTAACGGATGAGACGATACTTATTTTTGGCCTTTTTATTACCATGTCTCAGACTCTCTGGTCAGGCTGATATTGGAGCTGATACAATCAGGCTTGGTGAGGTTGTTGTCAAAGGCAGCCTGTTATCTTCAGTTGCTGATGCTTTCAGTGAATTCAGGGTCGACTCTGTTGTTCTCGCGGGATCAAAGCTTCAATCGATTGCAGATATTGTGAATTCAACAGGCACCATGTACCTAAAAACCTATGGTCCTGGTGGTATTGCAACTTCATCGTACAGGGGCGCTGGTGCATCTCATACCCAGCTCTCCTGGAACGGAATCTCGATTAACTCTCCCATGCTCGGGCAGGCTGATTTATCACTTATCCCAGGCGGATTTGCAGACAGGGTAAACATCTACACCGGACTGGCGTCGCTGGCCATCGGAAGTGGTGGGCTGGGAAGCACGATAGATGTTGGAAATATAACTGACTGGAATGATAATGAAGTTGCAGAGTTTTCAGGGGGAATGGCTTCTTTCAGCGAATATTCAACTTATGGCAAACTAAATCTTGGCAATACTAACTTCAGGTCGTCGACCAGGTATTCCTTGAGCACGGCACTCAATAATTTCAGGTTTATCGACGAAGTATCATCATCATCTTCTTTCACAGCGAGGCGGCAATATGCTTCAACTAACAGGGAAGCTTTTTTGCAGGAGTTCTATCTTAGAAATGGGAATTCCGTAACCACTGCAAGACTATGGTATCAAAACTCTTTCAGGAAGATACCCGCTCCTTTGCTTGTAAGCCAGACAGTACCACCTGAAAATCAAACTGATATTTTTTTAAGATCGATGATCGATCACAAGCGTTATTTCGGGAGGTCAGATCTTGCAATCACCCTTGCACTATTCTCCGACAAACTAAACTACAGGAACGATGCCGCTTCTATCGATTCAAGAAATCACTCTCTAAGCTTTTTCTCGAAAGCATCCTTCTCCGCGAGGGCAGGAAGAACGACTAGTATTGAATTCACTCTTGATAACGAGCTTAACAGGGTAAATTCGGTGAATTACGCTTCAGTTATCACCAGGAACACGTCTCATCTGACGGTTTCATCACATCATGCTCTGGCGAAGAATATGAACCTAGTGTTGATTTTAAGGGAGATGCTTCATGATGGTGAATTTCTTGTTCCCGATTTTTCTGCAGGATTCGAATACAAACCATCAATCAGACTAAACCCGGGATTGCTATTGAACATTTCGAGGAATTCACGCGTCCCTGGTCTTAATGACCTCTACTGGAACCCAGGGGGCAACAAGGACCTGAATAATGAATATAGTCTTTCTTTCGAGGTTGCCGGGGGACTATCGATACCATTCTCTGAAAGATTATCAATAGAACCCAGGATATCTGTGTATTCAAACAGCATAACGGATTTGATACAATGGTTGCCTGGCCCGTTCAGCTATTGGATGCCCGTCAACCTCAGCAAGGTAAATACATCCGGACTTGAATCTTTTGTAACGGCATCTTATTCATTCGGGAAGCAGGTGTTGAAACTGGATGCTCATTATACATATTCCAGGGCATGTGAAACTGGGAACACGGATGCGGACAATAAAGGAAAACAACTTGTTTATGTCCCTGTTAACCAGGCAGGTGGATCGGCAAGGTTGACTTCTGGTAAGCTTAACCTGAACATAAGTGCCGATTACACGGGTAAAAGATATACCATGGCTGACAACTCGAAGGCGCTGGATGGTTTTCTCCTCACCGATGTTTCAGTTGGGGCTAAGGTGAAAGCAGGAAGGCATTGTTTTGACTTTTCAATTATGGTTGACAATCTTTTCAATGTTAATTACCAGGCTGTTGTCAATCAACCTATGCCCCTCCGGTCATTTGGAGTTTCGGTTACCATGCATCTGATGAAATGAAAGTGAAATATTACTTACTATTATTATTGCTAGCATTTGATCTCCTTTCCTGTGAGAAAGAGGAAATTGGGAATGTCAATACTCTTTCTGGTTCCCTTGCAGGCTCTGGTTTCTTCTTGCTGAACGAGGGTAATTACATGTCAGGGAACGGATCGCTATCATTTTTACCCGGGGATGGAAGCATTTTGCATAACGATATTTTTCAGGCTATTAACGGTCGACCGCTCGGGGATGTGGCCAATCATTGCCTTGTAAAGGGAGATACCTGCTTCATCGTTGTAAATAATTCGGGAAAAGTGGAAGTGATTGAATCATCAACCGGTCGATCATTGAAGACTATAACCGGACTCGTTTCACCACGGCAGATTACTAAAGTAAGCAACCATAAGGCATATGTTTCCAGTCTTTACAGTGATCAGATCTCTATTATAGACCTGGAAAGTTGCGAGCTTAAAGGTAAGATCAGCATGAGGAGAACCTCGGAGGCGATTCTTTTATCATCCGGTAAAGTTTTTGTCTCTAACTGGGCTTCTGGCAAGGAGATCATTGTAATTAATCCAGATACTGACCAGGTTATTGATTCACTGGTCACTGGCGCTGAACCTGAGAGTATGGTGGTGGATGGTGATGGAAAAATTTGGGTATTGTGTACCGGCGGATATTCGGGTAAGTATAATCCGGAACTCGTGGTTTTCAACCCGGCAGATCTGAATATAATAAAGCGGATTGTATTCTCCCCGGGTAACAATGCCCCTTCATCACTTGTTATAAACAACAAACGCGATTCAATATATTACATTGCCGGTCATGTCTGGAGTATGAATACAGGAAGTACTGAATTACCTTCAAACCCGTTAATAAGATCTGAAGGCAGAACGTTTTACAGGCTCTGTATTTCACCTTCTAATGGAAATATCATGGTTACCGACGCTCGCGATTACCAACTCCCGGGTTACCTTCTGGTATTCAGCCCGGGAGGAAATTTGAAAAAGTCGTATAAAGCCGGAATTATTCCGGGATATATATGTTTTAAGGAAAAAGGTAACTAAATTGGCTCATACCAAATACGCAAGGTTTGAAAAGATTATTTTCATCCGTTTTGATGCTCTTCCTTTTCGTCTGGACCATTCAGTCCCAGCTTGTAACTGGCGAAGGCAGATTATCTGATCACAAGGTAACAGAGTGGTATAAAATAGATATCGACAACCAGGTTCTGGAATCTCTTTCACATTCTGAAGTTGTAAAAGATGCACCCTTCCAGTTTGCAATTCCGCTTTCAGTGAACCTTGATCCTGATAATTCGGGTGTGGTATACAATGACGGGGATGAAAAAATATGGCAGCTGGGAATAGTTTCGAAGTCAGCAAGATCCCTGAATCTGATCCTTGATCCATTCATCATTCCCGAGGGAGCGTACGTTTATATTTATGATGCTGACAGGAAAAACGTGAGGGGGGCCATTTGGGAGTAAATAATAATTCATCTGGTAAGCTCCCGACAATGCCAGTTCCGGGAGAAAGGATCATTATCGAGTATCATATCCCGTCCGACGCTTCCATGTCAGGGACGCTGGGCATTACCCAGGTTTCTCACGATTTCCTGGGGGTATTTGGTAATGAGGCAAAGGATGGACGTTTCGGTTTGTCATCTTCGTGCAATGTTGATATAAATTGTTCTGATGGTACCACCTCGCAGGTTGTTAAAAACTCGGTTTGCAGGATACTGGTGAAGGGGACAGAATTATGCTCGGGTGTCCTAGTCAATAATACGAACCAGCAAAACAAAGCCATACTGATAACAGCGAGCCATTGTATAACCACATCAGATGACGCATCCAAATCGCTTTTCGTATTCGGCTACGAAAGTGGTTATTGTTCTGGTTACGATGGCAGGGTCCTGCATTCAATTTCGGGGTCCGTCCTCAGGGCAGTTAACACGGAAGTCGACTTCGCGGTTGTTGAACTGTCAAGCTTCCCGCCAATGACATACAAACCATATCTTGCCGGCTGGGATGTGACAGGAACAGCTCCTTCAAGCTCCGTTTCGATTCACCATCCGCTCGGCGATGTAAAGAAAATATCCACTGATAATAATACAGCATTTAGTTCTACATATACCGGGCTACTGGCAAACGGTTGCTGGAGGATTGGTGAATGGGAGAAAGGGACTACGGAAGGAGGATCATCAGGGGCGCCGTTATTCGATCAGAACAGGAGGGTTGTTGGAGTATTAATTGGAGGAGAAGCTGTATGCGGGAGATCGGTAAATGATTATTTCGCCAAGTCAAGTGCAATGTACAACACATCTTCACTTCTCTGGGAACAGTTGAAAGGCTGGATCGACCCGGCACAGAGTGGAGTTAAACAACTTAACGGGAGGGACCCTTACGCACCTAACTGGCTAACGGCAGATACTTTGACAAACATCAGTTCAGTTGAGAGCCTGGTTAACACGCCATACACTCTTCCAGCCATCGGGCAGTTAACCGGGTACAACAGCGACAGCGTAACAATGTATGCAGAGCACTTCTCCACAACCGCGGGGAAACAGGTTATCGAAGTGCTGATAAACCTGGGTAAGACAAACTGGCTGTTTAACTCCGATTCGATACGGGTTTACCTGTTCAATGACGGCAGTCAGCCTGGTACGGTTGCTGCATCGCAACGTATTTACATGAACGAGGTTAAAGATAATTTCCTGCTTAAGGTCGACTTTAAAAATCCTATTCCTGTCAACACCGGTTTTTACGTCGGATGGAAATTCAAGTATACTCTGAAGGCAACAAATGAATCGAGACAATTCGCTGTTTTCCATGTTCCTGACCGGGGTTCTGTTCTGCTAAATACCGCGTGGTTCCACGACGGTACCTCGTGGAAAAAGTTCACTCAGCATCCCAGGATACCTATCGCGACATCGCTCGATGCAAGAGTTGTTGTTACCTCAAACTCAACGGTGAATGGAGTGGAAAAGGTAACAGCACGAAAAGATGAGTTTCTTGTCTATCCAAACCCGGCAGCCATCGATCTTAAAGTAGATCTGCCTCCGGGCCATGATGATGTTGAAATTTTCATCTCGGATATCTCGGGTAGACTTGTATACTCGCGCTCTTATGAACCGTGGTTTGGAGGTCCTGCTATAATACCTGTTTACAATATCCCCGACGGGGCTTATTTACTAAAGGTACATTCAAAAGGAAAGGTCGAGACTCACAAGGTTTTAATAATCAAGTAATGCAGCCAGGCCTTATCAGATACCTTTTCGTGCTGCTGGCATTTATCAGTGCATGCAGGAATGAAAAACCGGTAAGCGTGAATCAGGCTGCCCCGGGGAACAAATATGCTGTCAGGTTTCGTATCGACACAATCGGGCAGGTTAAAAAACTCACGGTATTTGATCCATGGCAGGGAGCCAAAGATGTCAGACAGGTTACATGGCTGGTTCCGGAAGATATGAAGCCGCCTGTTGGGATCGAAGAAGGAGAGATCATAGGGATACCGGTCAGGAAGATTGTATGCATGTCGACCACATGGTTGTCCATGATCTCGGCGTTAGGGTGCGAGAGTACTGTTAAAGGTGTCTCGGGATCCGACCTTGTTTACTCCGAATCTTACCGGGCAATGCTTGAAAAAGGGGAGATTTCCGATGTCGGTTTTGAAGATAATCTCAACAAGGAGCTTATTGTCAGGATTTCTCCTGATGTAATTATAAACTATGGAATTGGGAGCGAGTCATCGGGCTATATCAGTAAAGTTCGGGAGATGGGTTTCAAGACTTTGTTTTTTGCTGACTATCTCGAGACAGATCCCCTTGCAAGGGCTGAATGGATCAAAGTATTCGGTATTCTTCTTGGAAAGGAGGAACAGGCTGATTCAATATTCAACGGGATAGTTGATTCGTACAATGAACTGAAAGACAGAATAAGCAGATCGGTAAAAGGGAGACCAACCGTTTTGCTTGGTCTTCCATGGAAGGACACCTGGTATGTTTCCCCGGGAAACTCCTTCATGAGCAAACTCATTCATGATGCAGGAGGGGAGTATATCTGGAGCGACAAGACTTCAGAAATATCAATGCCTTTCGGCATAGAAGCGGTTTACGTGAGAGCCATGAAAGCTGACTATTGGCTCAATATAAGTACAGTTTCGGACAGGAATGAAATAACGGCAGTTGACAAACGACTATCAGATTTTCCGGCTTACAAGACGGGAAACATGTTCAACAATAACCTGAGGATAACCTCGCGAGGTGGAAATGATTACTGGGAAAGCGGGACCATTGTGCCCCATCTTATTCTGGCCGATCTGGTCTCTATCCTGCATCCTGACCTTCTGCCGCGACACGAACTTTATTATTACCGGAAGGTTAAATGAAAGATAATATACCATCAATGCAACTCCCCGGTGAAAAAGTCAGCCAAGTGCCTCGGACGACTTTGATATGGCTGGTTCTCATTATCCTTTTAATAGCCTTCTTTCTTCTTGATATTTTCCTTGGATCAGTTTCGCTTCATCCTTCGGAGGTTCTCAAAGTATTATCAGGAAATGGTGATAGTGATGCAACGGCTATTATCCTGAAATTCCGAATCCCTAAAGCACTTACTTCCGTGCTCGTTGGGATAGCCTTGTCTGTTAGTGGCATAATGATGCAGACAATCTTCAGGAACCCCATGGCTGGACCGGATGTCATGGGAATAAGCTCCGGGGCCGGTTTGGGTGTGGCACTCGTGATCCTGGGCTTTTCACCAGTTCTTACACCCGATAAACTACATGGTCTGGGCAACTGGGCTATTGTTGTCTCCTCGTGGATTGGCGCAGGCGTAGTCATGCTACTCGTGATGTTCATATCCGTGAGGATAAGGGAAATACTTACTGTTCTGATACTTGGGATAATGTTGTCGAGTGGCATTTCAGCAGTGGTTAGTGTCCTCCAGTATTTCAGCAGTGAAACCCTCCTCAAGGCATACGTCATCTGGACTATGGGGAGTCTTGGTAATCTTACATCAGAGCAGTTGCAGGTTCTTTCGATTACGATCCTCGCGGGTCTCACGATGTCGCTGCTTTCAGTGAAGATGCTCAATGCCCTTCTTCTTGGTGAACATTACGCTTCAAGCATAGGAGTAAATGTTCGCCTTGCAAGGGTTTTGGTCTTTACCTCAACAAGTATACTGGCTGGCAGCGTTACTGCATTCTGCGGACCCATTGGATTTGTCGGGATAGCTGTTCCACATATTGCCAGGTACCTGGTAAGAAGCTCAAGGCACGGAATACTTATTCCTGCAACTATTCTGACCGGTTCCATAATAATGCTTTTCAGCGATATTGTTTCGCAGCTGCCTGGTACAGAACGGTTGTTGCCAGTCAATTCGGTAACCTCTTTTATCGGTATTCCGGTGGTGATCTGGGTTATACTGCGAAACAGGAAAATATCTGTAAGTGTATGATTGGATTGGAACGAGATAGTATTTTAACAGTCCATGATCTCGAGATCGGTTACAGATCGGGAAGAAGCAGGAACGTGCTTTTACCTCCAGTCACTGCTTCGGCAAGCGTAGGTGAACTTATTGCCGTGATAGGCGAAAACGGGATCGGGAAAAGTACTTTTCTCAGGACCATAACCGGGTTGCAGGAAAGCCTTGGAGGTTCGGTCAGCATAAAAGGTAAGAGCCTGCTTGATTACAGGCGTCAGTCACTCGCGTTAAACATCGGGTACATCTCAACTGAACCTGTCAGGGTGCAGGATATGAGGGTATATGATCTCGTTGCCCTTGGCCGTCATCCGCATACCGACTGGACCGGCAGGCTTGGCAGGGATGACTGGGAAACAGTTGAGAAGGCAATTCAAAGTACCGGACTGCAAAGACTAAGGAACAGAAACATTAACGAATTGTCGGACGGCGAACGTCAGAGGGCGATGATAGCCAGGGTACTTGCCCAGGATACCGATATACTTGTTATGGATGAACCCACTGCATTCCTCGATATAAAAAGCAGGTACGAGATTATTCACCTCCTGCACGACCTGGCAAGAAACAGGAGCAAGACAATCATCTTCTCAACTCACGATTTTAATATCGCTGCAGCCGATTCAGATAAAATCTGGCTATTCCTTGGAGAAGGATTCACCCAGGGAGCCCCGGAAGATCTTATTCTTGATGGAGTAATAGACAGACTTTTCGGGGATTCCATTGTTTCCTTCAACAAGAAAGATGGAAGTTTCAGCTTCTCGAGGGGCCTGAGGGGAAACGTGCAGTTGTTAGCCAGAGGAATGGATGCCTACTGGACCGGGAAAGCTCTAAACCGTGCCGGATTTGGTGTTTCACAGGAGGACACAGGACTGCGTGTCACTGTTGAAAGCAGAAGTAACAGGAGGACATGGAAACTTTCCGGCGATAAATACTCTGAGATATTCTGCTCAGTCTATGATCTTGTAAAATGGCTTAATACCAGTTGGAAGGAAAATTAACTATCTGGTATGACCAGCAGGTTTCATACCAAATTTCCTGTAATTATCAATAAAAGACTCGATTGATTCAACAGGCAGCTTTTTTGCTATAATTTTCTTGTCCCTGTCAAGTATATAAATGCCTGGTGTTGAAGTGACATTGTAATAATAGTCATAGTTAGTCATCCTCTGAGGGTCCCAGCCATTTATCCAGTCAAGGTTATTATCCTTAATATACTTCTCCCATTTTGCTTTATCGTTCTGTGTACAGACGGCGAATACCTCCACACCATTATTTCTTGCCTTGTCGTAGTATGCTTTAAGCTTTGGAGTGGCTTCCTGGCAATGTCCGCAATTTGGTTCCCAGAAGTAGAGAATAGTGAAATCCTTTTCGATATCGTATAAGGATGCATAAACACCTTTGTAGGTATTCATCACGAGATCATGTCCCTTCACGCCAATCAGACTGGGTCTTATCCTGTCTACTTCATTCTTGAGGTTATCGCGCCATTCCTTCGTGGTCCAGTCAGCTTTTCCTGAAAGGTAAATATCGTCAGCAAGTTTCACCATTACAGCATCATGTCCCATTATTTCACTCTCCCTGAAGTAATTAAAAAGGAACACGGAAACATATTGAAATACCTTGTAGCTAGCCTGGCACTTTTTCAGAACCCTGTCAACCTCTGTCATCATAGTGTCAGGTTGCTGTATGTCGGGTCTGGAGAAATATGCCTTTAGCCTGGCTTGAAGTATAGGAGTTCTTACAATTCTTTCATCGTCAAGCGCAATATTATCGAAGAAATGTACGCGGGAATAAAAATATGACATTACCCATTTGGTTGAATCAGGATTAGGGGAATTAGTCGGTATCCTGAATTCCGGAACTTCGACAGGAAGAATAGCCTTCACAAGTATGGCAAGCAGGGTGCCCTTATGAGAAGCGGCAACTCCCATGAGGTATTCTTTCATGACCTTCTCCTGTTTTTCAAGGGCAGCGGTCAGATATTTCAGCGAGTCAGGATTCTGTTTATTCTTTTGAGCTCTTTCATTCAACGAGTTAGCCCTGGTCTGAAGTCTGACCCACTCGTGCTGGTATTCCATGAAGGCAGAGTTTTCCTCTGAACCCGTGAAACGAAGAGTGGAAAAATAATCTTTGGCAGTACAGGAAAGAGAAAAATCCTGATCGTCCGAAATAAGAACCTCGAAATATCTTCTCCCGGGAAGTACAACCATATATATTCCTCCTGGCAGACTCTTCTTCCCCGAGAAAGTGCCATTTCCCCTGCCGTCAAGTTTTAAAGTATCGGCCACATATTGCCTGTCGCCCATGTGATAAGCAAGGTAAAGAACAGAGTCCCTTAAACCGCTAATAGTAACATCTATCCTGTAGCCTTCTGATTTTTGAGAATAAGCAGATGTGAAAAACAGAAAGAAGGTGAATAACAATGCAAGTTTCCTCTGCATAACTTAAAGTATATGATCGCGAAATTAGACAATGCAATTTCTTTGCCAAAATTGATTAATGCTAGATTAATAAATATATTGTACTTTTGGTGGTTGTTTAAAGGAATAGGGGAAATAATGATTTCAATACTGATCCCGGTCTATAATTATGATATCGTTGCACTCGTTCACAGCATGAAGGACGGGATTGACAAAGTACCAGAGTTTCGCGAGATAATTATTGGTGATGATGGTTCCGCGCAGGACTACAGGGATAAATATCTTTCACTAAGGGATGAAAAAGTAAAAGTCATTATTTCTGAAAAAAACATTGGCAGGGCAGCCATCAGGAACAAGCTTGCACTTGAAGCCAAGGGTGATTACCTGTTATTTATTGATGCTGATGCCATGATCAGGGGCACGGCTGAAGCATATCTTAATAACTGGCTTTCTGCCCTCGGTAAAGCGAGGGTAGTATGTGGCGGCGTTGTCTACCACGATTCTCCCCCGGGAGACCCTGACCAGTTGCTGCGCTGGAAATTTGGCAGGTTTCGCGAACAGAAGAAAGCATCCGACAGGAACAAGAATCCACATTCCAGCTTTTCCACGTTTAATTTCCTTATCGACAAATCAGTTTTTTCAATAATAAGGTTTAACGAGGAATTGAGACAATACGGTCACGAAGACACTCTCCTTGGTTACCAGTTGAAAAAAGCATCCGTTGATATACTTCATATAGACAACGGCCTTATTCACGAGGGTCTCGAGTCGAACCGTGAATTCCTGAACAAAACCAGGTTGGGTATAGAGAATCTCAGCCAGCTTTATGACAAGGTTACTGATAAGAAGACTTTTTCATCAGCAGTGAGGATGCTTAGAATATATAACAAGCTCAACCTGTTCAGAATGACGAGGATATTGTCCGGGATCTTCATCAGGTACAGGGACCGCATGGAGATCAGGCTCGATTCCTCGAAAATATCATTGTATCTTTTCGGCTTTTACAAGGTATCCATGTTCTGCACCTATCGCGAAATTCACGAGCGTAAGAATATATTACCAATATTCTGATTAATCAGTCCACCTGAAACAGGAAATGTTCTCAGCCCTCGAAATGGCAAGTATACCATCGAGGTGATCATATTCGTGCTGTATTAATTCCGACATGTCATCGCTGAGCTTCCACACTTTTTCATTCCATTCAGTATCCCGGAAAGTAATCGTTACTCTCCTGAATCTTTTTAACCTGACAAGCAGGTTCGGGAAGCTCATGCAATCGTCCCATAATTCCATCATTTCATCTCCATCCGCCATCAAAACCGGATTGACCAGGGCATGCCTCCTGTCCGTGTCAAGGCATATTATCCTTTTCAGAAGTCCGATCTGCGGGGCTGCTATTGCTCTACCACGTCCGTAAACCTGTCTGAACTCGGAAATGAGCCTCCACATCTTTTCAATTTCAGGCATCAGGGCAGGCAGTTCATCGGGAAATACTTCCTCGGCTTTCTCAAGCAGTACAGGATCACCAAGCTTCCTTATCTCGTCAAGGGCCATTGTATGTAATGTTATGTTATAGAATGGTTTAAATATTCGCGAATTACCAGGACATGAAATTGTGCATTTGTCCTTCGCAGCCTATTCCTTTCTAAAAAGTTCCATGAATCCGTCACCTCTCCGTTCGGCTCTCAGGGCAAAATCAAACCTGTCGGTCATCGTGCAAAGAAAGAAATCTGAAGGCGGGGAAAACCCGATATTCCCTGGCTTGAAAAACCTCGCGCCGGATCCTTCCCTGAGCATTTTGATTTTTTCTGTGAAATCGGCATTTCCACCTTTAAGCCGATCGCTTATAATCTCGGCACAAATGATATCCTCCTCGGCAGTTTTTTCTGCCCTGTAGCCCATCGCGACAAGGGTAACGTCGGCGGGGTTTAGTTTCTTAATGTAATTTGCAGTTGCACTGACGTTCACGAGGGCGGCAGCGAGGATTACCGAGGCACCCTTCGCGCTATTAATTCCCCTGGTACCAGCAGTGGTGGCATGGATAAGATATCTTCCATCAAGATCTGCCTGGATAATCTCGGTTGGGCTGTTGCCAAGATCGAAGCCTGCTATCTTTTTCTCATCCCTTTCACCTGCAAGAACCGAGTGTTTGATTTTCCTCTGAAGTAATCTGGCATCTTCAGGATTACCGACAGGGATTATCCCTGAAGCCCCGGCATTGAAAGCGTAACAAGCTACGCTGAAAGCCCTGAAAACATCTATGATAACTGTAACACCAGTTGCATTTTCAGCTCCTTCAACGAACTCACATATTCTTATTCTCATAACAGTTACTTTGCCCGCCATCAAGTTACAATATTTTTATCATGGTAATTCGTATATTTGATATTGCAACTATTAGAATAATCAATCTCTGATCAACATGGGTAACCCTGTAAACTGGATAATTGATAAGGTAAAGGAGATAAATCACTTTATCTGGTATTCGTCACTTTCTGACCTTTCAAAGCGCAAATCAATTCTTATCAGGCAGATGAGGATAATAGTCCTCGCGGCTAGAGGTTTCACGAATAACGATGTTCAGCTCAGGGCCGCCTCACTGACTTTTTACTCGATACTTTCTGTGGTTCCGATAGCTGCAATCGCTTTTGCTATCGCGAAGGGGTTTGGATTAGATCAGAACCTTGAACAGGAGCTGATTAAGAATTTCAAGGCTCACGAGGAGGTTCTTCAGTGGTTGCTCAGGAATGCCCGGAATGCCCTTGACGCGACCAAAGGCGGCTATATAGCCGGAATTGGTGTTGTCGTACTCTTCTGGTCCGTGATGTCACTTCTGAGTCATATTGAAAATTCTTTTAACCATATCTGGGAGATCCGTATTTCGCGTCCATGGTACAGGAAGTTTACCGACTACCTGACCATTATGCTTATCGCCCCTGTTTTTGTTATCCTGTCAAGCAGTGTCACTGTTTTCGTGAATACCGAACTAAACGAGTTCATGACTAAGGCGCCGATACTTGAAGGGTTTAAGCCGATTGTATCATTTCTTTTGAAGTTCACACCTTACTTTCTGACCTGGATTGTGCTGACGGTTCTTTTTATAGTGATGCCAAATACCAGGGTGAGATTCCGTTCGGCTTTCGTGGCAGCCCTCGTGGCCGGGACCATCCTTCAGCTTGTTCAGTGGTTGTATATCGACCTCCAGTTCGGGATATCAAAACTTAGCACTATCTATGGAAGCTTCGCTGCCATTCCATTGTTTATCGTCTGGATGCAGGTAAGCTGGCTTATTGTTCTTCTTGGTGCTGAATTGTCCTTTGCGAACCAGAACGTTTCCAGGTACGAGTTTGAATCTGAAGCTCTTAATATAAGTACATATCAGAAGAGGATGCTTACTCTCCTGATAATGAATCTTATAGTCAAAAACTTCGCCCGCGGGCACCAGCCAATGGGTGCAGAAACGATTTCAGCCGATCTCAAAATCCCGGTACGTCTCGTGCGCGATATCGTGCAGGATCTGAATTCCGTTCACCTGGTCTCGATGGTACATAAGGATGATTCGAAGACGAGATTCTACCAGCCCGCTATTGACATTTCCGGTCTCACAATTAATGATGTCCTGACAAGACTAGACAGGAAGGGCGTTGAGCCGAGAGGAATAATCAAGACAAGGGATTACGATAAGATTGAACAGATCTTGCAGAAGTTTGAGAAGATGACCTCGAAATCGGATATGAATGTTCTGATCAAAGACCTTTAACAAGCGATCCTTTATAGGATTTTCTGCCTTTTTTGGATGTCTCGATAAAACTTACAAACTCGTTGTAGCTTTTCCAGTTATGGAACATGTAATGGTTCATGGGTAGGATCACATGTTTCGTGTTCATTTCCTTTCTCCAGTATTGTTTCTGATTCCTTGCAGGGAAAACCCTGTCATAGTCACAGATTACGGCATAATCCCATCTGAAGCCAGGTTCCTTCTGCTCCATTATCCTGTTATAAAGCCATCTGAGTTCATCAGCCAGCGACTTTACGCTCCTGTGCGGGATTTTGTCCTGGTTCATGAGGTAGATCGATTTATTGCCGAACATTCTCAGGTAAAACTTGAGCATGTTTCTTTCAGAGATATTGTTCAGAGTCCCCTCGAAAATGCTGAGAGGTATGCCGTAATTATCGTCGGCAGGGTAGGGGGTTCCGTTTATGGCAATCGAGATATCAGGTTTGATTCCCGTTCTTGTTGCATGATATTCGGCCGCCCACACGCCGAGTGACCAGCCGATAAGTGTAATCTTCTTGTATGTTTTTGTCTCTGGCAGAACAAGGGGCTCGTCGGCGGAATACTCGTAGAAAAGTATGAAATCTGATTCCTCATCACAAAATGGAGCGAACACGTTTTCATCAGTTCCCCATCCCCCGTAAACGATGGTAAGTTCCTCGTTTTTTTCCCTTCTCCTTATATAGGTCTTCATCTTTTAAATCCAGGCGACTTATTGGCAAAACTTTCCGGACGACCAAAGATAAAATATAATTTGAATTTCGGGATGATTTATTCCAAGTTGAAAAAAGGGAGGGAAAAAAATAAGAGGAGAAAGGGTTGAGTGAAGACCAGGTAGCGGGCTTTTGTTATGAGATTTTCCCGTGTCTACTGTCTGATAAAAGGATGGTCCCCGGTATAGCTGGCGCTATTCCAAAGGTCCTGAATGTGAAAGTCAATGTCTGCAATACAATCCTGGTGATCCTCACATACCAACCCTTTTCGCTCCTCTTATACCAATAGCATGAGCTTCTACAAAAGTACGATAATTTTAGTTCCTTTCTAAAAAATATGATATTTATTTTATTTCCGGGATATCGTATATATCAGTATTTTTTTCCCGGGATACTGGCCCGGGGTTTCCCTTGAATGAATATTCCTCACAACCTTCATACCCCTTACTACCCTGCCGAAAGCTGCGAAACCCTGGCCATCAGGATTCCTTTTACCACCGAAATCGAGCTCCCGTTGCCTGCCGATACATATGAAAAACTCCGAAGTTGCTGTACCTGGCTCCAATCTAGCCATTGAAATGGTCCCGTTCATGTGTCTCAAACCTGTCATTTTAGTGTTCTCGTGGATTACCGGTGGAAAGCCATCATTCTCCTTTTCAAATCTTCCTCCCTGGATTACCTCGATCTTAATCTTGTTGTCGGGTTGGTTATCGAGCCTGACTATTCTATATATGAAAGTACTGTCATATTTCCGGGCATCTACATATTGAAGGAAATTCGCACTCGTGAGTGGAGCTTTCCGGCAGTTAATCCTGATTGTTATGTCTCCTGATTCTGTTCTGATGACAACCCTTGTTTTTCTATCAGAAGACAACAGGGTCGTGTGAATTATCAGGAGAAGGATGACTGTTAATGATAACCTGTGATTGAGCTTATGCATTTTAAATCAATGTGTTAAATTTCATTTTAGAGAATAGTGCCGGCAATTAATTATTTGAATTATATCACAATTTTGTGGTTAAATTAATTGTAAATTTGGTAATTACCAGTAAGAATTCGAGAACATGGTAGCTGAACTTGAAAAAATTAGTTACGCGGACGATGGAGGATTCCGGGCGGCATGGTTGAATGACAAGGGAGGTTTCTGGCATTTTCACCCGGAATACGAACTCGTTTTGAACCTGAAAAGCAACGGGACCAGGATAATTGGGGATAATGTCGAGTTATTCGATCAATACGACATGACATTTATAGCCGGGAATATTCCTCACTGCTGGAATCATTACAGGTCCGGTGGAACGGTTCCAGGTGATCATGGTATTGTTGTTCATTTTTCACCTTCCTCTTTCGATGGCGGGTTTCTCGAGCAGCACGAGATGCGTTCTGTTAAAGATCTACTCCTCGAGTCTGAAAGGGGAATAGCTTTCTCTGTAGATGACGCCAGGCGCTCCGAGGCTCACCTCAGGGCGATGATAAATCACAAGGGCCTTGAGAAGATGATCGATTTCTTTTTGCTTCTTAAAGTGCTTATTGAATCGACAAAAAAGAGAAACCTTTGCTCCGAGAATTACAAGCTTCTTTTTGATGAGCACGGCAACAAGAAACTGACAGATGTCTTTTCATACATCCGTGAAAACTACTCGAGACAGATATCTCTCAAGGAAGTTAGCGATATCGCCCACATGAGTCCATTCGCATTCAGCCGCTTTTTCAAAAAGAACTCGGGAGCCGGATTCGTCGAATATCTGAACCAGGTCCGTACTAACAAGGCGTGTTACCTGTTAAGGGAAACTGAACTTCAGGTACAGGATATTGCCATCGATTGCGGCTTTGCCAGCATATCGAACTTTAACAAGCAATTCCGTAAGACTGTCGGACTTTCTCCCCGTGACTACAGGGCGCAGTATATTTGAAAACCAATCATCACCCTATAATCATTTTGCTAACCATGAATAAAATAAGGTTATTGATATTATTATCCCTGTCCAGCGTGTTGCTGTCCGGACAGTCAGGATATTTGAACTGCTCCACGATTATTGTCGGCAAAGATGCCAGCTCGACAGGATTCGTCACAGTTGCTCATAATGAAGACGATGGCGGGAACCAGATCGTGAATTTCTACAAAGTCCCGTACAGTGACAACAAGAGGGAGAGCGTCGTGAAGTTCAGGGAAGGCGGGGTTGAACCCCAGATAGCACATTCACTGGCTCTTTTATGGTTTGAAATGCCAGGACAGTCTTTTGCCGATTCATTCGTGAATGAAAATGGTGTGCTTGTTACTTCGAACTCATGCCCGTCAAAAGAACGTTTCGGTGAAATAGTTGATGGCGGAATTGGCTATGAGTTACGGAGACTGATCGCCGAGAGAGCCTTATCAGCAAGGATAGGAGTTGAATTGGCCGGTCAGCTGATCGAAAAATGGGGCTATAATGCAAGCGGGAGAAGCTATACCATAGCCGATAAAAATGAAGCCTGGGTTTTCGCCGTGGTAAGGGGTAAGAACTGGGTTGCCCGGAGGGTTCCTGACGACCAGGTTGCTTTCATCCCGAATTATTACACCATCGGTAAGGTGGATCTGACAGACTCTGATAATTTTCTTGCTTCGAAAGACCTTGTTAATCATGCTATCAGAAGAGGGTGGTACGATCCGGCAAAAGATGGTGACTTTAATTTCACAAAGGTTTATTCCTCGGAAAATAACCTTTCCGACATGGATAATATTGCCAGGATGTGGGTCGGCGTGAAAATGCTTTCAGGTAAGGATTACAGTATCAAAGATGAATTCCCGTTCTCTTTTGTCCCGGCTAAGAAAATCTCGATGAAGGAGATATTCCCGGTACTTTCCAATCATTTTGAGGGAACGGAACTAGACGATTCCAAGGAATACACTAAAGGTTCTCCTCATTCAAACAAAGTATTCAGTATTTGTTCATCAACGCAGCAATTGTCCTTTATTGCTGAGCTCCGGTCTGGTCTGCCCTGGGAGATTGGAGGCCGGGTATGGGTGGCACCGCGCAGGGGATGCGTTAACGCCTACATACCTGTTTACTTTGGTATTAAACAATTTCCTGAATCACTTTTCATGGACGACCCAGCTAAGGCACTCGATCTGCATTTCAAGAGAGACCCTTCAATTTACGATCGTAATAACAACATGCTCTGGTGGAGTTTCGTTTCTCTCGCGGAATACGCCGACAAAGACTACGGGAAGAGAATAGCACAGATAAGGAAATCGAAGGAAGACCTACAGCAACAATTCATGAAAATGGCAACCCAGCTTGAAAAAGATTACCTTCCCATATATAAAAAGGACCCAGCCAAAGCAGCGGCGATGCTTGCCGATTTTGAAAACTCTGTATTCCAGAAAGCCTCATCTGAAGCGGAGAAACTGACTGCAAAGGATGGTAATTAAGGATATTACCAGCAAGATTCATTGTTGATTTTGCTGGTAATGAAGCAAATTTGGAAAATAAACTAAACCAGGAAAAAATGAATCTTATTGAGAAGATACTTTCAAGTCATTCAGGTAACGGGGAAGTCTCGCCGGGACAGATAGTGGATATCTTTATTGACTCGAGAGTTGCACGCGATTTTGGAGGAGCAAACGTTGTAAAGAATCTTAAGGATTTTGGCCTGGGAATTAACGACCCCGGCAGGACCTTGTTCACCTTCGATTGTAATCCAACAGGTTCTGACCAGAAATACGCTGTTAACCAGCAAATCTGCAGGGTCTTTGCACGTGAGCACGGTATCAGGGTATATGATATTGACGCGGGCATTGGTACACACCTCCTGGTGGAAGAGGGATATGCCTGGCCGGGATCAACGGCAGTCTCTACAGATTCGCATGCAAACATACTTGGGGCAATCGGGTCGTTCGGGCAGGGGATGGGCGATCAGGATATAGCTGCTGCCTGGCATAATGGAAAGGTATGGTTTAAAGTGCCCGAGTCCGTGAGGATAAACTTCACTGGTAAGCTTGACAGAGACGTTACAGCCAAGGATTTTATTCTCAATCTCCTCGGTATCTATGGAGCAAATACACTGCTTGGATATTCAATCGAGATGTACGGCGATTGTATTGATTCAATGACCCTTGACGAGAGGATGACAGTCTCGTCAATGGCTACCGAAATGGGTGCAATAATAATCTTGTTCCCTCCATCCCAGTCTGTAATCGATTATTGCAGTAAACGCTCCAGGAAAAATTTCATCCCCTTGTTCGCGGATGAGGATGCCAGGTACTCGAGAACTGAATCCATTGATGTTACGACATTTAAGTCCATGGTTTCCCGGCCTGGTGAACCCCATGATACTGTACCGGTTGACACGGTCAGGGGGCTTAAAATTGATTCAGCCTTTGTTGGAAGCTGTACAAATGGCAGGTATGAAGATCTGCACAGGGCAGCCAAGCTTCTGGAAGGCCGGAAAGTGGCACCTGGTGTTGTTCTCAAGATTGTCCCGGCAACAGACGCAATCTGGAAAAAGTGCCTTGAAAAAGGTTTGATTAATATCTTCAAGGAATCAGGTGCTCTTGTCTCCAATGCCGGTTGCGCCGGATGTGCAGCAGGACAGGTCGGACAGAACGGGCAGGGCGAGGTGACAATAAGTACAGGAAACAGGAATTTCCCCGGGAAACAGGGAAAAGGTAATGTATGGCTTATTTCACCGGAAGTTGTCATCGCTTCAGCCCTTGCGGGTTATATAACAACTCCCTCGGCGATACCTGATAAACCGGCCCTTTTCGAAGTGGCATCAAAGCCCGTCAGCCAGGCTTCCAATACAAGTAAAGATGTTTTGACTTCCAGACCCACGGTACTCACGGGGCGGGTATGGTTAATCGGGAAAGACAATATAGATACCGACATGATCTTTCATAACAGGTATCTGGCAATCACTGAAATGAAGGAAATGGGTCAATATACCTTCGATAACCTCAAGGGGTACGAGGATTTCGCCAGGAAAGCGGGAAAAGGAGATATTGTTTTCACCGGTAAAAATTTCGGTAGTGGAAGCTCGAGGCAACAGGCTGTTGACTGTTTTATTTCCCTGGGCATCCAGGCAGTTATCGCCGAGTCGTTCGGGGCAATCTATGAAAGGAATGCCATAAATGCTGCATTCCCGATTATCACATGTAATGAGACATCATCGATTGACCTCCAGGATGGAGATAAAGTGATTATCGATTTAAAGACAGGGATAATAACAAACACTAAAAACGGGTTATCACTAAGTGCCTCGCCTTTTTCGGATGTGCAGCTAAATATTTACACAAAAGGTGGTCTTCTGGGAAAATAGAAATATTCAAATTGATATGAGGAAAGAAACATTCGCGGAAAAGATATTCAAAGCACCAGCCGGTGCAATCGTTTTTGCACGACCGGATATCATCCTTACTCACGATAACACATCCAGCATTTTCAATACATTTAAGAAGATGGGAGGCGTTAAAGTCTCGGACCCTGGTCAGCTTATGATAGTACTTGACCATAATGCCCCTCCGCCTGATTCAAAAATGGCTTCACAGTACCAGGAAATAAGAAACATAGCTGATCAGCAGAATGTCATGAACTTTCATGATGTTGGAAACGGTATTTGTCACCAGCTCATGGCAAATCATGCCCGGCCTGGTATGCTCGTTGTAGGTAGTGATAGTCATACCTCCACTGCAGGTGCATTTAATGCCTTTGCAGCCGGGATTGACAGGACAGAATCGGCGGGCATATGGAAACGGGGTGAAACCTGGTTCAGGGTTCCCGAGTCATTCAGGATAACCCTGCATGGCAGGCTAAGGGATGGAGTTTTCGCCAAGGATCTGGCTCTGTGGATAATTGGTATGATTGGTTCGGATGGTGCGAACTACATGTCTGTCGAGTATCATGGCGATGGAGCAGGAACGCTTACTATCTCCGACAGGATGACTCTATGCAACCTGGCTTCCGAGATGGGGGCAAAAAATGCCGTGTTCAAATCAGATACAGTATTGCATTCTTTCATTGGTAATAAAACTGATGGAATCTGGGCAGATGATGGCGCTAAATACGCCAGCGAGATAGAGATAGACCTGAACGATGTTTTCCCTGTTGTTGCAGCACCACATAATGTTGATAATATAAAATCAATAGCAGATGCGGGCGAAGTGATTGTGCACGAAGGATTAATAGGTACATGCACCAACGGGAGGATAGAGGATTTAAGGGCAGCCGCCAGGATTCTGATTAATAAAAAGATAGCAAAAGGATTCCAGTTGAACATTATCCCGGCATCAAAAGAGATCTATTTGAGGGCTATCGAGGAAGGACTAATTAGCATTTTCCTGAAGGCAGGAGCTAACGTGCTGCCAGCATCATGCGGACCTTGTCTTGGAACAGGTCTTGGTATTCCTGCCAGCGGTCACACTGTTATTTCCACTGCAAACAGGAACTTCCTGGGAAGGATGGGTAACAAGGAAGCGAAGATTTACCTTGCTTCACCAGCAACAGTCGCGTGTTCGGCAATCGCGGGATTTATAACCGATCCCAGGGAGTCACCACTCGGGGAAAAGTACCCGTATCAGCCTGCCCAGAGCAAGACTGTCGAGATACCAGCCGGTGAGAACCGTAAAGCAGGTGTGGTCTGGGATTATTCGGATGTTGATAATTTCAATACTGATCAGATGTTCGCAGGTAAGCACACTTATAATGTTCTCAGCTCTGATCCTGCTGCAATACTGCCACTGCTCTTTGCTGATTTTGATCCGGCATTCAGCAGGGAAGTAAGGCCTGGTGATATTATCATAGCGGGCGAAAATTTCGGTTGTGGCAGTTCGAGGGAACATCCTTCCGTGGGATTGGCACATGCCGGTATAAGAGTGGTGATTGTCAAGTCAGTGAACAGGATTTTCTACAGGTCGTCAATTAACCAGGGTCTGGCCCTGATAGTTCATCGCGAGGCAGTCGAGAGTTACAGGCGGGGCGATAAAGTCGAGATAAGTTTCGGTGATGGGAAGATAATGATCGGGACGAAGGTCTTCAGTTTTGAACCCCTTCCTGATAAGTTGCAACAGATAATCGAAATGAAAGGTCTGGTTAACTTCATGAAGGCTATCTGACCTGCATGTTCAGCAGGAGGCAAACACAAAAAGCACAAGGGTTGCAGGAATAGAAAAAAGATGTATTTTTGCAGCCGGAATATGGTTCCGTAGCTCAGCTGGATAGAGCAACAGCCTTCTAAGCTGTGGGTCCCGCGTTCGAATCGCGGCGGAATCACGTGAGAGAGTTGTCAGCAGGCAGCTCTTTTTTATTTTACACGATTAACGATCTTACAGTATGCAGCCGCGATTTGAACGCGGGGCGTTCGAACCGAGGTGCCACCCGATAAATTCCAAACATGATAAAGATTTTGAATTAGCGGGAACCACTGTTCTAAATAAAGAAATGCACCGAGCTCATGAAGGAGCGACAAGCGACTGAATAATCGCGGCGGAATCACGTGAGAGAGTTGTCAGCAGGCAGCTCTTTTTTATTTTACACGATTAACGATCTTACAGGATGCAGCCGCGCATTTGAACGCGATGTTTGAACCGAGGTGCCACCCGATAAATTCCAAACATGATAAAGATTTTGAATTAGCGGGAACCACTGTTCTAAATAAAGAAATGCACCGGAGCCATGAAGGAGCGACAAGCGACTGAATAATCGCGGCGGAATCACGTGAGAGAGTTGTCAGCAGGCAGCTCTTTTTTATTTTACACGACCCATCCCTACTTCGGGTTCTGCTTTGCATTTCTCGCTTCTTCAAACGCGAAGCTTTTCTGCAATTGTAAATTTCGCTCCGCAGACTGTACAACAATAGGTAGTCAAAAATGCATCTGAATAATATTGCTTCTCGAACGAGGGATGATCACAGGGCTTTCCACCCCACGCTTCCTTGATCTTTTGAACCTGATAGTATTCCACATCTGGTAGCTTAATATTACATCATCTGTCCGAGCAGCGGAACAAACCTTACCATGGCCAGTTTACTTCTTTCAATCCTGCCGTTCTTTTTTTACAGCCAGCACAATCTGTTGAGCCGACGACGGTGCCCCAATGGGCATGATACCTTCCATTCTCCGCCAGCTGATCCAGAGTTGCGATGTAGCCGCCTGCAGCATACATACAGAAGGAAGTCTTCCGCCCACAACATCGCCTGTTTTCGTAATAATGTTTTGAAACTGAAGCACACGAAGTCTTGTTGCAGCTTCCCTGGCTAACTGGGGTATGATCTCTATAGTAAATACCGTGTCAACAATCTCCGCGAGCACTGCAGCCTGATACCCCGATCCCGTACCTATTTCAAGCACTTTCTTCCACTTCGCGGGTTTTGCCAGCTCAGTCATGTAGGCAACTATAAATGGCTGTGATATGGTCTGGTCATACCCGATAGGCAACGGATTATCCTCGTATGCCCTGCTCCGGTACTCGGGCTTCACGAACATGTGCCTGGGCACTTTCTGCATGGCTTTTAGAGTTAAAGGGTTTCTTATTCCCCTGCTGATAATCTGCTTGCTTACCATTTCCTTGCGCTGGGCAAGATACTTGTCTTCCTGCTGGGGTATCCCGGTGAGCATCGGAAGAATTAGAACCAGATATAGGTACTTGAAGGCAAACATATATGCCAATTTACTAATTTGTCGCGGTTTATTCTATGATAGATCCCGTTTCTAAACGGGAAATCTCTCTAGAAAGTATAACCAAGCAGGCTCAGGAACCCTCTACCCAGGAAATCAATGGCAGGTGAGATTGGCAACAGATCAATCTTGGTTATGATGCTCAGTAGAATAATTCCCAGTAGTATCCATGTCCCGTACTGGTAAACGACCTGGTATAACCTCTGGTGTTTCCTGAGCGGATTGAATAGTATGTGTGAACCGTCTAACGGAGGCAATGGTATCAGGTTGAAGATGAAAAGACCCCAGTTGATAAAGATCGCGTAAACGAAAATCTCCCACAGCGTTGTATACCTGTTTAAAAAACCTGCCGGGGAAACTTTCAGAAAGATGACCAGCAGGATTGACAAGATAATAGCGATAATAGCATTCGAGAGGGGACCGGCGATTGCAATCTTCATGACATCGCGCCGGGGGTTCCTTAGATTCTCCTCGCGGAACTGGACAGGCTTTGCCCAACCAAATCCAAGTATCATCAGCATTATAAACCCGTAGAGATCAATGTGCTTGAGCGGGTTTAATGTCAGCCTGCCCTGTTCTGTGGATGTATAATCACCGCATTTCATTGCCATCCATGCATGACTGAATTCGTGCAAGGTCAGCCCTATTATGATGCCGGGTAAGAGTTTAAGACTGTGAATGATATCAAAATCCTGCATTATTTTCCTTTCTCAATTATCGACTTTTAATATTTTCATTTCGAAAGGACTGAAGCTTATCTCTTCACCATTATAGATTTTACCTTCCGTTCCTTTTACCTGATCGAGCCAAATCATTTTACCTGATTTACCAGTCAGTTTTATTGAAGTTTTTACCTGTACTTTTTCCTCGTTGAAGAGTATGTAGTAAGTAGTCCCGGCTTTAATAACATGTCGCATCGCCCATAGACGATGCGGTAAGGATTCAAAACAGGTCCGCATATGATAATCGCTATTAACTCGGTCTCGTTATTGGCAACTTTGGCAGTTTTGAAATACCCGGCGTATTTTTTGCCGTAGAGGATCAACCTGCCCTGTGCTGAGAGTTTGTTCAGAACTGGTACCACCTCTGCAGGAATTTCCCTGAGAGTATCGAGACGACTGTCCCGTATTTCATTCCTGCTATTTCAATACCGGCCTGAAGAACACGCCCCTGAGGTATTTATCTCCCTTAGTTCCACGTAATTAAAGTCAGTCTGGTTTCTGAAAAGCGCTTTTGGTGCCTGCCAGGGGAGGTAGACTGGTTCGCACAGGACAGCAACGTTACAGACCTGTCTCGAGTCGGAATTGAGCCAGCTCAGTCGCCGGCACGCGTCAGCATACTCCCTGTACCTGTTCCACCAGGTTGAATTTGGTCCGACATCAGGTGGTCTTTCCTCGAACCTTGGTCCCCTTATTGAATAGTAAAAGGCGTGTGGAATCAGGAGATTCTGTCCTCTCACGAAGCACCAGTTGGCAAGCCAGGTCATTTCTTCCCACGACAGATCGTGGCCATAAGCACCGTAAAGCTCGTTTGCATTTCTTCTCAGTCCAAGATGTGTCATCGCGCTTGAGGCACACTTCGCCATCGTGGAATGCTGGCCCTCGATCGCCTTTGGACCCGGTTCGACATAGCGCCACACCAGATCCTGACCAGGGATCTGGAAGTATTTTTCTGTCCCGATATCCATTGAACCTGCCGGGTGCCCGACAAGTGAAATACCATGCTTGCCGCACCATTCACCAAGCCTCCTGTAGTAATTGTTCTCGAGACAGATGTTTATTGCCCTGTGATAGTCAGCCCGGTGTTTGGCAGACTCGGGTGTATCGCTGTACCATAGATCTGCAAGGAAAGGTTTTATGTCGTAGCCGACTATTTTGTTGATCTGTGGTAATATGTCGGCATTGCCTTCTATTACACCCCTTGCACTGCTTCTTCCTAGAGGAGATGGCTCGTCGGTGAAAATACCGATGATTGTTTTCCCAAAATGGCTTCCAAACTCTTTAGCGAATTTCTCGTAAACCAGGTCTATGAAACTCGTCACTGCCTCCGGGTTAAGAATATCTCCAGCGGGTGGATTCTCTTCTGTCATTTTCCCGCTTCCTTCACCAATGTAATGAATGCCTCTGATCACCCCGCCGGATTTCCTCTCTATTATAGCCACCTTGTCACCATTTTTTCTTGTAATGGTTGTAACAAGCCTGGTCCCTTCAGGAAGGCTGAACTCAGTGCCTTTTTTTATGTCGACCTTAGCCAGACCGCGGGCGGCATGTGCCGGGTTCCTTGCAACAACCTGACCGCTGCTCGATCCTGAAGGGTACATACCCTCGTCGTACAGGATTACACGCATGTTTCGCCTGGCCGCTTCTTCTATTGCAACCCGCATCGAACCGATCATCTTGTCTGATAACCATCCTACATTACCTGGAAGTCCAATCCTTGGATGGATCACGAAACCAAAGACGCCATGCTCATCAAAATCCGCTATCTGCCTTCTTATTTCATTGTCCTTGAGGGTGTCATTCCAGAACCAGAAAGGCATCACCGTGAATTCCCTGGGAGGATCACTAAAGGTCCCGATGCCTTGCTGACCCGAGACTATTGATGACAGTAGCAGGAAGAAGATAAATGGAACAATTTTTTTCATGATATTCTGATATCAGGCCGAAAGAAGTTTCTAGTTATCTCCTTCTTTTGGCCTGGGTACTATCTGGTTATCGGTATAAACCTCAAATTTTTGATTTTCAGTGTCATATTTTACCTTGTATCCCTGCTTGTTATCCAGCTGGTAATGCACCCTCCCGGTTTCTTTACCGTCAACCCTTGTAACAATGATAATATATGTCTTGCCTTCATCGCACGAATAGTTGTTATACTCGTTCGGACCAAGGCTGAAGGTGCTGAAACTATTATCATCACACGAGAGTGAAAATGAGATTTTGCTATCTGTTGTATTATGAATAAAGACATTTTCAGACATGTCGGGCAGATCATAAATTTCGAAAAAAAGAATATCGTCATCCACCATCGCCATCCCTCCTGTAAGTGCCACTGCCAGATTATAAGAATCTACTGTTTCCTTGCCATCTTCAACGACAGTGAAATTGAAGTCAATGCTGTAAGATTCATCATCCTCGTCGTAATAGAACGATTCAATCTCGAAATCTTTCAGAGTTGCCGTCGAATCATAAATGTCACCCATAATACTGTCTATCACCATCATGGTGTATGATTGAGCCATCATCCAGTTCTGCGCCATGAGAAGCGATGGACACATGATAATGACTGCAGCCAGTAGTATTTTTCTCAGTTTCTTCATGTAATGATTTTGTTAATTTTTTTTGATGTTTAAAAGTACAAATTATATGTTTCCTTGATATAATTTAGTGTTCAAGTTATAAACACAATTACACCGGGTATTTGTTTACATTCTCGTGAAATTATTTTAGGTTTACAAAAAGTTCAAAGATGAAGAAATCAGCTCTTTTCGCGTTTCTTTTATTCGTATCCATCAGCAGCCTTTTTTCACAGGTCAAGAGCGACACGACTATCTACATGATAACCTGTGCCCCGGGTACAGCGTTGTATTCCATCTATGGCCACAGCGCTATCAGGGTCACAATCGAATCAGCCAATGTTGATGTAGTATATAACTGGGGTGTTTTTGATTTCAGTACACCACATTTTGCCTGGAAATTTGCAAAGGGAAGACTTAATTACATGCTTGATGATACCTCTTACGACAGGTTCATGCAGGAGTACATGCTCGAGAACAGGTCCGTTTATTCACAAAGGATAAACCTGGAACCTGCCGAGAAAAAACAACTGCTCTATCTTATTTCAGTAAACCTCGAGGAGCAAAACAAGTACTACAGGTATGACTTTTTCTATGACAATTGTTCCACCAGGATAAGAGACCTTATCGAGATGGCAGTAGGAGATAAGCTCATCTATCCTCCGGAGGAACAGAAGAATCCTTCATACAACCAGTTGCTTGATGAATACCAGAAACAGTTCCCCTGGGTGAAATTCGGGGTAGACATGCTCATGGGAATGACGGCAACTAAAAAGGCCAAGTTCAGGGAACGCATGTTCCTTCCACTCGAGATGAAAGAAAACCTGAGCAGCGCGGTAGTTAACCGTGACAGGAGAATGATCCCCTTGCTCCAATCACCTGCCACCTTGCTCAGCTTCGAGGATCAGGTTGTTAAAACCCCTTTCTATCTGCTTCCCGATTTTGTTTTCGGATTGATACTCGTCATTATAGTTGTTATTTCTTCATTATTAAAATCATCAGCGATCATCAACTACATAGATATCTTTATTTTCCTGCTTTTCTCAGTGCTTGCCGTTATGATGATCTTTTTCAATTTCTTCACGGATCATATTGAACTGCATACTAATCTTAACATGCTATGGTTCAATCCATTCATACTCCCGGCATTACTTGCGCTAATACTCAGGAAACAATGGACTATATGGTTCAGGCTGGTTTTCTACCTGGCTGTAATTTCATTGCCGATAGTGATGCTGACCCGGATTGTTGATACCTCGTTCCTTCCATTGATCCTGATCCTGGCAGTAAGGAGCTCGGCCCGATCAGACTTCAGCTGGAATCCGTTTACAGTTACAGTGTGAAAGGGTGAACGGGTACAATCCAAACCATTTAACATAAATTTAACAAACCTTAACTTAACCTTTCAGATTTGCATTTTTCTTTTGCATCACTTAATCAATAGGTAGAGTCAGACAGATATTATTATACATGAAGCTAAATTTTTAAGCAATGGAGCAGACAGCAGACATCAGGGCACTAAATGAGAAGATCGAAAAAGAGAGTGCATTTGTCGACATTATCAGGATGGAAATGAACAAGGTGATTATCGGTCAGCGTCATTTGATCGACAGTCTTTTGATCGGGCTACTTGGTAATGGACACATACTTCTCGAGGGAGTACCTGGCCTCGCGAAAACATTGGCAATAAGATCTTTATCAGGTATTATTGATGCGCGTTTCAGCAGGATACAGTTCACCCCTGATCTTCTTCCTGCCGACCTGGTCGGGACAATGATCTATAGCCAGAAGAAGGAGGAGTTTATTGTGAAGAAAGGACCTGTATTTGCCAACTTCATCCTGGCTGACGAGATAAACCGGTCACCGGCAAAGGTTCAGAGTGCTCTTCTTGAAGCCATGCAGGAGAGACAGATAACTATAGGTGAATCAACCTATAAGCTTGATGAACCCTTCCTTGTAATGGCAACTCAGAACCCCATAGAACAGGAGGGTACTTACCCGCTGCCTGAAGCCCAGGTTGACAGATTCATGCTGAAGGTAATAATAGGTTACCCTACTATGGAAGAAGAAAGAAGCATAGTAAGGGAAAACCTTGCCAGGGTATTTCCATCACCTTCAACTGTGCTCAGGACTGAAGACATCATCAGGGCAAGGAATACGGTTAAGGAAGTTTACATGGACGAGAAGATCGAGAACTATATCCTGAGTATCGTGTTCGCTACGAGGGATCCCGAGAAAGCAGGACTGAAACAGTTCAGAAATCTTATTTCTTACGGAGCCTCGCCAAGAGCTTCAATAAACCTGGCTATCGCCTCTAAATCATATGCTTTCATAAAGAGAAGGGGATACGTGATACCCGAAGACGTCAGGGCAGTTTGTGCTGATGTGATGAGGCACAGAATAGGACTCACCTATGAGGCTGAGGCAGAAAATATAACACGCGATCAGATCATCTCAGAAATACTTAATACTACCGAAGTTCCCTAAACCAAAACTGCATGAAGACTGCCAGATTAGTGTTGCTATTATTCACCATTGCCTTTGCTATTAGCGCTAACGCCCAGAACTATATTGGGCTGGGAGAAAAAGAGATCAGAAAGGTAATGAAAGACAAGCACAAGGACATGTTATTCCAGACATTCACGAATAACAGCACTTTCAAGTACCTTAAATATGCAGACAGGGATGAAATGCAGACCTTGCTCTTCTTTCTTACACCTGACTCGGTTTGCAAAAGCGTGAGATTGATTTGTGATAAGAGCCTGAAAGGGCTTAAGGTTAAGGAGCTGGATGGAAAATTTCCAAGGAATGGTGATAACGCTTGGATCGAGCAGAAGAACGGCAGACAGTATTTGATAGAGTTAAAGGAAGAAGAATGGTCGTTCAACATAACGATCACGCAGAAAGAATAAAAGTCAGAAAGTGGAAGCGACTGAGTTATTACGGAAGGTTAGGCGCATCGAGATAAAGACCAGGGGGCTTAGCCGGCATATATTCGCCGGTGAGTACCATAGTGCTTTCAAGGGCCGCGGGATAGCCTTCAGCGAGGTAAGGGAATACCAGTACGGTGATGATGTTCGGAACATTGACTGGAATGTAACAGCAAGGTTTAATCACCCGTACGTGAAGGTATACGAGGAGGAGAGGGAATTAACAGTAGTGCTGATGATCGATGTCAGCGGCTCGGGAAATTTCGGATCATCTGTTAACTTCAAACGTGACCTTATCACCGAGATTTCTGCTGTACTATCCTTTTCGGCAATTTCAAACAACGACAAGATTGGCATACTCTTTTTCACCGACCGTGTTGAGAAATTCATCCCACCACAAAAAGGAAGAAGCCATATTCTCAGAGTGATCAGGGAATTGATAGATTATAAACCTTCAGGTAAAGGTTCTGACCTTAATGAACCCCTGCGTTACCTTACCAATGCACTTAAGAAAAGGGCAACGGCATTCATTATTTCTGATTTCAGACTTCCATCTTTTGAAGAATCATTAAGGATAGCTTCAAATAAACATGATATCGGAGCAATAAAAATTTATGATCCTCTCGAGATGGAACTACCTGATGTAGGAATGATCAGAACTCTTGATCCTGAATCAGGTGAGGAAAAATGGATAGACTCCTCCTCGAGACGTGTCAGGGAAATCTACTCGACATGGTGGAAGAATCATAACGAAACACTCGAGACTATCTTCCTCAAATGCGGGGTAGATTATACAGGAATAAGTACGAGGGAAGATTACGTGAAACCACTGGTAAGATTCTTTAAGCAGAGATGAAAAGGATTTTTATATTCATTTTTTCTATCCACCTGTTGTCCCAGGCCATGAGCGCCCAGGATATTAAGGTGACGGCCGCCTTTGACACTTCGAAGATTTTTATCGGCGATCAGATCCACTATACCGTAACTATAGAAAAGCCGGCCGGTTATATTGTTACTTCTCCCGTCCTTAAAGACTCTCTCGAGAGCAAGATAGAGATACTTTCCGGACCTATATCAGATACGACAGTCCTTTCAAATGGTTTCACGAGAATAGTACACAAGTATCTGGTAACATGTTTCGATTCAGGTTTTTATAACGTCAAGCCTTACTTTGCCGAAATAGTTGGCAACAACCAGGTGAAACGGTTCTATTCAGATTATACCCCTCTTGAAGTTACAAGGGTAAATATCACGCCTGCTGATACATCTTCTGCAATTTTTGATATAGTTGGTCCATATAAAGCACCGATAACTGTTGGAGAAATACTTCCATGGGTCCTTGCCGCGATAGTTCTGGCTGCCGCGATATGGCTGGCAATAAAGCTGGTCAGAAAACTCAGGAAGTCAAAGGGTGAGATTATTGAAAAGACTATTCTCGAACCCGCTCACGTGATAGCATTCCGTGAACTTGAGAAGCTTAACGCGGAACAATTATGGCAGAAAGGGGATACAAAGCTTTATTATTCAAGACTCACCGACATTTTGAGGCAGTATATTGAGAACAGGTATGCTGTTCCCTCACTTGAACTGACCACCGCAGAAACACTTTATAATCTGCAGAAAGCGGGAGTGCCTAATGATGACAGCCTTAAAATTCTAAGGAATTTACTTACTGGCGCAGATCTCGTGAAATTTGCCAAGTACGTGCCTGAAAATTCCGAGAACGAGGACAGTTTCCAGAACAGCATCAAATATGTTGATGAGACCAAAATGATAGAGACAGCAATAGAATCAGCGACGGAAATAAAAGAAGGAAAGGAGGAAGGAAGATGAGAGGTCTGTCTTTTGCTGATCCGGGTTTTTTATACCTGTTACTTTTAGTCCCCGGTATTATCGCGTACTATATTTTCAGGCAAAGGAAATCAAATCCGACTCTTTCAGTTGCCGGCAACGAGCAGTTTGGTGAGGCTCCAAGGTCGTTTCGTCACTGGTTGCGGCATGTTATTTTTGGCGCGAGGGTTACAGCTGTTCTTTTGCTTATCATTGCCCTTGCCCGCCCCCAGAAAAACGAGAGTTACCAGGATACATCTACCGAGGGTATCGACATTGTTCTGGCACTCGATATCTCAGGTTCAATGCTTGCCAGGGATTTCAAGCCCGACAGGCTGGAAGCTTCCAAGAATGTCGCCACCGAGTTCATAAGTGGCAGACCTTACGACAGGATAGGCCTTGTTGTATTCAGCGGCGAAAGCTTCACGCAATGTCCGGTAACATCCGATCACGCTGTTCTTATAAACATGTTAAGGGAGATGAAGAGCGGTATGATAGAAGATGGAACAGCTATAGGTGAAGGACTCGCGACTGCAGTTAACCGGATAAAAGACTCTAAATCGAAAAGCAAAGTCATAATTTTGCTTACTGATGGAGTTAACAACAGGGGTATTGTTGCTCCGCTTACAGCAGCGGAAATTGCCAAAACCTACGGGGTAAGAGTTTATACTATCGGAGTGGGAACGAGAGGTGTGGCTGATATGCCAGTTCAAACACCCTCTGGTGTCAGGATGCAACAAATGGAAGTGGAGATCGATGAAGGAATTTTAACAGAGATAGCCAAAATGACTGACGGGAAATACTTCAGGGCTACCGATAATGAAAAGCTCGTGCAGGTATATAATGACATTGACAAACTTGAAAAGTCAAGGATCGAAGTAAGACAATTCAAAGTAAAGGAGGAGAGATTCTTAACCGCCGCGGTCATTGCCCTTGCTCTGTTCATTTTTGAAATTATTTCGAGAGTATTGCTAATGAAAAATCTGGCTTAGGAGGAATAGTATATGCAACTTTTCAGATTTGCCAATCCTGATTACCTATACCTGTTACTACTCTTGCCGCTGGTTGTTGCAATCTGGATTTTCAATAATTACAGGAGGAATAAAGCTCTCGCAAGGCTTGGAGATCAGGTTGTAGTGGAACGCCTAATGCCTGACATCTCGCCTGCTCGTTCCGTGTTGAAACTCGTTTTCTGGCTGCTTGCACTTATCTTCCTCATACTTACGGTATCAAGACCACAGTTTGGTTCAAAGCTCGAGGAAGTGAAAAGAAAGGGAATAGAAGCAATAATAGCACTTGATGTAAGTAATTCCATGCTGGCGAAGGACATTCAGCCAGACAGGCTCGAAAGGGCCAAACAGGCAATCTCGCGACTGGTCGAGAATCTTACCGACGATAAAATCGGACTCATAGTTTTCGCTGGTGATGCTTATACTCAAATCCCGGTCACAACTGATTACATTTCAGCCAGGATGTTCCTCTCGACAATAAGACCCGATCTGGTTCCGGTACAGGGAACAGCAATCGGATCAGCGATAGACCTTGCCATGAGGTCATTCAGCCAGGGCACTGAAAAGAGCAGGGCTATTATCCTCATCACCGACGGTGAGAACCATGAAGATGATGCTGTTGCTAAGGCCAGGGAAGCCGCGGCAGCCGGGATTGTGATTTACACAATTGGAATCGGGTCACCAGAAGGTGTGCCGATTTCAGTCGGCTCTGATGCAAGTAACGAGTACCTCAGGGATAAAGATGGGAATACGGTTATTACCCGGCTTGACGAGAACGTGCTGAAGGAAATAGCCTCCGTAACTAATGGCAAATACATTCGTGCCAGCAATTCAAATATCGGGCTTGAACAGCTTTATAACGATATCGGGAGACTTAAGAAAAAGGAAATAGAGGGTACTGTTTACACTGAATATAATGACCAGTTCCAGATATTCTGTGCAGCAGGCATACTGTTCCTCCTGATCGATTTCATGATTATGGAAAAGAAGAACAGGAGACTCAGGGGATTGAAACTATTTAAAATCAAGATTTAACCATGAATAATTTTGATTTTTCCAGGAGTACGATAATTAAGACATTAATGCTGATTGTATTGCTTTCGGGTTCAATACCGGGCCATGCTCAGCCCGACAAAAAATATATACGACAGGGAAACAGCAAGTTCAGAGATTCAAAATTTCCTGATTCGGAGCTTTCTTACAGGAAAGCGCTAGATAAAAATAAATTTTCGCGTGATGCTGAGTTCAACCTTGGAGACGCCCTGTACAAGCAGAATAAGTACGAGGATGCCTCAAAACAATTCAAATCGAACATTGATGTTGTAACCGATAAAAACAGGAAATCGGACGGTTATTATAATCTTGGTAATTCACTTCTGAAGGGCAATAAACTCGAAGAATCAATTAATGCCTACAAGAACTCACTCAAGCTAAATCCGGATAACAAGGAGGCAAAATTTAACCTTGCATATGCTCAGGATCAGTTAAAGAAGCAACAACAGCAGCAACAGCAGCAACAGCAGCAGCAGCAAAATAACAAGGACGATCAAAACAAAAAGGATCAGAAGGATCAGAAGGATCAGAAGCAGGACAAACAGGACCAGAACAAGGACCAGCAGGACAAGCAGGATCAGCAGAACAAACCAAATCCTCAACAGCAGCAACAGCAGCAACAACAGCAACAGCAGGGAATGACAAAGGAAGATGCGAAAAGACTGCTGGATGCCCTGGCAAATGATGAAAAGAAAGTACAGGAGAAGGTCAAGCAGGCAAAGGTTGCCGGTGAAAAAGTCAGAACTACAATTAACTGGTAAGATGCGAAAGAAATTACTTGCATTAAAGTCATTAATGATCCTGTTGCCGGCAGTATTGTCCGGACAGGATATCCAACTTTCGGCAGAGTATCCTGGTGTTGTTTCCGAGGGAGAACAATTTACTATATCGTGGACAATCAACTCGGAAGGGAGAGACTTTACCGCGCCCGCATTCACGGGGTTTTACAAATTGATGGGTCCCCAGACCTCTTACAGTTCGAGTACACAGTTAATTAACGGGAGGTATTCGCAGCAGACTTCCTATAGCTACGTTTATTATCTCCAGGCCATGAAACCAGGGATCTATGTACTTGGCCCTGCCTCCATTAAAGTTAAAAACAAAGAGTTTAAATCCGACTCGATAAGAATAGAAGTTATTTCTACTGGTCAGGCTGCCCAGGGGACAAATCCTCCAGGTGGAGCGGGCAACACTGAAGCCATGGATAATCAGCCTGCCTCGGATATATATTTAAGACTCACTCTTGGCAAGGATGAAGTATTTGTAGGAGAACCGGTCCCTGCCAGTGTTAAACTCTACACGAGGACTGATATATCAAGTCTTAATGATCTCAAATATCCTTCGTTTAACAGCTTCCTAAAGGAGGACATAAAAACTCCACCATTAAATTCATTGCGCCGGGAAAATGTTAACGGGATGATTTATGGAACAGGTATTATACAACAGCTTGTTCTTTTTCCACAGGTTGCGGGAGATCTGACGATTGACAAGATTGAGGTAACCGCATTGGTTCAGAAACGGAGCGGTCAGACAGATCCTTTTTTTGGCGATTTCTTTGCAACGTACACTAATGTTCCAAAAGCCGTCGTCAGTCAGCCCGTAAGGTTAAAGGTTAAGCCACTACCCGGTAACAGACCAGCTGATTTCTCTGGTATTGTAGGCAAGATTGAAATGTCAGCCAACCTGAATCATGATACCGTTAATGTTAATGACGCGCTCAATTTCAGAATAACTGTTACCGGATCAGGTTACCTGAAGCTTGCCAGTCCTCCGGAAATTAAATTTCCCGCAGATGTGGAGGTTTATGATCCTAAAGTATCTGATAATATTAATTATTCTGCAAGCGGGGTATCGGGACAGAAGGTATTCGAATATGTTCTTATTCCAAGGCATAACGGCGAATATTCTATACCACCGGTAACATACACATTCTTCAATCCTTCTTCACGACAATATGAAACCCTTACCTCAAAAGAATTTAAATTCTATGTCAGGAAAGGGGGAGAGACCGAGCAGCAGCCTGTTTTCAGCGGTGTGGCGAGGGAAGATGTGAAGTATCTTGGCAAGGACATCAGATTTATCAGGAAGACATCAGGCAGCTTATTCAAGGCAGGTAATTATCTCATCTCACAAAGATCATTCCTTGTCATCTATGGATTTTCGCTGCTAGTATTCCTGGGCGTGTTATTTGTCAGGAGAGAACATGTAAGAAGAAATTCTGACATATCTCTGGTCAGGAACAGGAAGGCCGCCAAGGTTGCTATTAAACGACTGAGGGAAGCGGATAAGTGTCTTAAATCAGGTACAGTCGACCGCTTTCACGAGGAAATACTTAAAGGTCTTTGGGGCTATCTCTCCGACAAATTAAGCATTCCGCTTGGTGAACTGACACGTGTTAATGCCGCTGAGGCTCTTGGGAAGAAAGGTGTGGGTGAAGATTTGATTAACGACCTGACCGGTATCCTCGACCAGTGTGAGTATGCCAGATTCGCTCCATCCACTGGTTCTGGCGGGGCAAGCGAGATCTATTCAAAAGCATCCGGGATAATAAGTTCACTTGAAAACTTAATCAGCTAAGAAATGAAGAGGTCAGTGATTATTCTTCTCGTTATTATCAATTCGTTGTCAACAGCTCTTGTCGCGCAGGACACAGCTGCTGACAAGTTTAAATCCGGTGTTGAACAGTATACTGCCGGTAACTTTGAAGCAGCTGTTGACACCTGGATGAAACTTTATAATGAAGGTTACAGATCGGCGGATCTTCTCTACAATATTGGGAACGTGAATTATAAGCTTAAAAATATCCCGGGTTCAATATTGTTTTACGAGCGGGCATTGCTGCTAAAGCCCGGAAGCGAGGACATTCGTTACAACCTGCAGATTGCCAGGCAGAGTGTAGTGGACAAGTTTACGGGAATACCGGACGTCTTCTTTGTTGAATGGTATAACTTCGCCTCTCTTTCATTGCGATCCGATGCCTGGGCTCTTGTGAGTATTACTTCATTCATTCTTCTTCTTTTCATCCTTGCATTTTTCTTTTTCACTTCAGCATACAGGATCAAGGTTATAGCCTTCTGGGTAGCTGTTTTATGGCAGTTCTCAGCATTTCGTCCTTCGCGTTCTCGTCACGTAACAAGCATCTGGTGAATAATATGCAAAGAGGCGATTATATTTACCCCTGTTGTAAATGGGAAAAGTTCGCCGGATGAAAGTGGCAATGACCTTTTCGTGTTACACGAGGGATCGAAAGTAGTAGTGGGCGACCAGGTGGGCGAGTGGACGGAGGTTCGTCTTCCGGATGGCAACAAGGGATGGATACCTCTGAACAGCTACGAAAAGATTTAAGATAACTGCAACTATTTTATTATCTTTCTGGTCAGATTAGTAACCCAATAATTCTGACCATGAAGAGACTAATTATCTTACTCGTGGTTCTCGCCCTTGCCTTTTCATGCAAGAAGGTTGGAAAAGAACCACTTGGTCCCACCGATATCAGGATCCGTAACCTTTCTACCTCCAACATGACCAGTCTTAAAATAAGCACTGGGGCGGTGAACATGAATTTGGCAATTTACCTGGAGTTTCAACGACCGATTATTTCAGGTTCGAGAAAGCTTACCCGAAAGCAAACATATATGCTGTTATAAACGGACAGGTTTACAAGACAGATACCGCGATTTACACTTACATGCAGTACCTGGGCAAGGTAAAAGCCACTTATGAAATTTTTATAAAAAGTGATGCCCAGAAAAAGCTGGAAATCAGTAATGTAATACTCGACGCGCCCCTCGAATAGCTTTTTTCAAAAAAATATTACCATGGTGCTGAACATTTTTATTCAACACCTGTTTAATTGTTGTAATTGTTCGTTTGAACTGTTATGGTTAGTTAGGTTAGTTTGTGTTGGAAGGCCCAGAGCCTCTTTCTTTTTTACATATTTGATACATTTGCATAACTGACCTGTCAATGAAAGAATTTATCACAGCCTGTCCCCGGAATTGTTATAGTACCTGCTCTTTTAAAGTACAGGTTGAGAATAATATTATAAAGGCTATTCTTCCATACCAGGGAAACCTGGCAACTCCTGAAGGACCATGCATCAAGGGTCAGGCCTATGTAGAACGATCAAGCTCCCCGGATAGAATATTAACGCCACTGCTCAGGAAGAAGATGGATCATTCAAAGCGATCTCATCTGGTGAAGCACTGAGTCTCATCGCTACAAAGCTGGCTGATGCCCGGGACAAACATGGTTCACATTCCGTTTTGTGGATCAAGGGGAGCGGAAATTCCGGGCTCGTAAATGATACAGGATATTTCTTCTGGAAAGCATTTGGCGGGGTGACAACAACCTATGGTAACCTGTGCTGGCCGGCGGGCCTTGAGGCCGTCCGTCTGACGCTCGGATCGGTGAAACATAATGTTCCATGGGACATTGCAAATGCAAGCACCATAGTTATCTGGGGCAAAAACCCGCCGGAGACGAATATTCAGGAAATGGCTTTCATCGGCAGTGCAAGGAAGAAAGGAGCAAAGGTGATTCTAATAGATCCAAGACGGACACCTACGGCTGATAAGGCAGATATTCATTACAGGCCGATACCTGGTACTGACGCGGTTTTAGCACTTGCCTGTTGCGGTGTTATAATCAGAGAAGGACTGGCTGATATCGGATTTATAAAGCAAAATGTATTAGGATTCAAAGAATTCTCAGAATCATCACTTCCTCTTCCTGAAGAAGCTGGGTCCATATGCGGTATCCCGGCTGAAGAGATATGAGTCTTGCCAGGCTGATTGCAACAGGTAGCCCGGTTACCTTCATCCCGGGTTACGGGCTCCAGCGCTATACAAACGGGGGTCAGACTATCAGATCCTTGCTTTCGCTTGCAATTATTACCGGTAACCTCGGAAAAAAGGCTCAGGGTTTAATTATGCCAACCTGCAGAGCTATATCTACGATGTGCCGAAAGAGCCCTTGTCCTATTATCCCGATAAGGATAATGATTATCCTTTCAGAAGGGTGATCTCAATGGCAACACTTGGAAAGGATGTTGCCGGAACAAAGGGTCCTGATATAGGTTTTATTTGGGTCGAGAGGGCAAACCCGGTCCTGCAGATTCCTGATTCAAATGCCGTGAAGGAAGCTTTAAAAGATCTGGATTCACGGTCGTTGTTGACCAGTTCATTACTGACACGGCCAGACTTGCAGATGTAATACTTCCCGCTAAAGACATCTTCGAGCAATCAGATATTATCGGATCATACTGGTCTCCTTACGTCCAGTTCAAACCAAAAGTGGTGGAGCCTTCCGGCAGCATCATGCCTGAAAGTGAGACATATACTGGCACCTTGCCAGCAATCTTGGACTTGATATAGATGAAAATCTACTGCCTCCCCCGGGGAATGATAACACCGAGAAGTGGCTCGAAAACAGGATAAAGAACTATTCTTCGCTTACACTTGATGATCTGAAAAAAGGTCCTGTGCTCGCTCCCGGATTGCAGGCGATAGCATACGAGGACATGGTTTTTGATACCCCATCAGGTAAGATAGAGTTATACTGCAATACGGTTGCACAAAAGTGGGGACTGCCTCCTCTCCCGGGATACATGCCTCTTGAATCCGGCGAAAAATCATCAAAATATCCTCTTGTCTCTCATGTCCCTAATGGCGCGGGCCGGATTCATTCACAATTCGGTAACCTGAATGTGATAAAGATGAATACTGATTTGCACCGCGTTAGAGATATCGCCTGATGATGCAGAAGAAAGGCTTCTCTCCGACGATGACATGATAAAAGTTTTCAATGATCTCGGGAGCATAGTAACACGGGTAAGAATAACAGGAAGACTGGGCAAGGGTCTCGTTGTTTTGCATAACGGAATCTGGCTTGCAGATGGAGGTGGAGGTAATACACTGACATCTGCCAGGGAAACAGATATAGCGTCATGGAGCAGCTTTTCATGGAAACAGGGTTGAAATAGTTAAGTTGAATGACTGACAGGAAAGGATTCATATTTGACCCGGCATTATGCGTTGCATGCAGGTCCTGCAGCGCGGCATGTATGCTGGCAAATGGCTGGGAGACCAGGGTCCGAACAGTGTTTTCAAATAATAGCAACCGTTACTATCCCGATCCTGTTATAAATATTTCAATGGCCTGCAACCATTGTGAAGAACCATCTTGCCAGAAAGGATGTCCGGCATCTGCTTTCAGATTTGACATTAATACAGGAGCTGTTCTGACGGATCCGGGAGCATGCATAGGTTGCAGGTATTGTACCTGGACCTGTCCATACGATTCTCCCAAATTTAGTGAAGCACTGGGCATTATAGAAAAGTGCCACTATTGCAACGACAGGTTGGCATCATACCCTGAACCTGCATGTTCTGCCGCGTGTCCGACCGGGGCCTTGTCATACGGATTAATAACTGAAAAGGTCAGCAACTCCACGCATGAATGGTTCCCGGAAAAAGGGAACAACCCTTCAATGCTTGTTGAAGCCACGTATACCCCTTCAGTCGTTAAGGAGATACCAGAGCCAACAAGACGAATGGAAGTCAATAGCCCTGTCAAACGAATTACAAATGAATGGAGCCTCGTGGTGTTCACATTCCTGCTTGCCGTTTCTGCTTCATTTACCATGGCCGGTATCGAGTCGGCAGATAAATATTTCAGTCTAGCCGGGCTAATAATAGCTATTGCAGCAGGGCCAGTTTCACTTCTTCACCTTGGAAAACCCCTTAGAGCCTGGAGAGCTCTATCGGGGATCCGTACATCAGCCTTAAGCAGGGAAATAGCCGGCTTTCTGCTCTATCTGCTCTTGCAGCTGATATTTTCAATTACAGGTTTACCGGCAATCTCAATCCTTTTACAGATCTCGGCTTTCCTGCTATTGTTTTTGGTTGACGATATTTACACCAGCACCTCAGGTAATAAAGCCTTTCACCTGCATAGTGGCCAGACCCTGTTAACAGGTTTGCTATTAACCGCTCTCCTGATGAAATCAATTCTCCCGTTTGCTTTCGTGGCAATATTGAAAATTATCCTGATTTTCACGAATATGCTTGGAAAAGGTTATGACTCATATCCCTTCCCGATTCGTTTTATAAGGTTTGCGCTTCTTCTGGTTGCCACAATTTCTCTGGTATCTGGGAGGGTTAGTTTTACTCTTGTCCTGACTCTCCTGGTATTTGCCGGAGAGTTGATCGATAGATTTTTGTACTATTACGATTTCAGTCCATACTCTATAGTTAACACGATTAAAAGGGGGAAAAATGAAAGAGAGAAAAATAAATAGTTCAAGGATGCCTGTCTACCGCGATTCGGGGTTCCAGTTGTTTGACGCGGGGACAACTTCGGGTGTATTCAAAAATGAAACTGAGCACCAGAGGGAACCAGATTTGTATATTTACTCGAGATATCGCAACCCGACTGTTGTAGCGGCAGAAGAGGAAGTGATGAAGGTTGAGAAATGCAATTGGGCACTTCTTACCCAAACAGGTATGTCGGCTATTGACATTGCCGTATCGGTCTTCCAGGAAGCACAGAACCCCAGACCATGGCTTTTCTTCACTGAAATCTATGGAGGTACAATTTCATTCATTGAATCGGTCCTGAAAAGGAGAAGAGGTATTGATGTGCATAGCTTTTCGCCCGAGAACGGAACATATGATCTGAAAAAATTCGAGGAGTTGCTGATCAAACTCAAGCCAGCTTTTGTTTACGCTGAGACAGTCTCCAACCCGTTGCTCGTAGTGACGGATATACCATCAGTCATTAAACTGGCAAAAAAACATGGAGCAAGGGTAATAATTGACAATACTTTTGCTACCCCGCTGCTTTACAGACCACTTGAAGATGGCGCCGATATTGTAATCCACAGTGCTACCAAGTATTTTTCAGGACATGGAAACCTTACAGCCGGCGTGTTGTGTGGCAACGATCAGGAATTGATGAAACAGGCCATTGAATACCGTAAATTCGTGGGTCATATGCTTTCACCGGACGAAGCCTACAGACTGACAACCCAGATTAAAACACTCAGGTTAAGGTTTGATAAACAATGCGAGAATGCCTCGCGTCTTGCACAATGGTTAAGCAGTAACGGGGCCATCGAGAAGGTTTTCTTTCCCGGTCTGCAGTCCCATGAAACTCACAGGCAGGCAGTGAGCCTTTTCGGGGAGAAACAGTTCGGGGCCATGATAACTGTTGATTTTGCAGGAAGAACCAGTGATGAGAAAAGGGATAAGCGCGATAGATTCATAAGTCTTGTTGCAGAGAAAATTAAGCTGATCCCAACACTTGGAGACCCAGAGACAATTATAATGCCCGTGGAATCCGTTTGGGGTGCCAAATATCCTGAACCCGGTATGCTCAGGATCTCGGTAGGTTTTGAGGAATACCAGGATCTCTTTGATACAGTATCGGGGGCAGTTGCGAGGCTATAATTACCAGTTAACTGGCTCCTGGCCGCTGGATATCAAATAGTTATTACATTTGCTGAATTGCCTGTTCCCGAAGAACCCCCTTGAGGCAGACAGGGGAGAGGGATGTACGGATTTCAGGACCAGATGTTTTGATTCATCTATGTTTTCACCTTTTTTCTGAGCATAGGCACCCCAGAGGAAAAATACAAGATTCTTTTTCTCCTTGTTAAGTGCCAATATGGCGGCATCTGTAAACTCTTCCCAGCCTTTTCTCTGGTGCGAACCAGCTTCATGCGCACGTACTGTCAGCGTGGCGTTGAGAAGCAGAACTCCCTGCCTCGACCATCTTTCGAGATTGCCTGATCGTGGTATCGCAACTCCTGTATCTGACTGTATCTCTTTAAATATGTTGACAAGAGAAGGTGGAAACTCAATCCCGTCGGCGACAGAAAAACAGAGACCATGAGCCTGACCAGGTCCATGGTAAGGATCCTGACCAATAATAACTGCCCTGACCTTATCAAAAGGGCAAAGATTAAACGCGTTAAATATCTGCGGACCGGGCGGGTACACGGTTTTTGTCCTGTATTCATTTCTGACAAAATCAGCGAGCTTCAGGAAATAATCCTTTTCAAACTCGGCAGCTAACCTCCGTTTCCAGCTTTCTTCTATCCTTACGTCCATCGTGTGAGAAATGAGAAATAAATATACTCTAAGCTTGGTAACCTTCAAAAAAAAAGAGGGCGAAGGCCCTCTTTTATCTATTATTATTACCCTTATTGCAGGGAGATAAGTACCATTATCTTGCCATTTCCAGGTCCGGTGAAGCTTTCAACGGCCTTCCCGATTATAGCATTTCTCCTGCGTTCATTCTCTGCAAGTATTCTCTTGAGATCGTTGAAATCTGTAGCAGCATTAACATCGAGTAAGGTCCATTTCATCGCGAATCCCGGAGTCGATGAAGTTGTAAGGTAATCTCCAGGTTTTATATCACCGTTCTCACCTGTTACATTTACTGGAACCCTGCCTGTAAGTGCAAGACGTGCTGCCTGTACGCCTTTCTTGAATTCACCGGTTTTCTCGTCTGCAACTATTTCAAATCCCATGGTGAGGTGTGGATTTGTGGAAATGACGCCAAGAACACCAGTCTGATATGGCTGACTCGATTTAATTATGCTTTCTTTCCGGTTCTGGTCGGCCACAACTACATCAGCAGGCTGGGTGTTGCCGTTACTGTCATTTATATATTCAGCAACGTCGATTGAAGCACCTGTCCTTACGTCGGCATAAACACCATTATATGTGCCATTGGTTCCGTTATCATCGTAGAAATAGCCAGAATAATAAACACCACCGACTTTATTTCTTTGTATATACGACATTAATCCATACATGTAAGTATATGGTGATGTTGAAGTGTTACAATTGGAAATGCTCAGACCGGCGTAGGCATTTTCAGGGTAAAGGTAGGTGCCCCCGTTCTTCAGAACCTCATTGCATCGTGAGTACCGTTAGTAGCATCACCGTTGCCAACGACGAAGATCGGATCGGTCCCAACCCAGGTAAACTTGTTTCTGTCGGTGTATTGAAAGAGCCAACAACGAAGCTGTTTGAAGACTGTGCAACAAGGTTTTCACCCATGGCAAATGCATGGAAGGCGTTTGAAGTGTTGCCATACCCGATTGCAACTGCGTGCAGGAGGTGTCAGCCAGCTGCTCGAATGTCCAAGTGCTACCGAACCAAGAGAAAGGGCGCTGTTATTGGAACCAATTGCCGCACCACCATCCTCGGCCGTGTTGCCATTACCGATGGCCAGCGAGAAGTCGCGTATGTTGCCGTGTTGTATTTTACAGTTACCGGGTACCATTCAATTTCACCGGTAAACTTGTTGATGCGTAGTCTTAAATATGTATAGGAATATTGAGAACCGATTGCAAGTGATTTATTCCCCAATGCTTTCGAGTAGTAACCGACTGCCGTGGAATAAGAACTGTCAGACTGTGCACCCATCCCGAGTGACAATGAATAGCTACCGGCAGAGGTTGCTGTATAACCTATTGCTGAGGCGTAGGATCCAGCCGAAGATGTATTTACACCAATTGCTGTACTGTACGTGCCGGATGATGTAGGTCCGTATCCGATGGCTGTACTGTAATCACCAGCGGTTGGGTTAACGCCGAATGAAAGAGCACCTTTCTCGTTGACTGGGCACCCATACCAAGAGCAACCGAGTATGTAGCGAAAGTCTTTGTGGGTCTCAAGCGGTATTGGTTGTCCCATCTCCATTCAGGCCATACCTATCGCGAACGAGTTGTCGCCGGCAGCTTCTGAATAATATCCGAATGAATAAGCGTTAGTGGTTGTGGCTTTCGCGTAATACCCGATGGCGACAGCATAAGTGTTAGAAGCTAACGGGCTGTAACCCATAGCAACAGCGTTTTGTCCTGTCGATTGGGCATTTACCCTATGGCAATGGAGCTCGTGTTTGAAGCTACAGGATTGTAACCCATAGCGACAGCAACCGACTAGTTGGATCGGGCTTTGTACCCAAGTGCCAGCGATGAGGCTCCCGTAAGCGTTAGCCCTGTAGCCGAAAGAATGACCATAATCGCCATATACCACGGCATAATAACCGACAGCGGTGCTATAAATTGTAGAAGCCTTGGCCCTGAAACCGATCGCGTTGAAAAATTGCCAATTGCCGTACCACCAAACCCGAGAGGGTTGAGGCCAGCCCCGAAGATGGTGGATACACCTAAGGCCATCGAACCTGTACTGGTCGATTGAGCTCCCATGCCAAGAGCCGTGGAGTAGGCGCCTGTAGCCCTTGTTTTTGTTGGAGGTGGGATTACCGAGGGTATCGATCCCAACCGATCCAAACGCGAACGATCTGAGACCTGTTGCTTCGGCACCTGAACCAAATGCATATGAATCTGCACCAAGTGCTTTCGCTGGTGTTACCAAAGGCGAAAGCGTTTGAGGCAGTACTTGTACCATGCCCCGCACCCGATCTTGCACCAGCAACCGACCACTTTCCTATGCTTGTTGAATAATCGCCAAATGCCTTGGCCTTGTAGCCAAATGCCTGCGAATAATCGCCCATCGATATCGATCTGTATCCAAGCGCGGTGGAATAATCCCCCACGCCGTCTTTGACCCAACCACACGTTTCCACCGAGGAAGGCGTTCTTGTTAGGTACCATAGTATCTGGGGAGTACCCCTTCACGACATCAAATTGTGTTGCCCCGGTTACATTCATGAAGTAATTGGGAAGTATGCCACCCTTGGCATTATCAAACCCGCCAACAGCGAAACCACCTTTTGATCCCTTGGCCGGGTGTTGTCAATATAAACCCTGACACTGTCGGGTGTGACCCCGAGGTATTCCCTGACGTATAACCTTTTGCCTGGTCGAACCCGCCAACAGCGAAGCCGCCTTTCGCTACTCTTCAGACCATTAGGTACATACACGTTAACAGCATCGGGACAAACAGCGAAAACCGTCTGCCCATCTTTTCTCTTGACTTCGAAGAGAGCTGGTTCCAGCGTCATTCGCACTTACTACCGATAGTTTGGATCCCGAGGATAGTCCTGATGAAGTCATTGCATACGGTACATCTTTTCACATCTTTGCAGATCCAAGTATCTTGTATGAACCGCCGTTAGCGATTTTTGAACCAATGTACAAAGGAGTGCCAACCCAGTTTATGAGATTGAATGCCGTGGCACTACCCTGTATTCTTGTTCCTGTTCCAAGAACTACTGTAAACAAACCGTAAGAGTTTGTTGTAACACTGAGATGCCTTCCCAGACATACGTTCCGGCACCCGACGCCTTGAACCCCAAAGTGTCTGACAGGATAGACAGCCTGACATTTATGGTAGCCTTGTCGAGGGGATGACCAGTGGCATCAAGCGCTATCGTCGGTAGTTGAAACCCTGTGGTACCTGGGCAATGACTCCCGCTACAAGTGAACACAGGAAAATAACAGAAAGTAGCGTTTTTTTCATGATATGTTACATTGGTTATTGTCCTATAATCAAACGGTAGCTAAATTTAAATTAAATTCCGTGCCATTGAAAAAAATTACATTAAAACTTTAAATTATTTGATTAATAGTAAGTTTTAATATTTAGCTGTTAACCAATATGACTATTTTTATGCCTGTTAAGTTGCACATCGATGGCCGTTGAAACAGAAAGAAAATTCCTGGTAACAGGTGAGTACAAGCATCTGGCATACAAAAAAGTCAGAAATCATACAAGGATATCTCTTCTTCAGGCCCGTCGTCTGTTGTCCGTGTCAGGATTCAGGATGAGACAGCCCGGATAGGTATCAAGCTCGAAGCCGCTACCCGGGCACTTCACGAGAGGTGAATGGGAAGCACGAGATCGCGCCGAAAGAAGCCCGTGAAATAATTGAGAAGTGCAAACCCCCGCTTATACAGAAGACAAGGTATTTTATTGAAAACGGTCCACATGTAATTGAGGTTGATGAATTCCACGGTGTCAACGAGGGACTGACCGTTGCTGAAATAGAATTATTAAATGAATCGGACTCTTTTATAAAACCAGACTGGCTGGGAGAGGAGGTTACATGTAACCCGGCATACTTAACTCCAACCTTGCCAGGTAGTTTTACTTCTTAAATATAAAATATACAGCCAGTATGATGAACATGAATCCAATCAGGTGATTTTGGATTCTGAACTTACCGTTTTAAAAACGAGAAGAGTAAAAACCGTAAAAACGCTTATCGAAATAACTTCCTGGATAACTTTTTAATTCAACAAGAGAGAAAGGGCCGCCATTGTCTCTAACTCATCCCGTTTGCAGGTACCTGGAAAAATACTCGAACAGGGCGATACCCCAGCTAAGTAATATGACGGCAAGAAGGGTCAGATTTTCAAACCTGCTCATTGTTTTCAGCCTGAGTATGCCCATACCATGCTAATGTCAAGAGACAGATGACATTTAAAGGCGCACTGTATACAGGCTTTTCATAACTAGAAGTTCATGTCGTCGATAATCCAGGAAAGGACATCGGTAAAATCATAACCGGCTGCTTCGGTGGCTGCCACGAAGCCTCCGTTGTGAGAGATAAAGGTGGATTAGCATTAACCTCGATAACCCGGGGAATATTGTTACTGTCAACTCTCATATCTACCCTTGCATACCCTTTCAGACCAAATACTTTCCATGAATCCGGAAAGCAACTTTTTCGGAGCCTGGTCACCAGTATGCTTTCGAGATTTTCACCTGGGAATTTACGAACCGTGTTCTCGTACTCGAAACTTCCTCTTCCCATTTTGCCTTGAAATCAACTATCCTGGGCCTGTGTTCCTCGTACCCGACAAAAGTCATCTCGGCGGCAGGAAGAACCTCTGGCCCGTTTTTGCCATTCATCACGCTGATGTTAAACTCCCTTCCATCGATGAAATCCCGGATCATCCAATGACTTTCCTTGAAACCCCGACAACCAACTGTCCTTACTTTTGTCGTATGCGAAGACGGAGTCGGCAGTGATACCCATGGAGCCGTCTTCCCAGATTGGCTTTATAATATATTTGTTGCCTGGAGTGAGACTGGAAGGTAAAGCAGGCGAATAATGTTCGGGATTACTAATACCGGCATCCTGGAGTATGCTGACAGTGAGTTTTTTACTTCGTTGTTATGAACATGGCCTCCACGGATTACCTGTGTACGGGATTGAATACATGTTCAGGAGAGCAGGATAAAAATACAGAAGTTCCCCTTTATTGTTAATGGACTCTACAAGGTTGAAAACATAATCAGGACGATTAATAGCCAGGTGAGCCATTTCTCCATGAAGTTTGTCGTGATGCCATACCTGTAAGTTGGTATGTTCATTTTGGCCAGATGCTGTTCAACCCATTCTACCTGCTCGAGTATGTCAAGTTCATCGGCAGTTGCACCCTCCCTCAGGTTTATTATAGAGAATACAGCATCTTCCTGTTTTCATACTTTGAGGTTGTGTCTTTTAATTGCTGAAGTAACAATTCTGCTGATCAGTTCATCATATTGGATCTGAGAACCTCGATAGTATGGGCAGATCAGAATCAATGGGATGAAGACCAAGCAAGAGGGTTCACTTCCATGAAGCAAATCCTTCCGTTCCGGTCAGCCTTCACGTCAACCCTGCCGCCATCAAGTCCGCCCAGTGCCTTCCATGGTTATCGACGGCAACCTTCTTCGATTCTTCGGCGAAATCATTGTCCATGGGGATGTACTTGCAGAACTCCTGGTAGTTTTCCTTGAATTCAACCGAATAGGGAAGATTGTCCTTGCATATTATTTCCATACCTCCGATGGCCTGCGCATCGTCTCCACTTCCAACGACACCCACCGTGAACTCCCTGCCCGGGAGATATTCCTCAACTGCTGCCGGCTGCTCAAATCTGGCGAGCAGATATTCAGCAACCTCTTTTTAGTTCTGCCGGTGACTTTAAAAGGTTTTTCGGTGATTCCCTTTCCTGTTCCTTCAGAAACCGGTTTAATGAAAAGAGGATACTCGAGTTTACATTTGCCCACATCAGATGGTTTGCTTATCAGCATTCCAGGACTTACTGTACGCCGGCCGAAGCTAACAATAAGGCGGGTGAGGTACTTGTTGAGTGAACGCTAAGTATTACAGGACCGCTGAAAACATAAGGTATGCGGTACTGATCGAGATGGCAGGGACAACAGATTCTCTGCCATCACCATATAAGCCCTCTGCAATATTGAAAACGAGGTCCCATTTTTTCCCCTTCGATAATTCTTCTATTAATCCGAAAACATTACCTATCTCTTCTGTTTGAATGCCCATCTTGTGTATGGCTGAGGCAATTCCATCAATAGTCGACTGCTTGTCAAATTCTGCAGTATCTTCCATGGAATATCCGCGTTCGAGGTACCACGACCGCAAATCATAAGTAAGCCCTATCTTCATCTGATAATTATTTTTCCGGGTACTCACAAAGAATACCCTTGTAGTTACGTAATACTATTTTTTCGTCAGTATGCTCAACGACATAATCCGGAAGGAGAGGTATTTTACCACCGCCCCCGGGAGCGTCGACAACAAACTGAGGAATAGCGTAACCACTGGTGAATCCTCTCAAACCTTTAATTATCTCGAGACCCTTTTTCACGGTTGTCCTGAAATGGCTGGACCCCGGGATTAGGTCGCACTGGTAAAGGTAATATGGCCTGACCCTGTTCTTCAGAAGCTTGTGAAACAGCTCCTTCATTACCGGGACGTTATCGTTTATACCCTTCAGGAGTACTGTCTGGCTTCCAAGCGGGAAACCGCCATCGGCAAGCTTGTTACATGCCCTGGCACACTCGTCGGTTATCTCGAGCGGGTGTGAAAAATGAAGACTGATGAACAAAGGGTGATATTTTCTCAGAACACTGATGAGATTATCAGTTATTCTCTGTGGCAGGACAACTGGAACCCTCGTTCCAATCCTGATCATCTCCACATGTTCAATGCTCCTTATGTTTGAAAGGATGTATTCCAGAATCTCGTCAGTGAGTGTAAGCGGATCTCCTCCACTTATGAGAACATCTCTGACCTCTTTGTGCTTGCGAATATACTCGAAAGCTTTCTCGAAATCATTCCGGCCAAGCTTGTCGAGCTTACCTACTGAATGCGAACGGGTGCAATACCTGCAATACGAAGAACAGACCTGGGTCACCGTGAACAGAATCCGGTCGGGATACCTGTGCACTATCCCCTTTACCGGCGAAAAAGATTGCTCGTGCAACGGGTCCGATTGCTCGGTATTATGCTGTATTAGCTCTTCAACAACGGGAACAACATTTCTCCTTAGTGGATGCGAAAAATTGGTGTCATAAATCAGTGAAGCGAAATAAGGTGTTATCCTGAGAGGGAGTTTGCCTTTGAGATTATTTATCGCCATAATCTCTTTTTCCGACAGTTTCATGATTTTTTGCAGACCTTCGAGCGTCGTGATAGAATTCCGAAGTTGCCATTTCCAATCATTCCATGAATCGACAGTTGCCAGGGGGAAGTAGCGGCTGATAAAGTCCGTACTTCGGTTGCTAACTAACTGAACTGGGATTTCGTTTTGCGAAAAATACGTGGTTTTCGCGCCAGGCTCTTCATCTGAAGAACAACCCGTGAGGGTACCCTCTCCGTGGAGGGCTAACACCTCATTTTTGTTAGCGTTCATAATGGATGATGAATTTCACCAATTTTTTTCTTCGTCTTAGTATGTTGAATTTTAAATTTTGACGAAAATATATAATCTATAAATACAATACGTCATATCGATGTCATAAATATTAACAAATAGAGCAAAATATTAACAATAAGCATTTCAAACTAATTTTTTAGTTATTATAATTTGCATTCAATCAGATGTTTATGTCTCTAATGATATTTGTCATGTTTTTGGCTGTTCTGGGAATTTTTTTTCCTGTTATTTTTTTTTCACGGGTAATAATTTCATATTCTTTCACCGATGATTGCACGATTTGATTTTGTTGAAAAAAGTGGTATCAATGAAGTGTGATTTATCATCAACTTTAGCTGAAAAATGATATTTAGTTTATTTTTAGACAGAATTATTACATGAAATGATAAAAATTGACCTGAGAAGTGATACTGTCACAATGCCCTCGCGAGAGATGCTCGATCACATGATGTCGGCCAGGGCAGGCGATATGGTCCTGGATGAAGATCCTTCTGTAAACATGCTAGAGGAAAGGATAGCTGCAATATTCGGATTTGAAGCTGCTGCATATTGTCCGTCCGGAACCATGACCAACCAGATCGCCATAAAGGTGCACACCAGGCCAGGTGATGAAGTGATCTGCTCATCAAAGGCTCATGTCTACCTCTACGAGGGTGGAGGTATCGCATCGAATTCAGGAGTGCAGGTGTCAATGGTTGATTCATCTGACGGCGTATTTACAGCTGAAGATGTTTTAGCCAGGATAAACCCCGACGATCCGCACAAGGCCCGGACATCACTGGTTACAATTGAAAACACCGCGAACAGGGGAGGAGGAACGGTCTGGTCGCGACAGACAATCGAAGATATCGGGAGGATTTGCAGGCTAAAGGGCCTGAAATACCATCTCGACGGGGCAAGGATTTTTAACGCCCTGGCCGTTTCGGGCGATCCGGCTTCTTATGTAGGGACCGTGTTTGATTCATGTTCCGTCTGTCTTTCAAAAGGTCTGGGCGCACCCGTAGGATCTGTTCTGTCCGGCTCCAGGGAGTTTATTAAACAGGCTAAGCGTGCTAGAAAATCCATGGGAGGCACGATGAGACAAGCCGGTTACCTTGCTGCTGCCGGCTTGTTTGCCCTCGAGCATAATATACCAAGACTAGTTGAGGATCACGCCAATGCGTTAAAAATCAGGACAGTGCTATCTTCCTGCGACTGGGTCGATAAGTGTCTGCCAGGTGAAACTAATATTGTTATTGCATCAATGTCAGGGGAAATAAGATCTGAAACGGTTATAAAAAAGCTTGCTGAGCAAGGGATACTGGCAAGTATAGTTGACGCATCTACTATCAGATTTGTCACACACCTCGATGTTTCGGACGAGATGACACAACAGGCTTGCTCAATAATAAAGAGTTTAAAAATATCATCAGACCAGGATGAGAACAATAGATAAAGCAGAAGAATACTACGATTACGTGGTTATCGGATCCGGTTTTGGAGGCAGTATATCAGCATTGAGGCTTGCGGAGAAGGGTTACTCGGTCCTTGTTGTCGAGAAGGGTAAATCTTTTGAAAAAGAAGATTTTCCTGTTTCAAACTGGAGACTGAGGAAATGGCTATGGTTGCCTTCTGTCAGGTTTTTTGGATTTTTTAAAATGACTTTTTTCAGGCATGTTGGAATACTGTCAGGTGTTGGTGTAGGAGGGGGATCTCTCGTTTACGCGAATACACTGGCAAGACCGGAGAAGAAGTTTTTCAGTTCGGGCAGCTGGGCTGGTTTACGGGACTGGAATGAAGAATTGCTTCCATACTATGATCTTGCCGAGAAGATGCTTGGAGCAGACGAGAATCCGAAACTTTTTGATTCGGATCTTGCCCTCGAGGAACTGGCAAAGCGAAACGGTATATCTGAAAAATTCAGCAGGACGAGAGTGGGTGTTTTCTTTGGTGAACCGGAAAAGGTTGTTCCGGACCCTTACTTCGGGGGAGATGGCCCGGACAGGGAGGGTTGTTCATTTTGCGGTGGCTGTATGACGGGCTGCAGGCATAACGCCAAGAATACCCTCGACAGGAACTATCTTTATCTTGCAGAGAAAAAAGGGGCACAGGTTCTGGCCCGCCACAGGGTTATTGCTGTTACGCCTGAAGGGAAACTGGACGGCTCGGAAGGTTATTTGGTAACTTACCGGAAATCAACATCAATTCTTTACTCGCCAAAGAAGTCTGTTAACTGTAGCGGGGTTATTTTTGCTGGTGGTGTTCTGGGGACCGTGCGTCTTCTCCTGAACATGAAGAAAAAAATGCTGCCGGGACTGAGTGAAATGACAGGGTACGAAATCAGAACAAATAACGAGAGCCTGGTTCTCGTGGACACACCTGATAAATCGAAAGATTTCTCTAAAGGGGTGGCAATTGGTTCCATCTTGCAGACTGATGAACATTCACACCTCGAACCTGTAAGATATGCAAGCGGTTCCGGTTTCTGGAAAACCCTGGGTGTTCCTTTAACACATGGCAGGAATGCAGTTCTTCGATGCGGAAAGCTTGTGAAAAGTCTGGTGACAAAGCCAGGCTCCTGGCTTCATATTTACTTTACACGCGATTTTGCCAGGCAGTCGGTAATCCTGCTTTACATGCAACACCTGAACAGCACGCTACGACTGGCTAAAGGACCAGTTTTTCTAAAATCAACCTTATCGGACGGATCAGCACCAACTGCTTTCATGCCCGAGTCGAAAACACTCGCGAACGAGATGTCGTCTATCCTGGGTGGTAAACCATTTGTCCTCGTTACAGAGGCTGTAGCGGGTATTCCTACAACTGCTCATATTCTTGGTGGTGCCGTTATAGGGAAAGATATATCAACAGGAGTTATTGACGCTGATCACAAAGTATTCGGTTATGAAAATATGTATATCTGCGATGGTTCAGCTGTTTCAGCTAATCCCGGAGTGAACCCTTCACTCACAATTTCTGCAATGACGGAAAGGGCGATGTCGAAAATTGCAGTGAAGTTGAAATAGTTTTTTTGCCAATCCGTTGTCAGATAAAATAATATGTTTTATTTTTGACAATTCAAGGACAACCCTATGAAACTGTTTTTTATCCCTCGGTTTATTGATACTGTGATCGTCTGATCCACAGTAGGGTTGTATTTTTCTATTTATTAATCATACTAATCTTACAGGAGGACATGACCATGAAATCAGGTTATTTGTTTCATTTTATTTGCGTGGACTGCAAAAACAAACTGCTTATGAATCAACTATTTTCTTCAGTTCTTTTAATTTGAAAAACAATGAATAACAATACTTTATATAAATTATCTTTAATAAAAATGTCAGGGAAATTCAGAACATTCTGGAAAGAGGTTGCCGAGGCGATCTCGGGTACCGAGCAGGATTTCACGGAAGGCAGGTTGAGCAGGGCCATATTACTCCTTTCTGTTCCAGCTGTTCTGGAGATGATAATGGAATCAATTTTTGTAATTGTTGATATACTTTTTGTTTCTCGGCTTGGTCCGGATGCAGTGGCCACGGTTGGGCTTACCGAGTCGATGATTACAATAATATACGCGATATCGATCGGGCTCGCTGTTGCAACAACCTCGATGGTATCGAGGAGGATTGGTGAGAAAAACCCGGAGAGTGCAGCAATAACGGCTGTGCAAGCTATCATTACCGGTGTGTCAGTATCATTGTTAATAGGTATCCCTGGGGCTTTAGCTGCACCGCGTCTGCTCGAAGCCATGGGCGCCTCGCCGAACATAGTTGCTGAAATGTCGGGTTACACGAGGATAATGCTTGCCGGTAACGTGGTTATTATGCTTCTATTCATAATAAATGCTGTTTTCAGAAGCGCCGGAGATGCTGTTGTTGCCATGAGAGTTCTTTGGATAGGGAACTTCTTTAATCTTGTTCTTGACCCATGTCTTATTTTCGGACTAGGTCCTTTTCCCGAACTCGGAGTAAAAGGAGCTGCAATTGCAACTACCACCGGCCGAGGTATTGCAGTCGCTTACCAGTTATGGTTGCTCTTTCGGGGAAACAAAAGAATAAGAATTACCCTGAGTCATTTAAGGGTAGACTTGAGGATTATAGGGAAACTACTGAAACTATCTTTCGGTAGCATTGGACAGAATCTCATCGGCACCACGAGCTGGATAGCACTTGTGAGAATCATCTCGGTCTTTGGAAGCGAGGTAGTTGCCGGGTACACGATAGCGATAAGGATAGTCAGCTTCACAATCCTTCCCTCGTGGGGTATAAGTAACGCTTCAGCAACTCTCGTGGGTCAGAACCTGGGTGCCGGTAAGCCTGAAAGGGCAGAGAGATCGGTCAGGATAACAGGTTTGGTAAATATTATCCTTCTTGGACTCATTGGAATCGTCCTGTTTATTTTCCCGGGTTACTTCATATCACTCTTTATTTCAGATAAGGAAGTAATCAGGGTGGGAACCGAGTGTCTGAGAATTGTAAGCATAGGTTACATGGCTTACGGCCTCGGTATGGTAATCGTCAATTCTCTGAATGGTGCAGGCGACACTGCCACACCATTGAAGATAAACATATTTGCATTCTGGATGCTCGAGATACCGCTGGCGTGGTTTCTCTCGTTGCATGCAGGTCTACAGGAAAAAGGAGTTTTTATTTCCATCGTTGTGGCTGAAACGGTAATGACTGTTATTGCCATGATAGTGTTCAGCCGCGGTAAGTGGAAGCAAAGGGTAGTGTAATTATCTCAATCATCGCTGTCAGCTTGCCTGCCTCTCGACTGCTTGATGCGTGATTGAATCTTCTTCTTCCTCAGACGATCTTCCACGGATCCTCTTGTCCGGGTTGTAGGAACACGAGGTATTTCAGGGCGAAGAGCTCTTTCAAGAAGGCTGTAGAATTTTTCCACGGCCTTCTTTTTATTTTCAGCCTGTGTTCGTGCTACCTGCGATGTAAGGATGAGAACACCCTCGCCTGAAATCTTGTTATTGAGCTTTTCAAGTATTATTGATTTCTGGTATTCAGACAACAATTCCGACCGCGATACATGGAACCTCAGTTCAACCTTGGTATTTACTTTGTTGACATTCTGACCCCCTTTCCCTCCGCTTCTCGAGGTGTTGAAGGTCAGTTCTTTTTCAAGCCCCATGCTTCTGATATCAGTATGATGCATAGCCTTTTCAAATAAAGAAGACTGCAACTCCGGCAATGCTTATTATTGCCCCGGCTATTTCTGCCAGCGTAACACGTTCCTTGTACAGGAAAACAGCAGGGGGAATAATCAAGACCGGGACAAGTGCCATGATAGTTGATGCTATTCCTGCCTCGGTGTACCTGACGGCAATTAACGAAAATGAAACCCCCAGGAAGGGACCGAAGAAGGCGCCCAGCGAGGTCGCCCTTATTCCCGGCCTGTCAGATAAAGATCTTATTACTGATGGCCATCTCGACATAAGCGCGGCCAGAACAGCAAAACCGGCTATCCCTGCGATAACACGTATCTGCGTGGCGGCAAACGGATCATAGCTTTCAAGACCTATCTTGCTCAGAACAAGCCCAAGTGCTTGTCCAACGGCTCCGCCTAGTGCGAATATGATACCCTTTGGGCTAAGTTTGAGCGTTAGCTTTTCACCAGTTTCACCCCGGCTGAAAATTGCCAGGGAAATTCCAAGAAAAGTGAGAGTCATTCCTGCAAAATGAAGCAGCTTTAACTTTTCACCAAGCATAATCCAGCTGAAAAACGTGGTGATGGGAGGGACCAGGGTCATTATTAACATCGAGAACCTTGACCCGATAATCATGTACGATTTGAAAAGAAACAGATCCCCGAGAACGAAGCCGATAAGGCCCGAAACAGATAGCCAAATCCAGTTATGAGCGGAAGCATCAACCGGGATGATAATACCCCTGTTAATCCAGTTGAACACCGTGAGGAACGCGAAACCAAGCACGAGCCTGATTATGTTAACAGATAATGAACCGATTCTCTTGCTCGCTTTTTCAAAAGATAATGATGTGATGGTCCAGAAAAAAGCTGTCAGCAACGCTGCCAGCTCTCCCTGGTGATTATTAAAAAAGCCCATGAATGCGTTTTATTCTGTTATTTCAAACCGGTATTCACCCGAACCTGCTTCCATTAACAACCTGTTACCGGATGTCCGGATATTCTTCAGGTCTTTTACCGAAGCAACCGGATTCCCACTTTCTGTAACCTTCGATGTATTATTTGCCGGAAGCATTATCGTGGCACTTGTATTAGCAGGGATTTTGATTGTAACGATAATCTTCCCGTCTTTTCTTTCCCAGCCAGATGCTATCTGGCCATATGAGCTTTCAAGTACTGCCTTCGAAAATGCAAGTTTCGAGGTTGGAGTTGGCTGCAGAACGACACCCTTGTAACCTGGTTTGGATAACTCAATTCCTGCTGAAACCCTGTACATCCAGTCGCCAATGGCACCATAGGCATAATGATTGAACGAGTTCATGCCGGCATCCTGGAAGGTACTGTCAGTCTTTTGTCCATCCCACCTTTCCCATATTGTTGTTGCTCCCATTTTTACAGGGTATAACCATGAAGGATAGGTCTCCTGTAAGAGCAGATCGTAAGCGACATCAGCCTGTCCATTGTTTGAAAGAACATGACACAGGTATGAAGTTCCCACGAAACCTGTTGATAAATGATTCCTCCGGCTTTTAATATCGCTCACGAGGAACTTAACGGCAGCAGGTCTCATATCTTCCGGTAACAGATCAAACATCAGTGCAAGTACATATGATGTCTGAGAGTTCGTGCCAACCCTACCGGCAGGTGTTACATATTCATGATTGAAGACTTTCCTGATGCTGTTGAATATTTCACTGTACTTCTTTTCATCATCAGTATAGCCGAGCTCTTTTGCCGCGAGTGAAAGCAGTCTGGAAGAATAAGCATAATATGCAGTAGCGATGAAATCGGGCTGGGTATAACCGTCTGGCTCAGTATGACTGTACATGTGTGGTTTGTAAAACAGCCAGTCGCCGTATTTACTTCCTCCTTTCCAAATGTAGCTGTCTCCGGCCTTCTTCCTGATATACTCGACCCATGCCTTCATGCTAGGGTATTGTGTCTCGAGTATTTTCTTGTCTCCATAAACAAGGTACATGGTCCAGGGGGTTATAACAGCCACATCTCCCCAAGCGGCTGAAGGCTGAGCTGTTTTAGCATCCTGCTTGTTGAGAATATCGGGTATGACATCCGGTACTTCACCTCCGGGCTTCTGGTCGGCAGCAATATCCTTCATCCATTTTGTGAAAAATGCAGCCACATCCATGTTAAAAGCAGCGGTCCTGCAGAATACCTGTGCATCACCGGTCCATCCCAGTCTTTCGTCGCGCTGTGGGCAGTCCGTGGGAACATCAACGAAATTACCTTTCATACCCCACTGGATATTATGCTGGAGCTGGTTGAGCAGCGCGTTCGAACTTTCATAACTTCCTGTCGGACGCATGTCTGAATGAACAACAATGCCCGTGATGTTTTCTGGCTTAAGGTCACCGGGAAACCCTGTAACCTCAACATACCTGAATCCCATGAATGTGAATCTGGGTTCATATACTTCATCACCGGTCCCGGCGAGCGTATAGGTGAGCTGACATTTGGCGGCTCTAAGGTTGGTCGTATAGAACTCACCAAATTTGTCCATCACCTCGGCATGCCTTAGGTTAACAACTGTACCTTTCGGACCGTTCACTTTCAACCTTACCCAACCTACCATGTTTTGTCCCATGTCGACTATCAGCACTCCCTTTGGAGTCTTGAAGATCTTTACAGGTTTGATCTCCTGTATCTTCCTGACAGGTACACTTTCTGACGCGATTATTACCTTGTTGTTATATGTAGCCGTACTTACTTTCTTCCAACTGTTCTCGTTATAGCCTGGAAGATCCCAGCCGGTAAGCTTTTTCCCTGCATCGTAAATCTCCCCGTCGTAAATGTCATTCATTCTGATAGCACCATCCTGGTTTCCCTTCCATGTTTCATCAGAAATAAATACTTCTTCCTTCCCATCTGTATAAGTCACTTTCATCTGGAAAAGCAAGCCTAGTTTCTTTCCATAAATTCCCCAGTTGTCGCCCCAGGCAAGTGTGCCCCTGTACCATCCATCACCCAGAACAACACCCACTGCATTTTGTCCCTGCTTAAGCTGAGAGGTTACATCATAAACCTGGTACTGGAGTCTTTTCCCGTATGAAGTCCATCCAGGTGTAAGTACCTGATCGCCTGTTTTACTGCCATTTATATGTAACTCGTAGTAACCATGAGATGTTATATAAACACGTGCCGAAGCAACCTGTTTCGAAATACTGAACTCCTTCCTGAAATGCGGGGAAGGTGAAAATCTTACAGTATCACCTGGAAACTCAATCCATTTTGCCTTCCATTCATCTGTTGTCAGTAGCCCGGTTTCGAAAGTGCCAACGGGGCTCCATCTTGTTTCCTTGCCAAGCTCGTCCCATACTTTAACCCTGAAAAAATACTTTGTTGACGAGACCAGTGGTTTTCCTGCATAGGTAAGCAAAACAGACTGGTCAGAGTTAACCTTTCCTGTTTCCCAAATCATTTTTGACCCGGTAAATTTCTGATCAGTAGCCACCTGCAAAGAATAAGCTGTCTGCATGATGCCTCTCCTTGTGCCGGTTAGCTTCCATGAAAACCGCGGTTGCGTGTTCCCGATTCCAACAGGGTTAGTTTTATGGTCTGTTGTCAGATCTGTTATTGTGACATCCTGGGCTGTCAGTTGCAAAGTAAGCAACATGGAAATGTAGAGAAACAAGTATTTTTTCATTATGTTATGGTTTAAGGGTATCTGTTAAACAGTTTTAAAATTCCTACAAATTTGGCAAAAATGTACTTTATTCGAATGGTGATTTAAATAAATAGCTATTTTTATTTTCTGTAAACTGACCTGACTTACTAATACAACTTAAAATGAATCCTGTTGCTGGTATTCTATTGATAGCTCTTGGCAGTGTAGGAGCCGCGAGTTTTTACGTGCCATTTAAAAAAGTCAAAACCTGGGCCTGGGAATCTTATTGGATAATGCAGGGAGTGGCAGCCTGGATAGTTGCACCATGGCTACTTGCATATTTCGCGGTGCCCGGGGGTAATCTCTTCAGTCTTCTTTCCGAGGCCCCGGTAAGAGCCAAGCTATGGGCAATATTCTTTGGTGCCTTATGGGGGGTAGGCGGTCTTACATTTGGATTGAGTATCAGGTATCTCGGGGTAGCCCTCGGGCAGAGTATAGCTCTAGGCTTTTGCGCCGCTTTTGGCACACTTATTCCACCCATCGTTTCCGGTGGTGACCTTTTTTCAACAACGGCAGGTCTGCTCACCATTATCGGGGTGGTTATTTGCATAGTCGGCATAGCTGTAATAGGATATGCAGGCTCACTTAAGAACAAGGGAATGTCGGAGGAAGAACGTCAAAAAGCCGTGAAGGAGTTTGCACTGAAAAAGGGTCTGATAATAGCTGTTTTCGCGGGTGTGATGAGCGCCTGTTTCAGCTTTGGCCTCGAGTTCGGGAAGCCGATCGGTGATCTTGCTGTAAGCCCTGAGTTTAATACTAATCCCCTGTTTCACGATAACCCGGTTCTCATTTATATACTTCTCGGAGGATTCTTCACGAACCTTGTTTATTGCCTTTACCTTAACGTGAAGAATGGTACCCTGAGTGATTATTACACGGGAGGTGCAGCTCTGATCCTTAACAATATCCTGTTTACCTTTCTTGCAGGCTTCCTTTGGTTCATGCAGTTCCAGTTTTTCGGGATGGGCAAGAGCAAGCTCCCGGAAAATATGATACCTTTCGCCTGGAGCATATTAATGGCTCTGAACATTGCTTTCAGTAATATATGGGGTCTCTTCCTGAACGAGTGGAAAGGTGTCGGCAAAAAGACAATCCTGGTTTTATTAACAGGAATTGTGATTCTCATACTTTCAACATTTATTGTCAAGCTTGGATAATATTACACTTATGAAAAGATTCGGTTTCAAGATGAAGCTCATGCCTGGCATGAAGGAGGAATACAGGAAAAGACATGCATTGATATGGCCTGAACTGGTTAAACTTCTGAATGATAATGGAGTGAGAAATTATTCTATTTTTCTTGACGAAGAAACTAATACTTTATTCGCTTATCAGGAGCAGGAAGGGGAAAGCTCTTCACAGGATCTTGGTAGCACGGAGATTGTTCAGAAATGGTGGAAATACATGGCTGACATTATGGAGACAAACCCTGACAACAGCCCGGTTTCCATTCCACTCGAACAGGTGTTTTACATGAAATAAATTAAAAGCTCAGATATGACTAAATCGTTTACGGAAAAAGCATATAAACTGGCCAAAGAGCAGTATGCTGAATTAGGTGTCGATACCGATCAGGTATTAAAGGAACTCGATAATGTTTCAATAAGTCTGCATTGCTGGCAGACAGACGATGTTGGTGGATTCGAGAGGGCAGGGGCTGAACTCGGCGGTGGGGGTATACAGGTAACCGGAAACTACCCTGGTAAAGCAAAAACAATAGACCAGATGCGCAAGGATCTCGATAAGGTTATGTCTTTACTTCCTGGTAAACAGCGTCTTAACCTGCATGCTATTTATGGCGAATTCGGAGGCAAAACAGTTGACAGGGACCAGATCGAGACCAAACATTACAAGGGATGGATTGACTGGGCGAAAGAAAGGAAAATGGGACTTGATTTTAACTGCACGTGCTTCTCTCATCCCCTGGCCGACGATGGTTTCACTCTTTCAAGCAAGAACGAGAAAATACGGCGTTTCTGGGTAGAACATACAAAGAGGTGCCGTAAAATCGCCGCCGACATGGGCAAACAGCTTGGAACACCATCGGTCCATAATATCTGGATTCCTGATGGTTCAAAGGATACACCTGTTGATAGATTTACTCTGCGTAAGCAGCTAAAGAAATCGCTCGACGAGATATTCGCCGAAGAATACCCCAGGAAATATCTAAAGGATTCTGTCGAAAGCAAACTGTTTGGTATCGGGTCGGAATCGATGGTGGTTGGTTCACACGATTTTTATGTCGGGTATGCCATAAAGAACAACAAGATGATAACCCTCGATAATGGGCACTTCCACCCGACAGAACAGGTAGGAGACAAGATTTCGTCGATACTACTTTATGTTGACGAGATACTTCTACATCTTACACGAGGTGTCCGCTGGGACAGTGACCATGTTCTTAATCTGAACGATGAACTGATGCTGATCGCGCAGGAAATTGTCAGGGCTAACGCTCTCAGGAGGGTTAACATAGGTCTCGATTTCTTCGATGCAAGTCTTAACAGGATAGGAGCTTATGTTATCGGGACGAGATCAGCACAGATAGCATTTCTGACAGCTCTTCTCGAGCCAACAAAAATGCTTAGGAAATTCGAGGATCAGAATAATAACTTCGAACGTCTTGCTTATCTCGAACACATGAAACTGATGCCTTTCAGCGCTGTGTACGATTATTACTGCCTGCAAAACGGTGTTCCTACCGGAGAAGATTACATCAGGGAAATTCAGAAATACGAGACAACGGTGCTGAGGAAAAGATAATACTGACTTACGGGGAGAATTGATGAAGCAAAAGGTAATTGCAATATTTGATATAGGCAAAACAAACAAGAAAATACTCCTGTTTGATACCAGTCTGAAACTGGTTTCGGAAAAGGAGGAACAATTTCCGCTGGCGACTGATGAGGACGGTTTTGAATGCGACAGCATGGAGCTCATTGAATCCTGGATAAAGAGTACCGTTTCGACCCTGGCCAGATCTGATGAGTTTGAGCTCCTGGCTGTTAATTTCGCTACCTATGGGGCAACTCTTGTCTATCTCGATTCATCCGGCCGTCGCCTGACACCAGTGTACAATTACCTCAAACCGGTTGACAATGCAATACCAGCTTCAGTGTATGAAATGCATGGTGGTGTAGATGAGTTTTCGAGACGGACTGCTTCACCCGCGCTTGGAATGCTAAATTCCGGCATGCAGGCCCTGTGGTTAAAGAAAACGAGACCAGATGTCTTCGCCAGGGTGAAATATGTACTCCATTTCCCCCAATACCTTTCTTACCTGCTTACTGGTGAGGTATGTTCGGAGCATACGTCCATCGGGTGTCATACAGCAATGTGGGATTTTGATAATTTCACATACCATCCGTGGCTGGCCTCGGAAAAAATCCCGGTTCCCGATCCGGTACCGGTTACAACTTCATGGGTTGTTAATATTAACGGACATAAATTCAGAACATTCACCGGACTTCACGACAGCTCAGCTTCACTTGCACCGTATTTCTCGGCTTCCGAAGGGAAGTTTCTGCTGGTTTCGACTGGTACCTGGTGCATTAACATGAACCCCTTCAACCCTGAAGTACTCACGAATGAACAGCTTAAACGCGACTGTCTTTGCTATCTCAGCGTCACCGGTGAACCTGTGAAATCTTCACGGCTGTTTCTCGGGAACATGCACGATCTGGCTGTTAAGAGGATGAGCCAGTACTTCAAAATTCACGAGCACAGTTTCAGGATGATAAAGCCTGATCTGAGGCTTTTGAACAAACTTCTCGTGAAATTTAACGACGAAAGGGTCTTCCTGAGTAATGATGGTAACATGCCTCATCTGAAGGAGGAACCAGATCTTTTCGTTTTTGATAATTTTCTTGAAGGCTATCATCAACTGATGGTGGAACTTACCGATATTGCAGTCGAGGCAATTAACCTGGTTATGCCAGAGATGGATGATATAGAGAAGGTTTATATAACTGGCGGGTTCTCGAAGAATCCACTTTTCCTGAAACTACTTGCCAGTTCATTTCCAGATAAAAAAGTTTACATATCGGAAATAAGCAACGCCACTGCATTAGGCGCTGCAGTTATCACGCATAAGGGCCTTTATCCCGAAATTCCTGCTGATCCGGGGCTGGTTGTTAACGAGGTGAAGATATGAGAAACACAGTCAGGTACGTCCCGACACCTGCACTTCAATGGAATCAGCGTGCTGTATTGACCAATCAGAATGAATTTATTTTTATATTTGTTGGTTTCTTTCAGGAATGTTGAAATATTTCTGCAATGCTTTTAGTTTATTTCAGGTAATAACCAAAATTTAATAGCGATGAAAAAGATTCTGGTCCCGGTGATGATGGTGTTTATGCTCCTTGTCCTTGTTCCGGCGCGAGCACAGAATGTTGAGACCAAACCAAAAGTCAAAACGATTGTCGTTTACGAGGAAAAACTAAATGTCCTTGTCGCGAGAAAATACAAGGAATCGGAAGTAACGTACGATAAGGTAGGGAATATCCTCGAGACCATATCTTACAAGGATGGCAAAATGACCGAGCATTTCAAATACCAGTACGATGCCAACAATAACAAGATAAAGGAAGAGGAGTATGATGCAGCGGGGAAACTTATTGAATCATCAGAATACAAGATAGAGAATGGCCTGAGGGTTGAAAAGGTCGTTTATGACGAGAATCACAAGATAAAGGAAAAGAAAACTTACGTTTACACTCTTTATTAGGATAAAATGGACCGTGCAATTGTGCAGGCAGCGCTGAACGATTACATGTCGGTCAGCCTGGAGGAGATGGATAGTGTCAGGTTAATGAATCGTGTTGACACGAAATACCTTTTCGCTGTCGGGAGACTGCCGGAACTGCTTTCCGGTTGTTCAGATTGCTATAAAGTCCTTGAAATAAAAAATTACCGGATCTTTGATTATTCGACAACGTATTTTGATACTCCAGAATACCTGTTTTATTACCAGCATGTTACGGGCAGGTTGTCGAGAAACAAGATAAGGTTCAGAACATACGAAACAACTGGTGAAAAGTTCCTGGAGATTAAAAGGAAGACAAACAAGAACAGGACTATTAAGTACAGGATTGAATCGCCTGATGCTTATCTCGATCCATCCTCAGAAAAAAACTCCATTTTCATAGGTAAGCATACAGGTTTAAAGGCGGGATTGCTTAAACCGGTGGTTGATAACAGGTTTAAACGGGTAACCCTCGTGTCAGGCAACATGGATGAAAGGATAACTATTGATTTTAATGTGAGTTTCTCGGACCAGTCAGGTAAGGTTATTGAAATACCATCAGTTTGTGTCCTTGAAATGAAAAGATCGGGTTATTCTTCTGCCTCGGGATTTTCATCTGTTCTCAAAAGCCGGTTGATAAGGCCTACAGGATTCAGCAAGTATTGCATCGGGGCGGCTCAACTTTATAACATGGAGAGGAAGAATACACTTAAATCGAAAATTCTTGCGATAGACAGGCTGACGCGGGAAAATGAAAACATGAATTAATTATTAATATAATGGAAATAGCTGGAGTAGATATTATTGATGTTCCCGGGTTCCTGGAATACTTCCTGAGGTTCTTGCTTAACATGGGAGTGATCTTGATCCTTGTTCGTTGGCTTTATTATTCATCAACAAGGCGGAAAGACTACCTTTTTACTTATGTTCTTATCGCGGCAATTGTATTCATGCTCTGTTTTCTTCTCGAGAGCGTGAAGCTGCAGCTTGGATTCGCACTCGGTCTATTCGCTATTTTCGGGATACTAAGATACCGTACTGACGCCATTCCAATCAAGGAAATGACCTACCTTTTCCTTGTTATCGGGATTTCCGTCATAAATGCACTTACTAGCACTAAAACGAGTCTTGCTGATTTGCTTTTTACAAATCTGGCTATAGTTTTTATTGTCTATGGTTTCGAAAAACTTTGGTTGTTGAAACATGTATCAACCAAGGAAATTGTTTACGAGAAGATTGATCTTATCAAGCCTGAAAAGCATGATGAACTTCTTAAAGATCTTCAGGAAAGGACCGGAATTAAAAACATCAAGAGAATTGAAACCGGGAAGATTGATTTCCTGCGCGACATCTGCCTTCTTACTATATATTACGAGTCTGGGAATTCAACATCATCAGGATCTTCGGATGTCAAACCAATAAGTCCTGAAGATGATGACTAGATTTAAATCAACCCTCATATTACTCGTTCTTATCCATGCCGTTACACTTTCTCAGACAAAGGATTTCGGGATATGGTATGGAGCAAACGCTGATATACAGCTTACCAATTTTCTCGATTTTAACCTTGGTGCAACAATCAGAACATTTGAAAAGGCCGGCAAGGTCGAGGAAGGTTTCGGGGAAGCCGGGCTGACACTAAAGGTCATTAAAGGTTTGTCTGTTGCAGCAGCGTACAGGATGACAAGCCGCCTCGAAGATGATAACCGTTACTATCCAAGGCATAAATGGTTCGCGGATATAAAGGGTTCTTTCCAGCTGGCAAAATTTGATCTCTCCGGGAGGTTCAGGTTACAGCGGCAGAATAAAACTTACTGGGAAGACGCTAATGATGAGATACCTGATTATTACGGGAGAATAAAGCTGAAAGCCGAGTACAGAACCAAGTCTTTCCCTGTCAACCCATATGTTTCTTACGAGACTTTTGCAAGGATGTTCGAGATAACTGATAAAAGATTTGAAAAATTCAGGTATTCAGCAGGTATTGATTACAAACTGAATAAACGCCATTCTTTCGAGCTCGAATATATCTTTCAAAGAGATCACGCTCCCAGGCTTGCAGACATGAATATTATATCAATTGGTTATAATATCAAGCTCTGAGTAGATTTTCTTTTTCACTTTCGACTTAAAAGGGCAGTATCACCTTCTAACTGATTTTTTGTTACCTTGTGTCAGTAACAAAAACTCTAAAATCATGAGTAAAAAGCTCATTGCTTCAGCAGCCGTTTGCATATCGGGAGCTTTTCTTACTTTTTCTCTTTTTCCTGAGAAGGCGCAGAAACCAAACGTGATATTCATTCTCGCCGATGACCTAGGATACGGGGATCTGAGTTGTTATGGACAGACCAGGTTCAAAACGCCAAATATTGACAGGCTGGCATCACAGGGTATGCTTTTCACACAGCATTACACCGGGTGCACTGTGTCAGCTCCTTCAAGATCTTGCCTTATGACAGGATTGCATACCGGACATACACCTATCAGGGGAAACAAGGGATGGACTCCTGAGGGCCAATGGCCATTGCCGGCAGGATCGCTCACCATTGCCGAGATGATGAAGTCTGCCGGGTATACGACGGGAGCTTTTGGTAAATGGGGGCTTGGATATGTCGGCACGGATGGAGATCCTAACAATCAGGGTTTTGATATTTTTTACGGTTATAACTGCCAGAGCCTGGCACATAATTATTACCCCGATCATTTATGGTATAATAACAACAGGATTGAACTAAGGGAAAATGCAGGTGGTAAGACTGGTGCTTACAGCGGTGATCTTATACAATCAGCTGCTTTGCGCTTCATCGAGGAGAATAACCGCAAACCGTTCTTCATGTATTATCCTACTACTATTCCTCATGCTGAGCTAATCGCTAAAGATGATCAGATGGCTCTTTTCAGGAACAAATTCAATCCAGAAAAACCATACAGGGGAACCGATACTGGCCCGGATTTTCGACAGGGACCATATACATCACAACCTGAACCCCATGCCGCTTTTGCTGCAATGGTGAAGCAACTCGACGATTACGTTGGCCAAATACTTGATAAACTTGCAGAACTTGGGATTGAGAAAAATACGATAGTCATCTTTGCATCTGATAATGGCCCTCATCTTGAAGGCGGAGGAGATCCTGATTATTTCAATAGCAATGGCCCATACAGGGGATACAAACGCGATCTTTATGAAGGCGGGATACGAACACCGCTTATCGTCAAATGGCCGGGACATGTTAAACAGGGATCTACATCTGACCACGTTTCCGCTTTCTGGGATTTCCTGCCAACACTGGCTGAAATAACAGGTAAATCAGTTGAAGCAGATATTGACGGGATATCTTTTCTCCCTGAACTGACAGGGAAAAGGCAGAAACAGCACGAATATCTTTACTGGGAATTCCATGAACAAGGTGGTAAAGAGGCGGTACGTTTCGGTAACTGGAAAGGGGTTAGGCTTAATGTTGATAAAGATCCGGAAGGCAATTTAGAACTATATAATCTTTCGACCGATCCCGGTGAAACAAGTAACGTGGCTGAATCCAATCCCGGGGTGGTGAAGAAAATTGATGAACTGATCAAGGCTTCACATATTCGATCCGAGGTTTTTCCATTCTCAGCAGAAGTTGTGAAATGAATACACTAGGTAAAAGACTTGCTGGACTTTCTTTGGCTTCTCTTGCAACAGTGAACATGTTGTCGGGCCAGGGTAACAGCCATCCAAACATCGTGATAATTTACGCTGATGATCTTGGTTATGGTGATGTGAGTTGTTACGGTGCAAAACGGTCTCTCACACCAAATATTGACAGGCTTGCCAGGGAAGGACTCAGGTTCACGAATGCTCACTGTACGTCGGCCACGAGCACTCCATCGCGTTATTCTCTTCTCACCGGCGAGTATGCCTGGAGGAAGAAGGGCACTGGTGTAGCAACTGGCGATGCAGGTGCACTGATCTTTCCGGGAAGGACAACCATTGCCTCAGTCCTCAAAAATGCCGGTTACGTGACTGGCGTTGTTGGGAAGTGGCATCTTGGCCTCGGGCCTGATGGCGGACCAGACTGGAATGGCAGCATTACCAACTGTCCGCTTGACGTGGGTTTTGACTACAGCTTCATCTTCCCTGCAACCGGCGACAGGGTTCCATGTGTTTATATAGAAAACAGGCATGTGGTTGGACTCGATCCTTCCGATCCAATAAGGGTCAGCTACAAGGAGAAGGTAGGAAACTGGCCCACGGGGAAGGAAAATCCGGAGCTCCTGACAATGCATCCAAGCGAGGGACATGATATGACTATCGTGAATGGTATAAGCCGTATTGGTTGGATGACCGGAGGTAAATCGGCTCTTTGGAAGGATGAAGAAATAGCCGATGTCTTTACTTCAAAAGCTGTTAGTTTTATAAAAGAAAATTCATCTCGCCCTTTCTTCCTTTATTTTTCTACTCACGATATTCACGTTCCAAGAGTACCAAACAACCGATTTGCAGGCAAGAGCGGAATGGGACCAAGAGGTGACGCGATTGTCGAGTTCGACTGGTCGGTAGGGCAGGTAGTTGAGACCATCGCAAAACTTGGCTTGTCCAATAATACTCTTGTAATCGTCACGAGCGATAACGGCCCGGTTGTTGATGATGGTTACATGGATCAGGCCGTTGAACTGCTTGGTGATCACAAGCCCGCGGGTCCACTGAGGGGAGGAAAATACAGCCTTTTTGACGGGGGAACAAGAGTGGTCTTCATCGCCAGGTGGCCTGAAGAGATTAAACCTGGTACCTCTGACGCACTGATTAGTCAGATAGATATGCTTGCTTCTTTCGCCGCACTCACGGGTCAGAAATATAATGTCAGGGAAGCACCTGATACCCGTAACTACTTAAAATCAATAACTGGCAAAGATACAAGGGGCCGCGACTGGCTCATTGAACACGCCGGCCGGCTTTCTATCATAAAGGGAGACTGGAAATTCATTGAACCTGGGCCTGGTAGGAAAATCAATATCAGCACCAACACTGAACTGGGAAATGATACGCTTCCACAATTGTACAATCTTAGAACTGATCTTGGAGAACGGGAAAATGTTGCTTCTCTTCATCCAGGTGTGGTGCAGGAACTAAAAACACTCCTGGATCAAACCAGGAAGCAAATAAATCAACGATGAACGCCAGAACCACCAGAATGATAGGAGCAGGGCTTGGAGCTCTTGCTGTAATCCCGGTTACCATGGCTTTAAGAAATAGTCACCCGGATGAATCGAAACCAAACGTGATTTTCATTCTGCTGGATGATTACGGTTATTCCGATTCGGGATGTTACGGGAGTACATTCTATGAAACGCCAAATATAGACAGGCTTGCATCAGCCGGCCTAAGGTTTACGAATGCCTATGCTGCCTGCCCCGTGTCTTCTCCAACAAGAGCCGCGATCATGACTGGAAGATACCCTGTAAGGACAGGGATTACAGACTGGATTCCTGGAAGGCAGGCAACAAATAGCGGTAAGCCAGGCGATAAGCTCATCTCGTTGCCATTCAAACTTAATCTGGATCTGGAAGAAGTAACAATTGCTGAAATTCTCAGGAGTAATGGCTACAGTACAATGATATCCGGTAAGTGGCATCTTGGCGAAGATTCGTTGCATTGGCCTGAATCGCAGGGCTTCATGGTCAACCGTGGAGGATACAGCGCAGGCGCACCGGTCCGGAATAATAAATCAAACGGGTATTTTTCACCATATGGAAATCCCAGGCTGAAAGATGGGAAAAAAGGGGAATACCTTACCGACCGCCAAACGGACGAGGCAATTAAATTCATTGAGTCTCAGGGTGAAAAACCCTTTTTTCTTTACCTCTCATATTATGCCGTGCATAATCCAATGCAGGCAAAGGAAGACCATTTGAAATATTTCACCGGGAAGGCAGCCCGTTATGGACTAGATACTATTCAGGCGTTCAGCCGCGAACGCGACTGGATCAGGAAAGACATGTCCGACAATTTCAAGGAAAGGATCATCCAGTCAAACCCGGTCTACGCTGCCATGATATATAGCGTTGACGAGAATATCGGAAGACTCATGAGGAGGCTTTCTGATCTGGGTCTTGACAGGAACACGGTCATAATTTTTACCTCCGATAATGGTGGCTTGTCAACTTCCGAGGGGTCCCCAACATGTAATCCGCCTCTCCGCGCTGGCAAAGGTTGGCTTTATGAAGGGGGTATAAGGGTACCTCTGATTATAAAATACCCAGGCAGGGTAAAACCCGGCTCGGTTGTTAACACACCTGTCTCTTCAATTGATTTTCTCCCAACAATCGCCGCTATTACCCGAACAGGAACCGGTAATCTGGATTTAGACGGGATAGATATTTCTGAGCTTTTCAAGAGGGATAGATTGCCTGAACGACCACTGTTTTGGCATTATCCCCACTATTCGAACCAGGGAGTCGAGCCAGGCAGCGCGATAAGATTAGGACGATACAAGCTTATTGACAATTTTGAGCAGGAGAGAGTTGAACTATATGATCTTGAAACGGATATCTCTGAAGCACACGACATATCTTCTGAAAATCCTGCTGAACGCGATAAACTGCTCGAAATGCTAACCGTATGGCGGGATAAAAACAAAGCCAGGATGATGGTCCCCAATCCGGCCTGGAATGGAAGAAAATGATTGTTACAGATAATTCATGAACCGGCGTATGATTAACAGTTTTGACATTAAGGCAATGATCGGGGCAGGAGTGGCCCTGACCACCGTGTTGCCATCTTATTCCCAGAAGTTGCAAGGTGATGCAAGGGAAAAGCCAAACATCGTCCTGATACTGATGGATGACATGGGTTATGGTGATATAGGCCGTACTGGAGCCAACCAGTACCAGACACCCAATCTAAACAGGCTTGCAAGTCAGGGGATGCAGTTCACCTGGTATTACTGCCCGCAGGCTGTTAGCAGTGCGTCGAGGGCAGGCCTTCTAACAGGCTGTTATCCAAACAGGATTGGCATTTCCGGGGCCCTCATGCCCTGGGCACAGGTTGGGATCAATCCAGCTGAAACAACTATCGCCGAGATGCTTAAATCGGTAGGTTATCATACAGGGATAATTGGTAAATGGCATCTTGGACATCAAAGGGAATTCCTTCCGCTTCAGAATGGGTTTGATGAATACTATGGCCTTCCGTATTCCAATGATATGTGGCCTGTAGATTTTGATGGCGTACCGATACACCTGAAAGATACCAACAGCGTGAAGATGAAGTATCCCGTTTTACCTATTATCGAGGGAAATGAAAAAGCCGGAGAGGTAAGGACACTTGCTGATCAGGATAAACTAACAGATGAATACACCAGGAGAGCTGTCAGCTTCATCGAGAATCATAAAAACAAACCATTCTTCCTCTACCTTCCTCATTCAATGGTTCATATTCCCCTTGGTGTCAGTCCATCTTTCAGGGGAAAAAGCAAGCAGGGCCTGTATGGTGATGTCATGATGGAAGTTGACTGGTCGGTCGGGGAGGTTCTTTCCACGCTAAAAAGGCTTGGAATAGATAAGAATACACTCGTAATCTTTACAAGTGACAATGGACCCTGGCTTAACTTCGGTAATCATGCCGGAACTACAGGTGGTCTGAGAGAAGGAAAGGGATCCAGCTGGGAAGGGGGGCAGAGAGTGCCTTGCATTATGAGATGGCCTGGTGTCATCCCTGAAGGAGAAGTATGTAATAAGCTCGCCTCATCGATAGATATCCTGCCAACACTGGCTGAAATAACCGGAGCTCAATTACCAGCCGTTAAGATTGACGGGGTAAGCATTCTAACATTGATGAAGGGACAAAGTGATGCTGAGCCAAGACATGAGTTTCTCTACTATTACCAGCAGAATGCACTTGAGGCAGTGCAGCTTGATTATTGGAAACTAGTGCTTCCGCACACTGGACAGACCTACAGGGGGTTTAAGCCAGGGGCAGGTGGATGGCCTGGTCCCACCGGCAGGGAGAAAATAGAAAAGCCCCAGTTATATGACCTTCGCCGCGATCCGGGTGAGTGGTATGACGTCTCACAATGGTATCCCGAAAAGGTAAGGGAACTTGAGACAGTCGCTTCAAAGGCAAGGGAAGATTTGGGAGATGATCTCACGGGTAAACCAGGGATGAACAGGAGACCATCAGGAAAAATCTTGATTACAAAACAGTAGATGACAAATGCCTCCAGGCCCTTCCAACCGGGTAATAAAACTCCGCGATAAAGTACTATCGTGCAAACGATATTTGTCCGTTGAACAGGCAGTACTGATAACCTCGGTCTATAGGCTGCATGAAGGTAAACCTGTACCAATTATTAGAGCCCTCGCTCTTTCCGAAGCACTTCAAAGGATAGCTATTTCAATTGATCCTGATGAACTTATTGTTGGTAACAGGACTTCTGCCATCAGGGCAGGTGTTGTCTTTCCTGAAGCCGGCATATCATGGCTTTCACGAGAAATTGATACCATCGATTCCAGGGAACAGGACACCTTCTTTGTAAGGCAAGCCGATAAAGATGTTTTCAGGACTGTTATCGAACCCTACTGGCGCGGAAGAACACTCGAGGACCATATTTATAGTGAGATAGGAGAAGAATTACTATCACTTGAAAAAGTAGTCAAGATCAATCAGAAAGACCATGCCCAGGGTCATATATGCCCCGATGTCGGCAAGTGGCTAAAATTAGGAATATCAGGGCTGCTCAACGAAGTAAGGGAGCGAGGAAAAGAGTCGAAAAACGATCTGTTTTATGATTCAGTGAAAATTGTACTCGAAGGAGCCTCGGTTTTTATAAAACGATACAGTGATCTCGCGTTTGAAATGTCTGCTGCAGTAAATGATGAGGAGCAGGCAAGATCGCTGAAGTATATCGGGAAGATATGTAAGAATCTGGCAATGTCTCCTCCGGCAACATTCAGGGAAGCTATTCAATCGCTCTGGTTCCTTTTTGTAATCTTGCACATGGAATCGAATGCTTCCTCTTTTTCTCCCGGAAGGATGGATCAGTATTTGTTGCCATACTACAGGGCGGACATTCTCTCGGGGCTGATAACACGCGATGAAGCACTTGAACTTATTGATAATCTGTACATCAAGTTCAATCAGGTTGTCTACATGCGGAATGCTCACAGTGCCAGGTATTTCGCTGGATTCCCGATAGGTTTTAATGTCACTATCGGGGGGATCATGGAAAATGGTTCTGATGCAACAAACGAATTATCCTTCCTGATGCTTGAGGCTCAGGGCCACTGCAGGTTACCTCAACCGAACCTGACCGCCCGTGTACATCAGGGCAGCAAGCTGGAGTTTCTCAAAGCCTGTTCGGAAATAATTAGCCTTGGAACAGGGATGCCCCAGCTAGCTAACGACTCCAGCATAATTCCAGCCCTTGTTCATGCCGGCCTGGAGGAGGCCCACGCGAAAGACTACACGCTGGTAGGCTGTGTTGAACTTTCAGGTAGTGGAAATTATCTCGGGTGGAGCGATGCGGCAATGTTCAATATGGTAAAAGCATTAGAACTGGCTATAAACAATGGGAAATGCATGTTAACAGGGAAGATGCTTGGTCCGGAAACTGGTGAATTTTCAAAATTCAGCTCGTTCAGTGATTTTGAAAATGCTTTCCTGAATGTACTGAAACACTTCGCTGGCAGGATGATAGATGCCTGCAGGGTTGTTGAAAAGTATCATGCTGAATTAATGCCATCTCCATTCTTATCTGCTGTTGTAGATGACTGTATTGAAAAAGGCATAGATGTTACTGCCGGGGGCGCCAGGTATAATCACTCCGGTATTCAGGCTATTCAGATTGCAAACGTGGCAGATAGTCTTGCCGTTATAAAAAAGCTGGTCTATGATGATAGTGTAATTGACAGACACAGGTTTCCAGCCATCCTCGAGTCAAATTTTGAAAGTGAGGAATATCTTCGCCAGTATTGTATTAACAGGGTTGAAAAGTATGGAAATGATGTAGAATGGGTCGACGGGATAGGGGCCAGATGGATAAGGGTATTTCATAAGATCTTGTCTGGTTTCGTGAACCCCAGGGGTGGGCCATACATCATGGGCTTATATACTGTTTCAGCTCATGTACCCATGGGATCGAACGTTGGAGCCACACCAGATGGAAGGAAGGCCACAAAGCCATTGGCTGACGGGGGCTTGTCTCCAATGTACGGACGGGACAGGCTTGGACCAACAGCCGTTCTTAACTCGGTTTCGAGGATACCTTCAATCATCGCGGCTAATGGTTCACTGCTCAATATGAAGTTCATGCCTGCAATGTTCAATTCGGAAGAGAACATTGAAAGGTTTAGCAGCTTAATCAGGTCATTCTCCGGTTTGCCATTGCACCATGTACAGTTTAACGTACTAAATGATAATGATTTGCGTGAGGCACGCCTTAACCCGGAACTGTATCGTGACCTCACTGTAAGGGTCGCTGGTTATACAGCCTATTTCACAGAACTTGCACCGGATCTTCAGCAGGAAATAATTGACAGGACTACTCATGGAAATTGACAAGTCAGATTCGGGTTACGTTTTCAGGATAAAAAGGTTCTCGATTCATGACGGACCCGGGATAAGGACGACAGTTTTCCTTAAGGGATGTGCCATGAGTTGCTCCTGGTGCCACAGTCCCGAGGGTATTGAACCTGGAATCTCGGTATGGCACGAGCCCTCGTCATGTATCTGTTGCCTTTCATGCGTTGAAGCATGTAATAACGAGGCACTTGACAGCATACATGCAACCCCGACGGTTATCTCGGTTGATAGATCGCGATGCACGCTTGCCGGCGATTGTGTCAATGCCTGCCCCACGGGATCGATACAGTTTACCGGACATTGGATGACTACTGAAGCCGTGATGAAAGAGATTTTTAGAGATGTCTTGTTCTACAACAATTCTGGAGGTGGAATAACCCTAAGCGGGGGAGAGCCCTTTTTCCAGCCAGGGTTCGCGGCGTCTATTCTCAGGGCTTGTAAGAACAATAACATAAATACGGCAGTCGAGACATCCCTCTATTGTGACCGACAAGTTATAGAATCAATTCAGGGTAATGTCGACCTGTTCTATGTAGATTTAAAGATTATTGACCCAATTAAGCATGAAAAATACACTGGCCGTAAGAATGATATTATTATTGACAACCTGCGGTACCTTGCCGGGGAAAAAAACAGAATTATCGTGAGGATACCTGTTATTGAAAACATAACAGGAACTCATGAAAACCTGACTGCAATCCGCCAGTTTGTAAGCTCCATAGATCCATCCATAGCTATTGAGGAGCTGTCATATAACATACTCGCTGAGAATAATTACAGGAAACTTCGGATACCATTCTTTAGGGATAAAGGTTAATTTAGTGTTGAAAAGGAGAATCTATGAAACTCAATCAAGGTTTATTATCTGTTATTGGGCTGTCTGCATTAACATCGCTTGCCAATGGGCAACAGCAACGCCCCAATATCATTTACATAATGTCAGATGACCACGCCTACCAGGCAATAAGTGCCTATGGTGGCAGGTTAAAGAATCTGGCACCTACGCCGAATATTGACAGGATAGCTTCCAGAGGGATGCGTTTTGACAGGTGTCTTGTCACAAACTCAATTTCAGGACCATGCAGGGCCGTAGTGTTAACAGGCAAGTACAGCCACGTTAATGGTTTCGTGGCTAACGAGGGACAAAAACCTTTTGACGGATCGCAGCAGACATTTCCCAAGCTGCTACAGAAGGCCGGGTACACGACAGCAATGATTGGCAAGTGGCACCTGATGTCAGATCCGACAGGTTTTGATTACTGGGATATTCTTCCTGGCCAGGGCTTCTATTATAATCCGGACTTTATAAATACCAGCGGCAGATATACTGAACATGGATATGTTACAGAATTAATAACTAAAAAGAGCCTTGCATGGCTTAAAGAAGCATCAGGATCAGGGAAACCGTTCATGCTAATGATGCACCACAAGGCTCCTCACAGGGAATGGCAACCAGGTCCGGGTGAGCTAAGCCTGTACAAGAATACTGTATTTCCCGAGCCACCGACTCTATTTGATGACCATGGCAATATGGGAACTGCCGAGAAGACACAGGATATGAGTATCGCTGTTACGATGAGGATAGAGGAGGATCTGAAACTTTACATGGATAAGGCTAAGATGAAGAATACAGGTCTTAACAGACTTGATGAAGGACAGATGAAGGCGTGGAATGCTGTTTATGATCCAATTATTAAAAACTTTTATGAGGTCAACCCAACAGGTCAGGATCTTGTGAAATACAAGTACCAGAGATATCTGCAGGATTACCTCGCCTGCATCGCCGGTGTTGATAAAAGTGTTGGTGAGATCCTTGATTTCCTGAAAGAAAACGGTCTTGATAAAAACACGATCGTGATCTATGCTTCAGACCAGGGTTTCTACCTCGGAGAACATGGGTGGTTCGATAAAAGATGGATGTTTGAAGAATCTTACAGAACCCCTTTACTGATTGAGTGGCCAGGTGTGACCAGGGCAGGAGCCGTAAATAATGATATGGTGTCTAATATCGACCTCGCCGAGACATTTCTCGAGATGGCCGGCCTTGATATCCCCGGAGATATGCAGGGTAAAAGCCTGGTTAGCATTTTAAAAGGTCAAACTCCTCCAGACTGGAGAAAGGAACACTATTACCATTATTACGAGTACCCGGGTTCGCACATGGTTAAGCGTCACTACGGGATCAGCACGGAAAGATACAAGCTGATTCATTACTACTACGATATTGATGAGTGGGAACTCTATGATCTCATGGAAGATCCGCTTGAGCTTAAAAACGTTTACAATGATCCAGCCTACAGGCTTGTAAAGGAGGAGCTTCACGTGAAGCTCGAAAAGCTGATGAAGCAATATGGTGATAGCGAAGAACTTGCAAAGAGCTTTCTTCCTGCCAAAACTCAAAGATGAGGCTAACTAATTTCATTTTCAGATTAGCTTCCGGGATTTATGCTATCAAATGTTAAGTAAATTCTGGCTGAGCAGTGCTGGTAACGTTAAATTTTCTTAAACCTGAATAATAAGGCCTAATTATAGTCAAATTTGTAGATGGAATCAAGGTCAATGCTAGCGGGACGGGACGGACAGTAAAAGTTGATAGCCTCGCAGCATTTGATCAGTTTCGTGAGCCAATGAAAAGAATTTGACAAAGTGAAGAGGATTATTTATTCGTTGTTTCTTTTAGTAATAGCGCTCGGAATTTCCAGTGCCCGTTCTTCAGACCAAAAACCGAGGGAAGGTTACGAGAAGAGGATCAGGGACTATGTAGACACTATCCAGTGTTTTGATACTCACGAGCATCTCTTTAATCCTGAAGCGCTTAAGCGCACCGCCTTCCAGGATTTTTCGCTTTTGCTTCATCAGAATTGCTGGGATGACCTGGTTTCTGCCGGTATGCCAAATCAATATTTCAATGCCATTTACAATAGTGGTATTCCAGTTGCTGAAAAATGGAAACTCGTGAAACCATACTGGGAAAAAACCTTTAATACCACCAGCATAAGAGTATTCAGGATAGCAGCAAATGACCTATATGGCATTCCTGTGATAAATGACTCGACAATATTACTCCTGTCTTCAAGAATAAAGGATGCATACCAGGGAAACTGGTTTAATACCGTTCTTCGTGAAAAGTGCAGGTTTAAATTTGTTGTACAGGAAAGTGATTTTCTTGGCGCTGATTGTCCATATGTCCACTATACTGACAAGTTCACCGACTGGATGACAATCAAATCCAAGTTCCGTCTCGATTCGCTAGCAGCGGCCCAGGTAGAACCGATTTTTACTCTTGATGATTTTGTTAAGTCGCTCAGGATAGCGTTTGAAGAAGCAGAAAAAATGGGTATGGTGGCCGTAAAGGTGAATACAGCTTATTACAGGACGCTAAAGTTTGATAATCCGACTGCAGATGCGGCAAAAAAGGTTTTCCGTGGCATTGTAAGCGGAAACGAGGATTTCAGGATGACCGATTCGGAGGCTAAACCTCTTCAGGACTACATGTTGCGACAACTATTGGCTCTCGCGAAGGAACATAAAATTCCAGTTGCATTCCATACCGGCTTACAGGCTGGAGGCGGTAATTACCTGTATAACTCCGACCCTGAAAAGCTCACTAACCTGTTTATCGATTATCCCGACATTAAGTTTGTCCTTTATCACGGTAGTTATCCGTTTGGAGGAAATCTGGCGGCCCTTGCCAAGAACTTTCAAAATGTTTATATCGACATGAACTGGACCTATTCAATCGCTCCTTCATATTCTGCCCGATACCTGTCGGAATGGCTTGAAGCTGTTCCGGTCTCGAAAATCATGGCATTTGGCGGCGACCAGAGGGCTGTCGAAAATACTTATGGAGAGTTGCAACTGGCAAGAGAAGTTATTGCAGATGTCGTCATTGAAAAAGTCAGGAGCGGAGAGTATACAGAGGATGAGGCAAAGACCGTCGCTCGTCTGATAATGCTTGAAAATGGTCAGAATTTTTATAACCTGAAGTAGTGATCACTTTATTCTGTCAGGTAATTCAAGCTCCCTTTTCATATCATAAGGCAGGACCCTTGTAGCTTTCAGGTTGAAATCGGAGAAATAGATATTGCATTCGGATACCTCCTCAGGATCACCATCCGACCAGAAACAGTAAAACTTACCGGAAGGATTTATTGGTCGTCTCACGTTGGAATAATTGTATTTGCCGGGGTAGGTTAATTGCCTCGACATACTCCAGGATTTACCTTTGTCAGTGCTTTCCCAGATCGCGATAGCTCCTCCTGTTCCATCTTTCTGTGGTCCGGGTTCGGTTGTGCCGGCCAGGGTCAGTCTATTCCCTGAAAGGTAAAGTACTCCTGTATCGTGATTGTGCCCGGACTTGCATATAGGAGTGTATTCCCATTTGCCATTATCATACGAAACCAGATCCCATTCGCGTGTTGCAGTCCGGTTCCCGTTCATATAATCATCCGATATAATAGCGAGAATAACAGGGTTCCCGGTTTCATCAATCACCATATCCTTCAGGTAAACATATTTGTGATCGTCCTCGTAGTTTCTGATCATTGCCTCGTTAATCCTGTTAGTCAGTGGCATCCCGAGAACTTCACCAGAAAAATTTTTCCAACTCCTGCCATTATCGTCAGTATACATGAGATAAAGATTAGATTGCTTTTCGAGATTTCTTTCAAGATAACAGGTAAAGGCTATCCAGAGTCGGTTTCCATAATACCCGCTTAGAGATGAATTGCCACCCATGCTTGTCAGCCGGGTTTCCTTTGTCCAGCTTTTACTGTCGGCCGATTTTGTGAAATAAAGCTCGATGTCTCTTAGAAACTTTTTATATACAACGAGAAGTGTATCATCCCTTGAAAGCCATGGCTGAGGTAAAACCATCTCACCTTCCTTTACCAGGTCGAAACTGTCGATCGAGTAGGGTAACGTGCTTCTGAATATCATTCCTGGCCTCGTTCGGCCCATTCCACTGACGAATACGAGAATATGACCCTCTCCGTCAATTGATATAGAAGGATTATCCCTGCAGTCAGTTACTCCTTCTTTTTCATAAACTATTACGGGTCGTGGAACAAGCCCCGTGTTATTGTCATGATAAGATACCATTATCTGTAGATGGCGTTCATTGCCTGTTGTGGTACCACCATAAACGAAAAAGGTTTTCTTTACTTCCGGTGAATATATGGCAACAGGATTATTCTGGAAAGTAGCCGTGGCGGATCCTCCTGAATAGAAGTAATTCCCTTCGCTGTCTTTTATTGAAGACGACCATAGTCCCTTGTAACCATCTGCCTTCCTGTTTACACGGAAGGTTTTGGATTGCGAGTTGCTTGCAATTGATAGCGATAACAGGATTATAACCCAGATATAGTTCCTTGTTGTTTTCATTGGAAGTTATTTATACGGGGGTTTACTGAAACAACAATTCTTGAATTTTTTACCGCTTCCACATGGACAGGGATCGTTTCTTTCCGGGTTAACAGGCTTTTTCGACTGATTCTCCTTGTTCCTGATCCATTGCATGACATTTGCTGGCGCCCTCTTATTTTCCAGTTCCCTGGCCATGTATTCCATGAAAGGAGTAACATGATGAAAGAAATCCTTGTAACCCTCGCACAGCCAGTTCAGACCTGGTTCACCGCCAGGCGCATCAACGATCCTGTGCTTTGGGCATTCCCCGTGACACGCGTATCGTACTTCGCAGCGAAGACAATAATTGGGCAGCCTGTTCCTCTTGTCTATTCCAAAATCAAACTGTTCCTGCGACTGAACTATTTCCGACAGTGGTCTTTCATTTATATTTCCAAGAAGATAGCCAGGATAAACGAAATGATCACAACTGTATATGTCGCCGTTGTGCTCCATTGCCAATGCATCTCCACAAGTCTGCGAGAAAACACATATGCCCGGCATTTCCCCAACTGTATTTGCAAGCGTGGCGTCGAAAATCTGCACAAAATACCTGCCTACATCATTTCTTACCCATTCATCGAATATGGTTATAAGAAACCTGCCATAATCCTTGCCTTTTACTGACCAGTCTGTTACCTGACACTCGCCCTGATACCCGTTATCAACAAGTGCCAGTTTGCCCTCTTCAATAACAGTAGCTTTCCGCTCCACTACCGGAAGGAATTGCATGAATCCACTGCCGATTTGCTTAAGAAATTTATAAATCTCCCTCGCGAACACAACATTATGGCTATTTACCGTGCTGAGAGTATTGAATTCAACTTTGTACTTGTGAAGCAATTCTATTCCCTTCATCACCTCATCGAAAGTGCCTTTTCCCGAGAATCTTTTCCTGAAATGGTCGTGAATATTCCTTGGACCATCAATGGAGATACCAACAAGGAACCTGTTATCAGCCAGGAATTTACCCCACTCATCATCAAGTAATGTCCCGTTGGTCTGGAAGGAATTTTCAATCTTTTTTCCGCCCGCGTATTTTTTCTGGAGTTCAATTGCTTTCCTGTAAAAATCAAGTCCCATCAGACAAGGTTCACCTCCCTGCCATGTGAATGTTATTACCGGAACTTGTTGCGATTCTATATACTGTCTGGTGAATTTTTCAAGTATTTCATAACTCATCCTCATCTCCTTCTTTGAAGGATAGAGCCTGCTTTTCTCGAGATAATAACAATAAGAACATGACAGATTGCAAACTGGACCGGATGGCTTTAGCATCACCTGGAACGATGTCGGCCTTTTGAGCTTGAGAGCGTCAGTGAATAGTAAAGTGGATTTCATTCCTCAGGTACCTTCACAAATATAGTATTCTACCTGAATAGTGCAAGTATACTATACAATGGTTGTCGTCTATTTAAAATTATTATAGATACTTGCTTTTTAACTTCACGAAAACGACAGCGATATGGATAAATCAGTAAAAATATTGTCAGTCATTCCGGAAGTACAGATCCCAGATTTCTTCAATTCGACGGGCAAACCTGTAGGCGAGGAGTGGTGGAACCGCATTTCCAATCACTTTGTAAGCTGCAGAAGCGCTTACACCAGGCTTCCCGCGGGAAGGCTTTATTACGAACTCAAAATCAGGCGGAAAGGTCTGGAGGAGACCACACTCCCTCGGGGTAAGTCTTCTTTCGTTGAGCCCATTATTACATTCTTCCTTAATTATCTTACCTCCATGTTCTGGAGACAGACGTCTGAATTCTATGTTACCGTGATGTTCCGACCTGATTGTCGGACTTACTGAATCGGGATTTACCTCTATTTGCCCCTGGCAATGTTGCCCCATGAATTTAGCTCTTGAAAAGTGCATATGGGAAAGATCATCTGATAATTCCGGTTCCAGAAGACCTTCAAATATATCTCCTGTTTTCAGGTACGGAAGCAAACCGTTTTTCCTGTTATTGTAATCGTGAGTTTCGACAGGATAAGGATAATATAACGACGGTATAGTATCCTTTGTTAGCATATCACTGGCTTCAGGGTTAAGACAGTCTTTTCGTATTCCTATAAAGAAAACTCTCTCCCTCGATTGCGGGACCCCGTAGTCGGCAGCGTTAAGAACCATTGGTTCCAAAACGATATATCCACCTGATATTGAACTTGCAAAGTCAGCGCGAATGATCTCCTTCACATTTTCAAGGTTAACCAGACCACGTACATTTTCTGCAATGAAGAGTCGGGGTTTTGTGATCTCTATTACTTCCTTCATCCACATGTATAGCTTACCCCTGGTCTCAATGCTTGCCACGTTTTCGTTGGAAAAATTTCCCCTGTGATCGCGGTGTGAATTGAAACCTCTTCTCTTCCCCGCCAGGCTGAAATCCTGGCAAGGAAACCCTCCTGTAACAATATCTGTCACATCAGGGAAAACTTTTATGCCAGAATGATGCTGTCTGACCAGATCGACGATGCTGCCGAGGTGATAGACATCGGGCTGGGTTTCATTCCTGTTGAAATTTCTTGTCCATACATCCATCGCTTCCCGCGAGATATCGTTAGCGAAAGTGATTCTCAGACTAGTTCGTTTAAGATTTACATAATTTTTGTAAAAAACACTTACTTCTCGATCGATATCGCTTTCGAGTGCAGATTTAAAGTGTACCTTGAAGCCACCTTCGAGCCCGAGATCCATGCCCCGCAACCCGAGAACAGAGAAACAACGTTTAGCATCCTGGTTTCCAGGTCTGATTTTTTAATGCCTGGCATTGGTTGTGTTTTTTGAGTCGCTTCATTGCAATCTAAGTATTAGTGGCGTGCAGGAGGTATTTGCATTTCTTACTGAGGATACAGTCATTACAGACTGGTTTTCCTGCCTTGCAGACTAGAGCGGCAAAATCAAGAATAGCCCAGTTCAGTTCCTTGCATTTTTTCACGTTAATAACTGTTGCTGCCATATCAATAACAAACCTGTCATTCCTGACATCCCTGAATTCTCCTGGCTCGAAAAAACGCCTCAGTACCCTCGACATGTTAACATCCACAAGGGGCTGATCTTCTGTTTAAAACAAAGAGCTCATAAGCCCCTGAAATGTATAAAGTCGCGAGGCTTGATTCGGCCAGTTCATCCTTGTTGGAGGGGAGTTTCCCTTGTCTCGATTTATAATCCTGTGCTATTTTCAGCAACCTCTTTGCCCTGTGCTTGTAAAGCCCGAGAGGGTGGAGGATTGCTTCCAGGTCGTCCTGATCAGCACCGGTTAGTTCAGTCCAGCCTGGATATTTATCAAAGAAAGTCTTGTAATATTTTGCCAGTTTCCGCCTTCGTGCGTTGAAGAAGGACCTCGCTGATAATTATCCTGTAATTGTCAGTCCCTGGCTCTCTCCATGGGAAATCACGCCTATTATCGACAAACCAGTCAAGCAAAGCCTTTCTGAAATACTTTACCTTTATAGCTTCATTCATCGATTGTCAATTACTTACCTGGAAATCCAAACTATTTTCCGATACAGAAGTTCTTAAAGATGTTGCCCAGTATCTCATCCGTTGTAATCTCGCCTGTGAGATCACCGATGTGGTGCAACGCTTGCCTGATATCCGTGGACAAAAGGTCCCCGGGAAGCTTGTTAATGATACCACTTTCAACTCTTTCCAGACTTTCAAGAATCCCTTCCAGGGCTTCATAATGCCTCGAATTTGTAATGATGATTTCATCGGAAATTAGCTTCTCTGTTTCAATAGTCCTGCCGAGTATTTCCAGAAGTTCATCAATACCCTGGTTGTTCCTGGCTGAAATAAATGCGACAGACTCACTATTTATGGATGTCAATGATTCACGCAACCTGGAAATGTCGGAAACACTACCAAGATCACATTTGTTGATAACAATTATCAGCTTCTGTCCCGATTCTGCAGTTAAATCCCTGATAGACCCGATGCGAAGATTTAGTCCATCGTGGTCATCCGTGAGTTCATCGACAAAAAGAACTACACTTGCACCCGCTATTTTTTCATGAGTTTTCCTTATTCCTATCGATTCGATAATATCGTCTGTTTTTCTCAGGCCTGCTGTATCAATAAAACGGTATTCAATTCCATCAATAACAATAGTATCCTCGACAGTATCCCTAGTCGTTCCTGGTATTTCTGAAACTATGGCCCTTTCCTCGTTTAGAAGCCTGTTGAGCAGAGTTGATTTACCCGAATTGGGCTTCCCGGCTATTACAACCGGAACCCCGTTCTTGATTGCATTACCTACTGAAAAAGAACTAACTAATCTTCTTGTTATAAGCATTGTTTTTTCAACAATTTCAAGAAGTTCCTTCCTGTCAGCAAATTCAACATCTTCTTCCCCGAAATCGAGTTCCAGTTCGATCAGCGAGGCGAAATTAAGGAGTTCATTCCTCAGTACTTTTAGCTCCCTCGAGAAACCTCCACGCATCTGGTTTATTGCCAGCCTGTGTGTTGATTTTGACTTTGAAGACACGAGGTCGGCAACTGCCTCAGCCTGCGAAAGATCCATCTTCCCATTCATGAAGGCCCTCATTGTGAATTCACCAGGGCTGGCTACCGTGGCTCCATATTTTAGAAGCAGTTGTATTACCTTGCTTTGTATGTATGAAGAGCCATGAAGGGATATTTCCACGCTATCCTCGCCGGTGTAGGAGTGAGGCGCCCTGAAAACAGTAACCAGGGCCTCGTCAACTATCTCCGATCCATCTTTTACCTGACCGAAATGTACCCTGTTCGCCTCGACTTCATTGAGATCAATTCCTGAAACTGTGAAAAATACCCTGCTGCAGATGGAAATGCAATCAGGTCCGCTAAGTCTGATTACAGCGATCGCTCCACCGGTCACCGTTGCAGGCGCGCAAATTGTAACTTCTCTCCTGTACATCTGCCAACATTAAAACTTTGCAAATGTACAAAAGTTTGAACACTGTTACCTGCCGAGATTCTGTACCGTGAACATTGAATCATCAATCTTCGCGCCATCAGCACATTGTCAATCACTATTTCTGAGCTTCTGCCGTTTTTGATATTGCTAGCGAACATGTCGCTGACAAGATATTTCCCATTGCCGAGCTGGCTTAATTTTTCTGATCTCGATTACTTTGAAAAGCTTTCCGGAAACATCATGGAACTCATCCATTGGCGTGAGATCACTTTTTCTTCATGTAGGTCACTTTTTTGAGTATCCCATTTCGTTTTTCTTCTCCTGATCTCCAGGTATGCTTTCAATGATCCAGTATTCACCATTACCGCTGCCGTGTGCATGGTTATTAGTGAATTCTGATGCCGATGGGGAACTCATGTCTGAATTCGTGAACTCGGAGCTCATGAAGCTTTTCCCTTTCTCGGTGCTTACAATGCGCCTGGTTTTTTTTAGCGCCGGCAGCCAGATCCACATCTCGTCAGGCTCGTTCTTGTAGTCGGAAATAAGCATGGATGTGCCACGCACATCAGCGGGTTCCAGGAATTTGATGAATCTTTTTTCGGAATCGTCGCTGAAGCTTTTTGAATTCATTGAAATAATGCGTTTGCTGATCGTCCCGTTTTTTTCAGTAATTGTTAGTGTTACCTTCGAGCTCAAAGAGCCGCAAAGCATCTGTGCACGACTTTTTTCCATGAGTGCGGATGCATCAGGTAGCTGAGGGGAAGCGCTGGCAGTACAGACTAGCATGGCGATAATTGTTGCTAATGTTTTCATGTTGCTATTTTATTCGATTTGATAGTTTCGTGATAAATGCAGGTTTAAACCTCAGTATAAATGCGGGTATGACTATTATCGCCCCGATAAGGCAGGAACTCATTGAAATAATAATCAGCCACCCGAAAAACCTTATAGAGGTGAACCCTGAAAATACCAGTACAGCAAAGCCTGCCATAACCCCGATGGCATTAATTATGATGCTTCTGCCAATCTTCCTGATTGCTGAGCTTGTTGCCAAGCTGAAGTCATTTCCGGTTTTGAGCTGAAGAGTGAAGCACCAGATATACTGAATTGTAAAGTCAACTCCAACCCCAATCATTATTGAGGATATTAGCGCAGTTGCCGAATCAAGTGCTATTCCAGCCAGACCCATGAAGCCAAATAAAATGAAGATTGAAGCAACAAGCGGGATCGAACCAATTAAACCACCTGCAGGCGATCTGAATATGATCCACAGCAAAAGGAAAACGGTAATGACTGCCAGGAGAAGTGAGGTTACCTGACCTTTTATCAAGAGGCTGGCAAAATCGGACATAATAATTGCATAACCGCCAGTAAGCACTTCTGCCTTCATGCCTTTAGAAATTGTACCAATGACTTTTTTAACCGAGGTGATTACTTTGTGATCGGGGTTAGAAAGTTTAATAAGCAGGTGTGCTTTACTGTAATCTCTGTTCACGAGTTGATTGAAATCATCCGGGTCACCACTCATGTAATAAAGTTCAAAAAGCTGCGCGATCCCTTCCCTGGTGGCTGGTATTGCATCGTACTCAGTTTCAGTACTGTCGTAAAAAACCTTTGTCATCTGCCTGATCACCTTGCTTACAGAGAAAACCTTTCCGACACCACCCGTTAATTCAAGTCGCGTTGTGAGTTCATCGATTTTTTGCATTACTTCTGGTTCAAGAATATCTCCTGTAATCATCACTGATACAGTCTGCGAGCCTCCGAAACTCTCGTTAATTTTTTCCGATGTTTCCCTTATCGGGTGACCTGCCGGGAAGAATTTTTCCTGGTTTGTCTCGGTCTTTAAAAGGAAAGCCCCGGTTGAAACGAGAACTGTAAACACCAGTGAAAAAAGCAATATACTTCCGGAACGCTTTATAATGAAACCGGCCAGGAACGATAGAAATGGTTCCATTGGGTTCTTCTCACTTCGATCAATCATTGTCCTTTTGAGAGCAGGTTTGATACCTGCAATAAGTGCCGGGACGAAGAGTAAGCTGATCACGAGCGCCAGTGTAACGCCTGTTGCAGCAAGTATACTGGCCTGGCGGGCTGGAATAATCGAGTGGGTAAGAAGACCAAGTATACCAGCAATTGTTGTCAGACCGCTAAAAAGTATAGGCATGTTGAGCGAGCCCAGAAGTTGATTAAGTGTTTCCCTTGTATCTGTCAATCCTTCTTTCCTTAGCTCCTGGAACCTGGCAGCCAGGTAAATTCCATAATTGTTTGCCACCGCCACGAGTATTATTGGGACGAGCAGTGTCAGGATTGAAATGTTCCATCCAAGTAAAGGGATAAGCCCCATGCTGGCTGAGGTTGAAATAAGAACAACTGAGAATGGCATTATAATGCTTCTCCAGTTACCCAGGGACAACCTTAAGACTAAAAGCATTATTAATAGGGCCGCTGGCACGAGAAAGGCAGCATCCTTCTTAACATCTGTAAGAATGTACTTCCGGATATATGGTAGCCCTCCCTTTAGTACTTTCGCATTGCCCTCATGTGATTTTGTTATGGAATCAATGCGGGACATTGTAACAAGTTCTCCTTCCGTCGTATCTATCGTTGCAGTTATTGCCGCCATACGGAAATCTCCGGAAATCACAATGTCGCCCGCGAGCTTGTTCTTACGGATCCTTTTTTTCAGGGCTTCCGATTCACTGAAATTCTTCGGGATGCTATCAATCAACCTTTTCGCTAGTAAAGCATCGTTTTCGCTCTCAATAGTTTTGATTGAAAATGGAGTGATAACATTCCTGATGTTATATAATCCGGAAATACCATCTCCAGTGGCTTTTATATTCTCAAGATTTGATTCAGTAAGGATACTGCTGTCGGAAAACAGTATCATTATCATATCCTGTATTCCGAATTCTTTCTCAATAATATCAGTCACCTCTCTCGATGGAATATGCCGTGGCACATAATTCCTGATTTCGGGATCTGTTTTTGAAAATGGGATTAGGACCGCGAATAGAATACCAACTGTTAACGGTATGGCTATCAGGAATCTCCTGTATTTTAAAATGAAGTTTGTCATATCTAAAAATCTGCTCTGATTCCAACATAAGCGCATGTCAGAAAATCTTTGATTATATAATAGATAGATGTTTTATTACCTGAGTATATTTCGGCCCCTCCAACAAGAGACAGTCCATCAGCCGCCTTTATCCTTATCTCGGGAATTATCAGAAGATCTGTTGAGGTGAAGTTATACAAGCAGGTAATTGATGGAATTATTCTCCCGTACGAAATATCACGTTCAATCTTAATAGATACGTTGTGATAACTCTTTTCTAACTGGTTAAAATATAGTCTGTTGAATGACCCGATTTGTTGCCTGAAATATTCTGCAAGATCGAAGCCCGGAGTTGAAAGTAAAGCAGCCAGTTGAGAATAATCCGGATTTGTCCCTATGACAGGTGGCACCGTTGAACGGAAATAATCTAACATAAGTGATCCGGAGTATTCCCAGGTAAACCTCCAGTTTCCAGGTGAGTAGTCAAAACCAAGAACAAACTTTGCTTCTTTAAGTGGCACATATTCATGGTAATTTGCACTTAAGACGGGGATAGACAGGGCTGCCTCACCTCTTATGCCCAGGCTACCGGCTGATGTTTCAAAATCAAATCCGGTGACCCTGGTCCTGAAAGGTGTGAACGTCATTTCAGCATTAATTACAGGAATACTACCTGAAAAATCAGCGCTGAATCCAGTCATGGCTAGTCCCGGAAGCGGATCAAATCCATCAAAAAACATGATCCCCATATCTATTCCTTTCAGATGAAAATCAGCCTTTAGACCGTAACTGATCATGTTGCTTCCAAGGAAATGTGATTCAGGGTTAATGATCTTTACAAAATCAGGGACAGGAATTATATTCGTAAATAAAGCTGACGATCTGTAATAAGGCGAGATAACTGATTGAAGCACGAAAATAGGGCTTGGGAACCACCTGATCCTGAAAAGAACGTTTCCCAGATCCATGTCTTCCTTGTCAGGCGATCTTGAAAGGTAGTTCATGGGATTAAACCGTGATGTTGGATTGGTGAAGTCTGCCCGGCCCCATTTAACAATCATCTGCCCAGCTGTAACTGAAAGTCTTTTCCCTGAATAGCCTGCATAGGCTTCCTTTACATCCAACCTGCTGACTTCCTCCGAGAATTCAGTGCCATATCTGATTCTCACGTCAGATGAAAAGATGATTCCGTGAACAGGATTTGAGTCAAATTTTAATCCCAAATCAGAAAATGCTGAATTGAAAACTTCTCCTTCGTTTAAATTTCTGAGATATGAATAGAATCCAGCCCTCGTAAATCCTGAAATGCTCCTTTTAGAAAGCAGCGAATCGGATTGTCCTGATAAGAACTGGGAGAGTTGTAACAGGATAAAAAATGCAATAATTTTCGTAGGCATGACTTTTTTAATTCAAAGGAACAGTCATGCAATGAAAGAATCGTCCCGGCCATTTTTCCCGAACCATAAAAATGTTGAAAGGATGTACGAGCCGAACAGGCTGAACGGCTAAGAGATTAAACCAGTGTGTTTTTCACGATACTCGCTTGGAGTAAGTCCGGTTTGTAACTTGAAGATGGAGTTGAAAGTGGTTTTTGAATTAAACCCGGCATCGTAGGCAATAGCGAGTATTGTATAGTGATTAAACCTTGGATCAGAAAACATTCTGATTACTTCCTTTACCCTGTATTCATTAATGAATGTGAAGAAATTTTTCCCGTGAGTCTCATTTAGGACCTGGGTTATATGATGTTTGGGAATGCCGGTCATTGCTGAAAGATCTGCAATACTTAAATCGCGGTTCAGGTATGGTTTATCCCGATCCATAGTTGTAATGAGGTTGGACAGGTATTCATGGGCCAGTTCTTCTCTAAGACCGCTTTTCACGTATCGCTCCACGTCTCGCTTTTCCTCGGGATCTTCTTTCACCATATCTCCATATATTACTGGCTGCTTGATGCTATAAAAGCTGAATGCAAAAGAAAAGACCGTTATGAAGAGAAAAATGATGAAGTAGGGATCAAATGGTATATAATTTCCAAGCATGTTTAAACCGCCCAGGATAAACACGATAAAATAGGAAACATAAAAGCTTATTGAAGTAGTTTTCAGCCAATTAAGTGTGATTACTCCCGAGGTGTAAGAGACAAGATTCTTTAATTTTTTCTGGTGTTTGTCAATTTCAATAAAGGCGAGTATGCTGTAAATAGTAATTGACGTGAAGAAGCTTGCCCCATACACGATCCTCAGGGGCATGAACCTGTCAGTTTCAAAAAAGTGTCTTAAATCCCTCACCAGTGGGGTAGCCCTGAATATAACGGATACCACGAAAAAAGCAGCAAATGGTATAAAATGAATAAGAGAAAGCCAGTTAAAACTCCTGTTTGGTGAAGTCATGAATCTCACGTACAAATACATCAGAGGTCCATACGTGAAAGTTATGAACGGGAATGAGTACATTTCAAGGAATTTGCTGTTAACAAGGGCAAAGATCAACTCTATGCAGATCAGGTAGAGCCAGGCGGCCATTAACCTGTTTGCTACAGTCATCGGTTTCTTTGTCGATATCAGCAGCCCGGCGAAAAAAGACTGGGAGATACCTATGTAAAGAATTGGTTCAATATATTGCATTGAACATTGTAAATAATATGTAAATATAACTAAATGCAAGAAATAATTATTGTATTTTTGGCTTCATCAGCATTATGTTGATTTGCGATTGTCGACTAATAAAAACTTTAAAATCAGTATTTTATGAGCGTGTTGCTGAATAAGGATTCAAGAGTTATAGTTCAGGGTTTCACTGGAAGCGAGGGGACTTTTCACGCTACTCAGATGATAGAGTACGGAACGAGGGTTGTTGGAGGGGTAACCCCGGGGAAAGGCGGACAGATGCACCTGGCACTACCGGTGTTCAATACTGTTCGGGAAGCAGTGAAAGTCACTTCTGCTGACGTGTCTGTGATTTTTGTTCCGCCATCCGCCGCTGCAGATGCCATCATGGAGGCAGCAGAAGCAGGGATTAAACTTATCGTGGCTATAACCGAAGGAATTCCCGTTGCCGACATGGTTAAAGTAAAGAGGTATATTTCCTCATTTAGTTGCAGGCTTATAGGACCAAATTGCCCTGGCATAATTACTCCGGGCGAAGCAAAAGCTGGTATAATGCCAGGATTCATTCATAAAAAGGGCACGGTTGGAATAATTTCCAGATCCGGTACTCTCACGTACGAAGCCGTCGATCAGGTGACGAAGCTTGGCCTGGGGCAATCTACATGTATTGGTATAGGTGGCGATCCGGTAATAGGTACTACAACTCTTGATGCCGCAAAGCTTCTCATGGCCGATGCCGAGACTGAAGCGATTATAATTATTGGCGAGATAGGCGGTAACATGGAAACGGAGGCCGCTGAATGGATCAGGGAGAATTCAACAAAACCAGTTGTTGGATTCATTGCAGGACAAACTGCTCCAAAGGGCAGGAGAATGGGTCACGCTGGCGCTATTATCGGAGGTAAGGCAGACACGGCAGCTGCCAAGATGAAAATAATGAAGGAGTGCGGCATTAATGTAGTTGAATCGCCTGCCGAGATTGGTGTAACAGTACTTAATGCTATCAGGGAAAAGAAATAGAATGTACCTGCTGACCTTAATTAACAGAATCGCTGTATAGAATTCCTGAATGTAACAATTCAGACAAAAATTGAAACAGGATTATCCGCTTTATTAAATTCCTTGCCATGATGACTTTTAGCCGGTTTGATCAATTCTTGTGAAGATCATCTCTTTTATTGTGCATTAAAGCTTTTGTTTATATTCGCGGAAATTAAAAATTATTAGATATGAAATTACTTGCCGGAAAAACAGCACTTGTTACTGGTGCATCAAGGGGAATAGGGAAGGAGATTGCATTGCTTTTCGCAAGGGAAGGAGCTGACGTTGCCATTACCAATATCACTGATGACGAGGAATTCAAGTCCGCGGTTAAAGAAATTCAGCTGCTTGGTGTAAAATCAAAGGGTTATGTTTTTAATGTTGCCAAGTTTGATGAATCGCAGACAGCAGTAAACCAGGTGATAAGTGATTTCGGGAAGATAGATATTCTTGTCAACAATGCAGGTATCACACGCGACACTTTGTTGATGCGAATGACTGAAGACCAGTGGGATGCAGTCATTGCCGTAAACCTCAAATCAGTATTTAACCTCACGAAAGCGGTTCTTCAGCCGATGATCAAACAAAAAGGAGGTTCCATTATCAACATGAGTTCTGTTGTTGGAGTATCTGGTAATGCAGGCCAGTCAAACTACTCGGCATCCAAATCAGGAATCCTCGGGTTTACCAAGAGTGTTTCAAAAGAAGTAGGTTCCAGAAACATAAGGGTAAACTCTATAGCTCCAGGTTTTATAATTACCGACATGACAGACAAATTGCCGGAAGATGTTAAAAACGAGTGGATAAGCAAGATTCCTCTGAGAAGGGGAGGTACACCGGCTGATGTTGCTGCAACCGCACTCTATCTTGCCAGCGACCTTTCTTCATACGTCACGGGGCAGACGATTCATGTTTGCGGCGGTATGTTAACATAACAATATTTTATTAACTTTACGATTCCGCGGGGCGCCAATCCTTTTAGCACGAGGAAATGCAGCGAGACATATTATTCCACACTAAATAAAAAAGGCGCCCCGCTTTTTTTTTATCCTACAAGCATGGATTCACTGATCTTTATTCTATTAATTACCTTTCCCGTTGCTGGTTTCCTCATCCAGAGGTATCTCGATTGGCTTAATTCCAGGATGTGGACGGCAGATCTCCCGGAGAAACTGGCTGGTTTCTGCCCGGAATCTGAATACCGGAAAAGCCAGCTTTATCAAAAAGATAATAACAGGCTCTCTTTTTGGACATCTCTTGTCAACCTGGTTATCATCGTGCTGATGATCGCGGCAGGAGGTTTCACACTTTTCGACTCCCTTGTATCAGGAATTTCAACAAATAAAGTACTAACGGCCCTACTGTTCTTTGGATTCATAGGTCTGGGCTCCGACGTGATTAATATGCCATTCAGCTGGTATGATACTTTTGTTATCGAAAAGAAATACGGGTTTAATACGATGACAATCAGGACATTTATAACTGACCATATCAAGTCGTGGTTCATAGCAATTCTGATTGGTATTCCTGTTCTGGGATTTATTTCATGGATATATTATAAAACCGGTAAAAACTTCTGGATCTATGCCTGGATAGTAATTGGGTTATTTTCTGTTTTCATGAACCTGTTTTATTCCGAGCTTATAGTTCCACTGTTTAATAAGCAGAAGCCTCTCGAGGAAGGAGAGCTAAGAAGTGAGATAGAGTCGTTCGCGAACAAGACAGGATTCAAACTCAGGAATATTTACATCATCGACGGATCGAAACGAAGCACAAAGGCAAACGCTTATTTCTCTGGATTTGGCCCGCGCAAGAGAATAGTACTGTTTGACACCTTGTTATCGGAAATGTCAACAGGCGAGATTGTTGCTGTTCTGGCTCACGAGATAGGACATTACCGGAAGAAGCACGTGCTTGTAAGCATGTTTTACTCGATTTTGCTGACCGGTTTCATGCTTTTCCTGTTTTCCACCATCGTGGACAACCCGCATTTAAGCGCGGCTATTGGCATAAAGACGCCGTCATTTCATATAGGTCTTGTAATTTTTGGAATACTCTATAGTCCTTTATCACTTATTTTGGGTATTGTATCCAATCTCTTCTCGAGGAAGCACGAGTTCGAGGCAGACAGGTTCGTGAAGGAAAACTACAAGCCGGAGCTTCTGGTATCTGCATTGAAAAAGCTTTCGGTCAAAAACTTATCAAACCTGGTTCCTCACCCGGCATATGTTTTCTTTCATTATTCTCATCCTCCCTTGCTAAAAAGGTTGGAAAGATTGGAATCATAAATTATATTCGCGCATTGAAATTTGCCTCCTTAGCTCAGTGGTAGAGCAGCTCACTCGTAATGAGCAGGTCGTGGGTTCAACTCCCATGGGAGGCTCGAAGAGGTTGCAAGTTTTTATTTCAGCGAAAATTCAGTATTTTCGCAACACCAACGCGGGAGTAGCTCAGTGGTAGTCCCGCAAATGCGGGATCCCAAGCTGGATCCTTAAAATGAAACGCGGGAGTAGCTCAGTGGTAGAGCATCAGCTTCCCAAGCTGAGGGTCGTGGGTTCGAACCCCATTTCCCGCTCGATTATAATACCTGGCTTCGAGGTCAGGAAAATGCCGGCCGGCCAAGGTTGAAATTGGTCCGGTTAATCCCTCGGTGTTTTATTTAAGATCTCTGCCTATTGTTACTTCTTTGGCGAATTGCCTCAGGAATTTCTCCATGTATTCATGCCTTTCTGAAGCCAGCTCCCGGGCTGTATCCGTATTCATCATATCTTTCAGCTTAAGGAGCTTATCCGCGAAATGATCAATTGTGGTTTTTTCCTTCCCGCTTGGATCAAAAATCGGATTATTCCTGAAGCCTCCATAGTTGAACGCTCTGGCAATGCCAATGGCTCCAATAGCATCCAGACGGTCTGCATCCTGAACGATCATGAACTCCGGTGTCATGGATTCCGGTTTCTTTCCTTTACTGAATGAAATATTATTGTTGATGAATAATACCTGATCAATAACATTTTTTGTGACATCAAGGGGAAAAAGAAAATCTATTATCAACCTGTTTGTTTCATCAAGGGTTGTTTTAAGAAACTTGCTGTCACCAACATCATGCAGTAAGGCGCCAAGTTCCACTACCAAAGTATCACCAGACTTTTCCATCGAATGAATGTACATGGCCATGTCCCGGACCCTCTTGATATGCCACCAGTCATGTCCTCCATCATGATCATGGGAATTTAGCCCGACGAATTTTTCAGCTTCTGCAATAAGATTCTCGTATTCAATCATTGTTCTTTTAATTGGCTGATGAACTTACAAAATATATTTTTGTAATTCTTAAGTCAATTATATGAAAGCTGAAATAATCACTATCGGCGATGAGCTGCTGATTGGGCAGACTGTTGATACCAACTCGGCGTGGATTGGCGCTGAAATGAGCAGGATTGGATTTGAAATGAGGCAGATAACCTCGATATCAGACAAGGAGCAGGATATTCTAAATACTCTCGGGATGGTTTGTGGCAGAGCAGACGTTGTTCTGATTACAGGCGGACTGGGCCCCACGAGTGATGATATAACAAAAAATACACTTTGCAGGTATTTTGATACTGAGCTCGTGAGGAATGAGACTGTCCTGGGAATGATAAAAGAGATGTTATCAAGACGTGGCTTTACGCTAAACGATAACAATATAAGACAGGCTGATGTTCCGGGATCATGCAGGGTCCTGTTGAATAACACTGGCACCGCGCCTGGAATGTGGTTTGAGAAGGGCGGAACTATTTTCATATCCATGCCAGGAGTGCCCTTCGAGATGAGACATATAATGACGGAGCGGGTATTGCCATTACTGAGGGAGAAATTTAAATCGCAGGTTGTAATTCACAGAAATATATTGACATACGGGACCTTTGAAGCTATGCTGGCCGAGACGCTTGAAGGCTTTGAATCCGGGCTTCCGGAAGCAATCCGGCTTGCCTATCTTCCATCGTATGGAATTATTAAGCTGCGATTGACAGCCATTGGAAAAAACCGTGATGAGTTGGAGACCCTTGTTGAAGCCCAGGTCGTCAAGTTGCGTGAAATAATACCTGAGTTAATTATTTCGGAGGTTGATGAGCCCATGGAATCGATAGTGTTTAAAATGTTGTCTGAACGCGGCGAGACTCTTTCACTGGCTGAAAGTTGCACCGGCGGGAGGATAGCCAGTCTCGTGACATCAATACCCGGGAGTTCTAAAATATTCTTGGGTTCTGTTGTCTCGTACGATAATTCGATAAAGACCGGCGTGCTCGGTGTAGATCCGTCAATAATCGAGCAGCATGGAGCGGTAAGCCGCGAAACAGTGATATCGATGGCGGAAAAAGTCAGGCTGCTTTTCAGAACAGACTGGGCGATTGCAACGTCAGGTATAGCTGGCCCGGATGGAGGAACACCCGGTAAGCCGGTTGGAACTGTCTGGGTATCCGTTTCTTCGGCCTCAGGAACAATAGCGGAGACTTATGTTTATGGACAGGACAGGCAAGTTAATATCTCGAGGTTCTCGGTAGCGGCATTAAACCTGCTCAGGAAGCAAATTATAGCTGCCCGTGATAATAATTGAAATATCATGAAAAAAAGTAGTATAAAAATTTGGTTAATAAGATAAATATCACGTAATTTGCGACTCGATTTTTAGACTGTATTTTTTGAAGAATAAATATTTAAAGAGATGTCAAAAGTTTGTCAGATTACCGGGAAGCAGGCGATGAACGGGAACAATGTTTCTCATTCTAAAAGGAGGACAAAAAGGAAGTTTTTACCGAACTTGTTTGAGAAAAAATATTTCATCCCCGAAGAAAACAGGTGGATCACGTTGAAATTATCTGCAGCAGGCATACGTCTTATTAACAAGAAAGGACTCAGTGTTGCCCTCAAGGAAGCTAAAGAAAAAGGTTATATTGTAAACTATTAATATTAAGATAGGTAATGGGAAAGAAGGCAAAAGGTAACAGGCAGCAGGTCATTCTTGAATGCACCGAGCACAAGGAAAGTGGTCTTCCTGGAACATCAAGGTATATCACCACGAAGAACAGGAAAAACACACCCGATCGCATGGAGAGGAAAAAATATAATCCTATCCTCAAGAAATATACAGTTCACAGGGAGATAAAGTAAAAACACAATACAATGGCAAAGAAAGTTGTTGCATCATTAAAGACAGGGGCTGGTAAAAGCTTCACCAAATGCATAAAAATGGTGAAATCTGACAAGTCAGGTGCATATGTCTTTAAAGAAGAGGTAGTACATAACGATCACATCAAGGACTTCTTCACAAAAAAGTAATTTGAACAAAATCGTATACCAGGGCTTTCTTCAGTAACGGGGAAAGCTCTTTTTATTTAAGGTTAATTATTAATTATGGCTCTCTTTGGATTTCTGAGCAGGGAAAAAAAGGACAGTCTCGACAAAGGTCTCGAGAAGACCAAGGAGAGTGTATTCATGAAGCTTTCCAGGGCTGTCGTGGGAAAATCAGTCATCGACTCGGAGGTTCTTGATAACCTCGAGGAAGTATTGGTTTCTTCCGACGTGGGTGTCGAAACAACGCTCAAGATAATCAAGAGGATAGAGGCAAGGGTCTCGCGCGACAGGTATCTTAACACGAGTGAGCTGAATAATCTTCTTCGTGATGAGATTGCCGGCCTTCTTGCCGAGAACAAGTCAGGAGAGGCTGTTGATTTTAGTGCTGCACTACCCTTTAAACCATACGTGATAATGGTAGTCGGAGTAAACGGTGCAGGTAAAACTACTACAATAGCTAAGCTGGCCTGGCAGTTCAAACAGGCAGGCAAAAAGGTCATTCTTGGAGCAGCAGATACTTTCAGGGCAGCTGCAATAGATCAGTTGCAGGTTTGGGCTGACAGGGCAGGGGTGCCTCTCGTAAAGCAGCAGATGGGTTCGGACCCGGCATCCGTGGCTTTCGTGACACTAAATTCAGCCCTTGCAAACGATGCTGACGTGGTGATAATTGACACTGCAGGCCGCCTTCATAACAAGGTAAACCTGATGAATGAACTGGCAAAAATAAAAAGAGTGATGGAGAAACTGGTACCAGATGCTCCTCACGACGTGATGCTGGTTCTTGATGGCTCAACAGGCCAGAATGCTTTTGAACAGGCACGCCAGTTTACATCATTTGCAGGTATTACCTCCCTGGCCGTGACCAAACTGGATGGCACCGCTAAAGGTGGTGTAGTGATTGGCATTTCCGACCAGTTCAAAATACCAGTAAGATATATTGGAATAGGGGAAAAAATGGACGACCTCCAGGTATTTGACCGCTTCGAATTCGTGGATTCCCTCTTTTCATCTAACAGGAATTGACTCCTAATCCCTTAATGGCCAAAAGGAAAATAAATATTGTAACGCTCGGTTGCTCGAAAAACCTTGTCGATTCTGAAAAACTTCTTCGGCAGATAGAACATGGCGGGTACGCCATCGAACATAATTCATCCGCTGACGACGCTGATACCGTGATAATTAATACCTGCGGCTTTATTAATGACGCGAAGGAGGAAAGTGTCGACACTATACTTCGCTTCGTGAAAGCAAGGCAAAAGGGCGAATTGAGACACCTATTTGTAATGGGGTGTCTCTCGGAGAGGTACGCTGATGCCCTGAGGGGCGAAATTCCCGAGGTTGACAAGTATTTCGGGGTAAATGATTTGGGAAGCATCGTTAAAGAGCTTGGACTGGAACTGAAAAAGGAGGTTATGACCGACAGGACCCTGACCGGTCCCGGTCATTATGCCTATCTAAAGGTATCAGAAGGTTGTGACAGGTCATGTTCATTCTGTGCTATTCCGGCTATCAGGGGAAAATGCATTTCCAGACCTTTGGATGAAATAATCGAGGAAGCCAGGCTACTTGCATCCAGAGGTGTGAAAGAAATTATCCTCATTGCACAAGACTTGAGCTATTATGGACTGGATCTTTACAAGAAGCAGATGCTTCCTGACCTGTTATCCGGGCTTCTGGAAATAAGGGATTTCGAGTGGATAAGGCTGCATTATCTCTATCCGGCTAATTTCCCATGGCAGGTTATCGAGATCATGAAAAATAACCCCCGCGTTTGCCGTTATATCGACATCCCCGTGCAGCATATTTCCGACAGGATACTAAGCGATATGAAGCGGTCACACTCCAAAGAAGACACGATTAAGCTTCTTGAAAGAATCAGTATGGAATTGCCCGATGCCGTGATAAGGACCACGTTAATAGCGGGTTTCCCGGGAGAAACAGATGAAGAATTCACTGAACTTGTCAATTTCATTACTGACTTTCGATTTAACAGGCTGGGTGTCTTTCCTTACTCTCACGAGGAAGGGACAGGTGCCTTCGATAAATTTGAGGATAATGTCCCCCACGATGTAAAGGAAGAACGAGTAGCGACCCTGATGGAAATACAGCAGGAGATATCCGCATCGCTGAACCAGGAATTAGTTGGCAAATCACTCAAGGTTCTGATTGACAGGAGAGAAGGAGATTATTTCGTTGGCAGGACAGAGTATGACAGTCCTGAGGTGGACCAGGAGATACTTATCCCGGTGTTAACAAGAGAACTCAAGTTAGGCTGTTTTTATAAAGCCATGGTTACTTCTTCGGCTGAGTTTGACCTTTACGGGCTTATTGAATAAAAAAAAGAGGACTTGTGGTCCTCCTTTTGCTATTCTTTTTCATCTGTTGATTCAGAATCCTCGCTCTGATCTGTCTTTTTCCTGACTATTTTGATCTTTATCTCGTCCTTGGTGGCGTTCAAGCCGACGCTGACCCAATCACCTTCTGATGGTGACGACTTTATCATTATCTCGGCCATTGGATCTTCAAGGTATTTCTGAATGGCTCTCTTCAAAGGTCTGGCCCCGTAATTGGCATCAAAACCCTTGTCAGCAATATAATCCCTTGCAGGGCCTGATATTTTGAGCTGGTAACCCATCGACTTAACCCTGTCGTAAAGACCCTTGAGTTCAATGTCGATAATCTTGTTAATGTCTTCTCTTCCAAGAGTGTTGAACATCACCACATCGTCTATCCTGTTAAGGAATTCGGGTGCGAAAGTCTTCTGGAGGGCCTTCTGAAGTATGCTTTTGGATTGTTCATCACGCGAGGCTTTTTTTGCAGAAGTGTCGAAACCTATACCATGACCAAACTCCGCGAGCTGCCTGGTGCCGATGTTGGATGTCAGAATAACAATCGTATTCCTGAAGTCCACTCTGCGGCCAAGACTGTCTGTTAATTGTCCTTCATCAAGAACCTGCAGGAGTATGTGAAACACGTCAGGATGTGCTTTCTCAATCTCGTCGAGCAGGACCACGCTGTACGGTTTTCTTCTTACTTTTTCAGTAAGCTGACCGCCTTCCTCGTATCCTACATATCCCGGAGGTGCGCCCACGAGACGTGAAACGGAGAATTTCTCCATGTACTCGCTCATGTCTATCCTGATGAGATTGTCGGTAGTGTCAAATAAAAACTTGGCGAGAACTTTGGCGAGCTGTGTTTTACCAACACCGGTTGGTCCAAGGAAAATAAAGGTGCCTATGGGTTTGTTGGGATCCTTCAATCCAGCCCTGTTTCTCTGTATGGCCTTGACAACCTTAAGTATAGCCTCATCCTGGCCCACGACGCTTCCTCTAAGCTCATCAGCCATCTTCAGTAACCTCGTGCCTTCTGTCTGGGCTATTCTTTGTACCGGCACACCTGTCATCATTGCCACAACTTCAGCAACTTTCTCCGCGTCAACAACTTCCCTGTTGATGGCCAGTTCCTTTTCCCATTTTTTCTTTTCCTGTTCGATATTGTCCAAAAGATCTTTCTCCTTATCCCTGAAACTAGCTGCCTTTTCGAAGTTCTGATTCTTAACGGCTGCCATTTTTTCTTTCTTGGTCTCCTCGAGCTGTTTTTCGAGTGATAGTATCTTCTCTGGAACAACGATATTCGAGATGTGTACTCTTGATCCGGATTCGTCAAGAGCATCAATTGCCTTGTCGGGAAGATGCCTGTCAGAGATATACCTGTTCGTCAGTTTGACGCAGGCATCAATAGCATCGTCAGTGTAGTAAACATTGTGATGATCCTCGTACCTTTCCTTGATATTGTGTAGTATGTGGATCGTTTCCTCTATCGATGTAGGTTCCACGATAACTTTCTGGAATCTTCTCTCGAGGGCACCGTCTTTCTCGATATGTTGCCTGTACTCGTCCAAAGTTGTAGCACCAATGCACTGGATCTCGCCCCGGGCGAGAGCCGGTTTAAGCATGTTGGCAGCGTCGAGTGACCCTGTAGCACCACCTGCACCCACTATTGTATGTATCTCGTCAATGAACAATATGATATTGTCATTCTTCGATAACTCGTTCAGAATGGCCTTCATTCGTTCCTCGAATTGCCCGCGGTATTTCGTTCCGGCCACGATTGAAGCAAGATCAAGCGCCACGACTCTCTTGTTGAAAAGTACCCTCGACACATTCTTTTTAACAATCCTGAGGGCAAGACCCTCTGCAATTGCTGATTTACCTACACCTGGTTCCCCGATCAGAACAGGATTGTTCTTTTTCCTCCTCGAAAGTATCTGGGCAAGTCTTTCAATTTCCCTCTCCCTGCCAACTATTGGATCAAGCCTTCCTTCCTCGGCGGCTTTTGTCAGGTCTATCCCGAAATTATCGAGTACCGGTGTTTCAGATGAAGGTTTAGAGGTAGTCGGATTTTGTTGCTGCCCTTTACCCTGGTTACCAAATCCTGCACCTTCATCATCATCCTCCCTGGGAAAATCAGCCTTGGCCGAAGGTCCTTCAGCTTCGCATAATCTTCTTACTGTCTGATAGTTGACATCCATCTCTGTAAGGAACCTGGTGACCAGAGCGTTTTCATCCTTAAGTATTGCCAGAAGAAGATGTTCAGTATCTATAGTTGTACTCTTTAGCGATTTTGCTTCAAGATAGACCAGCTTGAGTATTCTTTCGGTGCTTCTTAATAATGGTATGACGTTCTGATCGGCCATCATGACAGGGTTCTCGACCTTGATGCTTTTTTCAATGGAACCCTTCAGAACCAGAAGGTCAACGCCTGAATTAATCAAAATGTCTACTGCAACTCCTTCCCCGTCACGCAAGATCCCGAGAAACAGATGTTCGGGGCTTATGTGGCTGTTACCCAGTCTTATAGCTTCTTCCTTGCTATAGCTAAGTATATCCTTTACCCTCTGTGAAAAGTGTGAATCCATAATATTCATTTGTCTGTTTTACTGTCCTGGCGACATTCTGTCAGTACAAGTACGACAAAAGTGCCATTTCCGGACTTTTCAAAGTTAATTCTTAACGATTTTATACATGGCAAGAATTATGCCCATTTATAAACAAGCAGTGTTAAAAATTAACAATCAATTGTCCTCGGGAATAGCCAAATTTTGACTAATTTCGAACATTGATAAATATTCGTGATTTTCATTTGTAAGTATTTAATTAAGAGTAATTTATGTCGGAAAGAGAGAGGATTCTGAAAGTAAATATAGAGGAGGAGATGAAATCGGCATACATTGATTATTCAATGTCTGTCATTGTTTCGAGGGCTTTACCCGATGTCAGGGATGGTTTGAAACCCGTGCACAGGAGAGTTTTGTTCGGGATGCTCGAGCTTGGTGTCTTATCCAACAGACCATATAAGAAATCGGCCAGGATAGTGGGAGAGGTGCTAGGTAAGTACCATCCGCATGGCGACTCATCAGTTTACGAGGCAATGGTTAGAATGGCCCAGGAATGGTCACTGCGCTACCCGCTCGTTGATGGACAAGGTAACTTTGGATCTGTAGATGGCGACAGTCCTGCCGCGATGCGTTACACGGAAGCCAGACTCAGGAAGATAGCAGAGGAGACACTTTCTGATATTGAAAAGAACACGGTTGATTTCCAGTTCAATTTTGATGATTCCCTTGAAGAGCCTACGGTTCTTCCGACAAGGATTCCAAACCTGCTGGTTAACGGTGCCTCAGGTATAGCTGTGGGTATGGCCACGAATATGCCACCTCATAACCTGTCTGAAATAGTTGATGCCACCGTTGCTTTTATTGATAATAACGAGATCACTGGCGAGGAACTCCTGCAATACATAAAGGGACCGGATTTTCCTACCGGTGGCATTATATACGGGATGCAGGGCATCAGGGATGCTCTTGAAACTGGCAGGGGAAGGATAGTCGTAAGGGCTAAAACGGAGATCGAGCTCACCCATTCGGGGCGAGAATGCATAATAGTTTCCGAGATACCTTACATGGTCAACAAGGCGGAAATGATCAGCAAGATAGCTGATATGATTAATGAGAAAAAGCTCGAAGGCATATCTTACATTAATGATGAGTCGGACAGGAACGGCATGCGTATAGTTATTATCCTGAAAAAGGATGCAACTGCCAATGTTGTCCTGAATAACCTTTACAAGTACTCGCAGTTACAGACTGCCTTCAATGTCAATAACATAGCTCTGGTGAAGGGTCGTCCCAAGACACTTAAAACTAAAGACCTTATCGATAATTTCGTAAAGCACAGGCATGAAATTGTTCTAAGAAGAACGAGGTATGATCTCGACCAGGCGGAAAAACGTGCCCACATACTCGAGGGGCTAATAATAGCAAGCGATAATATTGATGAAGTAATAGCCATCATTAAATCATCCAAAACACCTGACGAGGCGAGAGAAAGACTCATGGAACGATTCTCCCTCTCCGAGATACAGGCACGGGCTATCGTCGACATGAGGTTAAGGCAGCTTACCGGACTCGAGCAGGATAAACTGCGTGCTGAATACGCGGAGGTGATGAAGCTTATTGAATATCTCAGAGGTGTTCTTGAGAATACGGATCTCCAGATGAAGATAATCAAGGATGAGCTCATAGATGTGAAGGAAAGGTTTGGTGATGCCCGCAGAACAGAGATTATTCCTAACGCGGAAGAGTTTAATCCCGAGGATTTTTATGCTGATGATGAGATGGTAATCACCATCTCTCACATGGGGTATATTAAAAGGACACCACTAACCGAGTTCAGGAGACAGAACAGGGGTGGGACAGGAGCAAAGGGTGGATCGACAAGGGATGAGGATTTTATAGAGCACCTTTACGTCGCAACCATGCATAACACCATGTTGTTCTTCACCCGCAAGGGCAAGTGTTACTGGCTGAAGGTTTACAATATCCCAGAAGGTACCAGAACCTCCAAGGGAAGAGCCATACAGAACCTGATTAGTATTGAGCCCGACGATAGTGTAAGAGCCTATATTAATGTTAAAAACCTGAGTGACGAGCAATATATTAACAATAACTTCATCGTTCTCTGCTCCACAAAAGGAATAATCAAGAAGACCTCTCTTGAAGCCTATTCAAGACCAAGAACCAACGGGGTTAATGCCATTACAGTGAGAGAAGGAGATGAGCTTCTTGAAGCCAGGATGACAAATGGTAACCACCAGATAATGATGGCAGTCAAATCAGGCAGGGCTCTCAGGTTCCCAGAATCGTCGGTAAGACCTATGGGCAGGACCGCCTCTGGTGTCAGGGGAGTGAAACTGGCGACTGAAAATGATATTGTAATCGGTATGATTACAGTTGAAAATCTTTCGACTGAAGTACTGGTGGTGTCGGAAAAAGGATATGGTAAACGATCAAAGATTGAAGATTACAGGATCACAAACAGGGGAGGAAAAGGAGTAAAAACGATCAATGTCACGGAGAAAACCGGTACTTTAATTGCCCTCAAGGATGTTACAGATAGTCATGATCTTATGATAATAACCCAGAATGGAAATATCCTCAGGATACCTGTTTCGGCGTTGAGGGTGATGGGCAGGGCTACCCAGGGTGTAAGGCTGATAAACCTGAAGGAAACGGACTCGATTGCCTCTGTCACTACAGTAGAAAATACAGGCGAAGAAGAAGGTGCTGAAAATCCGGTTCAGGATGATAATAATCAGGCAACTGAGGAAATTGGCAAAGAATTTGAAGATTAATAAGTAAATATTAAATTTGGCAAAAATTAAATTTAAAAAATCAACCATGAAAAAGTTTTTAGTATTGATTATTGCAATATCTGTTTCACTTGGTGCTTTGGCGCAGATGGGCAAGGTCACGAGTGCTTTGAGTTTCATTGATCAGCAGCCACCGCTTCTGGACAAAGCGAAAGAAGCTCTTGATCTGGCTCTGGCCAACGAGAAATCAATGAACAACCCGAAAACTTACTTTGCCAAGGGAAAACTGTGTCAGAAGGTTTTCGAAAGTGAAGACCCCAAGTTCAAATCACTTGTTCAGAACCCCCTTGAAGAAGCATATGCTGCTTATGAGAAAGCCCGCCAACTGGATCCTAAAGGAGGCATTGACAAGCAGATGAAGCTTAATAGCACTTATATCAGTCTTGCTAACGATTTTATAAACCAGGGTGTTCAGAAATTTGAAGCCAAGGACTTTGAAGGTGCATTCAAATCTTTCGAATTCAACATTAAAGTCACTTCAAGTGAAGTATATGTTGGTGTTCCTGATTCAGGTATCTATTTCAACGCCGGTCTTGCTGCTTATAATGGAAAAATGTATGAAAAGGCAATTCCTTATTTCCAGAAATGCACCGAGATGAAATACGAGACCACGATGCCTTATTTCCTCATGTACAACTGTTACATGCAGTTGAAGGATATGGCAAACGCCGAGTCTACTCTAAAGAAAGTATTCGAACTATATCCTGATAACCAGGATGTTATTCTGCAGCTCGTTGACTTCTACATGAATAACAACAAACTGGATGAAGCCTTCTCGTATATTAACATGGCAAAGGGGAAAGATCCAAATAATTTCTCTCTCTACTGGGCAGAGGGTGTACTATATATGAAGCAGGAAAAATATTCAGATGCCATCAACAGTCTGACCAAATCAGTTGAGTTCAAGGGTGACCAGTACGACACCCAGTTCAATCTTGGCGTATGCTACTATAACAAGGCTGTTGAACTCTTCCAGAAAGCAAATGACATAATGGACGCTGCTAAATACAATACAGCTGTTGCCGAGGCAAACGATGTATTCATGAAAGCAATTCCTTATTTCGAAAAAGCACACACTCTTAAAGATGGTGAATCTGACGCTCTCAGAAATTTAAAGGAACTTTACTTCAGGCTCAGAACAGTTAAACCTGAATACGAGGCCAAGTATACCGAGGTTTCCAAAATGCTTGAAGGTAAATAATAATTTACCAGGCTTTAACAATACAGGAGGGATGCAGCAGTTGCATCCCTTTTTTTTGGAATATCACGAGGTTTTCCTGACCTGCTTAATTTGAACAGTGGAAAAAAATTGAGGAGGTTTAAGATCCCCTTCGATGTTATGTTTTTCCTGAGTGGCAAAATAGGGGACAATCAAAAGCGAAGTAACTTGAATAACCGCCCTTTTCGGCAATTATCTATTTAACATAATATTAATTATAGGAAACAATGGTATTGCTGGTTTTGCTCGTATAGTGCTGCTAAACAATACTTTGACTCATCATGTCACCCGTGCCCCGTGTCCCGTGCCCCGAGCTTCTTTCCCCGAGCCCTGTGCTCTGAGCTCTGTGCCCCGTGTCCCGTGCCCCGAGCTTCTTTCCCGAGCCCTGTGCCCTGAGCTCTGTGCCATGTGCCCCGAGCTTCTTTCCCCGAGCCCTGTGCCCCGAGCTCTGTGCCCCGTGCCCCGAGCTTCTTTCCCCGAGCCCTGTGCTCTGAGCTCTGTGCCCGGTGCCCATTCAGAAAAGTTTATTTGTACTTTATTGCAGCGTATCCTACCCAGTGGCAGTCCGTGGCAATAGCAGTTTTCCCCATTCCCAGATCAGTCACGTCGAGATGTTCTCCTGTTATGCTCGTGGCATAACCTTCCAGTACTCCATTCAAGGTGCCATTCCCTTCGAGGCTATATGCCGCATACATTGCCACCGGAACGCAGTACCTACCACACCAGGTCCATTTATACTCCCTGAAATTTTCAGCATTAATAGTATAATCACTGAATCTCCTGATCTTTTGTTCAGTTACATTTCCAGCCAGACAGTTTTCTATTATCTCGTGTTCCAGTGCCATAGCTTTCTCGTTTCCAGCCTTGTCGCATCCGAAAACTGCTCTGTCAGAACCTCCCCAGTCCTCATTGCCATAATGTACCGCATCTGTTGTGACAACTATTGCAAAATCTCTTCCCCACGTCCATTTTTTTTGTTCAGCCATCGATCTTATTGCATCAGCTAATGCCATTCCGCACTGCTTCATCCGGTCAGGACTCATCGCTGGCACCAGGATTGGTATTATTTCCACATCATGGTTAAAGTACTGCAGGTACGGGATCATCGATTCAAGAGAGTGCTCCACCTTCTGAATTGTATCTATTACAGAAGCATATCTATTTGCCAGGTTATCAATTAGATACTGCCTGGATTCAGATACTTTAACATTACCCCACGGACCCTTCCAATAGTTGAAAGAGTCGAACACGAGGCTATCTTCTATACCGAGTGAGGCTGCTTTATGGGCTACTCCAAGCAGTATCACAGTTTTTGCCCTGATTGTCTGAAGGACTTCCGGGTAGAGCGCTCCAACGTACATATAATCGTCATGCGGGCATATTACAAACCTGGAAGTATCAACTGTATTTTCCTTCCATCCCTTTCTTTTTAGTCTTGCAACTATGGAGTCCATCTGCCACGTGTATTGTGCGAAACCGATGGTGTCTACTAATTGCCGTGTATTTGAAGCAATATCCTTTACCGGTGCCTGGCTGCAAGAGCATAACAAAGCAATAATAATCAGGAGGTTTGATAAATAATGACTTTTCATGACATGTGTTTATTTTCTACCTGAGAATGACGAGCATCTTTGAAGCTGAAGTAGTGCCGAGTTTGTTACTTGCTCTAATCCTGTAAATATAGGTTCCCCCGGGCAGCGATCTGCCATACTGGTCTTCTCCTTTCCAAACGATTGAGTAATCACCCTTTACAAGCGATGAATTCAGGAAGGTAGCTACTTTTATACCGGAAAGGTCGTAAATTTCAATAACAACTTGAGCATCGGTATCAAGTCTGAAAGGAAGATTGGTGTTCTCCTTGAATGGATTAGGATAGTTCTGATAAATTGTAATTATACCTACTTCCCTGCCTTCCGGGAGAAGGTCCGCTCTGAAAACATCATCTCTACCTGGTGAACCTCCCGAGTTACACGATGGCCTCCAAGATGCTCCATCTTTTTGATCCCCTGACGGGTTCAGATCTTTGGGAACTAATGTATTTCCCTGGCCATCAGGGGCTTCTGGCCACGGGCCTCTGTCTGAATATTCGATGTTGCATAAAGTATCGCCAGCCTGGTCGAGGAGTACTATGGTTTCACCATTGTTCGAGAGGTTTCCTTTGAACTGCCCCAGAGGCACAAGATTATACCTGATGTAGAAACTGTCTGGATCAGCTGCTATAACAATAAATTTACCAGGACCAAGGTAGCACTGTTCAGGAAAGGTAAATGATATACCACCGGTTAGCCTCATCCCCTGCAGGCCGATAGTTCCAATCCCTGTATTCTTGATTTCCAGGAACTCGTATGCTCCTGCATCCTCATTTTCCGTGGGTCTAGGGTGATAATTTATCTCCGTGATCTTCAAGTCATCCAGTTCACCCGGAATGGTAAGAAATAGTTCTGTCATTGCACTCCAGGTGCCATTAAACAAGGTTCTGGCCTTGAATACACCCGACTTTACAATATATAATGGACCTGAATAATTCTTCGCTTGCGATGATAAAACAGGATTTGTAACCCAGTTAACAGGATCTGTGCCATCAGTTGTGTAATAAACGATGCCAGCACCCGTGGAGAATTGCAGAGTATCGCCCTTGTTAATGATACCGCTCACTGCAGGCTTGCTGTTCAGAAACGCAACTGGTGCCACAGTCGTAGGGAAAAGACCAGCTGCTCTTAACTGGGTAATAAAAACCTCTGTTCTTTTTGGGAAATAATCGTTCAAAATGGCGAGCCGCCTCGGGTCCCAGTATTTTTCCCTTGTGTACAGATCAAATGGACCTGCTGTCTGCCACTGGTGAACATCTCTCCTGTAATCACCCCATCTTGCTGATTCAGCCACAATGGCATCCTCAATCTCTTTTGCTCTGGTTTCATATCTCAGGGAGTTTTCTACAGGGGTCAGTGCGCCATTCCCAAAACAGAATTTCTGAATCCTGTCGGCAAAAAGTCGTTTGAAATCAGAATTCAACCTGAGTCTCTGGAATAGATAACTTGGGCAGTTAGTATTATTTTCCCCGAGCAGGTTAATATTAACATCCTCGAGTATCTTTTCTTCATCCCAGCAATAGAAACGGAATCCTTTTCCAGGATTCTCCCTGTTTCTGGCAGCCAGCCAGTTATGATGATCCCAGTCCGTGTTCCCGGCGAAAAAATTAAGAATCATGTAATCTGCCAGTGAAACGACATCTACATATGCTTTCAAGGTCATGTCTCGTGTTCCGTCCTCGCGATTTCCTTGAATTTTCTGGTACGAGGTGTTCGATGAAAGGCCTGCCCTTGCCTGAGTCATCATTTCGTTCCAGGCGTTGACATTCCCTTCTGATACTTCAGTGTAGTCTTTAACTATATCAAAACTATTCTTATCCTCGCTGGTATAGTAACCTAAAAAGTCAGAATCAATACGTTCAGATGGACTGTAGATTCCCCAGTATATACCATTGATAAACAAATTTATAAAAATGCTTTTTGATGCAAGGTTTCCCATAGAGGCATGCGAGTCTTTGGCCCACGAATCGTATATATACTGTGCCATTACCCTTTCCTGTTGTGTGTGGTGTAACCAGCTGTTGTTAAAACCGGCCCTAAGTACAATACTGTTTATTTCATCGTTCCTTTCCTTACCGAACAAGGGAAAATTCAACACGGCAGGACCATGTTCGTCCTTAAATTCCAATCGGAAGGAGTGTTTTGGTGATTTTTCAGCCCTGCGGCTATGACCGCCATGGAGCTGAAGAGCGCAATCTGCCTGAAGCGAGACAGAATCCTTACTGTCAAAGTACTCAATTGAAACTGGTCTCTCCCATCCAAAACCGGCAGCGTTAGTTGTATTTGTAAGAGGTGCACCGGTATAATAATAAATACCACCTGATAGTGGATCCGACACTGGGGAAAACAAGTTATTCCTGTTAGTTACAATGGAAATAACAGGAAGAGAGTAGATGGCATTCTCAATTGAGCCGGTTAAGCCAGGATCATCAACAAGTTCAGGATCCATCTCGTAATCGGCAGTAGCATAGCCAGATATGCCAGTGAATGGACCCCATTGCGAAGGGTATCCCGGGGGATTGTTCGACTGGTGTATTATGTCAGCAGGGAAAAGAAAGGTCATGGTGGTAACTCGGCTGCTTCTCCCCGCTTCCATCGCTACTGCCCTTAATATGGTTGTTTTAGATATTGATACCGGGTGAGTATAGACTATTCCATTATTAAGGGCAGGCACTGATCCATCAGTAGTGTATATAATAGTTTGGCTTGTCGAACTACTGGATAGTACTAGTTCAAATGGAGTCTTGTAAAATCCATGATTGTAGTTTGTTAAAGGTTGTGGAACAGGATCCGCCGCGGATGTTTTGTTTGGTTTTCCAGGAGTCGGATTACTAAGACTGAGGTATTTTCCGGAAATTAATCCGATTGAAACATCGGGTTCCTGCCACATGTAAAATGGCGAAAACTCTGTCAAAACCTGTCCATGTAAATCAATTAAAGCAAGATACTCTCCCGAACCGCTTAACTTGAAAGAAGAATGAAGTTCCTCTCCGGCAATACTCCTGTTTTTGCCGGATGCAAAAACAAGCAAAAAGTCACCAGGTTTTATTTTAATATCCGGGAATGTCCATTTGTCAATGAGATCCCTGTCGTCTGTCAGGGCCCAGCCAGCGAGGTTTATTTCTGATTGTGAATTATTGAAGAGTTCAATCCAATCGGAATAGTCTCCATCAGCATCAGCAATTGTGCTGTTGTTAACTGGCATTAATTCGCTAATAATAACTGATTGACTTTGAGCAATAAAATCTTGAGTTATGTAAAGTATTAGAATCCAAAAAAGAGATTTGAAGAAATGCCCGGGTTTACCAAGTTTAATGTTGTTCATAATAATTATGATCAACGTTTTATGATCTTCTTCGTACCAACTTTGCTTTTGCCCTGAAGTATCTGGAGGACATAAATTCCACGATCAAGTTCAGCTAAGTCGAGATCAGTCTGCTGCATCCCGTATTTGGCAGGGTGATAGATAATTTCCTGCACGAGCCGACCCGATAGATCGTAAATACCTATTTTCACCTCTTTAGTGTAGATCAGATTAAAGATAAGTGATGTCATATCATCGACCGGATTCGGGAATAATAGAATCTTGCCGTCATAGCGTTCATCAATTAGTTCATCGAGAGACGGGACGTTATTATCCATCCAGTCAAGCCTTGCAAGTATCCAGTTTTTGAAATAATTTACCTCTTCCTGGTAGGTTGATCCCACGAAATAGTTTGGCCAGACCCAGGTACCGAGTATGGGCCATCTTGTGAAATTGTCATTAACAGAGGGACCAAGGTAAGTCACGACGGAATCGATAAAATGAATCACTGCACTTGTAGCGAGAGGTCCCTTTCTCAGGTCCTTCCACCTGAAAGTAAAATTTCTCCTGTAACTGACATCTTCCATGAGTCTTGCCCACCAGTGCATCGGGTAAGATTCATCAGGGCCATAGTGAGGGTAGAGCCACTGGCTGGTCGAAAGATTAAGATCTGAATAATTTACATTGCCATAGCAGAGATCAAAGTCCCATAATGGACCTGCATAAAGCTTCCCTCCTTCAGAGTCTTTCTTTTTGTGAAAGAAAGTGCTGTACCTGTAGCCGTCAACGTTATTTGAAAGTTCCTGGATTATCTGGAAATCAACAAATGAGCTTATATCAAGGTATTCGGTTATTTTTGTCCCCTTGTTAAGATTCGTTTCAAGATCTTCCAGATATGACTTTATGTAATCTTTCTGAGCTGTGTTAATAATATCTGCATCAGGGTAGACGTAAGTGAAGTTATAGGATCTGGAATTTGAATAATAAACTGAAGGTACAGGTGTAAAATACTCATTTGCAGATAAACCACCTGTCTTATCAACCTTCAGGATATATCCGCCAGTGACGTCATTGCCACTGACCTCATCAGGCTGAAGTTTGCTTATATTTAGCCTGTCAGCACCACGTTTTACATTTTCCATCAGCAGGTAAATGCCATTATATTCACCATTAAGGTATACACTGCAGTACCTGAACCTTGGCTGCCACCTGCCCATCTTGCTGCCCAGGTAAAAGCTAATGGCATTTCTAAGCATTGATTTGTCGGAATAATGGGCATGCAAAACCCAGTCTTCCTCCGAGGGCATACCGAGTAAGATTGCGCTTGAATCGGCACCAGCATCATTCCATAATTCCACGGAATAGCTCTTCTTGGGAAACATCTGCGAGGACTGTCCCCTGACTTTTATTCCGATATTTCCCTCATAATCGGTCCCGTTCTGGAAAAGAGTGTTAAGCTGACCATATCCATTATCAATAACTTTGCATGATGCGATCACACGTTGAGAATTACCTATTGTCTGGCCTTGCGTGTTAATTGATACAATCGGCAGCCTTGAAGTAAACCCAACGAAAGGATCAGTAAACCAGGCTGGAACGGTCCTGTACCTCGTGATTGCATCATTTAAACCTACCGAGAGGAAAGTAGTTGATGATAGGTCTGAAGAAGTAGCATTGCAGTTATGAACCTGCAGGGCTAATGTGTTTTGCCCGTTAATAAGATACCTCGAAAGGGTATCACGATTTATTATGAAAAGGGCTGGCTTACCTCCTGTAGGTAGTTGCGCTTCATAGGTTGTAAGTATTGCATAATCGTTATACTTAGGCCGATAAGGGTATGATTGCATGTTGGCCCTGGCTATCTCGTGACCGTTCAGATAAGCAACGAATCCGTCATCGAAATCGACATTGAGGACAGCAGACACTATGGAATACAGGTCGGTAACACTGAACTTTATCCGGAGATAAACTGAGGGAACGGAGCCGATTATTGTTGCATCGTCCCCATCTCCATAACCGATACCCCCTGGTCCGCTTGTCCACGAATTGTCGTCAAAATTCTGATCGGCCCAATCGGCTGGAGGCTCAGATAACCCTGGAAAATATTTCCAGGTATCTGATGCCAATACTATAGATTCCCAGTGGTTAATTGTCTGTGCCTGAATCCATCGTGTACTAATTGACAGGAGTATAACAGTGGTGGCAAAAATTATTATCCTTTTCAAATAAGTTTGTTTTACCAATTTAATTTTTTGACATATCAGGATGATTTCCACAAAATTCATACCTGGCATGTCATGAACGTAAAGAAAACTCAATTTGGGTAATAATCAAAACCGGCAGGACCTTTAGTTTTAAACAATGTCAATTACCAATTTTCACGAGACCTCTCCTTGCCACCAAATTGTTGTTCAGGTATACAATAAGCTGATAATTACCTGATGATAAATTTGTTATATCAAAATTGAATTCCTGGAATCCCGAGTTATCAGATTCAAATATTATAGTTTTAACTTTCCTGCCAGCAAGGTCGATCAGGTCAATATTTACTCTTCCGGCTATTCTCAGATTCAAAGCAATATTTACAATATCGGTTGCAGGGTTTGGATAGACAAGCAGGTTATTGACAAATCCGCCTGACAGCTCCATCCATGGAGCAGAAACATTCTCGTCCATCCACCTTAGCCTGGAAGTCAACCAGTTTTTAAACCATTCCAGATCCTCATTATAAGTAGTTCCCACGTAATAATTCGGCCATATGTATTGTCCAATTATTGGCCACCTGTTGTAGTTCCTGTTGATCTCGCTTCCTAAATAGCTAACTGTATTATCAATGTAATTTAAAATTGAATCAGTTCTGAATGGTCCTGATCTGAGCTCTTTCCATCGCGATGCGAAATACCTTGCATATTCCCCATCTTCCATCAGTCGCAACCACCAGTGCATGACCCACCTTTCTCTGTAATATGGGTAGTGCCAATAAGTCGTTGAGAGGTTGAAATCAGAGTAGTTCAGGTTGCCGTAACCAAGGTCAAAATCCCAAAGTGGCCCGGCGTGCATCTTCCCCCCTTTAGAATCTTTTTCCTTGTAAAAAAATGTACTGAATATATAGCCGTCGACGTTATTTGTAAGTTCCTCCATCAGCTGGAAATCAATAAACGACTTCCAGTCAATGTATTTCTTGAATCCCGTTAGTTCATCATTGAACGAAGAAGAATTCAGGGAGTTTTCAAAATCATTCAGGAAAGACCTCAGGTAAGTAGATTGTTCCGGAGCTATTACATCGGCATCGGGATATACGTATGTAAAAGAGTAGTTTCGCTGACCCGGATACCTCAGGAAAGGATTAGTCCAGAAGTATTCGTAAGGTTGCAGGTCACCATATTTATCTGCTTTAAATATATATCCGCCCGTGAGGTCATCGCCTGAAATCTCACCAGGTTCAAGCTTGCTGATGTCAACCCTGTCTTTACCTCTTTTAATGCTCTCCAGAAGCAGATAAATACCATTGTACTCCCCGTTGATGTAAACCACGCAATAGCGAAATCCAGGCTGCCAGTTACCCATGAGCCTGCCTAGGTGAAAGGTAAGGGCGTTTCTCATCATTGTCTTGTCAGTGTAGTGGGCATGAAGAACCCAGTCTTCCTCTGTCGGAAGGCCAAGGAGGCTTGCAGAAGTATCGGCTCCGGTATTATTCCTGAGTTCCAGCGAAAAGCTTTTCTTAGGGAACATTTGCGATGATTGTCCTCTAATCTTAATGGCCACGTTCCCGTCAAAATCAGTGCCCGGGACGAAAATATTATTCAACTGATCTTTCCCATTGTCAATCACCTTCAGGCCTGCAATTATCCTAGCTTCTGAAATGATCGACTGACCCCTGGTGTCTATCGAGATAACAGGAAGATAACTTTCATTTATACCCTGGGCGGTTGAAAAAATGGAAATACCTGACAGAATCAGAATTAATAAGACTGATTTCCAGGAGGAACAATAAAATTTTACATCATTTTTCTGAATCATTTTCCTTTCACCTGTAAAACATTTATTGAACCAGATCAAGGATAACAGGTGACTTGCTGTAAAGAAAACTGAATTAACCGAAAAATAAAATGATTAATGTTTCCAGCGCGCTAACTGACTGATATGAGACGTGTAGAACCATCTTTTTAGAGGGCCATATCCCATTTCTCTAAGCTTCCCACTGACAAAAGCTTTCATCTCGCCAGCTTTCGTGAAGCTGTCATTGAATTTCCCATCCTTGTAACAATGGCTGCAAAAAGAGATATTTTTTGATCCGTCCTGGTTCGTACCACCTTTTTCAGTATCCATTTCCATCGGCATACCGCAGCTCTGACAAAATTTATCGAATCTTCCCATAATTAAATTGATTAGTTTTTGATCATTTATTGTATGAAAAAATTAACAAATCGATTTGATAAAACAAATTTTTCATGAAAAATTGTTTGAAATAAACTCTATTTTTACTGGAGTGTTCTATAAAATAAAAAGCCATGGTACAGATAAAGGCATCCACCATCGAGTTTCTGAAAAAATTGCAGAGAAACAATAACAGGGAATGGTTCGCGGCAAACAAATCCACTTATTATGAAGCTAAGGAGAACTTCGAAGAATTCATAACAGCTGCACTGGCAGGCATTGTTAAATTTGATCCGGTTTTGAAGGGACTCGAGGCTAATAGCTGCATCTTCAGGATAAACCGCGATATCAGATTTTCAAATGATAAGTCGCCCTACAAGACAAATTTCGGGGCCTTTATTGTTCGGGGAGGACGAAAAAACGGTGACAAATACGCCGGTTATTACCTTCATGTTGAGCCGGGAAGCCCTATGATTGCCGGAGGAGCTTACATGCCTCCCAGGGAATGGCTGGCAGCAATACGCGAAAAGATCGTTGCGGAGCCTGATGAATTCTTAAGTATACTAACTGAAAAGAAATTCAAAAAGTTTTTCGGCGGGCTCGAGGGCGAAAAACTGAAATCAGCCCCAAAAGGTTTTGAGAAGGATCACAAAATGATCGAATACCTCAAACATAAGGATTATCTCGCGATCAATAATCTTACTGATAAACAGGTTCTGGATCCCGGCTTCCTCAATTATTATATTGAATCTGCTCAGGCGATGAAACCATTTAACGATTTTCTGACGGTTCTATAGAATATATTTAATCAGGTACTAATGAACGGATTGGAAAAAACGAAAGCGGCTCTTGCCGGGAATAAAGCAGGAAATCCCCCATTTCACCCGATAATAATGCGGTGGGCTGCAAACTATAACAAGGTGAAATACAGTGATTTTTGCCTGGTACCTGAAGTTAAGTGCAACGCGATGATCAAATGTGCCGAGGATTTCGGTATCGACTGGGTGACCGTGATGTCAGATCCCTGGGCGGAAGCATCCGCGTTTGGAATTGAAGTTAGTTATCCTGATTACAGTTTACCAGTAGATGCAGGTGGGCATCTGTCTAGTGCCATTGAAGCGGCCAGGCTCAAACAATATGACCCGCTTCAGAACCGCAGGTGTAGAGGCAGGCTGGAGGAACTGCGTATTTTCAGGGAAAGGGTTGGTAATGAGTTGTTTATTGTAGGCTGGGTGGAGGGTCCCGTTGCTGAATATGTAGATATCCGGAAGGCTTCGGAAGCAGCAGTCGACCTCTGTACAGATCCAGAAGCGGTATCTGATACGATGGATATTATTGTTGAGTCTGCAATCAATTTCATAACCTTGCAGGTTGAAGCCGGGGCTCATTGTATCGGCATTGGTGATGCATTCTGTTCACAGATTGGTCCTGAATTATATAATTACTTCGGGTTTGAAAGACAGAAGAGACTTGTCTCACACATCCACAGTCTTGGGGCAATAGCGAAGCTTCATATCTGTGGCGACACCACCTCCATTCTTCCACAAATGATAAAAACCGGTGCAGATATAATTGACATTGACCACCTGGTTAAAGAAGTAGCTCCATTCGTTCATATTGCCGGTACCAACCAGGTATTTTCAGGCAAATCAGACCCTGTTACAGTTATTTGCAACGGGGATGAATCTCTTATATCGGGTTCGGTATTAAACGATTATAGGGATTCAGGAAATAAATACATTGTATCGGCAGGATGCGAGATTACACCTGAAACATCTGCCGCGAACATGCTTGTTTTCAGCGAAGCCGCGAGAAAACTATTGCCTAGAAGTTCCTGACCACGGGAATCTTCCTCATCCTGAGATTCAAAGGTGTTACCTCGAGGTATTCATCATCTTTTATCTGTTCCATTGATTCCTCGAGGGAGAACCTGAGCTTGGGTGCTATCTTGAGGTTCTCGTCTGACCCCGATGCACGCATGTTTGTGAGTTTTTTACCCTTGACTATATTGACTTCCAGATCATTAATCCTTGTATATTCACCAACGACCTGACCCTTGTAAACGGGTTCTCCCGGATCGACGTAAAATTTACCCCTGTCCTGCAGCCTGTCGATAGCGTAACCGCTTGCTATTCCCTGCTCGAGTGAAATTAGTGAGCCATTCGGTTTTGGAAGCAGATCATCTCCTTTGTACTTGTCGTAACCCCTGAAACGATGGTGCATAACAGCCTCGCCGGATGTGGCGGTAAGCATGTTGTTTCTCAACCCGATAAGTGATCTGGCAGGTATGTCGAATTCAAGATGGACAAGGTCTCCCCTGGTTTCAACAACAAGCATCTCCCCTTTCCTCTGGGTAGCCAGTTCAATAACCTTGCTCGAAAATTCCTGCGGAACATCCACCGTGAGTATCTCGTAAGGTTCCTTCATGGTCCCGTGATCGTTCTTGATAATTACCTTGGGTTTGCCTACCTGGAATTCGTAGCCTTCCCTCCTCATCGTTTCAATCATGATGGAGAGATGAAGTATTCCTCGTCCAAACACGTTAAAGGTATCCTCCGAAGAGGTTGTTTCGACCCTGAGTGCCAGGTTTTTCTCCGTTTCCCTCATCAACCTGTCACGAAGATGTCTTGAGGTAACGAATTTACCTTCCTTGCCGAAAAATGGAGAGTTGTTAATCGTGAAGACCATGCTCATTGTCGGTTCATCGATTTCTATCCTGTCGAGGGCTTCTGGTTGCTCGAGGTCAGCAATTGTATCACCAATCTCGAAGTCATCAATACCTACAACAGCGCATAGGTCACCACTTCTTACAGAGCTCTGTTTTATTCTCCCGAGGCCCTCGAAAGTATAAAGTTCCTTTATTTTGACTTTAACCTGGGTGTCGTCTTTCTTGCAAAGGATGCAATCTGAAGGTGAGGTAAGGTCGCCTCTAAAAACTCTGCCAATGGCAATTCTTCCAACATAATTCGAATAATCCAGAGAAGCAATCTGCATCTGAACCGGGCCTTTGAAATACGGGGCTTGTGGAATCTCTTCCAGTATCGTGTCGAGCAAGTGTCGGATATTGTCTGTAGGTTTCCTCCAGTCATCGCTCATCCAGCCGTGCTTGGATGATCCGAAGACGGTTTTGAAATCGAGCTGGTCGTCGGAAGCATTTAGGTTGTACATCAGATCGAAAATGTCGTGTTCAACATCTTCTGGCCTGCAATTTTCCTTATCAACCTTGTTAACAACAACGATTGGTTTGAGATCTAGACTGATGGCTTTGCCGAGTACGAAACGCGTTTGTGGCATCGGTCCTTCAAAAGCATCAACGAGCAGAAGAACTCCATCAGCCATTTTCAGAACTCTCTCTACCTCACCGCCAAAGTCGGCATGACCAGGTGTATCGATAATGTTAATCTTGGTACCCTTGTAGTTAACTGATACGTTTTTTGAGACGATAGTTATGCCTCTTTCCCTCTCCAGATCATTGCTGTCGAGGATAAGTTCACCATGATCTTTCCTCTGGTCAAGGACCTGGCACTCCTGAATAATTCTATCGACAAGGGTTGTTTTCCCATGGTCGACATGTGCTATTATTGCTACATTTCTTATTGACTGCATCCCAAAATGATTTGCCCCGCGAAAATAATATACTTGTCGGGATAAATGCCAAATTCTTTCAAAAACAGGACATTTACAAAAATTTCATATATTGGCTGACAATTAAAACCGCAGTATATGAAAAAACTGATTCTCTCCGCCCTGTTTGTAATTATGGCCGGCTCAATGGCTTTTGGCCAGCTTGAAGTAGGAAAAAAAGCACCTGACTGGATGTTCACTGATGCTGACAAAAAGCAATTCACAATGAATAACTGGCCAGGGAAAGTTCTACAGATAAATTATGTCGATCCCGATGAACAGGATCTTAACGAGCCCTTTAACGAGGCTGTAAAGAAGGCAACGGACGTTGAAAAAAGGATCAGCAAGGAATTCTTTAAAGGTTTTGGTATCGTCGATTGCAAGTCAACATGGAAACCTAATGGTCTTATCAGGACTATTGCGGGCAACAAGGCAAAGAAATATGATACCACTATCCTGTTTGATTATGACGGGAAACTACAGAGTTTGTGGGGAATGCCAAAGGACAGCTATAGCGTAGTGATAGTTGATAAGAACAGGGTTTGCCGCGCCGTTTACAAGGGAAAAATTCCCGATAGTGAAGTTGAAAAAGTGATCCAGCTTATAATAAGTCTGACGAAAGAATAAAAAGAAGGGCCGCGAAAAGCGGCCCTTTTATTTTTCGAGTCTGAATCTGATCCTGAATATTCCATCTTCTGCATCAGTGGTGGTGATCCTGAATATTCCAATCTCCCCTGTCGATTTTACATGAGGACCGATGCATGGGCAGGCATCATGGTTTCCTATCCTGACTATTCTGATCACTTCTCCCGCGTCAGCAGGCAATTTCCCCGTGAAATAGTTTTTCTCCGCTTCCTCCCTTGTTATGAACTCCTCAGAAAGAACTACATTTTCGCTGATTATGGAGTTTATTGTATCTTCAATCTCCTTGATTTCCGATTCGCCTGGAATTGTATTGAGCCTGTAATCGCACTTGCTTTTTTTCTTTTCAACATGGCTGCGGAAAGATCTCCCGCAACCGTATTTCCTGTTCATTACTGAATTGAGAAGGTGCTCGGCCGTGTGCATGGCGGGATCATAATCTTTTTCTGCCATCGGGTTAGATATTTACGCGATAATAGCAACAATGGACCGTAGTAACAAGACAGTTAATCAGTTTTCAGGACTGATGTCGGAGATGTCTCTCCCGATTCTCGATTTTATTCTTTCAAGATCGTGCTTCAGCCCGGCTACTGTGCGGATAAGTTGTTTTTCAGGAATTACCGGTTCGGGTATCTCGCTGCTTATATAATTTATGAATTTCCAGATTTCCTTCACTTCGCTAATATGTACCTCGTAAGGTTCATAAAGCGGGTTAAGCGAGTACAGTACCAGTTTCCCGTCTTTCATTACATTGTTCTCGACAATTTTGAAGACTATCCCGTCGTCGATGGTGAAAACTATATAGGCGTTTCCGCTCACGAGATCAGACCAGTCCTGCAGGAACTCGCCGGTAACCCACGATCCGTCAGGAATGGGAAGCATTGAATCGCCTTTCAGCTGGAAGGTTCTGTATTTGCGCTTGTCTGAAAGGAATGGAAGCCTGAATACCGGTAATTCGCTTATGAACTCCGGGTCTGCATACCCTGTTCTGTATCCTGCCTTGGCTTTCTCGGGAACCAGTTCGATATTCTCGTTATTCCTGCTATCGATAGTTGTTGCCAGTATCCTGAGGTTGCTTCCTCTTATGTAGGCGTCATACCCCCTTTCAAGCTCTCCTATCTGGCTCTCTGACAGTTTCGAAAGGTCGAGCTTCACGAGATTATCGATCGACACGTTGAAATAGCTCGAGAACGATATGAGGATCTCGATGCCAGGCTGGGCCACTCCATTCTCGTAGCCACTTAGGGTCGGTCTCTTCAGGTTCAGGGCGAAGGCGACGTCATCCTGGGTCCTGCCCCTCCTTTTCCTTAAAAATTTAATGTTGCCGGAGAAGTACATATTGTTTTTTGATTATATTGTAATCAGATATTTGATTAAAATTTGATCAAATGTATTACATTAATATAATATAAGCAAGATATTCGATGATTTTTTTTGCTGGCTGTCATCAATAATTTTCGGGGCTGTTTATCCAGGGCAGTCAGGGGCTTTGATGAGTCGCGGTAAATAGTAAGGTTATGTTTCACTCAGGGAATACAGAACGTTCGGTGCTTCACCTCGATCTTGACACTTTTTTCGTGTCGGTTGAAAGGCTCAGGAACAGCCGTCTGGATGGCAAGCCGGTAATAATAGGCGGTTTGTCGGACCGTGGTGTGGTATCCAGTTGCAGTTACGAGGCGAGGAAATACGGGGTGAGTTCAGCGATGCCGATGAAGTTTGCCAGGGCCCTTTGCCCTGATGCAATAGTTATTCGCGGCGACATGGAACTTTACAGTAACTATTCGAACATGGTTACTGATATTATAGCTGAGACGGCACCTGTTTACGAGAAGGCTTCGGTTGATGAACACTATATTGATCTCACCGGCATGGACAGGTTTTTCGGGTGCGCCTTGTGGTCACACGAACTTCGCAACCGCATATTACGAGAAACAGGACTTCCCGTTTCTATCGGTCTTTCTGTAAACAAGACAGTATCGAAGATAGCAGCCGGGGAAGCCAAACCAAATGGGGAAAAAGAGGTGAGCAAGGATCTCGTGATCCCGTTCCTCGACCCGCTGTCGATAAAGAAAATACCCATGGTCGGTGACAAGACTTATCATATACTGCGGTCGATGGGCATAGCCACCATTTTCACGCTCAGAGGCATACCACCGGAGATGCTCGAGAAAGTGATGGGTAAAAACGGTATTGATATCTGGAAAAAAGCTAACGGCATCGATTCCAGTCCCGTCATAAGCTATTCAGAGCAGAAATCAATAAGCACGGAGCACACGTTCGACAAGGACACTACCGATCTGGCTCGTCTCAACCAGCTGCTTGCCGGCATGGTTGAGAAGATTGCATTTGACCTGAGAAGGCAGGAAAAGCTCACCTCCTGCATAACAGTCAAGATCAGGTATTCAAATTTTGACACCCACACGCTGCAGAAACGAATACCTTATACAGCTTTCGATCATGTCCTGATAGATGCCGCAAGGGAGCTTTTTGCAAAGCTATACCAGAGGCGCATGCTCATAAGACTGATAGGCGTGCGATTCAGTCACCTGGTACGAGGCGTGCAGCAACTCGACATGTTCGACGACACGCCCGAGAAGGTGAAACTGTACCTGGCCATGGATAGCCTGAGGAAGCGTTTCGGTCGAAATGCGGTCAGGAGAGCCGTCGGGGTGATGACAACCCTCGAAAGGGAGGAAAAAGCTCTTAAACAGCTCGAAAACGCCCTTAAAGAGCAAACATTGATGGAAGAAAGACTCAGGGGGTGGAGGTATTGAGGAGAGTTGTAGAGTTGTAGAGTTGTAGAGTTGTAGAGTTGTAATGTTTTAATGTTTTATTTATTGTGGTTGCTACTTGTCATTATGATTGGTGCTTTTTAGATAGAGCAATAGAGGCTTTAAAGGCATTAAAAGGCTGTATTAAGAGCACCTTCTTTCCCCGTGCCCTGTGCCCCGTGCCCTGTGCCCCGTGCCCCGTGCCCGTGCCCCGTGCCCTGTGCCCTGTGCCCGTGCCTGTGCCCTGTGCCCCGTGCCCTGTGCCCTGTGCCCCGTGCCCCATTACTTCCACTAATGAATTATCATGTATCTGAACTGTCATTCATATTATAGCTTGCGTTATGGCACCATGTCAGTCGAACAGCTGGTGCAGGGAGCACTGTCTGTAAACGCCGGGGTCATAGCCATGACCGATATAAACAACTCGACGGGAATGCCGGAGTTCGTTGCTGAATGCAAAAAGAACGGCATAAAACCAGTGCATGGCACCGAGTTCCGAAACGATAACGAGTTCCAATACCTGTGTCTTGCAGTTAATGATGCAGGTATTCGCGAGCTGAATGAATTCATCACCAGGCACAATATAAGCGGGTCATCATACGAGTTCCCTGCTCCTGCTTTCAATAATTCGATAGTGATATATTCTTCATCGAAAATCCCCTCGAGGAAGCTTCACGACAACGAATGGATCGGGATACGACCCTCCGAGGTGAACAGGCTTATCTCGTATCCTTCCGCTACCAGGGATAACCGGATGGTTGTGCTAAGCCCTGTAACCTTCTCGGGGACAGATGATCACGAGATACATCTGAATCTGAGGGCCGTTGACAACAACATACTGCTCAGTCACCTGAAACCCTATCAGCACGCTACTCCCGACGAACACTTCATGAGCCGGGAGAAGCTTGAAAACGTATTCGCTGGTTACCCCGCTATATTGAAAAACACGATGTCGATACTTGACAGTTGTTCAGTTTCACTCGATCTGTCGAGCGTTAAGAACAAGCAGGTATATTCGGCAAGCCGTTATGATGACAAGCTTCTTCTAGAGAAACTAGCCTGGGATGGTATGATTTACAGGTACGGGAAGGAAAACCCAGAAGCGAAAAGACGAATAGCTCATGAACTTGACATTATCGACAGGCTTGGCTTCTCATCATATTTCCTGATAACCTGGGATATAATCAGGTACTCGATGGCAAGAGGTTTTTATCATGTAGGACGTGGCAGTGGTGCTAATTCCATTGTTGCTTATTGCCTGAAAATCACGAATGTTGATCCGATTGATCTGAACCTTTACTTCGAGCGGTTTATTAACCCGAAGAGGACCAGTCCACCCGACTTCGATATTGATTACTCTTGGAAAGAGCGTGATGAGGTTATTGACTATATATTCAAACGGTACGGTTATAGTCATACTGCCCTCCTTGGAACCATGAGTACTTTCAGGGGGAAGTCAATAATAAGGGAACTTGGTAAGGTGCATGGTCTTCCAAAGGAAGAGATTGATAACCTGATCGATAATCCTTCTTCTGAGGCTAACAGGAACGAGATATCGGACACGATATTTTCGATTGGTTTACGGATAGCTGACTTCCCTAACATGAGGAGCATTCACGCTGGAGGGGTTTTGATTTCGGAGGATCCGATAACATGTTACACTGCACTCGATATGCCTCCGAAGGGGTTTCAGACTACGCAGTGGGACATGTACACGGCGGAGGAGATTGGTTTCGAGAAGCTGGACATCCTGAGCCAGAGGGGTATCGGGCACATAAAGGAAAGCGCTGAGATAATCCTGAAAAACAGGAAAACAACGGTGGACGTTCATGCCATTCATGTTTTCAAGAATGATGAAAAGGTGAAGGAATATCTTAAGACCGGGGAAACGAAGGGGTGTTTCTATATTGAAAGTCCTTCAATGAGAGGGCTTTTGCAGAAACTCAGGTGCAGTGATTACAAGACACTTGTCGCCGCCAGTTCCATAATCAGACCAGGCGTGGCCCGATCAGGTATGATGCGTGAGTACATTCACAGGTTCCATAACCCTGGGAAGTTCGATTACATACATCCTGTCATGAAAGAACAGCTCGAGGAGACATTCGGTGTTATGGTTTACCAGGAAGATGTATTGAAAGTATGTCATCATTTTGCCGGTCTCGATCTTTCCGATGCAGATACTCTCAGAAGGGCCATGAGCGGCAAACACAGATCAAAACAGGAGATGAAACGCATCGTTGACAGGTTTTTCTCCAATTGCCGCGAACGTGGTTACAACGAGGAGGTTATCAGCGAGGTGTGGCGACAGATAGAATCGTTCGCAGGCTATTCCTTTTCAAAAGCCCATTCGGCGTCGTATGCTGTCGAAAGTTTCCAGAGCCTCTGGCTTAAAGCCCACTACCCCCTCGAGTTCATGGTCGCCGTTATCAACAACTTTGGCGGTTTCTACAGGACCTGGGTATATGTTCACGAGGCAAAAAGGTTCGGCGCCATTATCCAGCTTCCATGTGTTAACAGAAGTACTTATAAAACAACGATTTATGGTTCAGATGTATATCTTGGCTTCATCCATGTATCAGGGCTTCACGACAGCCTTGCTCGTGCTATCGAGGAAGTCCGAATGATTGACGGGGATTTTACCGGACTGCACGACTTCGTGGCGAGGGTCGGCCCGGGACTTGAACAGATGATAATACTGATCAGGGCAGGTGCTTTCAGATTCACGGGGAAGACAAAGACTGTTTTATTATGGGAGGTACACATGCTTATAAACGGAGGCAAGAAGCACTGCGAGACTTCATTATTCTCACCTCCCGTAAGGGATTTCAGGTTGCCTGACCTGCCTCAGAGCTCGCTCGAAGACGCGTATGACGAGATAGAACTCATCGGGTTTCCCGTTACTCTCAGCTGGTTCGACATGCTCGAGACCTCCTTCAGAGGCGAGATAACGGCAACGGATATGAATGCCTGCAAGGGTAAAAACGTGAGGATGGTTGGTCACCTTGCAAACATCAAGTATATTAAAACAGTTAAGAATGACTGGATGAACTTCGGTTGCTTCATTGACAACAGGAATAACTTCTTCGATACAACACATTTTTCCACCTCCCTGAAGAATTATCCCTTCCGGGGAAGTGGCACCTACCTGCTTTACGGAAAGGTAGTGGAAGAATTCGGTTTCCCATCTCTCGAGGTGGAAAAGATGGCAAAACTACCCGTCAGGAAGGACGAGAGATACTGATCATTCATTCTCTACCCTGATGGCCCTCAGCACACCTTTGATTGAGATTATTTTCTTTATAATACCCTGTAATACATTGTTATTAGGAACCATAATATAAAGTACTCCTTCAAACAATCCTTCATCCATTGTATAGTTGAAACTGCGCAGGCTGACTTTATATTCGGCAATGATGTCGGCGATCCTGTTCACAATTCCAAGGTCCTCGATACCTGATATTTTAACTGCTGCCCTGAAGGATGGCATATTTTTCACGTGTGTCCACCTGGCTGCAACTATCCTGTAAGGGTACCTGGCAATCATATTCTGGGCGTTGGGACAACCGGCCCTGTGGATCTTGATACCCTCGGAGATTGTCACGAACCCGAAAATCCTATCGCCAAAGACAGGACTGCAGCACTTGGATAACTTGTAGTCCAGACCTTCTATCTTATCTTCGATTATCAGAAAATCAGAAAATTGAGATCCAGCAAGCTCCGTGAGATCCTTCTCTGGTCCGGTGAACCCGGTCTGTGACTGTTCAGCCTGTTCGACCGGTTTCAGTAGTATTTCCTTTATCTCGAGGAGGTCGATTTTCTCGGTGGCTATAAGGAAGTACAGATCCTGGGCAGTCTTTAACTGGTAATGCGATTGAAGTTTGCTTATCACCGCATCACCATAGGCAATCTTCCAGTTCTTGAGACGACGCATCAGTACCTCCTTACCTTCGGATGCTGCCAACGCCTTTTCCTCATTCAGAACCTGTTTTATCCTTGTCCTGGCTTTTGATGTAACAACAAACGACAACCAGTCGCGCTTGGGTTTCTGGTTACGTGAAGTTAATACCGAAACCTGGTCGCCATTTTGCAGGATATGCCTGATAGTCACGTTTTTGCCATTAACCTTCCCTCCCACGCAAGTTGAACCTACCTGTGTATGAATCTCGAAGGCAAAGTCAAGGACAGTCGCCCCGGCCTGTAGCTGACGGAGATCTCCTTTTGGAGTAAAGACAAAGATCTCGTCTGAATAAAGACCAGATCTGATATGGTCTATGAAGGAAGAATCGTCTTTCGCCGAGGTTTCGAGTATTTCTCTCATTCTTGTAAGCCATGAATCAAGACTGCTTTCGCTTCTTAGACCCTTGTAACGGTAGTGCGCGGCAAGACCTTTTTCAGCCACCTCATCCATTCTCAAGGAGCGGATTTGTACCTCTACCCATCGTCCCCTTGGACCCATCACGGTGGTATGAAGCGATTCATAACCTGATGATTTAGGTAAGGATATCCAGTCACGCATGCGGCTTGGATTTGGCTTGTATAAGTCCGTGACAAGAGAGTAAACCTGCCAGCAGTCTGACTTCTCGGTCTCTGGTTTGCTGTCAATTATGATCCTGATGGCAAAAATATCAAACACTTCCTCGAATTCAACTCCTTGCTTCTTCATCTTTAGCATGATGGAATGAATTGATTTAGTGCGGCTTTTAATAGCATATCTAATTCCCTGCCTGTCGAGCTTCTTTTTAATCGGTTCAAGAAATTCCCTTATAAGCTTATTCCTTGATGAAGCAGTTTGCTTAAGCTTTTCGCCGATGGCAGTATATTGTTCAGGTTCAAGGTATTTTACAGATAGATCCTCTAGTTCTGATTTCAGGTTATAGAAACCAAGCCTGTGGGCAATTGGGGCGTAGAGGAAATAAGTTTCGGAGGCTATTGTAAGTCTTTCCTTATCGACCACGTTGTCAAGGTTCCTCATGTCTTCCAGTCGTTCCACCAGCTTGATAATGATGACCCTGACATCATCAGCCAGGCTTAGCAATAATTTCCTGAAATTCTCTGCCTGGTATGACGATTGTCTTGAATCTATGCTGGTGATTTTTGAAAAACCCTCCAGTATGAGTGCGACCTGTACACCGAAATCATCGTGGATGGTTTTTTTTTCAAAGCCCTGAAGACCAGGAGTATCGTGGAGCAGTGCACCAATAACTGTCGTGGTACCCAAACCAAGATCTGCCGCAATAAACCGGGCAACGTTCAGGGAATGGTTTACAAGAAGCTCTCCTGAAATGGTCTTGGTTTCACCGGCAGTGTCAATCAGGTATTTCAAGGCTTTCCTTACCAGTGGCAATTCTTCAGCCGGTACAGAGTTCCTGCAAGCCACCAGGAGGGCCTTGTACATCGAATATATCTTCTGCTCCCGCAATTCTTCACTTTTTCCTTTCCAAAGATACCTAAAATGATCGTTCACGAATGTGATGACCTGGGTATAAAAAGAAGAAGGGTGTTCACATGTGACACCCTCCAATTTCTATCTGAAACCTGATAGTTACATGGCTTGATTATCTGAACGATATCCCAAGTCCCGCTGAAAAGACATTATATAGTGATCTCGTGTAGTCAGCATGAATTGTAATAACTGCAAGTTTAAACCTGACACCCACGTTAGCCCTTAGGCCCGAGAAGTTCTTGATATCAATATCCGGAAGCTCTGCACCAGAGAGAATTCCGCTCTCGTTATACTCGGCATGTGGTGTGGGTGTAGCGACCGCGACCGGAGTAGGGTAATTTCCTTCCATGACAATCTTGGTCTGTGTTTTCGAATAACCCAGACCTCCGTAGAAAGTAACTACCGGGACACTTACAGAAGCAATCAGGCTCACATTCAAAGCCTGTACTGTTGAGTTAAGGTTCTGATCTGCGAAAGTTGCCGGAGTAACTGAAACCGGGTAGTAACCGTAATTGTCTGGCTGAAGGCTGATAGGAATATTTCCCGTGAGCTTTGTATAACCTCCGAAAAGTGATACATCAATTGGAAGCATCTTGTTCCCGGGGATATATTGCATGATGCTGTGTACAAGACCCACTCCCCATAGTGAAAGATCGCCATCCTGGATAGTAAGTTTGGGCATGAACCTGATTTTCAATTCAGTTCCCAGTGGCAGACCGATGCCGACCTGGGCCATTGGAACAGGGATTAGTCGCCAGTCAGTTCCGGGAGCTGCCGGGAAGGATGCAACAGTGACCCCGCTTACAGTTTTTGTAAGGGTAGGCCCATCGGTATTGGGCCCGGATATAGTTGAAGCTGTACCCGTACCTGTCAGGACTGTCAGGTCGAGGTCATCGAGGTTAAAAGTACCCTCCGATTTCGGTACCATACCGATGTTAATACTTGCTGTGATGTCAAATCCTCCAAGCTTGTGAGGTTTTGCAGTGTTATACCAGCTTCCGTTAAGTCCGGCTCCAAATGCGTTTGCCCATGGTTTGAAATAAGCTTCCATCAGCTTTAATCCATCGGCTGCACCTGCCTTAATGAATTCAACATTATCAATCTGCGCGTAAGTAGTCGTGAAAAAGAGAGAAGCAGAGATGATAAATAAGGACAATCTTTTGAATCTCAGGTTATTCATACTATTAGTATTGGTTTTGAAAATATACTTAAAACAAATATAAGTAAAAACAGGCATTTGTTTTTTAATGATATTAACACCTGAATTTACTTATTGACAAGAAAAGACGACCAATGGTTGCGTCGGCTATTGATTGTCCTTCTTCTTGCTATTCTCGAGTTTATCGAGTTTGTCAAGTTGTTCTATACCAACCTTTTCAGAAAGTTTCGAGATGTCATTAAGATTCATGCTGCCCCTGATAGAAATCAGTGAGTTATTATCCTTCCCGGAGGAAATGATAAGAAGCTCAGCAATCCGGTTATCCTTTTCTCGGGTCAGGAACACTGTAATCCCGTTGCTTTCCTTGACAAGCATTAATTCTTCATACCCTGATAGTCCGGTTCCCTTTTGCAACTCACTGTAAAAGTTTACTTTATTGTTGAGCAAAGAATCTTCAACCGTGAGTATTCTAATCGATTTAAGGTTACTCAGGAGGTTATCCACGTCCTTATCACCAGTGTTTTCCTGACTGAACAGACCCAGCATCTTGCTTGAAATGTAAACAGTGGTAAAGCCATCTTTTCCCGAGTATTTGTTGAAAAGATTTTCGACCGGATCATTGGCCTGGGCAATCAATAGGAAGGGCAAAGCCAATCCCGCGAGTAAAATAATCAGCCTTTTCATTTCAGTTTTTCTTTTTTGCATTTCCAATCTCCAGCGGTGAATAAATCATCAGCATCGCCTTTTGAAAGTATTGATAATTTTCCAGATTCCTGTCAATCATGGCAGTGGATTTCGACAAAGTCGCAATACTTTTTGAAGCGTGCTTACCGATTTTCCTTACCTGTTCAAGCTCGCTAATGCCGGTATTTAGTTTTGATGAGACTCCATGAAGTATTCTCATTGTTTCCGTGTAAGCGAGTTGTGGATCAGTGAAAGTATCTTCTGGTTCATTTTCCCTCGAACCGATGAAAAAGTAACTTCCAACAAGGAGCATAACAGAAGCTGCAATGCTGATTATTGAATATATTTTTCTGTTATATAATGCCTTGCCAGACTTATCTAAACCTTTAATAATTCTATTTTCAAAGTCAGGCGCGGGCTCGGGAATGGCTCTCCTCGAGCCATAATACCTGAAGATTTCCTTTTCATCTTCAAGCTCTTCTGGCAGGTCTTCACTCATGAGGAAGTTGGAAATCTGCTTTTCCTCATTTTCATTTGTCTCACCCCTGTAATACTTATCAAGCAGGTCTTGAATTTCCCGAGTATTCATATTTGTATTTTTTGAATTCATCCCTAATTAGCTTCCTCGCTCTCGAGAGATTAACGCGCAGAGTGTTTATATTCTGTCCAGATAACTCCGCAATTTCTTCATAATCAAGGCAGTCAATCTCTTTCCAGTAGATTATTTGCCTGTAGATTTCAGGTAAATTGTCGATGATCTTGTTAAGCAGGTCGTTCGTTTCAGATATTATCATTACCTCATCAGCTGATGGGGAGTAGTCAGGAATGAACAATTTACCCTGTTGATCTTCAATGCTGAATGGTTTTTTCTTTCTTATGGCATCAATGCACAGGTTTTTTGTTGTTGTAACCGCAAGTGCTTCAATGCTTTCATATCGTTCAAGATCTTCTCTCCTGTTCCAAAGCCGGATGAATGCCTCCTGCACGGTGTCTTCCGCTTCCTCCTGGTTCCTGAGGAAACGGAAGGCTACCATGTAGAGCTTCCTGCTCAATTGCAAAACCTGGTTATTGAACTCAAGTCTTGTCATTTCGTGAAGAAGTGAATTATCCTGAGATCTTAGTTTTTTATCAAATCCGAACCATGGTCCTTCTTGGCATCAGCAGCGAATTTCCGGGCTTCTTCCACGGTCATGGATCCTTTTATCTGGATAATAGCGTTGTCCTTACCCCCTATTACAAGAAGGAATTCGGTGAAAACCTTACCCTCCATGCGAACAAGCATTCTGATATCCTGGTCAGATTCCTTTACCTGCATGAATTCCTCGTATTTGCTGAGGTCTATATCTTTCATTACCATGTCGTAGAAGTTTTCGACATTAAGGTTATCATCCTCCGTTGCAAGTATCCTTATCTGGGAAATGTTTTTTGGCAGCGGATCTTCCTCATCGTCCTCATCATTATCCAGAGCAGCTGCAAGTTTAAGCAGGCTCCCGTTGATTCTCACGGTAACGAAACCATCTTTTCCAGCGTACTTGTCGAATAAAGCATCGATAGATCTCTGAGCGTTAAGGCTGCAGGTAAAAAGAAGCAAAGCAAGTGTTCCAAACAGTGTTTTCATGGCAAATTGTTTTTATTAGACATCATTTCCTTCAAGACGGATGATATCATAAAACATTACAAAAAAAGCATGAAAAAGTAGTTTCTGGACTATTTTCGTGTAAAATAATGTAATTTAGCTCATTGAGGAACCAAAGACGGGACGGATATATTCATGCGACTATGTTTTTTATGATTTATTGAATAAAATCCTCCAACTATTTTTTGAAATATATAAAAAAATAATACATTTGCACTCGCAAAAAACAGGGATGGAACAGCATCAATAAAAGCGAAGCCACCCGGCAAGTTGCAACAAGAAGAGTTCTTCAAGATAAATAGAATGATTCAGTAGCTCAGCAGGTAGAGCATCCCGTTTCACGGGAGCGGCCTGGGTTCTTTAAGATAAATGAAATGATTCAGTAGCTCAGCAGGTAGAGCATCCCGTTTCACGGGAGCGGCCTGGGTTCTTTAAGATAAATGAAATGATTCAGTAGCTCAGCAGGTAGAGCATCCCGTTTCACGGGAGCGGCCTGGGTTCTTTAAGATAAATGAAATGATTCAGTAGCTCAGCAGGTAGAGCACATCCCTTTTAAGGATGGGGTCCTGGGTTCGAGCCCCAGCTGGATCACGAAGAAGGAGGTCGAAAAAACGGTCTCCTTTTTTCGTATGTACATAGTGTATATACTATATAGTCAAACTCTGGACCGGTATTACGTCGGGTATACCAACGATCTTTGTCGCAGGCTAGCGGAGCATAACAGGAAGAAAGGCAAGTTCACAGACCGGGGTCAGCCCTGGGATGTGGTTTATTCAGAAGTGTTCGCTACCAAATCAGAGGCAGGATCGGCGCGAGCGATCAAGAGGCAGAAATCACCGGGAATACATCAGGGGACTGGTAGCAACGGGAACCGGAGGCAGGTAGGCATCCCGCGATGCGGGAGGGTCCTGGGGAGAGCCTGGACGTCAGTCCAGTCCCGCAGTCGCGGGACCCAGCTGGATCACGAAGAGGGAGGTCGAAAAAACGGTCTCCTTTTTTCGTATGTACATAGTGTATATACTATATAGTCAAACTCTGGACCGGCCCGTCCCAGATGTCTGCCCCGGCGATCTTTTGTCGCAGGCTAGCGGAGCATAACGGGAAGAAAGGCAAGTTCACGGACCGGGGTCAACCCCTTAAGGATGTTGTTTATTCAGAATTTGAGCATGCAAATCAGAGGCAGGATCGCGCGAGAGAGCGATCAAGAGGCAGAAATCCCAGGAATACATCAGGGGACTGGTAGCAACGGGAACCAGAGGCAGGTAGGCATCCCGCGATGCGGGAGGGTCCTGGGGAGAGCCTGGACGTCAGTCCAGTCCCGCAGTCGCGGGACCCAGCTGGATCACGAAGAGGGAGGTCGAAAAAACGGTCTCCTTTTTTCGTATGTACATAGTGTATATACTATATAGTCAAACTCTGGACCGGTATTACGTCGGGTATACCAACGATCTTTGTCGCAGGCTAGCGGAGCATAACAGGAAGAAAGGCAAGTTCACGGACCGGGGTCAGCCCTGGGATGTTGTTTATTCAGAAGTGTTCGCTACCAAATCAGAGGCAGGATCGCGCGAGAGAGCGATCAAGAGGCAGAAATCCCAGGAATACATCAGGGGACTGGTAGCAACGGGAACCGGAGGCAGGTAGGCATCCCGCGATGCGAAGGAGATCCTGAGAGCCTGGACGTCAGTCCAGTCCCGCAGTCGCGGGACCCAGCTGGATCACGAAGAGGAGAGTCGAAAAACAGTCTCCTTTTTTCGTATGTACATAGTGTATATACTATATAGTCAAACTCTGGACAAATTGACTTACGTCGGGGTATACCAACGATCTTTGTCACCCAGGCTAATAAGGCTTATAACAGGAAAAGAAAGGCAAGTTCACGGACCGGGGTCAGCCCTGGGATGTGGTTTATTCAGAATTGTTCGCTACCAAATCAGAGGCAGGATCGCGCGAGAGAGCGATCAAGAGGCAGAAATCCCAGGAATACATCAGGGGACTGGTAGCAACGGGAACCGGAGGCAGGTAGGCATCCCGCGATGCGGGAGGGTCCTGGGGAGAGCCTGGACGTCAGTCCAGTCCCGCAGTCGCGGGACCCAGCTGGATCACGAAGAAGGAGGTCGAAAAAACGGTCTCCTTTTTTCGTTTATATTTCGGAGCAAAAAAAAGACCTGTGGTCAACAGGTCTTTCCTTAAGAAGCTAGTATGTTATTGCTTAGCTAAAACAGGGATCTGCCTGTTTATTGATTCTTCAAGGGAAATCAGCGTTTCCGTCCGGATGATACCAGGAATAGTCTGGATCCTGTCGGTGAGAATGACACGAAGGTGTTCATTATCCCTCGTGTAAACTTTTATGAAGAGAGAATAATTACCTGTTGTATAATGACACTCGATTATCTCGGGGATATCCTTGAATTTCTTAATAACATCCCTGTAATGGCCAGGGTGATCAAGAAATACTCCAATATAGGCACAGGTTCTGAATCCTACCATCACCGGGTCAACCTTGAATTCGGAACCTTTGATTACACCTACCCTGATTAATCTTTGAACCCTCTGGTGAATTGCAGCACCAGAGACGCCGCATTCCCTTGCTACCTCCAGATAGGGTATCCTGGCATTTTTAGTAATTATATCCAGAATTTTCCTGTCCAGGTTATCAATTTGTACATTCCCTGCCATATTTAATCAATGTTAATGATAGTTTAAAAGATAGTTTATTTGTTTTGTTACAAATTTAAAGAAAATGCGTGCAAAATACACAACCCGTGGATTTATTTTCAGATTCTACTCCTCGAAATAATAATACTGATAAGTTACTTGGATCGGCTATAATTTAAACCTGCCAGGGGATGAGTGCAATCGTAACTCTGTAAATGGTCAATTTAAAATTAAACGAGAATTAGTCCATCACATACGAATAATCAAGTAAAGTTAAATTATAAATATCTGCAAATAAGTAAATTAGATAATATTACATCTAGTATTTATTTATATGACCAACTATCTCCCTAATATCCTTAAATCCTTTTCTTGCGAGCCACGATTCTATACCTTCGAGGACTTTGACCGGTGTCATAGGGTCGATGAAATTTGCTGTACCTACCTGTATTGCAGTTGCACCAGCCAGGAAGAACTCTATTGCATCGGTTGCATTCATAATCCCACCCATTCCGATAACAGGTATTTTAACTGATTTCGCAACCTGCCATACCATTCTGAGTGCCACGGGTTTAACAGCTGGGCCGGAAAGACCGCCAGTAATTGTAGCCAGTCTTGGCTTCATCAGTTCCGCATCTATAGCCATCCCAAGCAGGGTATTTATTAAAGAAACCGAGTCAGCACCTTCTTCTTCCGCTATCCTGGCAAAATCAACTATATTAGTTACATTCGGTGATAGCTTGACAATCAGTGTTTTATCGTAAACGGATCTGACAGATCTTATCACTTCCCTTGCCGAGTCGGGGTTTGTTCCAAAAGCCATCCCTCCCATTTTTACATTTGGGCAAGAGATATTTAGCTCAATTGCACTTATCCTCTCGAGTTTGTTAACCCTGGTGGCCAGTTCTACATAGTCCTCAAGGTAACTGCCATTTACATTTACGATCACTTCAGTTTCATATTTGGAAACCTTTGGGTAGATTACCTTTTCGAAGTGGTCTATGCCCTTGTTCTGAAGTCCCACTGAATTGAGCATTCCCGACGGGGTCTCGGCCATCCTCGGGTACGGGTTTCCTTCCCTGTTCTCGATAGTCGAGCCTTTAAGCAGAATGCCACCAAGCCGGCTTACATCGAAGAAATCATCAAATTCAGAACCGTTACCAAACGTACCGGAAGCTGTCATCACTGGATTTTTAAGCTTCAGTTTTCCTATGTTTACAACGAGGTTCACCATTTGAGATCTTCTATATTAAAGACAGGACCATCTGTACACGAGCAGAGATTACCTTTAACGGTATTTACAACACAGCACAGGCAGACACCGAAGCCACATGCCATCAGGTTTTCGAGAGAAACTTCACAAACTATGCCCTTGGATCTCGAGTGATAAGCGACTGCTTTCATCATTGGATCTGGACCACAGCAATAAATCCTGCTGAAGTTTTCTCGTTCGAGAACGGGATGATTAGTAACGAATCCTTTTTCGCCTGCAGATCCGTCTTCCGTGGTGAGCCAAACCTTTCCAAGTTTTTCATACTCCTCGTATTCGATGACTCTCTCTTTATTCCTGAAGCCCATCAGAATCTCGGGTTTGTGACCTTTTGCAACAAGCGTTTTCGCGAGATATAGCAAGGGTGCTACACCGCATCCACCGCCAACGAGAAGTATCCTGTCGTCGGGGGCGGGATCGGAAAATGAATTGCCCAAAGGCAGCACCAGGTTAAGAGAATCACTTTCCCTGAGGTTTGATAATGTGGCAGTTCCGGGTCCAACCACCTGGACCAGGAGTTTAATCATGTTCTTCGCCTCATCCACATCGTGAATTGAAAGAGGCCTTCTGAGGAAAGTACCTGGACTATTTTCAACAAGCGCCTGGACAAACTGCCCGGGCTGAATGTCGGGAAGAGAGCCAGGAGCTAACAGCTCCAGGATGAAGTAGTCATTTCTAAGTTTCTTATTTTCAACAACCTGGAAGTCACAGATTTGTTTTGCCATTACTGGTCCGCATTTTGACAAATATAATTGAAAGCTGTTTACCGAAACGGCAAAAAGAAGAAATAAAGAGATGGGGAATTTAAATATTGCCTTGCTTGTAATATTTGAAAGTACTGTCTTCAAGCAGAACAATAATGCCAGTAACTTGACTTCCTGAATGTTGACTAATAACTTCCTTTACTGTCTTGCCAGTTGATTCTATAGGGATTTCCGTAATAATTCCTGGGTCGGGAATAGGTCCATTTTGTTCCGGCACTTTTTGATTCACCTGATCAGTTTCAAATGAGAACAGTTCCCCTGACCTTGATTCACGGTACATCTCGCCATTTCCGAAAAGAAGCCAGTCGGTGGAAAGATAGGAGTATCGTTTCAACATCTTAACAATGAAATCGAGACTAGGGTTATTGCGCCCGGATAAGATGTGGGATATGCCAGAAGGCTGAACACCGATCTCTTCGGCGAACTGAGCGGAGGACTTGTTTTCCCTTTTAAGGAACTCGATTATCCTGTCTTTCATGGAAATTTTGTCATTTTACAAATGTAAAAAGAAATGAATTTACATACATCACATTAATACGTTACATTTGTAATTAATCTATTCAAATACAATTGTAATAGTTATTGCATCCATTTATAAATAACTGTATAACAGTAACATATAAATAAGTTAAAATTAAGCATAACTTGAGATTAGTTCAATAAAGAACTAGTATATTGAAGTATATGCTCAATTTCTAATCTGAACTCCTGTTACTATATCTGAATCTCCCAATTTTCTGTATATAAAGCTTCAAATAAATACAATTAAAACACTGGTATATAACATTATAAACTAATTGTAAATATTATTACAAAAATATTTACAGGCGTAAGCAAATGAGGACATGAAAAGCACTTTACAAATGTAATTATAACCGTGAGTCATGCAAGTTACAGATGTAAAATCATTGTTTTGATTACAATTGTAATTAGTAGGTGTGATTAATCTCTCTCTTGAAAACTAGATGACTATCCTACCCGATTATTATAAACTGGAGATCCATTTTGATTATCAATTGGGGGTACTCGTTCCCGGGTCCTGGGTGCTAGGGATACAGACCGGGAACCCGGAACCGAAGAACGAGGACCAATTTAGCACAGGGCACGGGGCACAGGGCACGGGGCACAGGGCACGGGAGAAGAAGGTGCTCTTAATACAGCCTCTATAGCCATTAAAGCCTCTACTGCTCTAAATATGGGTCCTTGGTGCTTGGTGCTCGGTAGATTGTAAATGGGACAGATTCAGCAGACCGGGGAACGAGGACCGAGAACCGAGAACCGAGGACCAACAAAACATCTATAGCTTTCTTTAAGCTCCTAAGTTCTACTCATTCCTGAATTCCCACGCGGCCTTTTCATCAAATTCCTTCTCGAGGCGGGCAATAACTGCAGAAGCGAGGCAGTTGCCAATCACGTTGACAGCTGTTCGGGCCATGTCCATCAGTACGTCTATTCCGAGTATTATATAAATCGGCCAAACAGGAAGACCAAAGCTCACGGCTGTCCCCAGAAGAATCACTAGTGAAGCCCTCGACACTCCTGCAACGCCTTTGCTGGTTAGCATCAGGGTAAAGCAGATAATTAACTGTTTATCAAACGATAAATGTATGCCGGCAGCCTGGGCAACGAAAATGGAGGCAAGAGAGAGATAGAGTGTTGTTCCATCAAGATTGAAACTATAACCTGTCGGGATTACAAACGCAACTATCTTTCTTGGTATACCGAATTTTTCCATAGATTCCATAGCTGATGGCAATGCTGATTCCGAATTTGACGTTGCAAAGGCAATGGTAGCCGGTTTTGAAACAGCTTTTATGAATGGCATTAATGGAATCTTGAATACCAGTATTATAGGAAGTATCACGCAGACAAGGAACACTGTCAGAGCAGCATATAATGTCACCAGGAGCCAGAAGAGTATCTTGAGGATGTCCAGCCCCATGTTGCCGATAGCGAAAGCAATTGCAGCGAAAACTGCTATTGGTGCATAATACATGACGATATTAGTAAACTTGAACATCGCCTCTGCAAGACTTTCAGTGAATCTGATAATTGGAGATCTGTGTTTTTCCTTGACCATCGCAACACCGACACCGAAAATAATACTGAATATGACAATCTGCAGTATTTGACCTTCATAAATAGCCTTTGCAATGTTTTCGGGGAAAATGTGTAAAATGAATTCACTGGCAGTCTGAGCTTTGATTCCCTGAATTGCTGGCTGGGCCATGTTTGCAGGAAGTTCTACCCCTACTCCTGCCCTTGAAATGTTTATTGCAGCGAGGCCGATGAAGAGCGCTATTGTAGAAACTATCTCGAAATAAAGGATGGATTTCCAACCCATTCTTCCAACCTGCTTGATATCAGCATGACCTGCTATTCCAACTACAAGAGTTGAAAACAGAAGCGGGGCTATGATTGTCTTGATCAACCTTAGAAATATATCACTGAGTACCTGAAGTTTCTTACCTGCCTCAGGCAGTTCGTAACCAAACACTGCTCCGGCCACCATGGCGACAAGGATCCAGGTTGTCAATGATTTCTTTTTAAAGGCATAGAAGATGAGAACGGCAACTACCGATAACCTGCTTAAAACAAGAGTCCAGGAAGGGAGATGCAATATGTTGTAAGCACTGAAAGCAAGTAGCGCTAAAGCGATAGTAATAACCGCCCAGAGAACATAATTGAAGTAAGATTTTAGAAAACTCATAAACGACAGGTATAGGTATTACCGGTAAATATGAAAAATAAAACCGGAATAAACTACCTGATCAATGACATTTAAGTTTTTTTAATCAGGATGAATTCCTTACTAGAATTTCAATAAGGATATCATGTTGATAACCAGGGTTATATTATTTAACAGGAACAGCCGCTGCCAGTGCCACAGGAACCTTCGGTGCTGCATCCCGTATCACCACCACATCCACAAGATGAGCAGCCGCCCATTGCCGGGTTTAGTTCATCCTCTGTTGCTTCTCTGACCTCTGTTACTTTTCCTGAAAAATATAAGCCCACACCTGCCATCGGGTGATTGAAATCCATCTTAACTGCCTGCTCGTCAACAGATAATATAATGCCATTCAGGTGGTTACCCTGGTTGTCCATCATGGGTACATTATTTCCCACTCGGCAAATATTCTCATCTATCTTCCCATCTTTCTCAAAGACGGATACAGGTACATCAATAACCATCTCTTCACGTCTGTCGCCATAGGCCTCTTCTGCTGTAAGAGAGAAAGCAAAACTATCTCCTTCTGAACGACCTGAAAGATTAGATTCAAACGAGGGCAACAATCTCCCTGTGCCAAATACAAAACTTAGTGGTCTTGATTCGTCCAGTGCTTCAACAACTTCACCTGCAGGGTCATTTTCCCTGAGCTCGTATATGATGGAAACCATCTTATCCTTTTCTATTTTCATTATGATTCGATTTGAGAGCGCAAAAATAGAATAAAACGGTTATTTATCCAGAAAAAGGCAATTATCTTTTTCTGAAATAAGATGCTACTTATGCTGCTTTCAGAAAATAAAGCTGACTCTGAACTCGGGATTGCTGTAAACTTCATAACCGGCATCATTCAGCGCCCAAAGGACAGTGAAGTTTATAGAGGACCTCTTTCCTACCTGTTGGCTAAGCCCGACCCCGGCTAGCGCGGTATTGATACCAAATCTCCTTGGTTCAAGAGTTATGTTCCTCCAGTATTCCGACTGAAGGCTCAGGTACTCGTCCTCCAATTGAAAAAAGATGCTGGTATGCACTCCCATGGGGATAAACTTGTCGATATCTCTCAAAACAACAAGCTGGGTGTACACCCTGCCACCGAAAATGTCGGTCCGGGTATCGTAAAACTTGTAAAACCTGTAAGTCGGACCAGCCGCGACGGCTATTCTGGGCAAGAGCCAAACGCCGGCAACTGGTGAAATCTCGATATCTGTAATGGTGCCAAGCTGCAATGAGAAACTCCCACCAAAGAAAAGTCTTTCCCTGAATGGCGGCGGTTCCTCCCTCGTTTTCTGCGCTTTTGTTTCACTTGTTAAAAATAACAGCAATGAAATGAATGCTATTGTTATTAACAGCGAGGAATTTAGTTTCTTATCATTTATTAATATCATTGCTGCAAATTCGTATTTTTGAAATCAATGCAGCAAATAAACGAAAAAAACAGTTTGAATAATATACTGACCAGATGAATATAGTTGTTACAGGTGCCTCTAAGGGCATTGGTTCGGCAACTGCCGTGAAAATGGCGGAGCATCATTCAAATATCATCGTTATCACTGGCAGAGACAAGGACGGTCTAGCTGCCACAGCGAGGAAGAGCGGTGGCAATATAATCACTTACGCGATGGACCTGAATGAAGGTCAGGATGCTTTTACCAGGTTCAGAAGCTACCTGGCAGAGAGGCTCGGGAGTGTAGATATCCTCATAAACAATGCCGGTGTGCTTTTTAACAGATCTTTTAATCAGCTATCAGAAAACGAGGTAATTGAAATGACCCGGGTCAATTTTCACGCCCCGTTTTTCCTGGTGAGAGAATTGTTACCACTCTTTAGAAGTGGGTCACATATAGTCAACATATCCAGCATGGGTGGATTCCAGGGAAGTGCGAAATTCAGCGGGTTGTCTGTTTATAGCTCGACTAAAGCCGCACTTGCCTGTCTCACTGAATGTCTCGCGGTTGAAATGGCACCGCTGGGCATTTCTGTAAATTGTATTGCTCCCGGTAGTGCTGATACGGAAATGCTGAGGAAGGCTTTCCCTGGGTATAAAACATCTGTCACTGCCGAGGAAATGGCCTCTTTTATATCTGATTTCGCTTTGAACAGGGGGAAATTATTCAGCGGTAAAATAATACCAGTCTCGGTTACAACACCTTGATGTTCAGGATCAGGAATATTCCCTGATCTCCACTTCGCCCTTGATTGCCATCAGGGCATTAAAGGCCAGGGCTTTCATTTCATCTTCCCCTGGGAAGACGATTACTTTAGCAATAAAACCCACGAGTTCAGAGATGAAGGCTGTATTTGATTTTTGGTATGCCATACCTCCGGTAAGAAGAATTGCATCCACTTCCCCACCGAGAACAACGGCCATCGCTCCAATTTCCTTTGCAACCTGGTACGAAGAAGCATTCATAACAAGAAGAGCTTTCTCGTTTCCTTCTTCAGCCATCTTGCATACTTCCCTGAAATCGTTTGTACCAAGGTAGGCTACCATACCACCCTTACCAACAAGCATGGATTTTATTTCTTTCTTGTCGAGTCTGCCACTGAAGCACAGGTCTACAAGCTGGTTTGACGGGAGTCCGCCTGATCTCTCGGGTGAGAAAGGACCATCGCCACCCAGGGCATTATTAACATCTATTACCTTGCCTTTCTTATGAGCTCCCACACTTACGCCACCGCCCATGTGAGCGATAACCAGATTAAGATCCTCGTAACTTCTTCCAACAGAGGCAGCATAAGCCCGCGCGACTGCTTTCTGGTTCAAGGCGTGAAATATGGACACCCTGTCGATAGCCGGATGGCCGGAGAGCCTGGCAACGGGTTGAAGTTCATCTACAACAACCGGGTCAACGATGAAGGCCAAGGATCCGGGTAACGAAGAAGCAATATCGTCAGCTATTAATGCACCCAGGTTGCTGGCATGTTCCCCCATCCTGCAATTAACAAGATCTTCCTTCATCAGGTCATTTACTCTGTATATTCCTGATTCTATTGGTTTTACAAGGCCACCTCTTCCAACTACCGCCGCGAAGCGATCAAAATCGATATTCCTGCCGTTAAGCTCCTTGATTATGAGATCTTTTCTGAAAGCAAACTGGTCAGTAATTTTCTGAAAGCCTTCAAGGTCGGCTGACGAGTGCCTGAGAGTGGTCTCGAAAACGAGCTTATCCTCTTCGAATACCGCGAATTTTGTCGAAGTGGACCCCGGGTTAATTGCAAGTATGAGGTTCCTTGTCATAGGCTTTTGTTTTGCATTGGGAGTCACGCCATCATGCAGGCGAAAGCAATGCAATAGTATTTTGATTTTTCACTTTCGCTTCTCGACATTACAACCACGGGTTTCGTGGTACCCATTATCATTCCGCCCAGTTCTCCGCCCGCGAAAAGCATGAGACCCTTGTAGAACGGGTTGCAGGATTCAATTGTTGGAAATAACAGAATATCCGCATCTCCATTCACTGGTGTTGAAACACCTTTTATCTCCACGCTGTTAGGGTCGCAGGCAAGAAAGATATCAAGTGGTCCGTCCATTATGCAGTTGCTGATCTGTCCTCTTTCAGACATCTTGCACATTATAGCATAATGAACTGAGTTGTCGAAGTGTTTACTCATTTTCTCAGATGCTCCAACCAGTGCTACCCTTGGCTTTTCAATCCCGAATCTGCAAGCTGTTTTTATTGCATATTCGGCCATGGCTATTTTTTGATCGAGGTCCGGGAATGGAATTACAGCAGGATCAGTGATGAAAAGAAGTTTATGATAAGCAGGTAGCTGAATTGCACAAACATAAGATAGAGTAGCGTTTGGAAGCATCAGCCCTTTTTCCTTATCCATGACTGCTTTAAGAAACTTATCTGTTCCCACGAGGCCTTTCATTGCTATATCCGCTTCCCCGTTCCTTGTCATCTCAACAGACTTTTTGGAGGCTTCAGTTTCGTTGGCTGATTCAATGATTGTGAAAAGCCCTGGGTCAACCTTGCATGACACAGATTCTCTCTTGATGGCCTGACCATCGCCAATCATAAGTGCCTCTATAAATCCATCTTGAACCGCTTTACCTAAAGCAGAAATAGAATTTTGATCCTGGGCCCAGGCGACAGCAACACGGTACTTCTTCCCGGAGGAAAGTACCTTCTGAACCATCTTATCGAGAGAGGTGATCATCTCAGGAAGCTTTACTGGCGGCGGCAGCAAGAAGTATGCTATCGTATTTAGCCTGCTCAGAATCAGAACGGGAAGTAAGCACAATTGGTGCGGTGGCGCCCAGTATAACTGAAGCCACCTTGGCTTGCGCGAAGAATACCAACGATTTATACAACACGTTTCCTACTTCAATATCCGGCATTAACAAAAGGTCGGTATCGCCAGCCACTTCGCTTCTGATTCCTTTATGCTGAGCACTTTCAAGGCTAACTGCATTATCGAAGGCCAGAGGACCATCAATAATACATCCTCTTATCTGATCTCTCTGGTTCATCTTGGAAAGAAGAGCAGCATCGAGTGTAGCCTCCATGTTTTCGTTGACCATTTCAACAGCACCAAGAACGGCTACCTTTGGCACGGGTATACCAAGCTTGTGCAGGCAGCTAACCGAGTTATTCACTATTGCTATCTTGTCCTGCAGGTTTGGAGCTATGTTCATGGCAACATCGGTTACCGCGATCAGCTTGTGGTATGTTTCAACTTCGAAAAGAGCTATATGTGACAGGAGTCTTCCGGTCCTGAGCCCCCATTCCTTGTTCAGGACGCATTTCAGCAGAGTTGATGTACCCACCTTTCCTTTCATCAGGACATCAGCCTGCTTGCTGCTTACCATTTTTACAGCCATCTCGACAGCTTTGTCCGTGTCTTGTTCATGGATAATCCTGAGACCTGTTATCTCGTGACCCAGGCTTGAGGCAATGTTCTGAATGGATTCCTTATCGCCAATAAGGATGGGATCGACATAACCATCCTTCCAGGCCCTCAGTACTGCTCCAAGTGAATGCTGATCCTGAGCTGCCGCGAGCACAAGTTTCTTTACCGGCTCATTGGCTACAATACCGCGGAGATCGTCTAGTTTTTTCAGCATGCGGGTCGTATTATTTTTTCACGATATGATGTTTAACAATCTGGCTGGTGTCTGATGCTATAACAAATTCTTCGTCGGTAGTGACTGTCATAACAGTAACTTCAGACTCTGGTTGTGAAATTACCAGGTCTTTTCCCTTGGCACCCTTGTTTACTTCTGGATTAAATACAATGCCAAGGTACTCGAGTTCGGTACAGATCATTTCCCTGATATTGTAATCATTTTCTCCTATTCCACCAGTAAAGATCAACAAATCAAGCCCGTTCATAGCTGCAGTATAGGCGCCTATGTATTTCTTAACCCTGTAAGCGAACATTTTGAGAGCCAGTATTGCCTTTGGATTACCTTCATAATAGGCCTGTTCCAGGTCGCGCATATCTGAAGAAAGCTGCGAAATCCCGGCCATACCACTTTTCTTGTTAATAAGATTGCTTATACCGGTAAGATTAAGATGTTCCTTATCAGCGAGGTAAATAAGCACTCCAGGGTCAATTTCACCGGTCCTGGTACCCATGATAAGTCCATCAACTGGTGTAAATCCCATTGAGGTATCAACGGAATGGCCGTTTTTAACTGCTGTAATGGAAGATCCATTTCCCAGGTGACATGTTATTATCTTCAGGTTGTTGATGTCTTTTGAAAGAAGATTTGCTGCTTTTTTCGCGACAAATTTGTGACTTGTACCGTGGTATCCGTATTTCCTTATCTTGTACTTTTCGTAGAACTCGTATGGTATTGCGTACATGAACGCGTGCTCAGGCATTGTTTGATGAAAGGATGTGTCAAAGACAGCAACCTGTGGTACTCCCGGGAGAATTTTTTCAACTGACTCGATCCCTTTAAGGTTGGCAGGGTTATGTAGCGGGGCGAGCTCGCAATAGGTCTCGATGGCTTTTTTAACATCCGCATCGATCAACACGCTTTCCTGGAATTTCTCACCACCCTGAACGACCCTGTGTCCTACTGCCAGAATCTCTGTTATGTTTTTTATTATTCCATGTACCGGGTGTGTCAGTGCTTCGATCACCATGTTTATCCCGGTTGTATGATCAGGAATATCAGTTACTATTTTGTATGGATCCTTCCCCACCGGCTTATGCGACATGATACTGTCATTGAGCCCTATCCTCTCCAAAAGTCCTTTTGCCAGCATATCACATCCTTTGCTGAAATCGAACACCTGGTACTTTATCGAGGAACTTCCGCAATTTAATACTAGAATAATCATTTTTAAATATTTGTTAATAAGAATAATATGAAGTCAGTGACAGTGGTTCCGGTATTTATTTCTTCTTAGCGCCGGCTGCCTGGTTAGCTGTAATTGCAATAAGGCTGACAATATCGCTAACTGAACAACCTCTTGAAAGGTCGTTTATAGGAGCAGCCATTCCCTGGAGAATCGGACCTATAGCCTCAGCGTGAGCGAGTCTCTGCGTAAGTTTGTAGGCTATATTACCACAGTTAAGGTCAGGGAACACGAGCACGTTAGCCTTGCCAGCAATCTTGCTTCCCGGTGCTTTCTTCTGACCTATGGCTTCGATAAGCGCTGCATCTGCCTGTAATTCACCGTCTATCATCAGATCAGGGGCCATTTCCTTCGCTATCTTTGTTGCATTTACAACCTTGTCAACCAGTTCGTGTGAAGCACTTCCCTTTGTCGAGAAACTGAGCATAGCGACCCTGGGTTCAAAGCCGCAGATAGATCTGGTTGTTGCAGCTGTTGCCACAGCTATTTCCGCGAGTTCCTTGTCGGTAGGATTGGGATGAACAGCTCCATCAGCATAAACAAGAATACCATCCTCTCCAAAACTTTTGTCGGGTAGTATCATTATGAATGCCCCTGAAACGACGGAAATCCCTGGAGCGGTTTTCACGTAATGGAAAGCAGGTCTGAGAACGTCACCAGTGGCATGATCTGCGCCGGACACTTCACCGTCTGCATCCCCGTTTTTTATCATTAGAACACCAAGGTAAAGAGGATCTTCAATGAGCCTGGAGGCTTCTTCTACAGTCATACCCTTGTGTTTCCGCAGCTCTACCATCATGTTGACGTAATGCTCTTTCTTCTCGTGCTTCTTTGGGTTAATCACCACGGCCTTGTCAAGGTTCTTTAAACCATACTTTGTCGCGCTTTCTTTTATCTGTTCCGGATCGCCAAGCAATATAATTCTGGCCAGACCCTCGCTAATGGCTATATCAGCTGCTTTAATATTCCTTTCCTCGTAAGCCTCAGGCAGCACAATTCTCATATTGTGTTTCCTCGCGTTTTCCTTTATCTTATCTAATAATTCCATTGTGAATCAGTAAATTAAATTTTTAAAACTTTTGGGGTAAATGTACGAAAAAAAATGCCTATTTACCAATTCACGCCTACATGATTAATGTCAGGAATTTCAGATTACTCCGCTGCGCGAATTATTAATCATAGTGGCCTGTTTAGTCTGAATCATTTTCTATTTTAGCGGTTCAAACTTAAATTAATGACTGATATTGTCAAAAAGCTTGAAGAACTGAACAGGAAACTCTCCGGGGAGGTCAGGTTTGATCTGGTTTCTAGGACTATTTATTCCACTGACGCTTCTGCCTACAGGGAGATGCCACTGGCAATAGTTTATCCGGCGGAAAAAGATGATATAAAGAAAGTTCTTGATTTTGCAAGAACATGGAAAGTGCCTGTGACTGCAAGAGGTGCCGGCACTTCGCTGGCTGGCCAGGTTGTTGCCTCTGGTATCATACTCGATATATCAAGATTCATGAACAATATCCTGGAGCTCAATACCACGGAACGCTGGGTAAGGGTTGAGCCAGGTGTAGTGCTTGATGAGCTGAACATGTATCTTAAATCATCCGGTCTCTTCTTTGGCCCGGAGACCTCTACTGCAAACAGATGTAATATTGGAGGCATGGTGGGAAATAACGCCTGCGGTCTCCACTCCCTTGTCTATGGATCGACAAGAGATCATATAATCGAGATGAATGTTATTCTTTCAGATGGAACTGAAGCCAGGTTATTTGATTTAAATCGTGAAGAGTTCGACGAGAAGTGCAAGTCAGAAACACTGGAGGGAGGAATTTACAGGAATATCAGAGACATGTTGAATGAGCCTGAAAACAGGACTTCGATTACTGCTGAATATCCTGACAACAAGATAAAGCGCAGGAACACCGGATATGCACTTGATATCCTGCTCGATTCAAAACTGTTTAACTCGGCATCAGATAAGCGGTTCAATCTGTCCTCTCTCGTTGCGGGATCAGAAGGCACACTGGCAATCGTAACCGAAGTGAAATTGAACCTGGTTCCAATTCCTTTTCCTAATAAAGCACTTGTTTGCGTTCATCTGAATTCGAGGAATGAATCATTCAAGGCAAACCTTGTTGCTCTGAAGCATTCTCCCTCGGCTGTGGAACTGATGGACGACAGGATAATCGCTCTTACCGAGGGGAATATTACCCAGCGTAAGAACAGGTTTTTCATCGAGGGCAACCCAGGTGCTATAGTGATAATTGAGTTCTCGAGAGAGACTCCCGAGATGCTGGAATCTGATATTAAAAGGTTAATCGACGACATGAAGTCCAGCGGGTTCGGCTACGCTTATCCAGTTATCAGGGGAAAAGATATCTCTCGTGTCTGGGATCTGAGAAAAGCCGGTCTTGGTGTTCTGTCAAATATGAAGGGGGATGCTAAACCTGTATCACTTATCGAGGACACGGCGATTGGAGTTGATGTACTTCCGGGATTCATGGAAGACCTTGAGAAAATGCTTGACAGTCATGGTAAAGACGCTGTATATCACGCACATATTGGCACGGGGGAATTACATATAAGACCCGTTCTTGATCTCAAGAAAACAGAGGATGTTGAGCTTTTCAGGACAATTGGTGAAGAGACAGCCTGGCTGGTAAAGAAATACAGGGGATCGTTGAGCGGTGAGCACGGGGATGGAAGGTTAAGAGGTGAGTTCATCCCCATAATCCTGGGTGATAACAACATGAGACTCCTGAAGAGCGTGAAGAAAACATGGGATCCTTACGGAATTCTCAACCCTGGAAAGATCACTGATACGGTTAAGATGAACAGTTTCCTTCGTTACGAACCGGGAACGATGACAAGGGAAATTGAAACCTATTACGACTTCTCTCCCACTCTGGGAGTGATGAGGGCCGCGGAGAACTGCAATGGATCGGGCGATTGCAGGAAAACCGAGATAATAGGCGGGTTAATGTGTCCAAGTTACATGGCAACGAGGGATGAAAAGAACACGACGAGGGCAAGAGCCAATGTTCTCAGGGAGTTCATGTCAAAAAAAGGGGACCCCTGGGATCATCCTGAAATTTATGAGATACTTGATCTTTGTTTGTCCTGCAAGGGTTGTAAATCAGAATGCCCTTCAAATGTAGATATAGCCAAGCTCAAATCTGAGTTTTTGCAGCACTGGTATGATGCGCATCACGTTCCACTCAGGACCTTCCTTATTGCCTGGTTACCAACATTTAACCGCCTTGGGTCCATTCTTCCGGCATTCTATAATTTCTTTCTAAGCAATAAGGCCACATCAACTTTAATAAAGAGTATCGCTGGTTTTGCCAGGGAGCGAAGCATACCTTTATTATATAAGACTACTTTGAGAAAATGGCTCAGAAAGAACCTCGACACCCTTAACCCGGCCGAACCAACAGGGGAGCTATGTCTTTTCGTTGATGAATTCACCGATTTTAACGACACTGAAATTGGAATTAAAGCTGTCAGGCTTTTGACCTCGCTTAATTACAAGGTGATTGTATCTGACCACGCTCCAAGTGCCAGAACTTACATTTCCAAGGGTATGCTTAGAAGGGCAAGAAGTCTTATAAGAGAAAACATCAAGGTATTTTCGGATATTATTTCTGAGAACCGGCCATTGGTAGGTTTGGAGCCATCAGCAATACTTGGATTCAGAGATGAGTATCCTGATCTTGCAGGAGATGATCTGAAAAATGATGCATTATCAATAGCATCAAATTCTTTGCTGTTCGATGAATTCATAGCTAAAGAATTTGCCAAAGGAAGGATCAAAAGAGAACAATTCACGAATGATGCAACCGAGATTCTTGTGCATACTCATTGTCAGCAGAAGGCTATAGCTTCATCAGCATCACTGATTGCAGCATTATCTATTCCTTCCAATTACATGGTTAAGGAGATTCCATCAGGTTGTTGTGGTATGGCTGGTGCTTTCGGTTACGAGAAGGAGCATTTCGAATTATCAAACAAGGTTGGTGAACTGGTATTATTTCCGACAGTAAGGGAAGCTTCATCTGGTGTTATAATATCGGCTCCGGGAACAAGCTGCAGGCATCATGTTCACGATGCTACGGGCAGACGGGCATTACATCCGGTCGAAGTACTATATAACGCGTTGGTCCGGGAGTAAGTCCGGAAGTGGGTTTAACCCCTGACTTTTATTTCAAATTGATCAGCGTCCTTCCAGGCGGGAAACTTTTTTCTGAAATCATTCAGACTCTCAAGATCAAGGTTTGCTTCAACAAATCCTTCCCCTGAAGCAGGCAGGGAATTCAGAATAGCTCCCTTCGGGTCAATTATGACGGATCCACCGGTATAGTGATTTCCTGGCTTGTCCGTGCCTATCCTGTTGGCTCCGGCGACAAAGCACTGGTTTTCAAGTGCCCTGGCTTTGAGAAGGGTGCTCCATACATCTATCCTGCTTTCCGGCCAGTTAGCAGTGCAAATAAGAAGATCATAATCAGCACGGTTCCTGCTCCATACAGGGAACCTGAGATCATAACAAATAATTGCTGATATTTTTAAACCGAGATAGTTAAAAACGAGCCGTGATTGCCCTCTCGAGAAATCTTTATCCTCTCCCCCCATTCCGAACAGATGTCGCTTGTCATAGGTCAGTATCTTTCCCGATGGTTCAACAAAAACTAACCTGTTGTAATAGCGGTCATTTTCTATTACTATGAGGCTCCCGCAGATAGCGGAACCGGTTTGTGAAGCAAGTTGTTTCAGGCCAGATATTGTTTGACCATCCATAGTTTCCGCCATATTTTTCACATCCATTGTAAACCCGGTATTGAACGTTTCTGGCAGAATAATAATGTCGGGTTTCGAGTTGTTCGCGAGAATAAGCTTTCTGACCCTGGTCAGGTTAGCCTGTTTGTCTTCCCACGAGATGTCAGTTTGAAGGATAGCTATTTTCATAAAAAAAGGGGCTCTGGAGCCCCTGTATCAGGTTATTTTTTCTTTATCTGCTCGTAGTAATCAGTTAGGATGCCTGTCATAAGCGGTTTATAGAATTCCCAGAAGAAGTTCCGTTTGTCATCGGGCTTATTGGAATAGAGTAAGCTTTTAAGAATACCTGGTTTACCAAGACGGGCCATAATAAAAGGAACATTGTTACTGGCGAAGTCGCCGGAGAAATAATAGGTTCTCTGGTTTGCAGTATCTGTGATAATTGCCGGGAAAACATTTGAAAGCATGTTCTCGGTAAGGAGTGTATCGCCGACGGAGGTTGTTTCAATATTGAAATTAGCCAGCACCTTACTACCAAGAGGGTCAATTACATCGAACCAGCCCTGGAAATTTATCCTGGCAGCCACACCATACTTGCTGACAAGTGAAGAATCAGCAACGATTGCCGGAAGGGCAGATTTTAGATGTGTACCTTCTTCGAGGACAAGGATTTTGTTTTCTTTAAGAAAGACTATCCCTGCCTTGGAGAAGTTCCATGGTTGCCTGTATTCCTTACGGTACATGGCTGTAATCCAGTTTGGAAAATCCTCGTTGCCTTTGGCGGCGGTATCGAGTGAACCGAAGTACTTACCTGTCCATCCGTTGAAGCTTATGCCAAGTCTCTCGTTAGTCTTGTATTTTTCGAGTGGTGCTGTCGGGTAATCAAAGGCATTGTATTCGAGGATGCAAAGCTTATTATTTCTCTGCATCTCAACAAGGTACAGGTAATCAGTATTATTAAGCCCCCCGTATAGTTTTCTTGACCTTCTGCTCTTCGTGTAACTCCTGTACCAGTCATTCATGTAAACCCCGTAGGTATCAGTATAATAAAGGACATCATTTTTCTGCACCACATCCATGATGTCAGGTAGTCTCAGGTTATTTGCATCCCATAGTTTGGTCCTGAGTGGACGTGTGGGGAAAAAGCCATAATAATCCTTTTTATAGGAATAGCTGCTTTTATTATTCTTGACAAACCTTTCGTTAGTCAGAATCCAGGTAAAGGACCTGTGGTTCAGACGGTCGAGGGAAGGTACTGTTTTGTCAAGAATGATAATGTCGAGCGGTTTCTTCTCCCTGAATGACCAGCCAAGAAATTTAATGGCCGGGAAGATGAGAATAACAACCACGACGATGATTACAATAAGGAGAGGCTTTTTCATAACTTATAAGATATATAAAATATCAAATAGTGTGTTTCCTGTCAAACAATAAACTAACCTAAAATACTAATTTCACCGTTAAAAGTATTAATTTATTTCTTTTAAAGAAAATTATTTGCCAGCAATTTAGTAAAAATCTTTAAACGGCGGACTGGTCAATAGCCTGTTGCAGTGTTGTCTCCCCGCGGGTCAGCTCCTGCTTCCATAAACCCGTCGGCAGTGATTCTTATAGCATTGACTCTGCCAATAGCATTCCTTTTCTTCAAAATATAACCCATGGCTTCAAGATCCCTTACCGGAATACTATCGGTTTGGGTCCGCTCGAAGGCAACTAAATCAGGCAGCCATTGGTGATGGAATCTTGCGGCATTGACTGCTTCCTGCATTGGCATGTTAAAATCAACAACATTTGATATGACCTGCAGTACCGAGGTTGGTATTGTTGAACCTCCCGGCGATCCGACAACCATGTAGGGTTTGTTATCTTTTTCAATAATAACCGGTGTCATTGAACTGAGCATTCTTTTTCCCGGTTTTATAGAATTGGCTTCTCCTCCAACAAGGCCGTACATGTTCGGGAAGCCAGGTTTGGACGAAAAATCATCCATCTGGTTATTAAGCAGGAACCCCGCTCCCTTTACCACAATGCAGTTTCCGAAAGTTCCATTAAGTGTTGTTGTCGTGGCAACCATGTTACCCTCCTTGTCAGCTACCGAGTAATGCGTTGTTTCTTCTGAAACGTATGCCTCGGGATTACCATGGCCGACTTCTGAAGAAAGGGAAGCCCTGGCCGGATCAAAGTCACTCATCCTATGAGCCATGGGTAACCGGGGTTCAAAAGGCCTTTAACAGGTACATTAACAAAATCAGGATCTCCCATGAATTCAGCCCTGTCGGCAAAAGCTCTTCGTTCGGCTTCAATAACACGATGCACTGAGGAAGTGGTATGAAATCCTGAACCAGCCAGGCTTTCATTCTCTATCATCCCGAGTATTTGTAACAGGATGAGACCTCCGCTGGATGGCGGTGGTACCGTTACTATTTTATAGCCCCTGTAGCTGCCCTCGAGAGGTTCTCTCCACTGCGACTGATAATCTGCAAGGTCTTTGGTGGTCAGGATACCATTGCCCCTTTTCATCTCTTTTTCAATCAGATCCGCGGTTATTCCGGAATAAAAACCATCCCGCCCTTTATCCCTGATGAGCTTCAGGGTGGCAGCAAGTTCTGGTTGCCTGAAAATATCTCCAGGCTTCCACAATGAATCTTTCACGAAGGCTGTCTGGTGATCATTTCTTTCAATGAAGTCCTTCCTGGCAGCGTTAAAGGACGCAGCCTGTCCGGCAGGAAGCGGATATCCTTTCTCAGCCAGGTCTATTGCCGGCTGAATTACAACACTGAATGGCAATCTCCCGAATTTCGAATGCGCGTTCAAAATACCGTCAACTGAACCTGGCACGCCGCTGGCAAGATGAGTATTGGTTGATAAACCTTCAATCACCTTCCCGTCTTTGTCAAGATACATATCACGATTAGCGGAAAGCGGCGCTTTTTCGCGATAATCAATAACATGATGCTTTCCATCACTTGTTCTGATTACCATGAAGCCGCCTCCTCCTATATTTCCTGCTTCCGGATAACAAACAGCAAGAGCCAGTTCGGTTGCTACGGCAGCATCAATTGCATTTCCTCCCCTGGCCAGAATCATTGCTCCTATTCTGGAACTCTCGGGATGAGCCGAAACCACCAGACCGTTACTGACTTTAATGCCAGGTCCCTCTATGTAATTAATATTGCCTTCATTACTGCAACCCGCCAGGGTTACCAGACAAACTAACAAAGTCAACCAGATCAGATTTTTCATGTACTCGTTGAGATTTATTCAAAAATATAAAAATAGATGAAGGCAATCACCTCTAGTTAAATCATTAATTAACAATTATTGAACTACCGGGTGCAGGTATCCATGAAAACAAATAACGCGAAACCGGTTGTACATGTTTACATTCATGTTTTGAAGGCAGGCAGGTTTTATTTATTTTTACCGAAAATCCAGTTCATGCTGCCAAATCAACCTCTTGCCGAGCGGATGCGACCCAGAAATCTTGATGATTTTTGTGGTCAGTCACATCTTGTTGGTAAGGATGCAGTGCTCCGGAATGTTATTGAATCGGGAAATATTCCCTCTTTTATTTTATGGGGCCCTCCTGGAGTTGGAAAAACGACTCTCGCCGGAATTATTGCTGTAAAGCTGAAGAGGCCATTTTTTCAGCTCAGCGCAGTACATTCAGGTGTGAAAGATGTAAGGGAGACAATAGACAAGGCAAAGAAACAGCAATTCTTTAATCAGCCAAACCCGGTCTTGTTCATAGACGAAATCCACAGGTTCAACAAGTCTCAGCAGGATTCGCTGCTTAGTGCCGTTGAACAGGGAGTGATTACACTAATTGGTGCGACAACTGAAAATCCTTCGTTCGAGGTCATTTCTCCCCTCCTTTCAAGGTGCCAGGTTTACATAATGAAACCGCTGGCTGATTATGAACTCGTTTCTTTGATAACCAGGGCGCTTGAAAAGGATACTTACCTTTCAGGGATGAAAATTGAGGTGACTGAATACGAGGCACTTATCAGAGTATCGGGTGGTGATGCCAGAAAGTTGCTCAATGCATTGGAACTGGTGATAAGTTCTGAACCAGAACCAGATAGTGATGAAAGAATAATTATCACCAATGAAAAGGTGATGAGACAGGTTCAGAAAAACCTGGCCCTGTACGATAAGAACGGGGAACAGCATTATGATATAATCTCCGCGTTCATCAAGTCATTAAGGGGAAGTGATCCTAATGCAGCTGTATACTGGCTTGCAAGGATGGTCTCAGGTGGTGAGGATGTACGGTTTATTGCAAGAAGAATGCTGATACTCGCCGCTGAAGATATTGGACTGGCTAATCCAAATGCTCTGCTCATGGCCCAGACCTGTTTTGAAGCGGTGAATGTAATTGGCTGGCCTGAATCGAGGATAATACTATCGGAGACAGCTATTTATCTTGCCACCTCCCCCAAGAGTAATTCTGCCTACATGGCAATAGAGAGTGCCATTGGCAAGGTTGAAAGTACCGGCGATCTGCCAGTGCCTCTCCATATAAGGAATGCCCCGACAAAGCTTATGAAAGATATAGGTTATGGTAAGGACTACAGGTACGCACACAGTTACGAGGGTAATTTCATCCGGGATAATTTTCTTCCTGATGGGGTAAAAGGAGAGATTTTCTACGAGCCCGGATCGAATTCTAGAGAGGCTGAAATACGAAAAAAACTCCAGGGGATGTGGAAAGATTTTTACGATTACGGCGATAAGTAGTAACTTCGCTAATTATTTTATCCGCGATTATGAATAATTCTTTCAGGGAAATACCCGGGATAAGTTTCAGGGATTCAGATTGTTTCCTGCTAATGGCCGGACCGTGTGTTGTGGAGAACAGGGACATAACCAGGCATACAGCCGAGAAACTGGTACAGCTAAGTGAAAAATTCCGGATCCCGTTCATCTTCAAAGCATCGTACAGGAAAGCCAACAGATCAAAATCAGATTCCTTCACCGGGATAGGTGATATTAAGGCCCTCGAGATCCTTGCAGAAATAAGGAAGGACTATTCCATACCCGTTGTAACAGATATTCATAACCCCGAAGAAGCGGCCATGGCGGCAGCTTATGTTGATGTGCTGCAAATACCAGCTTTTTTATGCAGGCAGACCGATCTCCTTCACGCTGCCGCGATAACGGGCAAATGGGTAAACATAAAAAAAGGACAGTTTCTTTCCGGCAGTTCAATGAATTTTGCCGTTGAAAAGGTCAGGGCTTCCGGGAATAAGAATATAATGCTTACTGACAGGGGCAATACTTTCGGGTACCACGATCTTGTTGTCGACTTCAGAAATATCCCCGAGATGCAAAGGAATGATGTCCCGGTAATTATGGACATAACTCATTCTCTTCAGCAGCCTAACCAGGGTAGTGGTGTTACAGGCGGCCGACCCGACATGATAGAAACAATTGGAAAAGCAGCTATTGCCGTGGGTGCAGACGGGATTTTCATCGAAACACACCCTGATCCCTCTTTAGCGAAATCGGACGGTGCCAATATGCTTAAGCTTTCAGGAATGGAGAATCTGCTCGCGAAACTCGCGGCTATAAGAAGAACCATCGTTACTTTTAAATAGAATCAACCAAATCATCTTAAAATGAAAAAATTTTTAGTAGTATTTTTAACATTCGCTGCAATCGTTTCCTCCAGTGCTCAAACACTCGAAGAAATAGTTAAGAAACAGTCACAGGCGCTTAAAGAAAGCCAGTATGATAATATCAAATCCCTCAAGATAACGGGAAAGATATCTCAAATGGGTATGGACCTTACAATGAACATGTATTACAAGGCTCCCAACCTGTCAAAGAACGTGATCTCTTTTAACGGGCAGGAGATTGTTCAGGTCTTTGACGGTGAAAAAGCCTACATGATAAACCCGATGACAGGATCGAGCGATCCGCAGGAACTACCTGCCAGCCAGTCAGAGAACCTCAGGAATAATTCCTCTTTTAAAAGTCCTCTTGGCAAATACCTCAAGGATGGCAAACTTACCCTTGAAGGATCAGAAGATGTTAAAGGCAAGGCAGCTTTCAAGATCAAAGCTGTTGACGGTGAAAACACTTATTACATGTTTGTTGACAAAGCCACGTATATGCTGACCAAGATGAACATTGTCTCAAGCGGCATGTCAATAGACACCTTCATGGAATGGGGTGATGTAAACGGGCTGATGCTACCCAAGAAGACAACCACGTCTGCATCCGGAATGGAGATTCTGATGATTATTGATTCAGCCGAGATCAATCCAAGCCTGGAAGACAGCTTTTTCAAAGTCAAATAACGAATCGTTTTTCACGAAATAACCAGGTCGTCCCGTTTGAAGGACGACCTTTTTTTTTTGACATGAGCTTTGATTACCAGCAAAAAAGGGTGCCAATAAGGACACCCTTTGTGCAGCCGGTCTGTAAGCCGGATTCTGTCATAGCACCCGTTTCTTCAAGAGAGCTGGGCGCCGGTTCCATCATTTATCTAGCCACACCATCGCTGATGCAGTCATACGACCTACCCCCCGGTATCGGGCGAGCAGCCCTCGGTCACCGGTATACATGGTCTTTCAACCCATGAGGCGTACGGCTCCCGGCGTTGCCGTCGGGACCGGTGAGCTCTTACCTCACCTTTTCACCCTTATCCCGCGTGGCGGGACGGTTATTTTCTGTTACACTACTATACCCTCGCGGATATCTTCCCGTTAGGAAGCATGGTGCTCTGTGTTGCCCGGACTTTCCTTCCCGCCTCGCGACGGAACGATGAAACGACCTGCTGCGTCGCGAAGTTACAATTTTTCTTTATCTGAAGTAGCTAACCGTTTTAACATTGAGGAATTCACGGAAACCTTCAATAGATAATTCTCTACCGTACCCCGAATCCTTGACACCCCCGAAAGGTAAAGCGGGGTCAGATCTGACGAACCCGTTCACCGATACTGTTCCGGTGTCGAGGACAGATGCAACCTCCGATGCAGTCTTTTCATCGTTTGTCCACAATGAGGCTCCCAACCCATACCTGGAAGAGTTTGCAGCAGCAATTACCTCCCTTGTCGTGGTGAACCTGATTACCGGTAGCACGGGTCCAAAAACTTCCTCCTCAAGCAGTGGAGATTGCACGGATACATCTCCAATTACTGTAGGGAAATAGATGTTATGTTCATCAGAGAAAGGCTTTCCACCTGCAAGTATCTTCGCTCCTGATCGTGCTGCCTGTTCCACCAACCCGCGGATTTCATCGAATGCCTTCCTGTTAACAAGTGGCCCAATAAATGTATCATATTCATGAGGGTTCCCGCAACGTAAAAAAGATAGCTTTTCAAGAAATAGTTCCAGGAACCTGTCATGAATACCTTCCTGCAAAAATAGTCTCTTGGCTGCAATACAGCTCTGACCACAATTTTGAAATCTACCGTAAATAGCTGCTTCTGCAGCCTTTTCAATATCAGCATCATTCATAACGATGAATGGATCATTTCCCCCGAGTTCCAAAACACATTTTTTGAGGTTTTTGCCAGCTGCAGATGCAATCAGGGAACCTGCCTTATTACTGCCTGTAAGGCTGACACCCCGGATTTCTTTGCATCCAATTAACCGCTCCACCTGGTTATAACTTATGAACGCGTTCCTGACCAGGTTTTCCGGGAAACCGGTTTTAACGAAGAGATCTTCAATAGCGATAGCGCACCGTGGTACATTGGAAGCATGTTTCAGTATTACTGCATTTCCACCGGACAGAACTGGAATCATGAACCTGAGAGCCTGCCAGTAAGGAAAATTCCAGGGCATGATGCCAAGTATTATTCCCTGGGGACAGTATTGTATTGATGAGTATGAGGCAGATGAGTTCCTCGATTCTGATCTGAGGTACTCTTCCAGATTATCTGCATAGAAAGAGCAAAGAGTCGCGCATTTCCTGACTTCCGCCACCGACTGGCTGACCGGTTTACCCATTTCGGAAGTTATCAGCTTTCCATGATATTCTGCTTCCTCAACCAAACGGGCCGAGAGCATGTTCAGCAATTCCACCCTGGTTTTTATTTCGAACGAGCTCCAATCGGACCATGCATTATGAACATCGCTCACTAATTGTTCCAATTCAAAGTTATCGATATCATTATACCTCGCGGTTTCCTTCCCGTAATACGGATCAAAGCTTAAATAGGGCATCTGTCTATTTATTTAGTAACCTTGCATTTGCTTATACAAATTAAGTATTTTTGGCGGATTATTATAAAGATATGTTTTAGTAGTTTGTTCTGTTGATGATACCGGAAATCAGGATTGCAGATTATATTTATGAACTACCCGAAGGGAGGATAGCACAATATCCGCTTGAGAAGCGTGATGAATCGAGGCTTTTGGTATACAAGGCAGGAAAGATCTCGGATGATAAATTTTACAGCCTGCCTTCCTGGCTTCAACCGAACAGCCTTCTAATCTTTAATAATACCAGGGTAATTAAGGCAAGGTTACTTTTCAGAAAAGAATCGGGTGCCGCGATTGAAATATTCTGTCTTGAACCATTCGATCCTTCTGACTATGCATTGACTTTTTCGTCACCAGTGCCAGTTGTCTGGAAATGTCTCGCCGGTAACCTCAGGAGATGGAGATCAGGTCCTGTTTATTTGAAGTTTCATCTTGGAGGTAAAGAGCATGTTCTGAAGGCTGAGAAGCTGGGAGCGGAAAATAAAGATCTTCTTGTTAGATTTTCATGGGATGTCCCTGGCATGGTGTTCTCAGAGGTTCTCGAGGCCGCTGGACATGTACCATTACCGCCATATATCGGGAGGTCGGACGAACCCTCCGACATAGGCAGATACCAGACTATTTACAGTGATATAAACGGATCTGTTGCCGCTCCAACGGCAGGATTGCATTTTACGCCTACTGTTTTCGAGTCGTTAGCAAAGTCAGACATTTCTGTAGATTATCTTACACTTCATGTTGGTGCAGGTACTTTCCTGCCGGTCAAATCCGAGCTTATTTCGTCTCATGAAATGCACGCTGAACACTTCCAGGTAAGCTCCGGAACAATCAGGAATTTACTCGCGAAGAGAGGTTCAGTCATTGCCGTGGGAACTACTTCGGCAAGAACACTCGAGAGTCTTTACTGGCTGGGCATTAAATTATTAAGAGATCCGGTACAGGATTACGGCGAGTTCTTTATTGACCAGTGGGACCCTTACAAAGAACAGGTTGATGTTCCAATTGAAAAAGCCCTTGGTTGTCTGCTGGATTTTATGAATAAGAAGGGCCTTGATTCAATCAATGCCTCGACACGGCTGATTATTGTCCCGGGTTACCGGTTCAGGGTTGTTTCAGGGCTAGTAACAAATTTTCATCAACCCGGGAGTACGCTACTTTTACTGGTGTCTGCATTCACCGGGCAAAACTGGAAAGTGATTTATGAGCATGCCCTGAAAAATGGTTACCGGTTTCTTAGTTACGGTGACAGTTCGTTACTAATCTGATTTCTTTTAATTAATATTCTGGTAATATACCTTTTGATTTAATCTTGTTTTTTTATTACTTGCCGGGCAAAACTAAAAAACATGAACGAGAACAGGATTATGGAACAGGTTGGAACGGTCTTCGGAGCGTTCATGACTCTATTTTATCTCGGGGTCGGTTTTTACCTGCTAATGGCAAATAACCTGTTCTATGTCGAGAAATTTTTTCGTTATCTTATTGGTGGTACCTTTATTTTTTACGGGTTATACCGTGGGTACAGGACCGTTATTAAGGTCAGGGAACTTTTCTTCACGAAAAGCAATGAAGAGGATGAAGAATAACGTGGTTTATTCAGAAAATATTTTCCCGCGATACCTGTTGGCATGTACTTTGCTATTCAATAATTAATTGTTGAACTTTGAAAAATTTAAGATTATGAGCAGAGTATCAAATAGCCAAAATTTTATTATCATTGCGTGCCGTAGAGTTTCTTTTTCTAAGTTATTTAAGGTGAAAAAAACTAATCGTTCACGTTTATCTTTATTACCTATTATATATATAGGCATCGCGATTATTTTAGCTGGTTGCAACACGGTCCAGAAGAGCAGGAACACTGAAACACCAACCAGGGGAAAGATCAGAATACTTGTTGATGATTCATTCAAACCTATTGTCGAATCTGAGATAAGTGCTTTCACCAGTGTATACCAGAATGCCAGCATAACTCCTCTCTATAAGCCCGAAGTTGATATCGTGAATGATTTCATGAAAGATTCAGGGCGGCTCATGGTAACCAGCAGGAAGCTTACTGATGATCAGATCAAATACCTGCGCGATTCACTTATTGTTGCCCGGACTGTCAGTTTTGCATGGGATGCACTGGCACTTGTCGTTAACAGGTCAAACCCGGACTCTCTTCTGAAATATGATGAAGTTAAAGGAATATTCAGGGGTGATATAAAGGACTGGTCTGAAGTTAACAAACATTCTGGCCTGGGGCAGATAAGAGTGATATTTGACAATACCAAATCTGGAAACATAAGGTATTTCAGGGAGAAATTTGATATGAACGAGGCTCTTCCTGCCAACATATTTGCCGTTAACAGTAACCTTGATGTTATAAACTTCGTTGAGAAGAACAAGGATGCGATCGGTGTAATAAGTGTTAACTGGATAAGCGACAAGGATGATTCGCTGATGATGAGTTTCAGCAGGAAAGTAAAGGTATGTGCTATTTCGCAGCAGTACGCTGATGATGGTTCTTACTATCTGCCTCAACCCGGGTTCATTTACAACAAGTCGTACCCGTTCATCCGTGAAGTCTATCTCATTTCGAGGGAGACCTTCACGGGACTTGGAAGCGGGTTTATACAGTGGGCGACCTACGAACAGGGCCAGAGAATAGTCCTTAAAGGCGGACTTGTTCCTGCAACAATGCCGATAAGGCTCGTGCAGATCAAGCAGCAATAGTTGAAATTGCAGAAGAGGAATGATTTAATATTAACTAACTAGTATACATAAGTAAATAAAATCACCATGAAACGTTCATTATTTAAGTCGGGTCTTTTTGTAGCAGGTGTGGTTAATATACTTCTCGCGGGAAGTTACAAGGTAAGTGCACAGGCCCCGGCTCAGGATTTGAAAGCGGCTACATTGCTCACTCGCAGTGAAGCTTATGACAAGGCTGGAGATTTATTCAAACAATTGATCCAGAAAGAACCAGGTAACAGCAAGTATTATTTTTACTATGGTGAGAACTGGTTGCAGGATTATTTTTCCGACACGGTGTCGAACAGTATCGCTGTTTATACCAAGGAAGCCAAGGCTCTTTATGATAAAGGAGTCAGCTCGAACCCTGCCGAACCTCTTAACTATATAGGTCTGGCCAAGGTTGCTTTCTTTAATGGCGATAACAAAACTGCTGATGAGATGAGGGCTAAAGCCAAGAGTTTCCTGCAGCCCTACAAAAGCATAAAGAAGATGGTTCCAGTAGCAAAGGATTACGCTTATATCCTGGCCAAGATAGCTGAATCATACATAGCTGTTGATCAGAAGAGTGTTGATACATCAAAAGCATTGCCACTTCTGAGAGAAGCTCTTAAGATTGATTACAAGAACAGCGATATATATCTTATCGCCGGCGATATTTTCAACATTAAGAATGACGGATCTAACTCTATCAAGAATTACAACCTCGCGCAGGAATATGATCCGACCTCTCCTACTGCAATGATGAAGATTGGTAGTATTTACGTGAGAGCAAGGAATCTGAACGCGGCTATTCCTTATTTCGAAGATGCTATCAGACTCAATGCAAACTATGCTCCTGCTTACAGGGAACTGGGTGCATTGTACTCTATGGCCAGAAGATATGATGAAGCTAAGAAGTACTTCGAGAAATACCTCGAGCTGACCCAGGGCAATATCCCGGCCAAGATCAGCTACGTGAGATCGCTTTATTTCGCCGGTGAATATGACGAGGTTATAAAGAATATTGAAGACATCTTCAAGGTTGACCAGTCGAAGGAATATCTAAACCGTCTGGCTGGCTACTCAGCATACGAGAAGAAGAACCCGGATTATATCGTGGCATTACGCTACATGGAAAAACTTTTTGCCACAGTTGATGCGCAGTACATTATACCCCGCGACTATTCATATCTTGCCAAGATACTTCTCAAGAAGAACCAGAAATACCCTCAGTTAGTTACTGACAGGGATAAGCAAAAGGTTCAGAATGATAAGGACAAGGCAAAATACGCTGCTGCAGCCACTGCTGCCGAAAAAGCCAAGGTTAAACCAGTTGTCGACTCCTCATCAGCCCGCCTGGCTCGCCTCGAGAAACAGATTGCTGTTGCAGACAAGGATATCGACAGGGCATTTGGTGAATACAAGAAGGCTCTATCTTTCGATCCCGAGAATAAATCGATGGTTGCTGAAATAGCAAACTCATACTATACTTACAGGAGGTATAACGAGGCTGCCAAGATGTGGTCCAAGCTTATCGCTCTTGGAAGGAACGAACCGAAGGATTACATGCAGCTTGGCAGGTGGTATCTCAATGCCGAGAAATATAAATCTGCTGACTCTGTTTTTGCTGAGGTAATCAAGAAAGACCCGAAATATGTTGATGCTCACCTCTTTACTGCAAGAGCTTATTCCAAAATGGAAGGTGACCCAAAGGTAGGTACCGCGAGGCCCAAGTTCGAAAAGCTTATTGAAGTTGCATCATCCGACACAGTTAAAAACGTTGACGCAGTTGCTGAAGCTTACCAGTACCTTGCCTATCACTACATGCTGAACGATAATTACGGAAAAGCCAAGCAATATTTCCAGAAAATGACGGTTCTTTCTCCAAAGGATAAAGATCTTAAAAACAAAGGTTTTAGCGGACTTGCCCAGCTGGAAGTTCAGCAGTCACAGAAGGAAAAAACAATTGAAGGAAAACTTCCATTCGCCACCCGCACCCAGGATTGGTACAAACAGATTTTGGCTTATGATCCCACTAACGAGGCAGCCAAGAAATCACTTGACTGGGCTGTTGGATGGGAAAAGAACCTCAAGTCTGGTATTAACCCTAACGAACTAAAGGGAACTATTAAAAATGCTGCCGGTCAGCCTATTGTCAATGCGTCCATCAGGATAAAAGACACAGCGGCTGAAACCTACAGCAACGCCTCTGGTGCATTTAAATTCGAGATACCCGAAGCTTCTGAAACACTTGTCTTCTCAGCCGAAGGTTATAAGTCGAAGGAGATGCCAGTCGTTAGACCGTTAAAGGCAATAAATGTTGTTCTTGATAAATAATAAGAGAGCTTGTTTTAATAATTATTAACACTGGAATAGGGTAAATGATGTTAAAGCGGTCTTATTAATAATGAGGAAAGTGCATTAAGAAATGTAGTTTGAACATTTAAAAGCATTCTCTTGGAAATATAAAATTCTCGCATATATTTGCACGATGTAAAAAATTCTTAACCTAAACAAATAAAACAACAATGAGTAAACAAGGAAGTTCATTAAAAGATGCGTTGCAGAACGTGTTCGCGACCAGTGCTATTCTTATAGCATTTATTGTGTCCTATTTTCTTTTCACGAAGATAATGGGTAACCCGGTACACTTTGAAGGTGGCAACCCTGAAGGTAAGGTTATTGAAGGTGACATCCTGGGTATTATTTACAAAGGTGGTTTCATCGTTCCTATCCTTATGACATGCGTTCTTACCCTTATCATTTTCATTTTCGAAAGAATGTTCACTTTGAGCAGGGCAAAAGGAAAAGGCAGACTTAATACCTTCGTTCGCAAACTCCAGACTCTTCTTGCAGAAGACAAAATCGAGGAAGCTATTGAAGCATGCGACAAGCAGAAAGGTTCACTTGCAAACGTTATGAAAGCCGGTCTTGCACGTTATCGCGACCTCCAGAAAGATAAAGAACTCGAGAAAGACCAGAAGATCCTTTCTATCCAGAAAGCGTTCGAAGAAGCTACCGCTCTCGAACTTCCTATGCTTGGTAGAAACATGGTTATATTCTCGACACTTGCATCAATATCAGTGCTTATCGGTCTTATCGGTACAGTTCTTGGTATGATCCGCGCTTTCGCCGCTCTTGCACAGTCTGGTGCTCCTGATGCACTTGCTCTTGCAACTGGTATTTCGGAAGCTCTTATCAATACCGCGTTCGGTATCACCGGTTCAACCGTGTCAATCATCGCTTTCAACTTTTTCTCATCAACAATCGACAGTTATACATTCAAAATTGATGAAGCTGGATTCAGTCTGACCCAGACATTTGCTGCATCACTTAAGAGTAACTAATAATTGATCTTTTGGTTAACTAATAATAAAAAGTAAGATGCCAAAGATTAAATTACCAACAAAGTCCCCGCGTATCGACATGACGCCGATGGTGGACCTGTTCTCGGTTGTCCTCACATTCCTTATGCTGACGACAACGATGAGACAGCCTGAGCCGGCCCCGGTGGATACGCCATTCTCAATTTCGGAAAAGCCAACACCCGATTTCAACATGCTTACTCTCCTTATCTCTAATGATGGGAAAGTATTCCTGAATCTCGATAACGGCCCTGATACTGCCTACAAGGTAAGAAGGAAGGTTCTCGCGGAGATGGGAAAGCAGTATAATGTTGAATTCAGTGAGGCTGAATACCGTGAATTCGAGAAGATGCCCTCTTCAATGGGAGTATCAATGCAGGACATGAAGGCCTGGTTTGCTGCCGATGGTAACGACAAGAAGGCGGAATTCCAGAAAGGAGTTCCCATCGACTCGCTCGACAACCAGCTCGCTGCATGGGTTCTTTATGCAAGGCAGATCAACCCGAACGTGCAGGCATGCATAAAAGGTGATACAAAGACCAAGTTCCCGGATTTGAAGAAGGTACTCGATATACTTCAGGATAAGAACCTTAACAAGTTCAATCTGATTACGAGCCTTGAGGCAGTTAAAGTAACGGAAGAAAATACACAGCAATAACATGGCAGAAATTATTCAAGAGGAAAAGGGCAAAGGCGGCAAGAAGAAAGCTAAGAAGCATGCTCCTCATATTGATATGACGCCCATGGTAGACCTTATGTGTCTGCTGATAACCTTCTTCATGCTTACTACAGCCTTCAGCAAATCGAAGATAATGGAGATTGTTCTCCCTGATAAAGTAAAGAAGAATGAAAAAGTGACTGCTCCTGTTGCACAGAAGAGCCGTACCATAAACATTATTCTTGGCCCGGAAAACAAGATCTACTACTATAACGGTGCTGCTGAAAGCGTCGAGTCAGCTCCCCCTTTGCAGGTAACTGACTATAGCGACAAAGGCATACGTACTGTTCTTCTAGAAAGGAACAAGGCCCTGTTCAAGAAAATTCAGGCCTTCAACGACGATATAACCACGGGTAAAATCAAAATTCCGAATGATTCAGTTCCCAAGGCTATCGCCCAAATTAAGAAAGTTGACGATACAGGCCCAATCGTTCTTATCAAGGCATACAAGGAAGCTACCTATGGTAATTTTGTCGACATCCTCGACGAGATGTCCATAATCGGTATAGCCCGTTATACCTTCATGGATATAAACTGGATAGAGGAAAAGATGGTTGAGAATAAGCTCGGCATCGTTTCTGAAAATACCGGTAGGAAATAACCATAAAGAATTACTATTATGGCAAAAGAGAAAATAGCAGCCCCATCGTTCGACGACATAGTCTTCGAACAGAGGAATAAGGAATACGGTGCTTACAGGTTAAGAAAGAAATATAACAGGAATCTCCTGATTGGTATGGCCTTCGGTCTTGTCATTCTCGGGACAGCAGTTATAGCTCCCTTCCTAAGCGCCAAGGCAGCTGCAAACAGGGCAGCAAGAGCCGAGAGAAACGTCGAGATCAAGATGGAAAATCTTGACCAGCCTGATCAGAACGTTGAACCTCCCCCACCACCACCGCCTCCACCACAGGAAGTAGTAGAACAGGTACGTTATGTGCCACCAGTTCTTGTCGACAGTGTGAAGCCTGAAGAGGCTGCACAGATGATGACAGCAGACCAGGCCCAGGTTGAGGTTAAGAATGAAGATGTGTCAGCTGTTGAAGAGGTACAGGAGGAAGTGAAGGAAGAAGAAGCTCCCGCGGAAGTATTCGTGGTTGTTGAAGAAATGCCTTCTTTCCCAGGTGGAGAAAAAGCCCTCATGGAATTTATCTACGCGAATATCCAATATCCCGAGATCGCGAAGGAAAATAACCTCCAGGGCAGAGTAATCCTTAAATTCTGCGTCACCTACAAGGGTGGTGTTGATCAGGTCCAGGTTCTTAAAGGAGTTGACCCGGCTCTCGATAACGAGGCTATCAGGGTTATCAAAATGCTCCCTCCATGGAAACCCGGAAAACAGGGTGGTAAACCAGTTAACGTTTGGTATAACGTACCGGTAACCTTCCAGCTCAAATAATCTTATTTACAGATAATTACGAAGAGGCTGTCATTTCCTGACGGCCTCTTTTATTTTTATGATAATTATCACTTTTATATGCTGTTATAAATTTCACATCGACAAATTAAAAGTTTATTTTTGTCCGGCTTGATCAAATAAATCGATTTATTATGAGTAATGAATGGTTGATTCTGTTCTTCATGATTGGCGCCATTTTCGTTGGAGCAGTATTGATTTTCTCCGGGATTGTCGCGCCTAAATCAACAAACCCAGTCAAGTATGACCCCTACGAGTGCGGTATTCCCACTAAGGGCGTTACCTGGCTGCAATTCAACGTGGGTTATTACCTCTTCGCCATCCTCTTCCTCGTCTTTGATGTGGAAACTGTCCTGGTCTTTCCATGGGCTGTTGTCATGAAGGAAGTTGGTATGCTCGCGTTTGTCGAGATTTTAATATTCTTCTTTATACTTGGTCTCGGGCTTCTGTATGCCTGGAAAAAACACGCTCTCGTATGGGAATAAAAGGAATGAAGAAAGAAGAATTCAGGGATAACGAAACCCTTGAGCTTCTAAGAGAATCAGGAACTAATGTTCTTTTAACAACGATAGATGACGTTATAAACTGGGGAAGGAAGAACTCTCTCTGGCCTCTTACATTCGCGACGAGCTGTTGCGGCATAGAGATGATGGCAACTGGTGCTCCGCGTCACGACTTTGCCAGGTTCGGGATGGAGGTCTACAGGGCTAGCCCCCGCCAGGCTGATGTTATAGTTGTCGCCGGAACCATCGTGAACAAGATGGCCCCTGTCCTT
>JAXLTU010000030.1:0-53425 GCA_046329885.1 Bacteroidales bacterium
CGACGCATATGAGTCCTCTTCCATGCTTCGCCATGAAATTGACTATCTCCGGAGTAATAAGTTCAGCAGAACAGATGAAGTCTCCTTCGTTTTCGCGGTCTTCATCATCAACGACTATTACAAGCTTCCCTTTGCTAATGTCGTCGATAGCCTCATCAACGGTATTTAATTTCGAACTTTTCATTTTTCAATTACGTTTTGTCGGTTCCCACACTCCGCTTTCCACTCCACCGAGCTGCCTGAAAAATCCACTGGCTATAGCCAGGTTCATCAGGAAAAGATGAGTGAAATACCTTATCGGTACAACATTTATCCCGGCTTTCCTCAGTATCAGGTCAAGCGGGGGCAAAATTATTAAAATTAGCTGTAGAATAAGAAGTACGGTATATAAAAACGACACTTTTAACAATAACAGGTTCATGACAAGCATTATCATCCAAAGCAGCGGAGTCAGCCACCTTAGTACCTTATGCGATATGAATATAAGGCTCCACGTGTTGAACGGATTTTTAAGCAATCGTGAGAAATGTCGGAGATTCTGGAAATTACCGGCTGATATTCTTGTCATTCGTTTGTATTCCTCACAAAGATTATTTGCGGCATCTTCATAAACGACCGAGTTCATATCACTTATCACCTTCTCACCGCCACCGATCACATTCATGCAAATCCTGAAGTCGTCGGACAAGGCATTTTCAGAATTTGGCTTGTATGATTTCTTCCTGACAGCGTAGAAACCTCCAAAAGGCCCCATCATCTTACCCCACAACCTGCCCTCGATATTCTTCAGTCTTGTCTCGAGGCCAATATACGCTGCTCCTGAAAGAGAGATGCCTTCCTTGCTAGTCCCGGTCGTTATAAGTCTGGTGTCAGTCAGGCCAACTGAAGGATCAGAGAAGTTGGAAACGAGCCTTCTGATGGTATTCCTTTCCGGAAATACATTGGCATCAGTTATGATGAGTATTTCACCACTGGCTATCCCTGAAAGATTGTTGATTATTACCGGTTTGCCACTCCTGATACCGAATTTCACAATTTTAAGAGTACTGAATTCATTGGCAAGTGAATCAAGTATCGGATCTGTCATATCAACCGAGTTATCCGAACCGACTATAACCTCGAAACGATCGGCAGGATAGTCTGATTCATAAAGTGCTTTTATCTTCCTGGCTATTACTTTCTCCTCGTTATTCACCGCCATTAACACTGAAACAAACGGGGTGTAGTTTCCCGGAAGTTCCTTTCCAGTGCCGGGATGCAGCCTGTCGAGTATCAATAATGTTGCCGGGTAAAAAAGATAAGTCAGCAAAACGAGAAAAAAAGCTAACCAGAATATGATACTAATTACCATCACTAAGCCTGCTGACCAGATTGACGAATTTTGTTGCCTCCGCTAAGATATCATTATTTTTCCTGATAAATTCCTGCGCTTTGTCACCTGTCATTCTTCTTGATTCACTGCTGTTTAAAAGGAATACTATCCTTTCTGCAAAACCAGCCGGATCATTTGCAGTGTGAATCTCATTTCCTGGGGTCGTGTTTAACCCTGTTGTCGCGATGTCATTTGCAACAACAGCTTTGCCAAGGCTCATCGCTTCCAATATCTTGATTCTTACTCCACTGCCACTGAACAGTGGTGAGACAACAACCGATATACTTTTTATAAAATCAGTTGATGATGGTACCATACCGTGAAATACTATGTTCCTGCCGTTTAAGCCCTCTTTTACTTTTAAGGAAGGATTGCGGCCGGCTATATGGAAAGTGGCAGATGGTAATTCTTTATTGACAAGTGGCCAGACAAGCCTGCAAAACCAGTCGATGGCATGAAGATTTGGATTCCAGTCAAGCGAACCTATATAACCGACTGAATAAGGAAACTCATCTTTCCCGTTTGTCGATGGCTTGATTGAAAATCCGGGTCTTATTATTTCTGAATCAACTGCAAGTCCTTGTTTCATGAACCACTCGAGCTCCTGCTCGGAAACAGGTGTGACCGCATCGAACCTGTTTATGAATGCTGATTCAAGTTTAAGCAGCCTTTTCGAGAGAACCCGGAAAAAATACTTTTTGAAGAAGTTAGTTTCTTCGTTCGAAAGAGTCCACCAGATCAGGTTTTCAACATTATGAGGCCTGTAGATACAGAGTCCATTAAAGTGCTTCCTCACCTCCCCGAGGTAGTTTGTCATGTTGAGCGCTTCAAATGCGATTACATCATAATCCTCCTTCAGAAGTTCTTTCAGTCTATCCCTGAAGATTATATTGTCAAATCTGGTTACAGAGTATGGTTTTCGTGAAAAGATAAAGTTAACAATCAGTTTACCCGGTTTGATAGAGGTATCAATTTCCACGGTGACAATCTTGTCAGGTGAGAATTCCCGGTTCAGTGATTCATTTGGGTCGAAGGAGTGTTTGGGGGTAATAACCGATAGCATGGTAACCTTGTGGCCCAGCATTTTTAGTCCCGTCACCAGACTGCCTGTTCCTATGGCTCCGCCGCTATCAGGGGGCCATGAAGGCTTATCTGTCAGAAACAGGATTTTCATTCTTTATGCTGAAGATGAACCGGTATATCATGTCTTTTATCTTCCTGAAGACTATAAAATAGGTTTCAGTATTCAGAATGGAAGAGTCTGTTGTTGCCTTCCAGGTCAGAAAGATGCCTATCGGTAGCAGTATCGCACAACCTGCCCACATGCCAGTTATCACGTTAATATGATCTTCCTTGACAAGCTTCTCGAAGGATATGGTAATAACATAATAAATCACGAAGAAAAGGACAGATATAACTGCCGGTGTGCCCAGTCCTCCCTTCCGTATTATCGCCCCCAGTGGCGCGCCTATGAGGAAAAAGATAATACAGGCGAAGGATAGAGTGAATTTCTTGTGGAAATCGATCTGGAAGGTTCTTATATTCTTGACCTCGTTATGGATGAATTCATCTTTTTGATCGAGAAAATTAATGGCGAACTTGACGTTTTCGACTCCTTTTGAGACAACTTCTCTTTTCGCGTAAAGATTAAGAGTGTCATAAATTGGCCAGACATCGAATTTCCTGGAAGACGCTACCTGTGCCGAATCATATCCTGCCTCGCCCGGCTGAAAGAAATTCCTCTCAACGTAAAGCCTGCTCGTGTTGAAATCCTTGAAATAATCCTCCTTCCTTTTAAGATGATCTGCCTGCAAAGAATCGATAAACATCGTGAGCTGGTTTACGTTGAGAACCGATGAATTCGATTTGAAAAGATCGTTCTGGCTCCTCTCGAGGTCGAATCCGGAAAGGGAAACTACCAGCACTTCCTCACGGAACTTATCCTTTCGAAAAGGGTGAGTCCGGTTACTCTGGGTCACGTTCTTCTCGTCGACCTCGTAGTAGGAATAACCGTTATAAAGAGTCATTATCATCGCTGTTTCATCAGGGGTGACCCTCATGTAACCGCTGTCAGCATAGGTGACGAAGACGTTTCCTCTCTTCTCGCGATGATCGTAAATGTATAGCTTCTCAAGTTTGTTAGTATACGGATCTTTCCTTGTTATCTTGATGCTGAACCCGTCGATATCATTATTAAAAGTACCGGCCTGTATGTTCAGTTCTGGTCTTTTACGCCGTATATCATAGAGGAGGGTCCTTGCCTTACGGTACGAATAGGGCTGGACATTATTTGAAAAGAAAAATGATATGATACAGACTACCGCTGTAAGGAAGATTACCGGTCGCATTATCCTTCTGAGAGGTACACCTGACGATTTGAGAGCGGTTAATTCGCTGAATTCCCCCATGTTGCCGAAAGTCATCAGCGAGGCTAGGAGGGTAGCCAGGGGGAAGGCCATCGGGACGAAGGTGAGAGAGAACTGGAATAGAAGCTCGGCAAGTATCTTCAGCTCGAGACCTTTTCCAGCCAGCTCGTCTATGTACATCCAGAGGAACTGGAGGATGAGTATTATAAGGACAATGAAGAAAGTGAGGACCAGGGGTCCGATGAAAGATTTAATAACGAATTTATCAAGTCTTTTCACTTTTTCCGGATTTTCGGCAAACCTACTTGTTTTTTATGAATAACGGATTACGAGTCTATTCATTTTGTGTCCTGGATAAATCATGTTTCTCGGGTTGGATACGCGTACTGGCAACTTTAGCCTGCCGGGTTTGCATGTTCAGAAGAGGCTCCTTGAAATAATATCATCAGGTGCCTAGAATTCTTTTCAATTCTATTACCTGGGTATCCCAAAGGTTGGTAATGTCGTCTCGTTCTTCGGGGCTGCAGAAGTCTGTAATTATAAGGGCAAGATCGCCGGTAATATCGTCTATGTTTATCCTGAATTCAAAATAGTTGGCTTCTTCTTCGCCGCGGTCGGCCCATTCGAATCTGACGAATTTATTTTCCTTGATAGCGGATAGTCTTGCATGAGATTCAGATTTATCCCACGAGAATGAGAATAGGTCCTTGTCTGCTGTTACTTTTTCTGCGAACCATTCTGTAAGGCCTTCGGGGGTACTCAGACGGGGGAAAAGCAGTTTAGGCGAGCTTTTAAGCGTGTATTCCAGTTCAAGTTTTTCTCTCATTTCCGATTCTGCAAGCTAAATTGCTTAGTATCATGCAATATAAAAAAAATAATCAAAAGAAAAAATCATGTTGATTATTTGCCATGGAGTTTTTATATTTGCACCCGCGAAAGAAACATGATCAGACGCGGGTTCTTTTAACATGATATTTCCTCCTTCACGTTAGCGTGGATGGTTACATGGCGAGATACCTTCCTGCCGGCAGGCAGGGCTCAGTTGGTTAAGGAGTATTGACCACATTATAAAGGTCAAGGTTCATTGAGAAATAATTTGGCGAGATAGCTCAGTTGGTTAGAGCGCATGATTCATAATCATGAGGTCGGGAGATCATTCCTCCCTCTCGCTACACAGAAGGGTTCGGTCACAAGGCTGAGCCCTTTTTTGTTCTGGATCAAGCCACAATGAGGTCGGTGGATTCCCTGTCTGCCTCCCGGCATCCCGGGTCAGGCTATTCCAGTCGCTTGCTACATTGAATGCCAACTACTTTTATAGTCAGACATAAGGGCGGTTTTTCTGCCAAGCCTGCTCTGTGCCAGGGTTGACTTGTGAAATCCTTTTCTTTACAGTTAAACATCCAGACCAGTGACTGGGAACTGAATGAGGAAATTTGTTTTGATCTTCGATATATTCTCCTCTCTGGTAGGTATATATACACTTTTAGAATTAAAATTTCAGGTCATTTCAAGCCAGTAAAACCAAAAATTAAAAAATATAAAAGTTATATATTTGACTAAACTAAAATGAAGCAGCCATGATTAAATATTTCGATACTGGGACAATAATTGTAATTCTGATAACTGCTTTACTGTTTATATTGTCAATCTTCCTCAAGGGATTAACAAAAGAGATACTTCTGGAGGCTGGTGTTCTGCTTGTATCAATTAAGCTCATTCTCATGGCTTATAAAACAGGAAGTCAGTATAGTGATCTTAAAAAAGACCTTGAAGAATTAAAAGAGATACTGAAACAAAATCAAAGTAAATAAATGTGGTACTTAATTTTGCTTCTAATCGGGTTCATGCCTTTAATTCTCGGTGCAAACCTCCTGGTAAATAATGCATCTTCCCTAGCTAAAAAACTTAATATTCCACCGATTGTAATAGGGCTTACAATTGTCGGATTTGGAACTTCAACACCTGAACTTATTGTAAACGTTCTAGCGGCAGCAAAGAACAATTCTGATATTGTTCTTGGCAACATCATAGGCAGTAATATCTTTAATATCCTGTTTATCCTTGGAATATCTTCCTTGTTTATGCCACTTGTTGTCAAGAAAAATACAACATGGCTCGAAATACCATTATGCTTCCTTTCTGCAGCAGTTGTTTTTGTGATGGCAAATGATATACTAATTGAAAAATCAGTCAGCTCAAGCCTGGGAAGAATAGATGGTCTGATATTGCTAATGCTTTTTTCCCTTTTTCTTGTTTATAATATCAACCTGGCAGTAAATGAGAAATTTGAAGGTGAGTTACATACCAGAGACCGATCATATTTTGTTGCAAGCATTCTAATAATTGCCGAACTGGCACTTTGGATTGTTGGCAGACTAATTGTATTCGGAAAGGGAAGGCTGCGTTATCGTTTGGATTATCAGAAAGAGTCATAGCTTTTAATCGATAGTTGTTGCAGGTACTTCACTTCCTGAACTTTATAACATCCGTTGTGGCAGCCATAAGAAGAATATCGGTTGCTTTTGCAATAGGAAATATAGTGGGTTCAAATATATTTAATGTATTTTTTATTTTTAGAATTAGTGCCATCATGTGTTCTTGGAAGCGATTCAGCCTTTCTCGAAACTTTGGAGACATGCTCTTTAATATTTTCGCTGCTAGTCTGCTTTATTTGTATTTGTCTTGTCTGGAAAGGGGAAAGCTTTCCAGATGGGAAGGAGCAATATTCCTTATACTATATTCAGCTTACCTTACAATCATATTGGCAATCTAGAAATATATTTTTTCTGACAAGCAAAGCTATGAATGGAGAGTATGTCCCTCTTGAATCTTCAAGGAACCAAGCGAAGCTGGTACTGTTTCAAAGGGAATGAATATTAAATTAAAATACTATTATTTTAATCATAATGTCGGCGGATTCCCTCGCCGCCTGCCTGTGTCCTTGGACAAGCTATTCCCGCTTCGTTATGAATAAACATACTGAAGAGCATATGATCGTACATGCAGGCGGCTTCTGTTTTGTGCCGGCAGGGCAAAAGTCAGCGATTGTGAGATTTTATTAACTTTAAAATCAGTTGTCAGATACTTTACTTTGTCTTTTAATTCTTATCAAAATGAGATTCTTTTTTACATTTTGCTACTACTGCTTTTCCTTTCCGGATGCATTGAAGATAAAGATGGGCGTATGAGACCCGACAAGTCAGCGGCATCTATCCTCACCTTGCTTATTACAACAACGAGAGAATGCGGAACAGGTACAGTGGTCCCATGGGCTGGCAGATTATGGGTTGTTACCACAATTTCCGCACCTTCCCTTTTGTCTATCGGATAAGCTGTACATGAAATAACTCCTGATCTGGTAAACAACAACCGAAGAAAAGCCTGGAGGCACTCCTGCAACCGGATGATACACGAAGCAAGCGGACAGCTGTTTATTGGACCATACGCTATTGATACAGGCAGGCGTGTGAGAGTGATCCCTTATTCAGTGATGCCAGAGTATACAGGTAATGCCGTCATCTCTACTGACCCGCTCAACAAGATTTACTACGGCACCATGGAGTGAGGTTTTCACGAGGGAAGTGAAAACACTCGATGTAAATACTCTATACCTGCGATGGAATGTGAAGAGAGTACTGGTAAAATGGCATGCAGGAATGCACTTTCCCGGGAGCGAGCGGAAAGGTTTATACTGGACAGGGTGTGCTTGTCTAATCAACAATGGTGAAGCAAGCAATGAAGCGGGTCGGGAGAAGTTTGATGCTCTATCAGGATCTCTTGCCGAATGGAATGGCGAGAGATTGCGCCAATCAGGAGAAATCAGTTTGTTGAGGTAACAGGACCTTACGGGTATTCACGGAAATATTAATCCCGACAAAGACCCGATATGGGTTACCGGTTGGGATCATAAATCCTTCTGCAGGAGTCAGGAACCCTGACACTGGCTGGAAGTTCTTCGCCTTCCGCAAGTCACAGTTACGACGGGGCGCATGGATGGAATACCGAATGGCCTGCTGGATAAGGAATATCGGCACTGAGAAGAATCCAGATTATCTTATGACGATGCATGGCATGTTTTGAGATTCCTGTTAAATTTTCTCAAATGGTAATTATTCCGGGGTACGTCCTCTGGAGCGCTTATCTGAAGGTGATCGGTGATTTCGCACGATGGAATGACTGTCTCGTAACGGATGATTACGCTACCCACAGTGTCTTCGAACAAGAGAAAAATAAATCGGATCACTAGAGAGCCGGACAGTCGAACTCGAACCTCTGGTTCACCCCTTGACCTGCCAAACAGCCTGTACTGGCAACCGCCGATGAGCAGTCTGGCTTTAGTTATCACGGCAGGCGTGGAATCCGAACCTTCCTGTCGCAGGCTGGGATACACGCTCGTGCTGGATTAAAAATGAAGGGAACGAGGATGTGTCTTTTACATTTAAAGCCGACAGGCAGGGAAATGATGAATGGATGACTTTGAAGTCAGAAAAGCTAAAAGCCGGTGAAGCAAGAATCATAGCCTTTTCTGACACCGGCTGAAACAGGAGAATGGATATCAGTATCAGCAGACGTGGATACAAAAGCTGATGCACATTTCACCACAAATAAAGACAACAGGCTGCTAAAGCTGATCAGACATTTGAAGGTCTAGCCATGGTAACCTGAAAGCAGTTCAATAGAAGGTCTGTTGTGGGCTACAGGCAACAACCGCAGGACCCTTGGTGTATTGGCAGGCACATCTGATAATCAGAAATTTACTGAAACAGATATTATGAGCTCGATGGGTGCCTGAACCTTAAGCGTATTGAAGATACCGCCACGAGTTCTTACATCCGCGTAAAAGATGCAGATCCCCCGGGATGTTATAACTATCGATGATACCAGTACTGATAATCGATGTATGTGGGCGCAGATGGAGGTTGCCGAAAGGTAACAGGATGTCAGATAGTCTCGCTGAACACTACTCTTGTTCGTATTTGCCGGGAAGCTGTAACAGAAAGAGATATACTTAACTGCGCTGAACAATAAGTATGAATTACCTGCTGAGAACGCTGACGGATTTGTTAAAATCAGCATTGGGTACTCTCTCATAATTTCAGGATATCAGATTTCAGCATCATACAGGGGAATGCTGGTAATGACTGGTGTAAGTTCATCAGGTAAAAGGCAAACAAACATTTAATAAGATCTGAAGATGGCAAAGCTGCAGTGTGGGCTGGTGTTATTGACGACTTGTGGGAAGCTGGGAGTCAGTAGGCGAGGAGGACCATGGAAAAACACTTTGTGACAGCAGGAGTGCCATCTGATCCATACCTCATCGGATTCTATGATGAGAGGATATTGAATATCAATAATGAATCAGATGTGCCTGTTAATTTCACTATTGAAGCCGATCCTACCGGGCAAGGTCCATGGATGAGATACAAAATGATGCAGGTTGAACCCGGTAAAGAATTCAAAATGATCTTTCCCAGGCATTTCATGGCGCGCTGGATTAGATTTATTACCGATAAGGATTGCAGGGCTACTACCTTAGCTGAGTTACAGGTAAAATTGTTCTAATTTAACCTTTTTCAGAACATAATATAGTAAATTTAAGGGTACTAAATCATCCGGGTCGCTATCTGAAGCAAATTGTCCACTATAAAAAGATTGTGTTAATGATATAATACCACTTGTCTTTTTTAATGTTATCTGGCTAATCTCCAGGATTTTGACTGTCCCATCCGCATAGAATCGTTCCAGTCTTTTGTCATATTTACTGGTTTGTTTTTCTTTGACCGTGATAACCTCATTGTTTCTCCTTTACACAGCATCCTGGATGTATAAAGACTTCATAATAAACCAGTTTCTGGATATTGTATTTCCATGTGAAACCTTTTGTTTTTTCTGTTTATGTTCAAAACATCTTCTTTTGCAAATCATTTGTCACACCTGTATATAAAACCGTATGTTTTGCACTTGTTAAAATATACACGTAATAGATATGGATTCTATGCAATCCATTACTACAAATATCCGGCTATTTGTAACGATTGCAAAAAGAAACTGCTACCGTCTTCAATTTCATTAAGCAAGGCTATATCTCCATCTTCCCCGCACGCATATTGTCATTCCGAAGCGAACGAAGTGAAGCGAGGAATTTTTCAAAAGTCGCGACCGCTTACAAACTTGCATGTATCCGTGTAAAATGAGAAGGTATTATTCAATATAGCTCGCCAAAGGGATTGCTATTGACCACTCCGTTCGGGATGACAACTGTATTATTTGATAGAGCCAGAGGGAAACAACGCGATTCGCCACGGCCTGCATGATTAAGAAGAAATCAACCGCCGTTGTTTCCCCCCTCATCCCTGAATGACGTTGTCATTCCGAAGCGGAACGAAGTGAAGGAGGAATCGCATTAATGCTACTACTGGACTTAATCTGTTCCATATAATTTAATGGTTTTTTATTTGTTATCCTGCAAAAACATGGATATGTAATAAAGAAGTGAAGCGAGGAATCGCATTAATGCGCGCTGATTGACTTAATCTTGTTCCATATAATGGTTTTTTATTTGTTATCCTGCAAAACATGGATAGCGTATTAAATGCGAGAAAAGCGAGAATCGCATTAATGCTACTACTGACTTAATCTGTTCCATATGAATGGTTTTTTATTTGTTATTCTAAAACATGGATAGCGTAATTACGCGTGTGAAGCGAGGAATCTTCGTTAGTCACGATTCAATGCAGAGGCAAGGGTATCTGTTTAAAAAATAACACTTATTGAATTTAAGCGCTCTACAGGTGATTATTATTATGTGCTTGGATTATATGATTTCATTTATAATTTATGACACGTTAAATCACTTATTTTCTATGAGAACATTAATAGTATCAATACCGCGGTAATATTTATCCCGGTAAGCGTCATGGCTCAGAATATCAGCGAATGGCGCCCGAAAACAGGACCGGTGTATCACGAAAAGTGATTTTCTTGCGTCGTGCATTGAGATCTGTACTGAAGCTGCTTTGGTCGAACCTCGATCTTGGCAAGGGATTCTCCTCCGTATCCTTTGGAAATGGTAAAATATATACAACCGGGCTAGCCGGTACGACGTTCTCTTTTGCTCGATATGGGTAAGTTACTCTGGCAAACAGTCATGGGCAGGGCATGGAATGAATCTTATCTGGAAAAGTCGCTACCACACCAACCGGAGGGCGACAAGGTATATACCTGCAGCGGATTTTGGCGATCTGGTATGTATAGACGGTACACCGGGAAAGTTATCTTGGACTTACAAAGGGAACGGAACTTAACAAAGGACCTATGGATCATGGGTGCTGCCGAGCCTTGCAAAATTGACGGCGATAAAGTCTATTATTCACCTGGTGGCCCCGAAACTGCAACAATTGCCCTGAAAAAATCAAACGGGGAACTTCTTTGGAGATCTCCGTCACTGAATGATAAGCCGGGCTATGTTTCTCCAATCCTTGTAACCTGTGCAGGTAAGAAAATGCTCATCAACGTCTCCCTTTGGTCATGTTTATGGAGCTGATGTTTCCAATGGTCAGATACTCTGGAAGGTATCCCATGGCCAGTCGAGCGACCCCGGGATGAGCAGATGGGATCTTATAAAGTGTGTTACGCCAGTCTTTATTGATGGAATGGTTTACGTTACCGGTGGTTACGACACTGGTGGCATGATGGTGAAAATTGCAGACGATGGAAAGAATGCCAGCGTTGTCTGGACCGATTTGGTTCTTGATGTTCACCATGGCGGGGTTGTGGTAATCGATGGATATATTTACGGTTCGAACTGGATCAATAACGGCATGGGGAACTGGTGCTGCATTGAATGGAAAACCGGGAAAAAAATGTGGGAAGAGAAATGGAACTGTAAAGGCTCGATAATTGCCGCCGAGGGGATGCTTTATATCTATGATGAAAAGAACGGGATGGTTGGTTTGCTGAAAGCCAATCCTGCAAAATTTGACCTTGTATCGAGCTTCAAAGTCACCGAAGGAAAACCAGGTCCATTCTGGGCTCATCCGGTGATTAAAGATGGTATCCTTTATATACGTCATACTAACGCGCTTCTCGCGTATGATATAAAAATTCATTAATCCTGAATAACTGAATTCCATCAAGGTAACCATGAGACACTGGCACGAGAGAATTACCCTTGCTGTAACCATACTCGCTGGTTGTCTCTTCTTTTTATACTGGATCTTCCATGACCCTGTTGGTAATTTCAATGAATACAGACCGGGTATGGATAACAGACCTGCAGGTTCTGCAAATTCAGGGGATTCAGTTGTTATTGGAGAAAAGTTCAACACCTACGACAGCACTTTTGTAACAACTCTCGAGGGTAAATGGCCAAACTTCAGGGGCAGTAATCATGATAATATAAGCAGGGAAAAAATCAGGCTGATTGACCGCTTTCCTGCCGGTGGACCCAGGATACTCTGGAACAAGATGCTGGGAGAAGGCCATGCCGCTGCAGCTATATACAACGGTAGGGTTTATATTCTCGATTATGACGAAAGGAAAAAATCAGATGCACTGCATTGCTATTCGCTTGTCGATGGTACTGAATTATGGAGAAGGTCGTACAGGGTTAACCTGAAAAGGAATCATGGAATGTCGCGGACTATACCAGCCGTGAATGATAAATATGTTGTCACGATCGGGCCGCGATGTCATGTCATGTGTTGCGACGCACTGACCGGTAAGCTGGTTTGGGGCATCGATCTGGCGAAGGAATACAGGACCACAGTACCTCTTTGGTATACCGGGCAATGCCCCTTGATAGATAATAACATAGCTGTTATAGCACCAGGTGGTAAAGCACTTTTAATGGGGATCGATTGCTCAACCGGAAAAGTGGTTTGGCAGACACCTAATCCTGATAGCCTGAAGATGTCGCACTCATCAGTCGTCCCGATGACTCTTGCCGGCAGGAAGATGTACGTTTATAACGCCGTGGGAGGGCTGTGTGGAATCTCTGCCGAGGGACCTGACAGAGGAACACTGTTGTGGAAGACAAAAGAGTTTTCACCTTCGGTAATTGCCCCGTCTCCCGTTTATGTTGGCCAGAACAGGATCTTCGTTACAGCGGGTTATGGTGCCGGCAGCGCTTTATTCAGTGTTTCAGGCGATGGCAGTTCATTCTCGGCCAGGATGATCCAGATATTCAAGCCATCGGAAGGAATGGCCTCGGAACAACAAACACCTATTTTTGCCGAGGGTCATGTATTTAATATCCAGACCAAGGATGCCGGGCCATCACGAAACGAATTTGTATGTTGTCTCCCCGACGATTTCAAAAAGATCAAATGGACAAGTGGCACCACTGACAGGTTCGGTTTGGGTCCCTACATGATCGCTGACAATAAATTCTTCATACTTAACGACGAAGGCGTACTTACTATAGCAAGGTTCAGTACCAAAGGGTTCGAGGTCCTCGACAGGGCAAAGGTCATAGAGGGTCAGGACTCGTGGGGACCGCTAGCCATTGCTGACGGTTTTCTCGTGCTGCGCGATTCAAAACAAATGATTTGCATTGATTTAAGAAGTAACTGAGCTGGATATGAAGCAAAAAGTAATAATTACCACGGCTGTTCTTGCCCTGCTTCTGGCAATCGGTCTTATCGCGGTTGACCTTTTCAGGCCAAAACCTGTAAATACCAATATATACTCAACGTTAATGATGAGTTGGAAAACATCAGAAGATTGACACGACCCGGTTATTACAAGGCGATAGGACTGGTGAAAACAGGCACGAAAAACCTGACGGACTCACTGTTGATCCAAAAGGAAATATTTTTGTTTGTGGCTTTGGCAGGTTGAAGGCCGATCTGGGTGGAATAAAAATATCGGAGTTCCAGACCGATTCCATCGCCTCGTGCATAGCCAAAAGCACGGGAAATGATATTTTCCCCGTCGGGGACCTGTTCGTCTATTACAATTTGTCCGTGAAGAGAACTGGCTGTCTGGCATCCTACAAACAGGGAGGTCATATTATCGAAGTTTTTATCAAGGATATGGCGTTTTCTTGCAGCTGATAGCAGGCAAGCAAATGATACTTAATATAACCTTGATGGCAACTGACAGGAGAGTTTGGAAAGAAAGACACTATTACCGTGTATGCACAAAGGCAAAGTCACAAATCTGAAGGCCCTCTCTGTCATCCCCAGTACATTTTTGATATTGCACCTATTGTTTGATGAGATTCAAAAGATGCATTTATTTCCAGATGGAAAGCTATTCTTCCAAGGGGGAAATTCTCGTTTCGTTGCGGGTATAGCACGTTCGAAATTCAGGTTTGCCGGATGCTGTAACCCATCATGCATTTCGCTGGTTTCTTCCGATGGCAGCTTCGTTATGATACGAGAAGGGGTTGACAAGATAAAGGTATTTGACCCCATTGCCTCTTTTACGCGTGGGGAGCAACAGGTACTTTCAATGGCGAGATCGACAAAAGTATCGGATAACCGGAATCTGGTACGTGATATTGCAGTCGGCGATGCCGGGGCTGATTTACATATCAAGATGCATTTAACTATAAGTGTTTTCAGGAAAAAGATGCTGAAATGAAATAGTATGGACAATAAGAAACGAATCAAGCGCAGACAGTTTATAAGCACGTATCAGGTTCGGTATAGGCAGGACTGGGTGCCATTGCTATCGGACTTACTTCGAGATCGGTTGCAGGGAAGACAATCCGGCAGCCTGATCCTTCCGCGTATCCAGTGTGGTAACTGCGCCACTTCGATGCGTAAGTTGCAGAAATCAGCAGCAAAATGTATCCACGTTATGGACATGTGCGGTTGATGCGATCCTTCTGCAGTGGCTATTTACGTGCTGGTACAAAGGTAATTGACACGGCAGCTGAGAACAGGTTATGTCCTACCGGAGCCACAACTATGAGACCAGGAGGAGCCATACTTCGAATATACAATTGATGAGGAACTATGCATTCATTGTGGCAAGTGCGTGAAGAACTGCGGCATTTGGTAACGGATCAATGCAATCCTCGAGATACAACAGGAGTTGCGCGTGAACTGTAACCAGTGCTCAATTGCCCGCCAATGCCCTGCCCATACTTTTTAGCAGGGTTGATACGGATAATCCCGGCCTGCTCCACGTTTTGAAAAACCCAAAAGAACCAGACACCGCTATACGCCAAAACAGGAAGCAGCTATAAGATCGCGATGAGAAACAAAGCACAGCTATTCATATTATCACTGTAATTTCCCTGCTTGTTTATAACGCATTTGTGTTCAGCGTTTCCAAACCAGAGTTCGAATCAGGTTATACAACTCTGCAACCCAGGTAACAAAGGCAGCATCCCCAATCCAGGAAATTATTGATATTATTGTGTTTGTTTTCTGCCTGTCATTCATCACCTGGATTATAATCGAAAAGCGTTCAAGAAAAGGTGTCTTCTGGATTGCCGTTTTCAGCCTGCTTTATTTTGGTTTCTTCAGGAAGGGCTGCATTTGCCCGGTTGGTTCAGTGCAGAATATCACAATGGCCATTTTCAATCCTGGATACAACGTTCCTCTGACAGCCATCGTCTTTTTTATTCTCCCGCTGGTCTTTACAATGTTTTTTGGCAGGACTTTCTGTGCCGGTGTTTGCCCGTTGGGTGCGATACAGGATCTTTTTGCATTCAGACCAGTGAGTCTGAAACCATGGATCAGATATCTGATTGGCCTTGTTCCTTTCCTTTACCTGGGACTTGCAGTTCTGTACTCGGCCACGGCATCCGATTTTGTGATATGCAGGTACGACCCGTTCGTGGGATTCTTCAGGCACAACTCGACGTTCATGATGTTCTCCATCGGCGCCATCCTTCTTCTCACTGGCATCTTCATAGCCCGGCCATACTGCAGGTTCCTGTGTCCTTATGGTGTTCTTCTCAGGATAGTAAGTCATTTCTCGTGGAAGCACCTGTCAATAGCACCTGCAAAATGCATCAACTGCCGCCTCTGCGAGAATTCATGTCCCTACGATGCCATCGACATGCCGACAGGACAGGAGATGAAAGAGCCCAGGGGAGAATTAATCAAAAAACTCATGGTCTACTGTGTTGCTATTCCTCTTCTCGTTGCAGGTTGCGGCTGGACAGCCTCGAGATATCATGAAAAGCTCGCCATGGTTAATTTCAAGGTAAGACTCGCAAATGAACTAATGACTTCCGGGGAAAAGAATAGTACGGAGATTGTACCAAAAGAGATTACCGCGTTTGCATCATCGGGTAAACCGGCGGAAGAGTTATACAATGAAGCCTCGGTTATCCTTGGTAAATTCAAAACAGGGAGCTGGATAATGGGATGCTTTATCGGGCTGGTAATCGGGTTAACCCTCGCGAGACTCACAATATTCAGGTACCGTGACGATTACCAGGCTAACAAAGGTTCGTGTCTTAGCTGCGCCAGATGCCTGAGCTATTGCCCGGTGAAAGCAGGAGATACAATTGAACAAAGTATGTTAGCAGCGAGCAAGGCAAGGGAAATGAAATCAAATTGAAATGTGTTTGTCGGTTTAAAAAGATAATAGATCAAGACTTTATGTCAGCAGAAACAAACAACGGAGTTTTTGGAAGCAATAGATTGTGGAACAGGATTGCACTGGTTTCAGGTATACTTGCCTTGTTAATCTGCATCCTGTTAATTGCCAATTATGTTCAGCTTAAAAAATCCGATCCTGTTAACATGACAGTGCTGAGCACCCTGAAGGAAAGACTGGCCCAGGAACCAGGTGATTCACTTTTAAGGAAGGAAATCAGAGTACTCGACCTGCTATCACGTAAGGCTTATTTTACAAGCCAGTGGCAGATTAAAACAGGAGGGTATTTCCTTTTAATAACGGTAGCTTTAGCGGTAATCGCGCTGCAAATAATAGAATACCGTAAGAAAATTAACCCACTTGTAAGCGAACCGGTCGCTGATGATCTGGCGTCTCAACGCGCAAGGGCGAGGAAATGGATAGTCTCTGGAGGAATAGTGATACTTGCTGTTGCAGTTTTGTTTGCAATACTTGCTTCTAATGACCTTGATAATAAGTTCGCGGATCTGGCGAAGGGAGGTGACGTGATTGGAAAATCAGCTGAACCTGGATTAGCAGTAAGTCAGGTCACTTCTGCATCAGATTCTATCCCGGCCACAACTGATTCTGACGTATCAAAAGACACGGCAAGGGCTGTATTATCAATTTCAAAATCTGATGATAATTACCCTAATTTCAGGGGTGAGGGTGGTACCGGTTTCTCCGGGAAAAAGAATATTCCTGTAAGCTGGGATGGCCCATCGGGAAATGGCATCTTGTGGAAAACTGCTATTCCTCTTCCAGGATACAATTCACCGGTTATATGGGGTACAAAAGTTTTCGTGACAGGATCAGACGGGAAAAGCCAGGAAGTATTCTGTTTCGATATTACTGATGGTAAACTGCTATGGACGGTAAAAATTGGTACGGGGAACAAAGCACCAGTCGTTTCTGCTGAGACGGGATATGCTCCTTCCACGGTAGCTACAGATGGAACGGGTGTTTATGCCATCTTCCCCACGGGAGAAATTGCCGCTGTTGATATGAATGGTAAGGTATTGTGGGAAAGAGATCTCGGGATGCCTGAAAATCATTACGGACATGCATCATCATTACTTGTTTACAAGGGAAACGTGATAGTTCAGTTCGACCAGAGGGTAAATCCAAGAGTAATGGCATTATCGTGTAGCACGGGAAAGACAACCTGGAGTACAGACAGACAGGTCAAGGTCTCATGGTCATCGCCAATCATCGTTAATACCGGAACAAGAAACGAGTTAATACTGGTTGCTGACCCTTACGTGATCTCATACAATCCTGACAACGGGAAGGAATTATGGAGGCTGGAGTGTATTACCGGCGAAGTAGGACCTTCTCTTACACATTCGAATGGCATAGTATTTTCTGTAAATGAATACTCGAAGCTCAGCGCGATAAGGGCCGGGGATCAGCCTGCTGTGATATGGGAAAACAACGAGTATCTTTCTGATATTCCGAGCCCTGTAGCAACTGATAAATACCTGTTTCTGGCTACGACATACGGGCTGCTCGTGTGTTATGATGCCCGTAACGGCACAAAATACTGGGAAAAGGACCTTGGTTCAACTGTTTTTTCTTCACCGGTGGTCGCGGAAGGTAAAATTTATCTTCTCGACCGGAAGGGGGTTATGCATATTTTCTTAGCAGATAAGGAGTTGAGTCTGGTGGGTGAACCGAATCTGGGAGAGGAATCGGCATGTACACCTGCATTCACGAATGGGAAAATCTTGATTAGAAGCGAAAGCAGTTTATACTGTATCGGGAAATGAATGGCGAAGATAAAAATAGAGTCGATAAGCTTATAAATGATATCGGGACTACTCCCGATAAAGTTATTCCGGTGTTGCAGGCTATCCAGAAGGAATTTAATTACCTGCCGGCTGAAGCACTTGAAAGGGTGCATGAAACAACAAGTATACGGCCGGCTGCCATACATGGAATATCAACTTTTTACAATCAGTTCAGACTAAGGCCCGTTGGTAAGCATGTAATAAAGATATGCGTGGGGACCGCCTGTCACGTCAAAGGTGCAACGCTTGTTTATGATGCTTTCAGACGTGCTCTTAAGCTTGAAAACAACACTGATACGGATTCCGGAGGGATATTCACTCTCGAGAAGGTTGCCTGTCTTGGCTGTTGCACCCTTGCACCTGTAGTCCAGATTGACGAGGTAACTTACGGTCATGTTGGAATTGAGCAGCCTGCTGAAATATTGAAGGATTTTCTCTCGAGGGATCATTCATCTGTTCCTGCTTCGACGATAAGTGAGCCGCGTAAAGTGATCAACGGTGAAGTAAGGATTGGTCTCGGTTCATGTTGCATGGCCAGCGGTAGCCGCGAGGTAAAGACCGAGCTCGAGAAAGCTCTGGTGAGCAGTAATATTGATATAGAAGTAAAACAGGTTGGCTGCGTGGGTATTTGCAACCAGGTTCCTGTTCTCGAGATACTTCAGGAAGGAGAGCCACCCGCCGTTTATGCAAGGATCAAGCCGGGAGAGGTACAGGAAATAATCAAGAATCATTTCAGGCCCTCGGGACCATACAACAAGGTTAGGGCAGGGCTGTTCAATTTTTTTGACAGCCTTGTAACCGGAGAGATTCCCAAGTCGCTGACTTATTATGACCCTTCCAAACCCGACACTCCCTTTTCACAGTTCCTCTCATCGCAGGTGAGTATTGCAACCGAGTATAGAGGTGAACTGAAACCCAACGATATTTCAGAGTATTATTCGAAAGGCGGTTTTTCATCTCTCGAAAGATGCCTGGAAGAGCTTGGCAGTGAAGAGATAATCTCAATTATCGAGAAAAGTGGTTTACGTGGCAGGGGTGGGGCAGGTTTCCCAACGGCACGAAAATGGCGACTTGCCAGTCAGTCAGTGTCAGATGTCAAATACATGATATGCAATGGAGATGAGGGAGACCCAGGCGCTTTCATGGACAGGATGCTTCTCGAGTCTTACCCTTTCAGGATTATCGAGGGAATGATGATCGCTGCCTATGCTATCGGGGCTTCAGCAGGAATTTTTTATATAAGGGCTGAATATCCTCTCGCCGTGGCAAGGATAAGGGAAGCCATTGATATTTGCAGGGTAAAAGGTCTTCTAGGTGAAAATATTCTGAACTCTGACTTCAGTTTTGATATTAGAGTGTTCGAGGGGGCCGGGGCTTTCGTTTGTGGCGAGGAAACAGCTCTCATCGCATCTATCGAGGGTAACAGGGGAATGCCTGTATTACGTCCTCCTTACCCGGCGGAAAAGGGACTCTGGGACAAGCCCACGCTTATAAATAATGTTGAAACCCTTTCATTGGTACCATGGATAATAAGAAACGGGCACGAGGCATTCAGCGCTATCGGTACCGCCAACAGTAAGGGTACTAAAGTATTTGCTCTTGCAGGTAAAGTAAACCGGGGCGGTCTCATTGAAGTTCCAATGGGTATTACGATAAGGGAGATAGTGGAAAAGATTGGTGGAGGTGTCGCGGAAGGCAGACAATTCAAGGCTATCCAGATTGGGGGGCCTTCAGGCGGTTGCATCCCGGCCACGATGGCTGACATCCCTATCGACTTTTCATCATTGCAGGAAGCTGGTGCCATGATGGGTTCTGGAGGACTAATAGTCTTGGATGATACGGATTGCATGGTGGATATTGCAAGATATTTCCTTTCGTTCACCCAGAACCAGTCTTGCGGACGGTGTACATTCTGCAGGATAGGCACGACAAGGATGTTGCAGATACTCGACAAGATTTGTTCCGGTAAAGGAAGCATCGACGATCTTAATCTCCTTGAAGAGCTGGCACATAGTACAAAATCCGGCAGTATGTGTGGTCTTGGCAAATCAGCTCCTAACCCCGTCCTCACTTCTGTAAGTTATTTCCGCGATGAATATCTTGCACATATAAACGGGAGATGCCCGACAGGAAAGTGCAAGGACCTTATCCGTTATACCATAACTGACAATTGTATCGGTTGTACAATCTGTGCCCAGAGATGCCCTGCTGATGCTATCGAGGCAATGCCGTACAAAGTGCATGTTGTTGATAATGAAAAGTGTATTAAATGTAATATTTGCAGGGAAGTATGTCCAAATAATTCCGTAATCGCTGGTTAGATGATAAGTATCAGGATAGATAAGAGAGAAATATTGGTGCCTGAGGGAATTACCCTGCTCGATGCCGCTAATAATTCCGGTATCGCGATACCATCCATGTGCTATCTTGAAGGATGCGGGAATAATCCATCCTGCATGGTCTGTCTCGTGAAGGACAATAAGTCTGGGGCCCTTGTACCATCCTGCGCCACGAGGGTAAGGGAAGGAATGGATATTACCGCAACCTCGGAAGAAGTTACCGTTGCAAGACAACAGGCTCTGGAACTACTGATGAGCGATCACGTTGGCGATTGCGAGGCTCCTTGCAGTCTTGCCTGCCCTGCTGGAATGGATATCCCCCGTATGAACAGGCTTATAGGGGAGAAGCGGTTTACAGAAGCTCTTGAAGTGGTCAGGCGGGATATCGCTTTGCCTCATGTTCTTGGTTATGTCTGCCCGGCTCCATGTGAAAAGGCATGCAGGCGAAAACAGGTTGACGAAGCAGTATCGATCTGCCTGCTTAAAAGAATTACAGCAGTTGAAGGATCGGGGAACGAAGTAATAATTGATGCTATTGCCAGAACAGCATCGAAAAATCTCAGGAAGGAAAAAGTAGCGGTCATCGGTAGCGGACCAGCCGGACTTGCGGCAGCGTATTATCTTGGTCTGATGGGGTATAGTTGCGTAGTTTTCGAAAAGGAAGGAATCGCTGGGGGTATGCTTCGTTCAGCAATACCGGAGAAAAACCTGCCCGGATCGGTGATTGATCAGGAGGTTGATCTCATCAGGCTTACAGGTGCAACGTTTCGATTTAACACGAAGGTTGACAGGGCGTTTTACGAGTCGGAAATAAAGAACAACTTCTCAGCCGTTATTGTTGCCACCGGTGACCTTGCCTCTGATAATAGCTTAGCCGGTTTGCTGGACACAGGTACAACAGGTTACAAGGTTCATGAAGATGACTTCAGTAGCAGCGTGCAGGGTATCTTTACCTGCGGAAGTACGATAAGACCGCAGAAAATGGCCGTGAGATCGGTTGCCCAGGGAAAAATAGTTGCCAGTTCGGTACATTCATATATCACGGGGAAAAAGTTTATCAGACAGGGAAGACTATTCAACTCGAGATTTGATAAACTTACTCACACCGAGATTGCAGAGTACCTGAACGAGGCTGACTCATCGGGCAGGATAAGTCCATCGTCAGGTTTCATAGCAGGCTTCAGCATTGATGAAGCGATCACCGAGGCACGACGATGCCTTCATTGCGATTGCCGGGCAAAAGACAATTGCAGCCTCAGAGTTTTTTCTCACGAGTATGGTGTAGAGAGGAAAAAATACCTGATTGGTGAAAGAAGGGCAATATCAAAACAGTTTCAGCACGATCTTATAGTATATGAGCCTGCAAAATGCATCAAGTGTGGCTTATGTGTGGAGATTTCAGGTTCTGAAGGTGAGAAGTTCGGGATGGCATTTACAGGAAGGGGATTTGATGTTTTAATCAGCACACCGCTGGGAAAAGGACTTCATGAAAGCCTGACAGTTTCTGCCGGGAAATGTGTTAATGCCTGTCCAACAGGAGCTCTTGCCTTCAGGAAGGAGGATGCAGGTAAACAGTCAGACTGACGGAATGCAATTAGTATGAGAAAAAATGCGCTGATCATATTGTTACTGGTACTTCCCGCCGGATTACATCAGCTGGAAGCTCAGGATAACTCCTCCTGGCCATTATTCCATGGTGACCAGAAGCTGACCGGTTACAGTGGTATTTCCTTCACTGGAAACCCCACGCTGTCATGGACATTTAATGCAAAGAGTGAAGTAAAATCTTCACCTGTCATCGGCAATAATTCAGTTTATTTCGGTTCGGGTGACGGGACATTTTATTGTATTTCATCAGTTGGTAAATTAATATGGTCATTCAAAACCGCGAACTCCATTGAAGCTCCGCCACTGTTTCACGATAATTCCGTCTACACGGCTACCCTGACAGGTGAGATCTATTCTCTTGATGCTAAAACAGGGAAGCAGCGATGGCTTTATAAAACAGAAGGTCAGATCATTGGATCGCCAAACTACTTCATGAATGGACCCGAAAAGAAAATTATTGCAGGAAGCTATGATTATTACCTTTATTGTATCAGTGACAAAACTGGTAAGGCTGACTGGAAATATGAAACAGAAAATTACCTTAACAGCTCCCCTTCAGTGGCAGGCAAGTATTCCGTTTTCGGGGGTTGTGATGGTAAGCTTCACGTGATAGATCTTGCAACAGGTAAGGCCTTCAGAAAGATTGATATGGGAACCTATATTGCCTCTTCTTCTTCACTTGCAGGTAACCAGGCATTTTTCGGCAACTATGACGGTGATTTTTTTTGTGTTGATTATGTCTCTGGAAAGACGATCTGGAGCCAGTCAAGCGGAGGGTCGTTCGTGTCATCTCCCGCGATATCAGAATCATGTATTGTTATAGGATCAGAAACAAGGAATGTATACTGTTTCAACAGGAAAGACGGTAAGCTGCTCTGGACATATAAAACACAGGGGAAGATATCAGGATCTCCCGTGATTGCAGGATCAAGGGTTTTCATAACCTCTGGTGACGGCAGGTTATACATGCTGGATCTTCGGACCGGTTCAAAGATCTGGTCGTTTGAACTTGGAAGTCCATCGGGCAGTACCCCTGCAATAGTTAAGAACCTGCTTGTTGTTGCAACCGACGATGGCAGGGTATATGGATTCAAACTTGGTCAGGTGTCTAAATAAGAAATGATATGCTAAAATGAAGATTGTACATATTATTCCAGGATCAGGGGGCAGTTTTTATTGTGGCAATTGCCTGCGCGACAGCAAATTCTTCAGCGCTCTGCGGAAACAGGGTCACGACGTGGTAAAAGTCCCCATGTACCTGCCACTATTCTGGGACGAGCACGATCTGGAGGATGTCCCTGTCTTTTATGGTGCGGTGAGCATTTACCTCAAGCAGATGTTCCCCCTGTTCCGCAAGGCACCTGCGTGGTTCGACAGGTTGCTGAACACGAAACCATTGCTCAGGTATGCTGCTTCAAAGGCCGGCAGCACACGTGCAAAAGGGCTGGAGGAAATGACTATATCGATGCTCCAGGGCGAAAAAGGAAACCAGGGTGAGGAACTGGAGCGCATGACAGAATGGATGAGAGACCATTTCAAACCCGATGTGATCCATCTTTCAAATGCACTGCTTCTTGGTCTTGCCCCGAAAATAAAGGAAACACTTAATGTCCCTGTTGTATGTTCCCTTCAGGACGAGGATATCTGGGTCGATATAATGAGCACTGAAAGCAGGGAAAAGGTTTGGAGGCTCATGGGAGAAAACTCGGCTCACGTCGATCGTTTCATTTCTGTTAGTGACTATTATGCAGATGTGTCAGCATCAAAAATGAATATCTCGCCTGATAAAATAACAAGTATTCATATCGGAGTTGATCCTGCTGATTACGAGTACAGGAATTCCTCAGAAAAGAAACGCACGATAGGTTTCATTTCAAGAATGTGTAACGATAACGGTCTGGATATACTTACCGATGCATTCATACTGCTAAGGAAGGATGAAAGGTTCAATGATGTCTGCCTGTTGCTAACCGGGGGACATACCGGTGATGATAAAGAATACCTGGCCTCGATAAAGAAGAAGCTGAAAAAGGAAGGACTTATCGATTCGGTAAGATTCCACAGGGAGTTTGATGGAGAGGGTAGAAAGGATTTTTTCCTGGAAGCTGCAGTCGTTTCTGTACCTGTAAGGAATGGTGAAGCTTTCGGTATCTATATCGCGGAATCTCTGGCATCAGGTATACCGGTACTTCAGCCAGCCCTGGGTGCATTTCCTGAAGTATTGGGTCGCACCGGAGGTGGAATTATTTATGGTGAAAATAAGCCGGAGATTCTGTCTGAAGCACTCGCGAATCTCCTTGATAATCCATCAAGGCTAAAGCTATTAAGCGGTGAAGCCAGACTGGGCGCAGAACTATACCTCGATATTAACAAGCTGGCAAGCTCAATGACCTCCATTTATTACCAGGTTACATCGGCGAAATGATCAATCTGTCCTAAGAGAAGGGACAAGGGGCTTGTTCATTGTTAATACCAGCGGAAAATATATCCATAGCAGTCCACTCAGGAAAACAGCTGACATCAGTTTAATCAGAAAGCTCCCCTGGATAGTGAAGGAAGGAGATAAGAGTGAAGGGACTATGCCTGTTAATGCAGAGATTAATCCGATACCAAACCCTGTCAGTAAAAGGGAAAGGTTCTCTGTAAAAACTATCCTGAATGTCTGTGCTGCGACTGTAACCTATTGCAAGAAGCAACGCGAATTCCCTTCTTCTTTCCGCCACGTTCCTCAGGAGTACAATCCCAAGGCCAATAGTACCAATCAGGAAACCAAGCCCGCTGAGTGCCAGGAACACTTTCAGATAGGTGTTTTCAACACTGTTAAACTCAGCTAACCTCCTGCCAGCCGGGGTTATTTCGATACCATTATCTGGAAGTATCGAGGACAGATACTCTGTCAGAGCAGCTTCACTTTTTGAAGGAGCATCCACAAGCAATACCTCTGATCCGGAAATTGATGGGAAATGCCGTCTGAATACTGTCTCTGGTACCAGGATGTAACCCTGGAAGATTGAATTAGAAAGAGCGGCAGCCAGGATGACGCCCAGTGTTTTGCCAGTTTCATTCCGGTAAAACAAAGTGTCCCCAATTTTTTTCTTGAGACTGTATTTGATAACGTTTTTATCCGCGAACCCGTAACAGGTGCTGTCGTTGATCTGATTATCAAGGCCCATCCAGGGATGATCTGCTGGAATAGATTTCAAAATATTCATGAAGGAGAATGCCCCCTTCCTGTCAAAAGGCGCCGGATTCACAGCAAGCAGAGCAGGGTGCTGTGCCTGGTTCAGGTTAAGACAGCTGGCATCATCACCATCAAGACGCTGAAATTGTTGGATAATAACACTATCGTTGTTGGTAAAAGCCCCGATATCGCGCCTGGTATCAGGATTGGAATCGAGGTTGTAATTAACGGGTATGCTGGTTTCTGCCCATAAAAGGTAACCACCACTTCCGGATCCTGCCTGTTTTTCGATACCCTCGTAGGTTTTATGATACGACCCGGTAAGTATAACGATGAATGATCCCAGGGCAAGCATCGAAATTACTGCCGTCGAGTTACCTGGCTTTCTTCTGAGACTCTTGATGGCCAACAGCGTTGCAGTAACCTGTCCTGGAACAGCCCCACTGGATGATTTTCCAAGGAGTAAAGAATGAATCAGGATCAGCATGCCTGCCAGCAATAATGCCCCACACGAGAGGAAAAGAGGGGCGCTCTCCAACGCTCTTGTCGAAATGGAATAGACTACCAGTAATAGAGCAATGGCTATAAAAGTTAATCCAGCCAGCCTGGCCCGGTATAGTTTGTTTTGGGAGGATCGTGCTGCAGCCCCACTCTGAATTCTTAACTCTGCAGCGACAGGTTTTCTTAATATTCGTGCCGCGGTGATATAAATGGTGACAGACCCGATAATAATGCTGGCAATTGCCCCTGTGATGATGGTTGATGGGTTCAGGTGCACCTGTAGCATATCAGTTCTCACTATGTCATTCCAGACCGTGTTAAGACCAGCCATGAGTGCCTTGTTGTAAATTACCCCGAGAAGCGATCCTGCAACACTGCCTGCAATTACAAGCACGACTGCTTCTTTGATCACAAGATTCATGACAGTCACTTTTGGCAAACCAAGTCCAGTCATCAGCGAAAGCTCCTGAGATCGTTTTTTCATGTTAAGAGAATATACCAGGACTGTCAGCAGTAATCCTGCCACGATCACGAAGAAACTCAGGCTGAGAAAGAGCTCTGTGAAGTCAACCGAATTTGCGGCGGCAACCTGACCCTCAGCCACAACATCAGTTACGGTTATTCCGAAGTCGGCTGGTGAGAGTCTTGATCGGATGAATGAAATGACTTTGTCTTCGTCCACCATTTCTTCCCTGAAACGTATAGCAGTTACTGAACCAAACTGGTTTTGCCATAACTGTTCACCGGCAGATGACCGTAGTATTACTTTGGGCTTTCCCCTGTACTCATCCCAGTATTTTTCGTCCTTATCCCTTATCCTTTTCAGATCGACGGGTATGCCGGCATCCCAGTCACGGCAGTCAGCAGCACCTGCAAGACCTTCGAAAGCAGGAACGAGAGTGCTGTCAATTTCATTACCGGAATTACCGATGATATCTTTAACTATAAAACTCCTGCTGGTTTCCTTAATATCATGTCGCGGACCAATGATAAAATATGTAAGAACGATGGAATCACCTTTTTTTGCATCAATGTCATCAGCGGTCCACTGGTTTATTAAAACCTCGTTTAACCCGATATCATAACCTGAAACAGTGGGAGGTACGGCTGTCGCAAAGGAATATGGCGTGTGTTTTTCCCCGTGTTGAATGTCATTTACCAGGTAGGTAATTATCCTGTTTGATTCAAAAAAGGCTCCTTCAATTGCTTCTATCATTACCGGGTCTATGAATACCCTGTTGGAAACCAGATCAATACTTCCTGAATTGCCCCTGTGAATGAAACTGAATCCCAGATCGCCGGGAAGCCAGGACGAGTTCAGAGATTTCTCTACAACTCCGGTTGCCAGCTTGCTGTTTTCATCAGGTATAAGGTAATTGTTGACAAGGCCTTTTTTCCCCTGAATCACGCCCAGGTCGGCAAGTGAAACAAAAATGTTCATTGGAGCGATCTGGTCGTTGCTTAACCTGAATCTACCTAGCTGATCATCTGTAGCAATCGATTTTACCTTAAGACGCCATGGTCTCGAAGGTTCTCTGTCCCTTGCAAATGGTGCACTTGCCGGGATAACATCAGTCGATTCTATTCTTGCAATAATGTCATCTCCTTCTTTCAGGTTTAGTTTCCTAGCAATACTTTCATTAATTACAGCCTCATTATCATGCGGTACAGGAATTCCACCCGGGGCAATCTTGCTGAATGAACTGTCGATGCCGATGAAACTGGCTTTATTTGTCAGGCTGCCAGTCGCCTGATTAATGGCTATACCTTTAAGGATCAGGACTGGAGTGACAGGCATGCCCATTGTTTTGCTCAACCTGTAAGACAGATCGACTTTTGAGTATCTTTTTCCAGTGCTGATTACGAATCTGGTATTCCCTAATCTATGCTTTACTATTCCGGCAAGACTGTTCTGAACAGAATCCCCGATAACAAGTGCTCCGGTGAGCACTGTTGCGGTGACCAGGACCGCCAGGAACATCACCAGGTGCTGCTTCCGGTAATAGGCAATACTCCTGAAGATATACTTTGCGATAGTCATCCGTTACTCCTGGTTCTTTTTATTGGTTTTCTCCAACTTCCCATTTATAAGATTATAGCAGAACTCCATCCTTGATGCAACTTCTGCTGAATGGGTTACCGCCAGCAATGTGAAGGCCTTCTTCTCTCTAAGTTGGAGTAGCATATCGATGAGGTTTCGCGCGGAATTATTGTCTAGAGAACCAGTTGGCTCATCAGCCAGGATAATCCCCGGTTCATTTATTAGTGCGCGGACTACTGCCACCCTCTGGCATTCACCAATTGACATCTCGTTCGGAAAGGAATCCTTTTTTGCTGAAAGCCCCACCAGATCAAGCATCTCTATTGCCCTTGAAAGTGATCTTTCCTGCTGTTCCTTTGACTGGCCCAATAATGGAACAGATATATTCTCTATTGCCGTAAGCTGGGGTAAAAGCATGTGATTCTGGAATACAAATCCGATACTATGGTTTCGTGTTTTAGCAAGTTCTGCCTCTGTCAGAACAGACACGTCCCTGCCATCGAGCAGTACTTTTCCCGAGGTGGGTCTGTCCAGTGTCCCGATCAGATTCAACAAGGTGCTCTTTCCCGACCCTGAAGGGCCTGTTATTGCGATAGTCGATCCTTCAGCGATTTTGATTGTAATACCGTCAAGTACCGGGGCAGAATCAGCATTGTACTTCTTAGTTATGTCAACAAGTTCAATCTGCATATCATCAAGCTGTAAACAAGTTACCTGTTAGTGTTTCTGACAATATAATCAATAATTCGGTTTCAGAAGGTCCATCGGGTTGCTCAATACCCATTCCCGGATAACATAAAATAATTATATGACCACCAGGAATAAAATCTGATAGCCGGGCAGGATGGTTGTAGTACCTGTTACTTGTTCTCGGATATATCTGAGATTTTTATCTCGGTTGGCTGACTTACTATGTCCCCGATTTTGGTACCGAATTCCTTGAAATAGGTTGCCGCGAAATGAGTGTCTATTGCAGCCTGGTTCTTATATCGCTCGAAGAAAAAGAAGTTCGACTTGTTATATGGATCCTGGTACAGGCTGTATTCCAGGCAACCAGCTTCTTTATGGGTGTTTTCAATAATCCATTTTGCAGCTTCAATAAATTCTGTTTCATGACCAGCCTTGATGTATACTTTAGCTGTTATCATTTTCTGTGTGTCAGCAGGAACAACCGTCAAAGGGACTCCTTCAACTTTAATTGGAGCTTGTTTGGGTTTGCAGGCTAAAGCAGCGAAAAGAATGATCAGCGCGGAAAGAACGATTTTTGATTTCATAGTTGGATTGGTTGTAATATTCAAGAGTAATATTACGATTTTTTTTGAATATCCGGCCCGCTTCTGATAGCAGGGCCGGATATTACCCTGATCTAACCTAAACTTCTGAAAACCACTTTATTTTTTCTTCCTTGCATATATATTGAATTGCCCATTTCCCCGACTGACCGGCTGGTGGTAACCCCCCGCCAGGGAAAAGCCATTGACCCGCCATGTAGAATTTCTTCAGTCCCGGTAATCTGGGGTCAATATTCGTCATCAGGTTTTTGCTGGACGGGAGGAAACCTTCGTACGATCCTTTCCATACGCCGGTATACCTGACGTCGGTGAGGGGAGTAGCAACATCGCAGACCTCCACGGATCCATTTATACCCGGGAAATGTTTTGCAAGCAATGCCCTGGCGTCATTTTCTATCTTCTCCTTCTCGAGCTTGTACCCGCTATCTCCAAGGTCTTTCCAAAGTTCCCATGGTGATTCAAACCTCAGAACTATTACAGATTTTCCCGCGGGGGCCATGCTCTGATCGAATGCATAGTTCATGAAAGAATAGCCGTTTTCAACAGGTGTGTTGCCTATTTTCATGTCCTTCGACAGTACTGTTGTAACGGGATACCCGTTCTTCATCACCTTGTTCAGACCAAATGAAACCTGCACCAGTGGAGTGAATAATTCCCATTCATTATATGCTTTTCTAATCTTGTCGCTAACATATTTGCCGCCTAGCATCCTGAATATTGTTGAATAACCGTCAGCCGCGCTTATAACATAATCAGCACTGATCACTGTACCATCAGTCAGTTCCACCCCGTTAGCCACGTTGTTTTCAACGATGATCTTCGAAACAGCTTTCCTAGTTGTCAGTTTGCCTCCCAGTGCCAGGTATCTTTGTGTCATTCGCTGAGCCATGGGCAATGAACCGCCAACGAGATACCCGGCATTTTTTTGGTTGAACCACGCGAACATCATTATATATGCCAGGGCAGAAAAGTCCCTTCCTCCAAAAAGCCTGCTGAAAAAGTATTTCAACCTGTCATTTTTAAAATTAAGGCTGTTGAAATACTCGTTCACACTTTTCCTGCCATATTTCATGAAGAGCCTGAGTACCGGCATCATGGTGAACATCGAGGAAATAGTTCTGACCGGGCTTCGTAATCCGGGAGGATCGGAATATGGCTGGAGAAAGGATGATTTTCTCATGTCGTTACACATTTTCCTGATGCTCTTTTCGTCTTCAGGTGCAAACTCGATGAGGTATTTTTCCCACCTGTCGAGGCTAGTGTAAATTATGAACTCCTGACCATCTTCCGAAACAAGCCTGGTGTGAATATCGTGATCAATAACTTTCACACTATCATTTATCACATTAGTTTCTTTCCAGATATCGTTGAACGGACCAACTCGTGTTCCAACCAGCCAATGCAGGCAATAGTCAAAACGGTACCCTTTGCGGTCCCAGGCAGTGCACTGTCCACCTGTTATGGAGTGCATCTCTATAATTTCCGATTCAAAACCGTTAAGTCTGGCGTATATACCTGCAGATAACCCTGCCACTCCGCCCCCGATGATTACAATTTTCTTACTCATGACTTTTTCGCTTCAGTTTTACTTTTACTGTCTTTTGTTCAAAAGTAGATGTCAACTGCAGAAATGGAATAATGAAATCGGTGAACGAAGGAAAATCACCGGTTAAAATACTACCGGCGAGGTCGGGATACGTTTCTCCGGGAAAAAAAAAGCTGCCAGGTAAAACATGGCAGCCTGATGTAGATGATCAATCTATTTTTTGAAGAGGAGTGGTGCGAACTCGGAAAGGTATATTCTCCAGTTTGCCCAGGTATGTCCACCTGTTGTCTCCCTGTAAGTATATCTGAAGCCATGTTTGTCAAGGTCCGATCTGAGAGTTACAACGGACTGGTAGAGAAAGTCATCCTTGCCAACACCAATCCAGTAAAGCTTGAACCCGCTCTTTTTCAGAGCTTCAACCTTCATGCTTCTTTCCTCTGCAAGTTTATTGGCATCCTGATTTTGCTGGCCGAAATTCATGAGTCCCATGCTGAAGACCCCTATATAATCGAACATGCCAGGATTATTATTAGTGATTGTCTGCGTGTGTCCTCCGCCCATCGATAACCCGGCAATAGCCCTGCTGCTCCTGTCGGTTTGTACCCTGTAGTTTTTCTCAATAAAAGGCACTACATCCTTAACCAGATGTTCCTCGAATTTACCAGCGTACCTTGTATAAGCTGCCATGCCCTGTGAACCGTCGGAGGGCACAGGGGTAACATCATTCTGAGCCGCTGACTGGTTAGCGTTTCCGTTAGTCATCACAACCAGCATTGGAACAGCCTTGCCCTGGGCTATCAGGTTATCCATGATTTGCGCCGCACGTCCCATGTTCGTCCAAGCATCCTCGTCGCCACCGGCACCATGAAGCAGATAGAATACGGGATACCTGTTTTTTGAATTCTCGTAGCCAGCTGGAGTGTAAACATATAGCCTCCTGTCAATTCCAAGAACGGATGACTTGTACCACACCTTCGATACATTGCCGTGAGGTACTCCTTCTTTCTGGAAATAAAGATCGGATTCAGTTCCGGGTACAATGAAATAGCTCTCGTAGCGCGAACCATCACGGCGAACCTGGACGTTATTCGGGTCCGGCATCCTTACCCCGTCGACAGTTATCGTGTACCCGTACAATTCCGGCTTCAGTGGTCCGACAGTGAGTGTGAATAAACCAGTGTCATTTTTAATCATGACCTCGCTTGCACCGTAACCTGATTGCCATTCGCCGGATACTGTAATTTTAGATGCATCTTTCGAGAAAATCCTGAAGGTGACCCTGTTATCCGCTGCGATCTCAGCCGACTTGATAGCGACAGGCATCCTGAAAACAGGTCGCTGGTTATTTGCCGGTCTCGTAACCTCCTGTGCCTTCGAGTTGATGAACAAGTTGAAGAATGCCAGCATTAAAACAGCAAAGCATGTATAAGTAGATATGTGCCTTTTCATGTTACATTTTTATTGATTTCCAGCTAAAGTAGTACAAAACACCCTGTGTGTAAATTAAATAAAGTTAAAAGTTCCGTAGTACCCGACTTCAGATTCAAAATATGCATCCGGATTTCAGAAGGCTGATACAAATCCCGCGCTCAACCTGCCGAAACCGGGACCTTCAAACTGGTACGTGTATTCCGTGACAAGCCGCAGATTTCTTCTTACAAGATAACCGGCATGAAGTGTGCCTGAGGCATAGTCCAGTGACATAATATTTGAATTAGTGTAATTGAACAGGCCCGTGAGGTACCATTTACTTTGATCGCCTTTTGGTGAGAAAATTACCTCGCCAATGAATCCATCAGTTTTCACATTATCGAGGACATCCGAGTAAACATCATCATAAATTCTGCTGTCGCGCCTGAATATGTATTGCATATTAACGATGAACTTGTCATCGAAATTCAGCTTCAGGTCTGGCCCGAACATTTTCAGGTTGTTCGTGAATCCAAATGGAATATTCTTGTCTTCTTTGCCACCGTAATAAAATCCGCCCAATGTAAGTTTTTCACCAAGGGCCTGCGAAAACCTGAACAGGTAATTCTTATGCTTGTCAGTATCAAATTCCTTTTCCTCTATTCCGCATCCATTCAATATTTCTAACTGTAAGGTGGTACCGGTGCTGAAAGACTTCTCGAGCATGATACCTCTCTCGTACTTAAGATTCGCGGAAGAAGTTCCAGGCGTTGTTCCATAGACCCTGTATGGTTCGAGTGTATACCTGAGTTCGGACTTGAACATTGGATCAGATGCCTGGAATTGTCCGATATAAAAGTTGATACCAGTGTTGAAAACATCACTGAACATGAGGAAGGCATCCTCTATTCCGACTATTGATCCGCCCTCGTTCATCAGGAAATAGAAATAATACGAGATTTTATCTGATAACTCACCGCCTGACAATAGTTTAATTACATATGGAGAAGTGAAATCCGCCTTGCCCTTTGTATCGTGGTTATACATCACGTGTCCGTCGAGCCTTATTGCAACGGGTAACTCCCTGAATAATGACAGCTTATCATCGCCGGTCTGGATGAAATACCTGGGTGATTCGTAATCTGTCATCCTGAATCCTTTGGCTGCAAATTCCTCGCCGAAAGCTTTCAGACGCGGAAGTGCCGGGGCATGACAAACCTGGCAACTTATCTGGTATTTTCTAGCGAATGCCGGTATAGCCAATGATGACGTCGGGAAAAGTATTATCAGAATGATGGAAATAACTGATATTTTGATGGTACTGGTATGGAACGTATGGTTTTTCATTGGTGTGGTATTATGGTAATACGATAACTGAAGTCTGGTGTTCATTAATTATCCTGATATCAGATTCCTCGGATGGGACCTTCAGAAAATCGGCAACAGGCTTCACGAGAAGCTGATAATTGAGAACTGCTTTAACTGTCATCTTGCCGGGAGCGGCATTGTTAGGCAGGCGGAATGTGAATTTTTCAACTTTTGTTTCCCTGGGCCCTATCCTGTAATCGACTCCGAGTTTAGCAGTATTCCACTGCATTATTGTCATTCTCCCTTCGGAATCAAAATATGGCATCCTGAAAATCCTGTCACCTTCGGGGATCCCGTCCCTCTGTACGCCCTTGAAGCCATCTATCCCAAGCGGAACTCCCATATCCTGGTATGCGAGATCGTTACTGCCAATCGTGTATTCCTCTCCTTCAAATCCCTTCCTGTCGACCTTGAGATGGAAAGTATTTCCTTTCGCATCAGTCGCTTCGACATGCAGCCAGGCTATCCTGTCTTCAACCGATCCTGTCGGAAACTTGTGACCGGTCTTCTGATTGAAAAGTGCGACAGTAAAAACCACGGTTTCTCCCGGTTCAGCTTCGTTGATATCAGGATTTATCCGTAATTCAATAACTCCCCTTGTCTTCCCGGGGTCGTGTGCCCCGTGGAAAAGGTGAAGCCTGGCGTCGTCGTACGGTTTGGCCATGAGGGCATTGGTAAATGGTCCTCCCCTCGGCATGTGGCAGTCGTGGCAGAAAACACCTTCCTTCGAATAGGGACCATCCTTCCACTCGAGCTGGGTGCTTTTGACCCATACACCGAATGGATTCTTTTCATTGTGACAGTTACCACACAGCTCTGTTGTCTTGTAGAAATCGCTGGTTACAATTTTATGCGCTGGAGAATCTACCCCGGGTTTTCTGGCAGCATACTTTGTTGACCCTGGACTCACCTGGTAACTGAAATTATAAGGAGGATCTGTCTGGGCCCCGGTTACAAGATGGCAAACCTCGCACGAAACAGATTCATTTGCCATGCTATTCTCTGATGGTCTGGGAGGCGGAAACTGCCTTCCTCCCATGAAGGCGAGAGGCGAATGGCAGCCATTACAACCGTCAATAACATCCTTGATCTCAGGTTTCGCCTTTGAATGACCAACAGCAAGATCAAAATACTCAATCTCATCCCAGTGATGAGTATAAGCCTGCGACATCATTGACTGTTTCCATTGCTGGTAAACGTTAGTGTGACAGGATGCACATTTTTTCGATGACTCGAAATCCTTGTAGGTATACTTGTTCTTGAGGTCTTCAGGGGGCAAAGTGCCAGTTGACCTGAATGAATAGCTTGCAAGGATTGCCAGGCCTAAGCCGGCAATAACTAACGGAATAAGAAATGCCACTTTCTTTTTCATGTCATTGTCATTAATTTGCAGTTAATTTAATGAAAAGTGATCAGTAAACCCATAAACACTAGTCAACTATTTAAGATATTTCCCGAGGAAGACCTCCATCTTGTTTTTAGCGAAATCGTTTACCCTCCTTGCAATGTCCATTGTGTGAGGCCAAAGAGGCATTGAATAAAACTCTGAATACACCCCCAGGCTGTCCAACCTTGTTTTCAAAGCCTTTGACTGGCTGAGCGGAACAAGTTCGTCGGAGGTGCCATGGAAGATGAGTGTTGGTGGGGAATTAACTGTTGTATGAAAAAGTGGGGAAGCATCGTGATATAGGTCGGTGGCATCTTCGTACTTTCTACCTATAAGATTTCTAACCAGAACATGGTTCCTGGCATAGGTGGTTGTCAGATCAGCCGGACCATAAAAGTCAACAACAGCTTTTACTTTAGCACGTGTTGAATCTGAGTCCTTTCCTGTCCAGCCATAGGCGGCGAGCATGGCAAGGTGTCCTCCAGCTGACCCGCCGATAACAGCAATCCTGGACTGATCGTAACGGTATTTTCCTGCATTCTCATATAACCAATCCAGGGCAGCATTTACATCTTCTATGCATGCAGGGTAGAGGCTGTCCTGTAGGAATCTGTAAGATATTGTAGCAGTTACATAGCCCCTGGAGGCAAAGTGAACCAGGTAGACAAGATAATCGGAGCGTTTTCCGCTTGTCCACGATCCACCATGGATGAATACCAGGAGGGGAGGAACCAGTGTCGTGTCTCGTGGCCGGTAAAGATCTATAGCCAGAGACTTGCCATTTATTTTCCTGTATTCAATTTCCTTTATCTCCTCAACATCAGACGGGACCGGGGGAGTGAGATTCACCATTTTTTCCAGCCCGGTAATAAGTGCCAGTTTGTCCGCCAGGATAAAACCATAACCCACTGGCATCCAGCCGGGAAAGAGTATTGAAAGAATTCGAGGTGTCAACATGAGCAGGCAGAAAACCACCACGACAGTTAACAGGGATCTCCTGATAATTTTGCTATTCTTCCTCTGCTTCATGCGGGTTTGATTATCCGGCTGTTACATTATTCTATATGTGCCAATCTGAACGGCATTATCTCTATTTTTTTCCAGACACCTTTTGTTAAATATGGCTCTTCCTTTAGTCTTTCGTCAAGGGCAGCCCTGTCCGGGAAATCATACAATACCATCGATCCAACCATCTTCCCTGAATCGTCGAGTATGGCACCGCCAGAGATGAACTCTCCTTTCTTCTTGAGAACAGCTATTTTTTCGAGATGCTCCTGTCTTGCTGACATTCTCCTTTCGAGTGCACCCTCATCAGTGCCATCATAAGCTATAAGGATAAATTGCATACGCTTTATTTGTTGTGTTATACCAAATTTAATCAAAACAGTGCTAATACCCATTTTCAAGCCCATAATTTCGTAGATAATTATTATGATGTTGCAGACACAAATATTCGCGAGGTATATTGTTTTTGGCAAAGGCCTAACAACAGTAATACATTTGCTTATGAACCAATAAATACATTACACAATGAAATCAAAACTTTCTACCGGACTACATACTGCCACATGGGTGGTGGCATGTCTGCTTATGATTGTTCCTCTTTTTGGTGGAAAACCTGTTGACCAGTTCACGGGAAATGTCATCGCTACTCTTTTCTGGATGGCAGTGTATTACCTGTTTTTCCTTTGGGTAACACCTGAATACCTTATGAAGAAAAAAGTGGTATTATATTTCGGGCTGTCAGCCGTGATACTTCTGTTGCTTCCTTTTATAGGTTACACGCTGCTCTTCATTTCCAGGGCTGTTTTCAAGGGCGATTTCTCAAATCTTTATGAAGGATATTCCCTGCCTGTGCATTTCAGCGGTTTCAAGGCAATGGTCCTTGCCGGCTTGTTCGGATCATTCTTCAGAATGCTTGCTGAATATGTCGATTCACCTTCTAAATAAGGTTATTTCCTGCTGAACAAGGTTGTTCAGGCATGACCTGATCACCAGAAAAGACACACCGGAGATTATGGTTAATACTCTTGAAAAACAGGTTCGTGAAAAAGTGTGTCGGAACTGGTGGTCAGGTTTCTATTAAAATGTCCTTTAAAAAGTAAACAATCCAACAGGTGAATTAATATCCTGTTTTTGGTAAGTTTGTCAAAGTGATCCGTTTATAAAATGAGCAGGCAGAGAATAGTTTTTTTACACGTCTTTATTTGGCTTTTTGCATTATTCGCCAATCTTCCTTTCGCTGGTTTTCGCGATGGCATGCCATTACCTGTAATAGTGTCGAATATCCTCGGTTTCCTGTATCTAATGGTGGTATTTTACCTCTTCTACCTTTATATAGCCCCGCTTTTTTTGAACAGGAAGAAGCTGACTGAATTCCTGGTAATCTCCTTTTTCGTTATTGCCATCATGCCTTTCTTCGGATATGTTATGCTCTTTTTCTCACGGGCCCTTTTCGACGGGACATTCAGGCACTTCTTCAAAGGGTATTCCTTCATGACCCATATGAGCGGCTATTATCCCGTTTTGTCAGCGGCTGTTTTTGGATCATTCTTCAGAGCCATAATTAACTGGTTCGAGACAATGAACAAAGCGGCTGAAAGCGACAGGCAAAGGGTGCACGCTGAACTTGACCTGCTTAAAAGCAAACTGAACCCTCATTTTCTTTTCAATACACTTAATAATATTGATTCGCTCATCAGGAAAGATCCTGAAGCAGCTTCCGATTCATTAATCAGGCTTTCGGATATTATGAGGTACCTTACCTATGAAACTTCGGCACAGTATGTCGAACTAAAAAGGGAAATCGATTACATGAATAATTTTATTGAATTGCACAGGATAAGACTCCGTTCTTCTGATGATATAAGTATTGTTATCACGGGTGATACCGGTGCAATGATTTCTCCTGGACTGTTCGTGCCACTCCTGGAAAATGCTTTTAAATTTGTTAGTTTCAGAACAAGCTCCCCTTCTGTAGAAATAATAGTGACATCAGAGGGAGGTATCATAAATTTTCAATGCTCAAATTATTTCGAGATGCCTGACGGGAAGGTGAATGAGAAAAATTCGGGATTCGGTCTCGCTAACCTTAAGAAAAGACTTGAGATTGTCTATCCTGGCAAGCATCATCTGGAATTTAAGAATGAAGGGCAACGTTTTACTGTTAATCTTGAGATTAATACCAATGCAGATTGATTGTGTAGTTATTGACGATGAGCCACTGGCCGTGTCAAAACTGGTGGATTTTATTTCAAGAGTTCCCGCGCTAACGCTGGTAAAAACTTTTGACAATGCTATTGATGCCATGGCGTGGCTGAAAGAAAATAGCGTGCAACTGGTATTCCTCGATATCCAGATGGAACAGTTAACCGGAATCCAGTTCCTCGAGTCGACCAGGATAAACTCAAGGATTATTATTACATCGGCATTTGACAAGTATGCTCTTAAAGGTTTTGAACTTAACGTGACTGATTACCTGCTAAAACCCTATTCTTTTCAGCGATTCATGAATGCTGTCGACAAGGTCATAGAGTATTTTGTACCAAAAGTCAGAATAGCTGCTTCTAATGAAGATACCGGGCATATCTTCGTTAAAACAGAGTACAGGCTCGAGAGGGTTGATGTTGACGAGATCCTTTATATTGAAGGTATGAAGGACTACCTGCGGATTGTATGTGCCAACAGGAAAATAATGACCCTGCAAAGCTTCTCCAAACTCGAGGAATGCCTGCCCAAAAAGAGGTTCTGCAGAGTACACAAGTCTTTTATAGTCGCGATCAGCAAAATAAAATCAGTGGAAAGAGGGATCATTGTTATAGCCGACCAACGCATACCTGTCAGCAATACTTATCGCGATGATTTTTTTGCACTTATAAAGGCCGGATTAACCTGATTTACCTAAACCTGATTTCTCATTTGTCTGAGCTGCTGTTATTTTTGTCAAAATAACCTGAAATAAACAATCAAGCAGTATTTTTGTTTCATGAATGACCGGGCATTTTGGCCTGTCGAAAATATATTAATCTGTGGCAGAACAGTCAAATAAAGAGGAAGTTGAGGAAAAAGCCGGTATTGAGAGCCCGGCAACCGGTAAACAGAATACAAGGTTCATAACTAAACAATATCCTGTCACTGGTTTGTCATGTGCATCTTGTGCAAGTAATGTGGAGGTTAATCTTACCAGGCAGAAAGGTGTCGCCAGGGTTTCAGTCAACCTCGCTTCGCAGACTGCAACAATCGAATTTGACCCTGCTGTAACTAACCCGGGAGGCCTTAAGGAGTCTGTAATGGCTATTGGCTATGACCTTGTAATTGATGAATCGGAGAAGGCACGCGAGGACCTCGAGTCGCTTGAACAAAAGCGAATTAAATCTTTAAAATTCAGGACGTTCACGGCCATCATTCTTTCGGTTCCACTCGTGGTAATTGGTATGTTTTTCATGAACATCCAATATGCAAACTACATAATGTGGGCGCTTGCAACCCCGATAGTACTATGGCTTGGAAGATCTTTTTTTGTCAATGCCTACCGACAGCTTCTGCACAAGAGCGCAAATATGGATACCCTTGTGGCGCTTAGTACCGGTATAGCTTATCTTTTCAGCGTCTTCAATACACTCTTTCCCTCATTCTGGCACTCCAGGGGATTGCACGCCCATGTATATTTTGAAGCATCCGGCGTTGTTATTGCACTTATTCTGCTTGGCAAAATGCTCGAGGAAGGAGCAAAGGCAAATACTTCTTCTGCTTTAAAAAAACTCATTGGCTTGCAGCCAAAGACTGTCTTCAAAATAGCGGCTGACGGCAGTTCCAAGGAGTTTCTCATTTCGAGGGTCAGGAAAGATGATATCCTTCTTGTCAAACCTGGAGAAAAAATCCCGGTTGATGGAATCGTTACTTATGGAAGTAGTTATGTTGATGAGAGCCTTATAACCGGGGAACCGGTTCCTGTCCTGAAGGAACCCGGTGCGTATTTGTTTGCAGGGACAATTAACCAGAAAGGAGTACTTCATTTCAAAGCTGAAAAAATTGGATCTGAAACACTTCTTAGTGGTATAATCAGGATGGTTCAGGAAGCTCAGGGATCAAAGGCACCAGTCCAAAAACTTGTCGACAAAATTGCTCTTGTATTTGTACCTGCAGTTGTCCTGATCTCAGTTATTACACTTCTGGTCTGGACTTTTGCTGGAGGAGATAATGGATTTGTTCAGGGGCTGCTTTCAATGATAACTGTTTTGGTAATAGCCTGCCCCTGCGCCCTTGGTCTTGCAACACCGACCGCGATAATGGTTGGTATCGGTAAGGGAGCTGAAAATAATATTCTCATAAAAGATGCCGAGGCTCTTGAACAAACCTACAGGATGAATGCAATTATCCTCGACAAGACCGGTACAATCACGGAAGGTATACCTTCGGTCGAAGAGATCAAATGGCTTCCGGGTGTTGACCATGGAAAACTTTCATCAATATTATGCAACCTCGAGAGAGTGTCGGAGCATCCATTGGCTGAAGCCCTCGTTAAAAATCTCAGTGATAAATCAGATCACTTCCTGCTTGACGACGTTAAAAGTGTTACAGGAAAAGGTATTTCTGGCAGGTACGAGGGAACTTCTTATCATGCGGGAGGAGAAAAGCTGATGAGTGAGCATTCAGTTTTTATTGATCCATATTTGAAAGCATTTGCTGAAGAATCAGAAATGAAGGCCCGATCAGTTATATTTTTCGGTGATGAAAAAAATGTGCTGGCAGTTGTTTCCCTGACTGATGCAATAAAAAAGAATTCCAGGGAGGCTATCAATAAACTCAGGGAAATGGGAATCAGTGTTTATATGCTTACGGGTGATAACGTCAAAACAGCGACCGCTGTTGCTGATAATGTTGGCGTTAGCGATTTCAGGGCTGGACTTCTCCCTTCTGAAAAAGCAGCTTTTATTTCCGACCTCCGATCGAGAGGCTTTATAACGGGGATGGTAGGGGATGGAATAAACGATAGTCAGGCGCTTGCCACCGCCGATGTAAGTATCGCGATGGGAAAAGGTTCCGACATAGCTATAGATGCGGCTAAAATGACAATAATCAGCAATGACCTGAATGTTATTCCTTACGCGATCAGGTTAAGCAGGAACACGGTCAAAACGATAAGGCAGAATCTGTTTTGGGCGTTTATTTATAATCTGATAGGTATTCCTCTGGCCGCTGGTGTACTTTTTCCCGTGAATGGCTTCCTGTTGAATCCAATGATCGCCGGTTCTGCAATGGCATTAAGTAGCGTTAGTGTTGTAAGTAACAGCCTTCGCCTTAAATACCTGAAGTAGACCTGTCTGCTTTTTATGAATTGGTTCTTACTATTTTATGCTTTTATAACTTCATGTATTAGTTGTATTTTTTTATTTTTACAACAGTCACTTCATAAAATACAATAATGAAAAAGTTACTTAACATCGTCCTGTCATTTCTGCTTCTAACGTTGATCACGTCACCTGCAGGATTAGCAAATGTTACTTTGCCCGGGATATTCACCGATAATATGGTTCTTCAGCAGAATTCAGATATCATCGTTTGGGGTTGGGCAAAAACCGGTGAAAAAGTGACAGTAGCCCCGGGATGGAATGTTGAACCCGTGAGTGTTGTTGTTGATAATCAGGGTAAATGGAGGACTTCAATCCATACCCCAGCCGCGGGAGGGCCATATACTCTCACGATAAGCGGATGGAACAGGATTGAATTAAAGAATGTTTTGATTGGAGAAGTATGGCTTTGCTCCGGTCAGTCTAACATGGAGTGGTCGGCACAAAGTGGAATAGTTGGCGGGGAACAGGAGATTAAGGAGGCCGATAATCCAATGATACGTCTTTTTACTGTGAATCATGGAACTTCAGATTTTCCACAGGATCATTTATCGGGCCAATGGGTCCAGTGTACTCCCGAAACGATGAAGAGCTTTAGCGCAATCGGATATTTTTTTGCCAGAAAGATCAGCAGGGAACTGAAAGTCCCCGTCGGTATTATTAATTCAAGCTGGGGAGGTACTCCTGCTGAATCATGGACTCCCGGGAAGGTCTACAACACTGATACCTTTCTCAGGGAAGCAGCAGCAAAGCAAAAGCCGGTACCCTGGGGGCCAGTTGAACCTGGGAGGATCTATAATTTCATGATCTCTCCCCTGGTGCCATTCAGAATTGCAGGTGTTTTATGGTACCAGGGCGAAGCTAATACCATCAATTCATACGCCTACAAGGAGATACTAACTTCCATGATTACCTCGTGGAGAGGATTGTGGCAATACAACTTCCCTTTCTATTATGCACAGATAGCCCCATACAAGTACGGCAGACCTTCAGAAGGTGCGGAGGTTAGAGATGCCCAACGAAGAGCGCTTTCGCTTGATAATACCGGGATGATTATTCTTAGCGACATTGGAGATACAAATGATATACACCCTAGAAGGAAACTGGATGCCGCGTTAAGATTTGCCAACATGGCACTCAACAGGCATTACAACCTTATTAAATCAGAGGACTCCGGACCTCTTTACAAGTCTTTTACTATTGAAAATGACAAGATGATAATTGCTTTTTCAAATGCAGATGGACTAAACTCGACAGGAGGTAAACCAACTTGTTTCGAGATTGCCGGGGAGGATAATGTCTTTTACAAAGCAGACGCAAAAATTAAGGATCAAACTGTCATCCTGCAGTCCAAAAACGTCAAGAAACCAATTATTGCAAGGTTCGCCTGGTCTAATACATCAACTCCAAATCTTTTTAACTCGGCCGGACTGCCAGCTTCGACCTTTACAACCAGGTAACAATTGTAAAAATACTGGCCTCTAATTTGACCTGATCTTTCATCGTGACAGTTGTTATATCCTGACGCTGCGATATTTATATTGCAAATTCTTGTATTGGTGGATGTTTTTAGTTTATTGGTCAAATATTGGCCTGTTGTTGTGACAAATTCGCTAATTTAGTTGTCTGCTTTCTGGTGATTACTGTACTGAAGATATCCTGTTTTTAAAATTGGATAAGCCAAAAAATCACTGAATTACGAGTTCATGATTTGAAAGTATAAGTTTTTCAGGTATAGGTCACCCGCTTTGTCGTTTCCCGAAATTAGAACGGGGGACGATGTGATGGCCTACACGATAGGCTGCTTGTTTGTTTTACCAAGGTAACCGTGCAAAAAGGTTATTAACTGGAGGTATCGGTGACTTGATTAGGTTGAAAAAATTAAAATATACAACATGACGCTAGCTATGCTCTCATGGGAAAAGGTAAATAAGGCTCTTCGTGTTTTGAAAACACTCCTCCTGTGCAGCCTGTTACTTTTGACAATTACAGATGCCTACGCCCAACCAACGGCTTCAATAAGTGGAACGACCAGCGTCTGCCGGTTAGCAACTTCGCCGGATATTACATTTACCGGAGCTAATGGCACTGCTCCGTATACATTCACCTATACTTTAAATGCCGGACCAGAGCTTACCATAACGACCAGCGGGGGGAACTCGGTCGTTACTCTGCCTGTATCAACAACTTCTGCAGGCGTCTTCCAGTATAGCCTCGTCAGGGTTACTGATTCTGACCTTGCAACGCAGGATCAGTCAGGCTCAGCCACTGTAACTGTAAATGATCTTCCGGTTGTTTCCTTTGGTGGTACCCTTACTGCCCAGTGCGTCAGTTCAACGACTTATGCCCTGACAGGTGGTTTACCTGCAGGTGGTACTTACAGCGGTCCGGGTGTGACAGGAACAAACTTCAATGCCAGCACAGCGGGAACCGGGACGCATACAATAACATACACTTACACTGATGGCAATGGCTGTACCAACTCAGCCACGAACACGATAGTTGTGAACGCGCTTCCAACCGTTACTTTCGGTGGCACCCTCACAGCCCAGTGCGTCAGTTCAACAACGTATGCCATCACCGGCGGATTACCAGCAGGAGGTACTTACAGCGGACCTGGTGTAACAGGAACAAACTTTAATGCCAGTGTTGCAGGAGTCGGCACAAGGACAATCACTTATACTTACACTGATGGCAACGGCTGTACGAACTCAGCCACGAACACGATAGTTGTAAATGCCCTTCCGACAGTTACTTTCGGAGGTACCCTCACTGCCCAGTGCGTCAGTTCAACAACATATGCCCTTACTGGTGGTTTGCCTGCAGGAGGTACTTACAGCGGACCGGGTGTAACAGGAACAAACTTTAATGCCAGCGTTGCTGGAACAGGTACACATACTATTACCTACACCTATGTTGATGGAAATGGTTGTACAAGCCTTTCTACAAACACAATTACCGTAATTGCCACTCCAACTATTGCAGCTGCCGGACCGGATCAGACTGGTTCAGCCATGTGTGGACTTACGGCAACTACGCTTGCCGGAAATACTCCGGTGACAGGTGCAGGGTTATGGTCAATAATTTCAGGAACGGGTGGTTCTGTATCATCCCCAACGAATCCTCTAAGTGGCTTTAGTGGAACGGCAGGTTCTACATATGTTCTTCAATGGACAATAAGCAATTCACCGTGTGTTGCTTCTACCGATCAGGTTACCATTACTTTCCAGTTGTATCCTACTGCAAATGCCGGCACTGCTCTTTCACCCATTTGTCAGGGTGGAACCTCTGCTGCACTCGGAGGATCGGTGGGTGGATCAGCGACAGGCGGAACATGGACTGACGGAGGCGTTAACGGAACATTTACTCCAGGCCCGACCAGCCTCAATGCAACATGGACTCCTCCGGCAGGTTATAGTGGTACTGCCAATCTGACCCTGACAACAACAGGAGGAATATGCGGTTCAGCAGCTGCATCTAAATCAATTATTGTCAATCCGCTACCGACTGCAACCATATCAGGCACGACGGCGGTATGTCGAAATGCTGCATCACCAAACATAACTTTTACAGGTGCTAATGGAACTTCACCTTATACTTTTACATACACGTTAAACGGTGGTAGTAACCAGACTGTAACTACCGTTTCAGGTAATAGTGTTACTGTTTCAGTGCCTACTACAACGGCGGGGACTTACACTTACGATCTTGTCAGTGTCAGGGATGGCAGTACAACAAGTTGTTCCCAGAATCAAAGCGGTTCAGCAGTTGTCACGGTAAATCCGCTTCCAACAGCTACTATCTCCGGAACTACTTCAGTATGCCGGAATGCTGCCTCGCCGAATATAACATTTACAGGTGCAAATGGCACTGCTCCTTATACATTTACCTACAATATTGATGGTGGCAGTAATCAGACTGTTACAACATCGACAGGAAATGCAGTTACTGTGCCTGCACCAACAGGCACCACGGGAACATACACGTATAATCTTGTAAGCGTTAGAGACGCGAGTTCCACGGCATGTTCACAGATCCAGTCAGGTTCAGCTGTGATAACGGTTAATCCACTTCCTACTGCAACTATTTCCGGAACGGCTGCTGTTTGTGAAAATGCGACTTCACCTGTAATAACTTTCACGGGAGCTAACGGTACTGCTCCATATACTTTTACTTATACTGTAAATGGAGGATCGAACCAGACAGTGACTACCTCGAGCGGGAACAGTGTTACAGTGTCTGTTTCGACAGCAACACCAGGAAGCTATGTTTATTCCATGGTCAGCGTCAGAGATGCAAGTACAACGCTGTGTTCACAGAGCCAGACTGGTACCGCAACTATTACAATTAACCCGCTACCTTCAGCAACCATTAGTGGAACGGTTTCTGTTTGCCGTGACGCTACTTCACCAAATATAACTTTTACAGGATCTGATGGAACAGCGCCATACACGTTTACCTATAATATTAATGGTGGCTCAAATCAGACTGTAACCACTGTATCAGGGAATACCGTCACACTGTCCGTTTCTACTTTGACTGCCGGAACGTTCACGTACAATCTTGTGAGCGTCCGTGACGCGAGTTCAACAACTTGTTCTCAGGTACAATCGGGTAGTGCAGTTGTGACTGTTAATCCTCTTCCAACAGCCACCATATCAGGTACAACGGCAGTCTGCCGTGACGCTGTATCACCTAATATTACTTTTACAGGTGCCAGTGGTACTGCTCCATATACTTTCACTTATACAGTTAACGGGGGAGGCAACCAGACTGTCACAACAACTTCAGGGAACAGTGTTACAGTAGCTGTTTCAACAGCGACAGCCGGGACATTTACATATTCTCTAGTAAGTGTCAGGGACGGTAGCACCACGCTCTGTACCCAGGCGCAGACAGGCTCAGCGGTTGTTACGGTTAATCCACTTCCGACGGCTTCGATAGCCGGGTCAACAGCAGTATGTCGTAATTCAACAGCACCTGATATTACTTTTACCGGTGCGAATGGGACAGCACCATATACATTCACTTATAATATCAATGGTGGCTCCAACCAGACTGTTACCACCAGTTCAGGTAACAGTGTTACCGTTTCAGTTCCAACAGCGACAGCCGGGACGTACGCTTACAACCTGGTAAGTGTAAGAGATGCAAGTTCCACCCTTTGCAGCCAGGTACAGTCAGGTACAGCAACAGTTATTGTGAATGCTTTGCCGGTACCCACAGCTGCCAATAATGGCCCTGTATGCGCAGGATCTTCATTAACCCTGACTGGTGGACCAGCGGGTATGACAACTTATTCATGGAGTGGACCAAACGGGTTCATTTCCGCTCTCCAAAGTCCGACTGTTTCATCCGCGGCAACTGCGGCAATGGCTGGCACATATACCCTGACCGTGATAAACAGCAATGGTTGCCAGAACACTGCTACCACAACAGTTACTGTGAATCCTTTGCCAGTGGCAACAACATCAAATAACAGCCCTGTCTGTGCCGGAACCACTCTTTCGCTGACAGGGGGACCAGCATCGATGACAACTTATGCCTGGACAGGTCCCAACGGATTCACTTCAGCTTCACAGAGCCCGACTGTATCATTATCTTCAACTACAGCTATGGCTGGTGCTTATGTATTGACAGTTACCAACAGTAATGGCTGCCAGAGCACTTCTTCAACAACAGCTGTTGTGAATCCGCTACCGACCGCGACGATCAGTGGTACTGTCTCGGTCTGCAAGGATGCAGCTTCACCATATGTTACATTTACAGGTGCCAATGGTACCGCTCCATATACATTCACATTTAACGTTAATGGTGGTGTTAATCAAACTGTTACCACAACAGTTGGGAATAGCATCACGGTCGCTGTTCCGACTGGAACGGTTGGCTCTTTCTCTTATAATCTTGTTAGTGTAAGGGATGCCAGTTCAACTTCATGTACCCAGGCCCAGGCAGGTAGCGCCGTTGTGACGGTTAATCCGCTCCCGACTGCTACTATTTCGGGAACAACTGCCGTCTGCAAGGATGGTACTGCTCCAAGCATCACCTTTACAGGAGCCAACGGGGTAGCACCATACACGTTTACCTACACTGTGAACTCTGGTTCAAATCAGACCATAACAACTTCCTCGGGGAATAGTGTCAGTCTTACTGTATCAACCTCTGTAGCAGGTGCTTATACATATTCACTCGTGAGCGTCAGAGATGCCAGTGTTACTACTTGTTCTCAATCGCAGGGAGGAAGTGCGACTGTAACTGTCAATCCTTTACCTCTTGCAGTTATTAGCGGAACCACCGCTGTCTGTAGAAACGCGGCATCACCATTAGTTACTTTCACAGGTTCAAATGGGACAGCTCCTTATACATTTACATATTCGATTAACGGTGGAAGCAATCAAACAGTTTCTACCAGTAGTGGTAATAGTGTTACAGTTGCAGTTCCAACAGGAACGGCAGGCACATACACATATTCACTTTCCAGCGTCAGGGATGGAAGTTCGACAACCTGTACCCAGTCACAGTCAGGAAGTGCTGTTGTCACTGTTAACCAGTTACCTACCGCAACAATTTCCGGAACAACATCAGTTTGCAAGGATGCAGCTTCACCTATCGTAACTTTTACAGGTGCTAACGGTACAGCCCCTTATACTTTTACCTATACAATAAATAGTGGAAGTAACGAGACCGTTTCCACGACATCTGGAAACAGTGTCACCGTTTCCGTGCCAACAGGAACATCCGGAGTGTTTACCTATTCGCTGGTAAGTGTCAGGGACGCAAGCACAACAACCTGCACGCAGACACAAGCCGGAAGTGCAACAGTGACAGTTAACCCTCTTCCAACTGCAACAATCTCAGGAACAACAACCGTCTGCCGGAACGCGACTTCACCAAATATTACATTTACAGGTGCAAACGGCACTTCACCTTATACCTTTACGTACAAAATTAATGGAGGGATAGACCAGACTGTTACTACAACAACAGGTAGCAGCGTCACAGTATCTGTTCCAACAACCACGGCCGGTTCATTTATTTATAGCCTCGTTAGTGTCAGGGATGCCTCATCATCCCTTTGTACCCAGGCTCAATCTGGCTCTGCTACAGTTACAGTCAACCCGTTGCCAACTGCAACCATAAGCGGGACTGCAGCTGTCTGTCGCGATGCCTCTTCACCTCTGGTTACCTTTACCGGAGCAAACGGAACTGCTCCATATACATTTACTTACAGAATAAATAGTGGTTCGAGTCAGACCGTGTCAACCTCCACCGGTAATAGTGTTACCCTGGCAGCTCCAACCACGACGACCGGTACTTTCACCTATACACTTATCAGTGTTCAGGATGCAAGTTCCACGCTCTGCGGACAGAATCAGTCCGGAACAGCCGTTATAACAGTAAATGCACTTCCTGCAACATCTGCAATAACCGGTAATCAGACGCCAGCCTGCAGTGCTACCGGAATCACATATAGCGTGACTCTTACCACCGGTTCAAGTTATTCATGGACAGTGCCATCAGGTGCAGTTATTACATCGGGTGCCACTGGCCCAAATAACAACACTATTACGGTCAATTTTGGAAATACAAACGGTAACATTACCGTTACCGAAACTAATTCAAGTAGTTGTACCGGGACTCAGATCACTTTACCAATCACGCTGCTTGGATGCGCTCTTGATGCCAACTTCTCAGCCAGTTCAACTGCAATATGCGATGGATCGAGCGTGGTGTTTACAAACTTGTCGACAGGTGTCTCGGGAGCAACAACATATTCGTGGAATTTTGGAACCGGCGCCACCCCGGCTACAGCCACAGGTGTTGGTCCTCATACCGTGGTATATTCCGGAACCGGTTCAAAAACCGTCAGTCTTGTTATCACGGAAGGAGCTTCAAATACTGAAACGAAAACAAATTACATTACGGTCAATCCATTACCATCCGCAACTATTTCTGGTACCACAACCGTTTGCCGTGATGCATCAACACCTAACATAACATTTACCGGTGCGAATGGAACCGCTCCCTACACTTTTACATATAATATAAACGGTGGTAGCAATCTTACAGTAGCGACTACATCAGGGAGTAGTGTGAATGTAGCTGTACCGACTAATACAGCTGGTACTTTCACTTATAATCTTGTCAGTGTACATGATGCAAGCTCAACAGCTTGTTCAACTGTACAGTCAGGATCAGCTGTAGTTACAGTGAACCCGCTGCCTTCAGCCACTCTAACTGGAACCGCCGCGGTTTGTGTTAATGCTGCTTCACCGGTAATTACTTTCACCGGATCGAATGGTACCGCACCATATACATTTACATATACGGTTAACGGGGGGACCAACCAGACTATATCAACCACCTCGGGTAATAGTGTCACTATAACAATTCCTACTACAACAGCAGGGTCTTTCACTTATTCACTTGTAAGTGTAAGAGACGCATCATCAACTACCTGTTTTCAATTACAATCAGGGACGGCGGTAGTAACTGTAAACCCGTTACCGACAGCAACGATAAGTGGTACGACAGCTGTGTGCCGCAATGCAGCCTCACCTGTTGTTACTTTCACCGGAGCTGGTGGCACGGCTCCTTATACATTTACTTACACAATCAATGGTGGAAGCAATCAAACAGTTACCACAACTGTGGGTAATAGCATTAATGTACCTGCATCCACGTCATCAGCAGGCACGTACACGTACTCTCTGGTTAGTGTACGAGACGCCAGCAGCACGGCCTGCAGCCAGTCACAGACCGGTAGTGTCGTTGTGACGGTCAACCCGTTACCGACGGCGACGATAAGTGGCACGACGGCGGTATGCAAGGATGCCACCTCACCGGTCATCACGTTCACGGGAGCAGCCGGAACATCGCCGTACACGTTCACATACACGATCAATGGAGGTAGTAACCAGACAATAACGACCACGAGTGGCAACAGTGTAACGGTAACAGTACCGACAGGCACGGCAGGCACGTACACGTACGCGCTCGTGAGCGTCAGGGACGCGAGCAGCACGACGTGCAGCCAGTCACAGACCGGTAGTGCCGTTGTGACGGTCAACCCGTTACCGACAGCGACGATAAGCGGTACGACGGCGGTGTGCAAGGATGCCACCTCTCCGAACATCACGTTCACCGGGGCAGGCGGAACGGCGCCCTACACGTTCACGTACTCGATCAACAGCGGCACTAACCAGACGGTAACCACGACAAGCGGTAACAGCGTTACAGTTGCTGTACCGACGGGTACCCCGGGGACGTACACGTACGCGTTGGTGAGCGTCAGGGACGCTAGCAGCACGACTTGCACGCAGGTACAGGGAGGCACGGCGACGGTGACTGTCAACCCGTTGCCGACGGCGACGATAAGCGGCACGACGACAGTCTGCAAGGACGCCGGGTCTCCATATATCACGTTCACGGGCTCAGGAGGGACAACACCGTACACGTTCACGTACACGATCAATGGAGGGAGCAACCAGACGGTAACGACGACGAGCGGGAGCAGCGTGTCTGTAGCGGTACCGACAGGGACCTCTGGGACGTTCACGTACGCCCTGGTCAGTGTCACGGACGCGAGCAGCACGATATGCAGCCAGGCGCAGACTGGAAGCGCTGTAGTGACGGTCAACCCGTTACCGGCAGCGTCGATAAGCGGTACGACGTCAGTATGCCAGAACGGTAGTTCACCGGTTATCACGTTCACGGGATCAAACGGGACAGCTCCGTACACGTTCACTTATAACATCAACAGCGGCAGCAACCAGACAGTAACGACGACGATTGGCAACAGCGTGACGGTGTCTGTACCGACGGCAACGACAGGAACCTTCAGTTACATACTAGTTAGCGTGAGGGACGCTAGCAGCACGACCTGTACACAGGTGCAGGGAGGAAGCGCGACAGTAACGGTTAACCCGTTACCGACAGCGACGATAAGTGGCACGACGTCAGTTTGTCGTAACGCCGCCTCGCCTAACGTGACGTTCACGGGCTCGGGCGGGACAGCTCCGTACACGTTCACGTACAGGATCAACCTGGGAACGAACCAGACAGTAACGACGACAGTAGGAAACAGTATAACGGTACCAGTGCCGACGACGACAGCCGGTACATACACGTACACGCTGGTAAGTGTTCAGGACGCTAGCGTCACGGCATGCAGCCAGGCACAGACCGGGAGCGCGGTGGTGACAGTTAACCCGTTACCATCGGCGACGATAAGCGGCACGACCTCTGTATGCAAGGATGGTACATCACCTGACATCACGTTCACGGGCTCAGGAGGTACAACGCCGTACACGTTCACGTACACTATCAACGGAGGCAGTAACCAGACAGTAACGACGACAAGCGGTAGCAGCGTGACGGTCTCGGTACCGACGGCCACGGCAGGGACGTACACGTACGCCCTGGTGAGCGTCAGGGACGCGAGCAGCACGACATGCAGCCAGACGCAGTCCGGAAGTGCCGTGGTGACGGTTAACCCGTTACCGACAGCGACGATAGGAGGGACCATAGCAGTGTGCAGGAGCGCGAGTTCGCCGAACATCACGTTCACTGGAGCGAACGGCACAGCGCCGTACACGTTCACGTACACTATCAACGGGGGCAGCAACCAGACAGTAACGACGACCAGCGGCAATAGTGTAACGGTATCGGCCCCGACGACAACAGCAGGGACGTATACCTACGCATTGGTAAGCGTTCGTGACGCCAGCAGTTCGACGTGCTTGCAGGCACAGACTGGCAGCGCGATAGTGACAGTTAACCCGTTACCGACGGCGACTATAAGTGGCACGACCTCGGTATGCAAGGATGCGAGCTCACCAAATGTCACGTTCACTGGAGCCAATGGGACGGCTCCGTACACGTTCACCTACACGATCAACGGTGGCAGTAACCAGACCATCACGACGACCGTTGGCAACAACATCACTGTCTCGGTACCGACAGGTACATCCGGGACGTTCACGTACGCCCTGGTAAGTGTCAGGGATGCAAGCAGCACGACCTGCACCCAGTCACAGAGTGGCAGCGCGATAGTGACGGTCAACCCGTTACCGACGGCCACGATAAGCGGTACGACCTCGGTCTGCCGAAGCGCGGCCTCACCGAACATCACGTTCACCGGAGCGAACGGTACAGCTCCGTACACGTTCACGTACACCATCAACGGGGGCAGTAACCTGACAGTAACGACTACGAGCGGGAGCAGCGTGACAGTATCTGCCCCGACGACGACGGCAGGAACATACACGTACGCGCTGGTGAGCGTTCGCGACGCCAGCAGTTCGACCTGCAGCCAGGCACAGACCGGAAGCGCCGTGGTAACAGTCAACCCGCTGCCAACAGCAACGATAAGCGGTACTACTGCTGTCTGCAGAAATGCCGCCACACCAAGCGTTACCTTTACAGGTGCTAACGGAACAGCACCATATACGTTTACTTATACTATTAATGGTGGAAGCAATCAGACCGTAACAACTACAAGTGGCAATGCAGTATCAGTTAGTGTACCAACCGGAACATCCGGTACCTATACTTACGCTCTTGTCAGCGTCCAGGATGCAAGCAGCACCACGTGCAGCCAGAGCCAGTCAGGCACGGCGGTAGTCACGGTCAACCCGTTGCCTACAGCTACAATAGGCGGTACCACTTCTGTTTGTCTCAATGCCGCATCACCAAACATAACTTTTACCGGTGCAAACGGTACAGCTCCTTACACCTTCACTTATACAATTAATGGCGGAAGTAATCTTACAATCACGACAACTTCAGGTAGTAGTGTCACACTTGCCGTTGCTACATCCACGGCCGGATCATTCACGTATTCTCTCGTCAGTGTAAGAGATGCCAGCAGTACAATATGTTCGCAGCTTCAGACTGGTACAGCTGTAGTCACTATCAACCCGCTTCCAACTGCTTCGATAAGCGGGACTACTGCTGTTTGCAGAAATGCTCTATCACCAAATATCACGTTCACGGGGGCTGGAGGAACAGCACCTTACACGTTCACATACACCATCAACGGCGGAAGTAACCAGACAGTTACTACAACTAGTGGAAATACAGTTACTGTGTCTGCTCCGACTACGACTGCCGGGACCTTTACATATGCCCTGGTGAGTGTGCGGGACGCGAGCAGCACGACCTGCAGCCAGAACCAGACCGGTTCAGCAATAATAACAGTCAACCCGTTGCCAACGGCGGCAATAAGTGGCACGACGGCGGTATGTAACAATGCCAGTGCGCCTAATATCACTTTCACGGGTTCGTCAGG
>JAXLTU010000031.1:0-53293 GCA_046329885.1 Bacteroidales bacterium
GTAATATCGAGTGCCTGCCATTCTCCCGCTGGTTTCTCGGCGTTCACCGATGGTGTGATCCTGCTATAGACTGCACCCATGTTATGAGGATCGAGAGGTTTCTTGTAAGAATCAAGAACCTGTATCTCGTACATCCCTTTCAGGTAGACCCCACTGTTGCTGCCTGCCGGCACGTTAACCTCGAGCTTGAGGTTGAAATCAGTGAATTCCTGCTCTGTTCTGAGGTTTCCATAGCTAATATGTGGCTGACCTTCCTTTTGCGCCGGATCATTAGTAAGTATCCCATCGACAACCGAAAAACCGCTCGTTGTTTTCTCATCAACCATCTTCCATCCGGTAAGATCCTTTCCATTGAACAGATTTACAGGTTCCCCGAATTTAACCTTTGAAAGATCAGGAGCGGGCCCTACTTCGGGAAGTTTTACTCCCGTGAATAAAGTTGAATCAACTCCAAGCCCGTTTCCACGAGGTTGAATCATTACTCCCTTTATCTTTTCTCCATCCTTCTCAACTTCAATCCATTCAGTGTTGGTCTGTACCCTCAATGGTTTACCATCGGCATCCTGGGTTCTTATAACGGCTCCTGTCCTCGTCGCGATCAGATAATGGTCAGCGGCAAGAAAAATAAAACCCACTGGTTCAACACTGCCCCATTTCCAAAGTAGTTTGCCATCGAGATAATTCTCTTCCTGCCTTACTTCAAGCCATCCTACCCAGCCTCCGTCTATATCGAGAGCCCATTGACCCACGAATTCTGAAACATTGACTTTTGCAGGAGCTGGTTGAACTTGTTGCTCGTTCTTGCAGGACCAGGCTAATAATACCAGGGATAATAAAAAGGTAATGAAGGTAATTTTAGTTTTCATGGTTAGGATTTGTTTTTCAGTTGAACGGATAAAGTTAGAAAAAACATTAATCTCTGGTAATATCAATCGTTAAACTAACAGCCATACTTTATTAATTTATGTTAAAACCGGTCTGCAAAGCCTGTCATTTTTTATACCTTCGTCGGTATCTGCTTTTTTTTGCCTGTATTCATTAAATAATTATTATAAGCTGATATATGAGAAAATTTACTATTCTTTTCCTCCTGGTGGTAATCACGAGAGTATCCGTTACAGCTCAGAATCAGAAGTCAGTCATGACGGATGTGAACACACCGCTGCATGCTTTGCAGCCTGATTATCCCGTTCCTTACGGATTGCCAAAGACAGAGGATATCGTGGCGGTAATAGACCGGATATATAATTACCTGGAAACCTCTTCTCCCGCTAAACTAATTAATAGCCAGACTAAAAATGATGTCACGGATCTCGCTTTGGTTGACCAGAACACGACATTTTTCCAGGGTGTATTCAGGCCTGTCAGCTACGAATGGGGTGTAACATATTCTGCCATGCTCATTGCTTCAGATGTAACTGGTGATGAAAAGTATTCGGAATTTACCAGGAAAAGGATTGAGCAAATTGCCGCCCTGGCGAATTACTATCGTACCAAAGGAAGTTCTGTCCAGAGAACCAGGAACCCGGTAGGGTCGGTTACGGAACCCAGGGCTCTCGATGATGCCGGCTCGATGTGCGCCGCAATGATAAAAACCTACAGGTATACAAAGGATGAATCGCTCAGACCAATAATCGATAATTACATAAACTACATCTCGACAAAACAGTTTAGACTCAAGGATGGGACACTGGCACGTAACAGGCCACTCCCCAACACCCTCTGGCTTGATGATCTTTACATGAGTGTCCCGGCTCTATCGCAGATGGGGAAACTTACAAGCGACAATAATTATTACGAGGATGCAGTAAAGCAGGTAATACAGTTCTCGCAAAGGATGTTCAACAAGAATGAAAAACTTTTCATGCACGGATGGGTTCAGGATATGGATACTCATCCAGAATTCTATTGGGGAAGGTGTAACGGCTGGGCCCTGCTTACCCTTTGTGAACTTCTGGATGTTTTACCGGAGAATCATTCGCTGCGAAATAACCTGCTTCAGCTTTATCGCGATCACGTCAGAGGTCTTGCCGCCTTGCAGTCTGGTACCGGATTCTGGCACCAGCTTTTAAACAGGAACGATTCATATTACGAGACTTCTGCCACCGCAATTTTCACCTATTGCATCGCTCATGGAATAAACAAGAAATGGATTGATGCATCAGCATTTGGCCCGATGGCACTTGCAGGATGGAACGCCGTGCAGACCAAGGTAAATGCCCAGGGACAGGTTGAAGGAACCTGTGTTGGAACTGGTATGGCTTTCGACCCGCTGTTTTACTACAACCGTCCCGTGAATGTCAACGCTGCTCATGGATACGGCCCGGTTATCATGGCTGGTGCAGAAATCCTCAGGCTCTCGAAGAGCTACCAGATTGTGATTAACGATTCAGCAGTAATGTTTTATCCTCTCGGTTCAGACTGGAGATCATACAGGTAACTTCATTTAACCTGTTACCTCAGCACGGAATTAATTAGTATCATGAATACAAAAATCCATTGTCTCTGTTGCATAATCGCCCTGCATGCCTGCTTCGCACTGAATGCTCAGGAAAGAAGAGATTATAAATTCGCCTTCAACCCCGATGCGATGACCAGTGGCTACACGAAGGTTGAACCAGGTAACAAACTATCGTCTTCAACAAAATACGGGTACGATTTTGATACTCATCCTGAAGCTGTTATAAGAAAATCAAACAAATCTCTCAAGGGAGGATTCGTCACATCCGGGAAACCATTTTTCTTCTCGGTGGTCCTTCCCGAGGGCAATTACAATATAAGGATAATGACAGGTGACAGCAGGGAAGCATCAAACACAACCGTGTGGGTCGAGTCAAGAAGATTATTGTTTCAGGATATAACTACGAAGCCAGGTGAGTATTCTGACCTCAGGGCAACGGTAAATATAAGGAGACCCTTGATAGCAGGAACTGGCGAGGAAGTAAAGAGGAAACCAAGGGAGGAATACAAGCTCGACTGGGATGAAAAACTGACCTTCCAGTTTTCCGGTAAAAGGCCCTGTCTTGTTACTTTGGAAATAACTCCCGCTGAAAAACCAGTAACGGTCTTCCTGGCCGGCAATTCAACAGTTGTTGACCAGGATGATGATCCATGGGCATCGTGGGGGCAGATCTTTCCAAGGTTCCTTAAAGAAGGAGCGGCCGTCTCCAACCAGGCTGAATCGGGACTTTCACTTGGAAGTTTCCTGTCTTCGAACAGGTTCAGCAAAATACTTGACATGATGAAGCCAGGTGATTATCTGTTTATCGAGTTTGGTCATAACGATCAGAAGGAAAAGGGTCCTGCTGATGGCGCGTACGGATCATACTCTGAAAGAATGCGCCTCTTCGTTAACGAGTTCAGGGCAAAAGGTGGAAACCCAGTCATTGTATCGCCTGCAAACAGACGATCATTTGACGAAAATGGAAAAATAACTAACTCGCTAGGCGATTATCCCGAAGCAGCAAGAAAAGTCGCACTTGAGCTGAACGTGCCATTTATAGACTTGAATAGCATGACCAGAACATTATACGAAACACTCGGCTCCGCGGACTCCAGGAAGCTATTTGTCATCTACCCAGCCAACTCGTTCCCGGGCCAGACTGAAGCTCTTAACGACAATACTCATTTTAATCTTTACGGGGCATATGAACTCGCTCGTTGCATAATTACAGGGATAAAGAGCAACAACCTGGGACTTGCCAGCTACCTTAGGGCCGAGGCGGGTCAGTTTGACCCAAGGGTACCAGATCCCTTTGAAAAATTCTTCCTGCCTGCCAGTCCTCCTTCACCGGTAATGCTAAACCCAACTAAAAACTGATTTTTCAAAGTGCCTTCAAACAAGTCAGCCACATTTTTAACCCGTGGAAACAAATTATGATGAAAAGAAATCTCTTTCTCGCTCTGATAATACTCTGCCTGTTGCCTGAACTGGCTCTGGCGATGGCGAATGATAAAAAGGTAATATACCTGTCGGGAAGTGGAGCTTATAACACCGCGACCTGGGATTTTTTCTGCACGGGTGGAAGAAAAAGCGGTTACTGGACAAAAATAGAAGTTCCCTCGTGCTGGGAGCAGCAGGGATTCGGGACTTATGAATACGGCAGGAATGGTTACTCCTACGGACCGAAATACAAGTATGCCGACGAGAAGGGACTTTACAGGAAAACGTTCATGGCCAGCCCGGAGTGGAAAGGGAAAGTTGTGAAGCTTGTCTTCGAGGGATCGATGACAGAGACTGAGGTCAAAATAAACGGGAAACCGGCGGGCGAAATACACAAGGGCAGCTTTTACAGGTTCTCGTACGACATAACTGATAAGATCAGACTGGGTGAGGAAAACACGCTGGAGGTCACAGTTAGTAAATTATCTACTGATGAATCTGTTAACAGGGCTGAAAGATATGGTGACTACTGGAACTTTGGTGGTATTTTCAGACCGGTTTACCTCGAGATCTACCCTGCAGAACATGTAACAGGGTTCTCGATCTCCGCATCGGCCGATGGAAAATTCGTAATGAACATTTTTCCAAAAACTTTAAAGCCTGGTAGGACAATACACTACGAGATAACGAGTCCTGATGGCAGAATCGTGGCAGCTTCTTCAATCGGCATCCAGCAAAATGATACGGTTGTCACCACAAGCTGCAAAGTGACGGATCCGATACAATGGACCAGTGAGACACCTGTTCTTTACACCCTGAGGATGGAGCTGAGGGATGGGAAGAAAACAATCTATAATGTTTCGTCCAAATTCGGGTTCAGAACCATAGAGGTAAGGCACGGAGATGGCATTTATGTCAATGGAGTAAAGGTTAGGATGAAAGGGGTCAACAGGCACAGCTTCTGGCCAGAAACAGGCAGGACACTGAACAGGGAGATTTGTCTCAACGATGTTAAGCTCATCAAGGAAATGAATATGAATGCAGTAAGGATGAGTCATTACCCACCCGATGAAGTCTTTCTCGATTTATGCGATTCGCTCGGGCTATATGTACTCGACGAGCTGGCAGGCTGGCAGAGAGCTTATGACACACCTGTCGGGAAGAAGCTTGTAAAGGAGATGGTTACACGCGACCGCAATCATCCATCAGTCCTGTTCTGGGTGAATGGCAACGAGGGTGGTACAAACAAGGAACTTGACCGTGAATTTACCAGGTATGATCTTTCAGGAAGAGATGTTATTCATGCGCATCACCGGCCCGGAAACGCCTTTAACGGTATTGATTGCAATCACTACGAGACCTACCAGAGTGCTTCAACCATACTCAAAGACTCGCTTATTTACATGCCGACAGAATTTCTTCACGCACAGGATGACGGTGGCGGCGCAGCTGGACTTGCTGATTACTGGGAGCTTCTCTGGACTTCGGAACGCTCGGGTGGAGGCTTTATATGGGCAATGCTCGACGAAGGACTATCCAGAACCGACCTTAACGGGTTCATTGACACTGACGGCGTCAACGCCCCTGACGGACTACTTGGGCCACACAGGGAGAAAGAAGGAAGCTTTTTTGCAATCAGGGAAATCTACTCCCCGGTTCACATAACACTGAAGGAACTGCCTGAACACTTTGACGGGAAGATTGAGGCAGAAAACAGGTTTCATTTCACGAACTTTGACAAATGCACTTTCACCGGCAAACTGGTTAATTATGCCAGACCATACTCCAAACAAGCCGGTTATGAGACAACATCAACATTTAAAATAAGTTCTCCCAGTGTTTCCCCCGGGAAGAAAGGTATTATTGACCTGGGGAGTATTCAGAACCTGACGGGCAATGATGCACTTGTCCTCACCGCGACAGACCCGTTCGGTAACGAGATTTATACATGGACCTGGAAAATCAGAAAGAACAAGGAAATTCTCGGGGACATAATTAAACTCGTTGGCGAGAAGGAGACAGAATCGTCAGCCACAGACAGTACAATTACGTTAAAGGCCAATGGCACTTCAGTCGTTTTTAGTAAGATTACCGGTTATATCTCAAGGATAACATATAATAACAGGACTAACCTCGGTTTTGGTAAAGGTCCCGTTTTTACACGAGCTGCAGGAAAGGTGATCTCGGTAGAGGAACATCAGGAGAAGGATTGCAGGGTTGTGACATTCAACCGCGAAGGTGAACTGGGAAAAACAACATGGAAGATGTACAGCTCAGGCTGGCTAAGCCTGGATTACGAATACGGGCTCGATGGTGAATACCAGTATGCCGGGATAAGCTTTTCCTATCCCGAGAATTGGACAATCAGGGCAACCTGGCTCGGTAACGGACCATACAGGGTATGGAAAAACAGGTTACAGGGCGTTAATCCGAATGTATGGGAAAAGGTAAATAACAACATTCAGACCGGGGCCACACCAGTGTACTATCCAGAGTTCAAGGGATACTTTTCCGGATTGACATGGCTGGAGCTTGGGACGGCACAGGGAAAGGTTTTCATCGGCAGCGAGGACGAGGGACTATATCTTCGGCTGTTTGATTTTCATGGTATTACCGGTCCAATCTCCTACCCGTTGCTGCCTGCGGGTGATATCTCGATACTCGATTGTATTCCGCCGGTTGGTTCAAAGCTGGCGACCGGACTTACTACAGACGCTTCAGTTTATGGCCCTGCAGGCAAGCTCACGAAAATGAACGGGTTAATAAAGCATAGACTCTGGTTCTATTTTGGAATACCAGATCAGAAATAATACAGTCACTGTTTTGACCTGAAAAGGAATCAGAAGAGTGTGATTTGAAACATGGAAAAACAGAACAGATGAGAAAATATATTCTTGTACTACTTACAATCTTTCCCTTGTTAATCAGGGCCCAGCAGCCCGAACAGACACTATCCTGGCCTGCTGTCAGACCCGAGACAAAGCCGTGGACAAGATGGTGGTGGCCTGGCAGCATAGCGACAAAGGATGACATGAAGAAAGCTCTGACAGCGTATACTAATGCCGGTTTAGGAGGTCTGGAACTTACCGTCCTCTATGGAGTAAGGGGACAGGAAGACAAATTCGTGAATTTTCTTTCTCCTGCCTGGATGGACATGTTTCAATATATTTTACAGGAAACAGCTTCAACGGGACTTGGAATTGATCTTGCCAACTCCTCAAGCTGGCCTTTCGGGGGTCCCTGGGTAACAGATAATGATGCTGCAAAATACCTGGCTCACAAGACTTACATCCTCACCGGAGGAGAGAGGCTCGGTGAGAAAGTCGCCTTCACCCAGGAACCATTCATCAGATGGAGCGGCACTTACAGGACGGACATAGAAAACATCACCGACCCCGTTTCTTCAAACAGGAATCTTCAGGAACTGTCTGTTGACCAGATCCGGTTTAAAAAGCAAATTCCTTTCATTTTATTAATGGCTTATTCAGACAATGGACAAATAATAGACCTGACAGAAAAAGTTAACAGCGATGGTGAACTGGACTGGGTTGCTCCAGAAGGCAGATGGACACTTCATGCATTATTCGAGGGATGGCATGGGAAAATGGTAGAGAGGGCAGGCCCGGGCGGGGAAGGTTATGTTATCGATCACTTTTCATCAACGGCTATAAAGGATTATCTTGATAAGTTTGACAAGGCGTTCAAGGGGTATAATATCACCAGTCTAAGAGGGTTTTTCAATGACTCTTACGAGGTTGATGACGCGAGAGGACAGTCTGACTGGACCCCTGGATTCTTTTCTGAATTCAAGGAAAGGAGGGGTTATGACCTGAAGAACTACCTCCCTGCCCTTTTCCAGAAAGACTCACCTGAAATGAATGCAAGAGTTCTCTGCGATTACAGGCAAACAATCTCGGATCTTATCCTTGACAATTTCACAAGGGGATGGACAAGCTGGGCAAACAAAAAGGGAAAAGTCACGAGAAACCAGTCGCACGGGTCTCCGGCTAATATTCTTGATTTGTATGCTGCATCTGATATTCCGGAAACCGAGGGAACAGATATACTGAGATCAAAATTCGCGACTTCAGCAGCAAACGTTACAGGCAAAAAACTTGTTTCAGCCGAGGCGGCAACCTGGCTGGGAGAACACTTCACGTCGACACTTGCAGATGTAAGAAAGAACGTGGATAATTACTTCATTGCAGGCGTAAACCATGTTTTCTACCACGGGACCTGTTTCTCCCCGGCAAGTGAACCATGGCCCGGCTTCCAGTTTTACGCGGCAGTTGAATTTTCACCTGCAAACCCGATCTGGGCTGATTTCAACCTTCTTAACCAGTACGTAACCCGGGTTCAGTCCGTGCTGCAAAACACCACGGCATCGAACGACATACTTCTCTATTTCCCAGTGTTTGACAGGTTCTCAGACTATAATAACCTCCTGCTTGAACATTTTGATGCTATAAGTCCTAAATTCAATGGAACTAATTTCAGGAAAGCTGCTGACATGATGCTCACCAGGGGCTATTCATTCGATTATATATCTGATCTTCAGCTCTCTAACGTGATATTTACAGAAAATTCGTTATACACCGGAGGCTCTCCATACCAGACAATAATACTACCCGATTGTAAATATATTCCAGTCTCAACCTTCAACAGGTTCATCAATCTTGCTGACAAGGGTGCTACCATCATAATATATGGTGAATTCCCAGGGGATGTCCCTGGACTGTCTAAACTCGAGGAGAACAGGGAACTTTACAGCTTCCTGAAAAGTGAATTACAATTCGGTCCAACCGGTGTTGAGGGATTGGAGGTCGCGAAATACGGGAATGGAAGAATTTTGAAAGGCAATGATCTGGAGAAATTACTTGAGGCAGCAGCTGTCAGGAGAGAGATGATGACAGACAGTGGATTGGAATTTACCCGCAGACACAATTTCAAGGGTAACTGGTATTTCATTAAGAACAATTCCGGGAAGGCTTACTCGGGAAATATCACTCTTGCGACCCCCGGGAAAAGTGTTGCAGTTTTTAATCCTTCAAATGGTGAAAAGGGAATCGTAAAAGGCACTTTCACAAAAAGCAACACCTCTTTCTATATTAAACTTGACCCTGAAGAATCACTAGTAATTGCTGTGCTGGCCAAAAAGACCAGCGGGACTAATTACCGTTTTTACCAGCCTGCTGGTGAAGCACTCGAGTTACCCGCGAAATGGCATCTTCGCTTTATTGAAGGTGGACCAGTCCTGCCAGGTGAAATAGAACTTGAAAGGCTCCAGGCATGGACCGAGCTTGCCGGAACTGATTACAAAGACTTCTCAGGAACAGCCGAGTATTCAGCCCGCCTTGATTTCCCTGATGTTAAAGCGGATGCATGGCTGATAAACCTTGGAGAGGTGCACGAGAGCGCGAGGGTCTTTCTTAATGGACGGGAGATTGCGGGCCTGATCGGTCCCTCATTTACCTTTGTTGTAAAGAAGAATGACCTGAAGGCAGAGAACAATATCAAAGTCAGGGTTACGAATCTTGCTGCAAACAGGATAGCCGCGCTCGACAGGGCAAATGTCAATTGGAAGGAGTTTTACAATGTCAATTTCCCGGCGAGGCTTCCACAGAACAGGAAGAACGGGATTTTTGATGCTTCCTCGTGGGAGCCCAGGGTATCAGGGTTAAAAGGACCTGTCACAATAACCCCGGTGCAATTAAAAAAATAATGTTCCAGTAAATAAATAATTGAAATGGCAAGCGACAGAAGATCGTTCATCAGAAATTCAGCAATTGCTGCCACCGCGGTGGCAATCAGTCCATCGGTAATGTTCAACGGGAACAAACCAGCTGCCGGGAATAAACTACCAAGGTGGAAGGGATTCAACCTGCTCGATTTTTTTTCACCTTACCCTCCAACAAGAGAAGGTCAGTCGGCCACAACAGAGGATGACCTGAAGTGGATGTCGGACTGGGGATTTGATTTCGTGAGAATACCGATGGCTTATCCCAGGTACCTGTCTTTCGACAGGAGCCGCGACATAAGGAAAGATGAGATCCTGAACTTCGATAATTCGGTTCTTGAGAAAGTTGACAAGCTCATTTTGCTTGCACATAAATACAACATGCATGTAAGCCTGAATCTTCACAGGGCTCCGGGATATTGTATCAATGCCGGCTTCCACGAGCCATTCAACCTCTGGAAAGATGAGGAAGCACAGGATGCTTTCAGGGAACACTGGAAGATGTGGGCCAGGAGGTACAAGGGTATAGCCGGTTCAAGACTCAGCTTCGATCTGGTGAATGAACCTGCATATATAGAAGATATGAACGACCAGTATGCCAGGAAGGAACTCGTGCCGGGCGCGGTGTACAGGAAGGTTGCCAGCTCGGTTGCCACGGCAATCCGCGAGATAAACCCCGACAGGCTAATCATCGCTGACGGGAATAGCGGAGGGAACATTGTAATACCCGAGTTGTCTGATCTTGATATAGCCCAGAGCTGCAGGGGATACTGGCCACATTACGTTTCTCATTACCAGGCCTCATGGGTCTGGAAGGATCCGTCAATGGCTCCAAAGCCGGTATGGCCGGGCATGATTGATGGAAAACAATTCGGACGCGAAAAACTGGAGGAACAATATAAACCCTGGATTGACCTTAAAAACTCGGGAGTCGGTGTTCATTGCGGCGAGTGCGGTTGCTACAACAAGACACCTCACGATGTCTTCCTCGCTTGGTTCGGCGATGTCGCTGATATCCTCACGAGCAATGGAATCGGCTACGCGTTATGGAACTTCCGCGGCGATTTCGGCATACTAGACTCGGGCAGGAAAGATATTGAATATGCCGACTGGTACGGACACAAACTCGATAGCAAACTTCTCGATCTTCTGAAGAAATACTGATAATTCGTTGAAAAGAAATGCCGGCAATGAAATGATGATGCCGGCACTAATCTTTTCTGTTCCTGCTTTAGTCAGTCAGAGCCTGGTATATCAATGATCTGAATTTGCCATGTACTTCACCGTGGTTCATTGGTGACTGGTTGATGAAAAGAAGGCAGACGAGCTTTTCTCCCGGGTCTCCCCAATATGTTGTTGACCAGTAGCCTCCCCATGAAAAACTACCCTCCGACATGCCCGATACGGAAGATCCTTCAGGTGTGGTTATCTGGAAACCGAGCCCGAACTTATCTTTGCCAAGACTGAGATTACCTATCTGGTTAGCCAGCATCAGTTCTATTGTTTTCCGTGATAATATTCTTTTCCCATCATAGACACCTTTATCAAGTATCATCTGGAGAAATGCAGCGTAATCCTTTGTTGTTGAACTAAGCCCGGCACCTCCAGAGAAGTATGTACCGTTGGAAAGCGGGTATTCCGTCATGGGGTTTTTGACAACTACCAGTTTATCCGACTGGTCAGTGGCATGAACAGCGACAAGACGATTTGCTTTTTCCCCGGGGATATAAAAATAGGTATCATTCATTCCAAGAGGCTCGAACAAATGTTTCTTCAGATACTGGTCAAAACTCTCTCCTGACCATATTTCAACAAGGTAGCCGAGAACATCAATGTTCAGGCCGTAGGTCCATCTTTCACCCGGGTTATGAACAAGGGGCAACTTACCGAGTTTCTTCATCTCGGTACCGATAAGAAGCTTTCTGCTCTCGAAACCGACGGGAATGCCGGCTTTAGCATAGATTGCATTCATATTAGGTGAACCTATGCCGGCGTAATCAATACCCGAGGTATGGGTTAAAAGGTCCCTTATGGTAATCTCGCGAGTTGCCGGTTTGGTGGTGTAGGTTGTATCCTTGGCGTTAAACTGATCGAGGACAACCGGATGTGCGAATTCAGGTATGTACTTTGAAACCGGATCGTCAAGGAGAAATTTACCTTCCTCGAAAAGCATCATCACGGCAGTGCTCGCGATAGCTTTGCTCTGGGAAGCGATCCTGAAGATATCATCTGTCTTCATGGGTACTTTCGACTCGATACTGCTGAAGCCAAATGCCTTGTTGTATACAATCCTGCCATCGCGTGCAACAAATCCTGTGACACCGGCAATCCAGCCACTGTCTACTGCCTGTTGCAGCATATTATCAATTCTGGCAAGCCTTTCGGCTGACACATTTACCGATTCGGGAGTCGCATCGGTGAGCGATCGGGGGCTCTCGGTGCATGACCACGTGATGGCTAATGCCACCAGGATCATCGGGATAAAAAACAGTTTTTTCATATTTACTTTTTTGTGAAGGTTAGTTTAGTTACCCGTGTTAAATTTCAACGAAGCCGGACTGAATCCGGTATGAGGTGGCTGGTTGTACACGACATTTTGCCACGCTATTCCCATCCTGTAAACATGATCATGCATTAGTGTAGTGATCCTGTATCGTGTAGGGATTGTTGTCGTGTAAAGCAGTAATGAACTGTTGTCTGCTCCCCTGAAAATAACCTCCTCCCGCCAGTCGCCGAGTATGTCGGCACTGATTACCGGCGTTGCCTTTGTCCCGTTTATTGATAGCCCCCCGTTGGCCGAGGCGTCCAGCAACCTGATGTTCCTGTGGTTGACATAGTCCCAGTCATCAATAAATGATTTGTCAAGCAGCTCGTCTTGTAAATCCCCATCCCAGTATATTCTGAAATTTACAGAAGGCATCCTGTCAGTTATCTTGTTTCCCCTGGAATCAAATATTCCTTTTGAAGAAGAGGACCACATCTCCATACCCTCAATCTGTGGATAAAGATCCGCGGCAAGTCCTCTGCCGGTATCACCCTCAGCAGGGACACTCATTAATATCTTTCCTGTACGGGCATCATGAAGTACCCCGCCAAAGCCCCCGGTCTCCTTGACACCCCATACCTCGAGCCCCGTATTTGACGGATCGACATCAGCGAGATGCATAGCGTCTCCATGGCCCATACCAGTCGTGTATAGAGGCTTCCCGTCATCATCATAAGCACTCGAACCGTATACTATCTCGTCACGATCATCTCCATCAATATCAGCCACCGAGAGGTTATGATTCCCCTGTCCCATGCATTCCGGGTGTCCAGCATCTGAATCGAAGAACCATCTACGCGTAAGGTCGCCATCCCGCCAGTCCCAGGCGCATATTGTCAGTCTCCCGTAATATCCCCTGCACATGACGAGGCTCGGATGTATCCCATCAAGATAGGCAATGCAGGCAAGAAACCTGTCTACCCTGTTCCCGTTGCATTCATTATTACCCCATGCACATATATTGCCTCTGTCAGGTATATATTTAACAGTTTTAAGTTCCTCGCCTGTCGTCCCTTTGAATATTGTCAGGTATTCCGGACCACTAACAATCTTGCCTCGCTCATTTACCCAGTCCACATCCTTATCGCCGATAATGCCACCTTTTCCATCTTTAGTCCCGTCAGCTGTTTTACAGGCCAGCTCGGCTTTCCCGTCGCCGTCGAGATCATATGCCATCAATTGGGTATAATGCGCACCTGCCCTGATATTCCTTCCAAGATCGATTCTCCATAGCTGGGTACCGTCAAGCTCATAAGCATCAATAAGCACGTCAGCCGAATAACCATCTGAGGCATTATCGCGGGCGTTTGAAGGATCCCATTTCAGGATTATCTCGTACTGGCCATCACCATCAAGATCAGCCACGCTCGCGTCACCAGGGGAATAGTTATATTGCCTTCTGTCCGGCCTCGTATTATTACCCTGCTGCTGCCTCCCTCCCTGAACTTCCTCCTCCATGATACCACCTTCCGGCCTGTTCAGAGGTATCCTTAGATACTTTGCATCCCAAACCTTGCACTTATCCTTTTCCTCATTCTTACCCCTCGTGGTCCTTACTGAGTAGGTGCAATCCTTTTTAACAGTATCAATGAAAAACGTCACTTCGTTTAATGGCTTAGTATTCAGCTTCTTGTTGTCACGATAAATATTGAAGGCGGTATTTGGATTGTCAGTGGCGAGCAGACGCCATGATATAAAAACTGAATCCGGACCTGTTCTTACCGCAACCATTCCCCTGTCGATCTTTTCAATCTGGACAACTGATCCATCTTTAAAAGGATAAAAAGACAGACCGCCAAGCATGATGGCAAGAAAGAGGAAAATAGCTCTCATAAATGGAACTTGTATTTAATAGAAACCTCTGTATTAGAAGCTAATCAGGTAAGCGAAAGAGAATTGTCTATTTCTTTTTCAACCTGTACATCTCCGAACCGGCCAGCAAAAAACAGCCCAAACCGAAATCCTCGAAGTTCGGAACATTATCATAACCAACCGGTTGACCATCCTTGGGCTCTTTGCCTGTTCCCTGTACCCACCCCAGGAAGCCATTGGGATGAACGCAGTCTCTTACCAGCCCGTCCCATGCCTTATCAATTGCTGCCATATACTTTTTCTTCGGAAGCACACCTTTGTTAACACCCCAGGCAATTCCATACACGAATAAAGATGTACCGGTAAGCTCCTTACCCCCGAAATGATTGGCATCGTGAAGGCTGACATTCCAGAAACCATCCGGACGCTGGCAGGCTATCAGCGCATCAACCATCTCCTTGTATGTAGTCAGAAATTCTTTCCGGTAAATACTTTTTTCAGGAAGACAGTCTATGGTCCTTACAAGCGCGGCAAGCACCCAGCCATTACCTCTCGACCAGTAACAATCTTCCCCGTTTGGTTCCTTGTAGGGAGGTGTGAAATCCTTGTCCCTCCACCACAGGTGATCCGCCGGGTTGTATAATCCGCTCCCACCCTGCTTCGTTTTGGTATGCATGTACATCTCGAACATCCTGTCGAAATACTTCTCGTCATCAAGCAACTGCCCGAGACGGGCGTAAACGGGCATCGCCATCTGAATAGCGTCGATCCATGTCCAGTCATCAATTTTTTCAGTGGCTAACATGTTGTCGATGCAGGTTTTTATATCCTTTATCCTTTCCGCTTTAGACTTGTCGAGGAGATATAAATCGATATAGGTCTGACCGCAGCACTGATCGTCGCCGTTGCGAGTCCTGGTACCATTCCTTAACCCCCACTTGTGAAACTCACCCCACGATACCGCGTACTGAAGATAAGACGGATCAGGATTGAGTTTGTAGAGAGACATCAACCCTTCATAATAAACGCCCCTTGTCCAAATATTGCTTGGTCTTTCACGTTCGGTTACGATAGTCTTTCCAACGTCACTCCACTTCTCCATGAAGTATTTGTTCGCGAGAACCATTGCCTGCATCGATTTTTCCCTCGATACATGCTGACCCGATAAGACGTTATTTAATACAACTGAGAAAGCAAAGGTCAGAGCTATTATTGCCGGAATTTTAAAACGAGAAAGTCTCATGGCATCAGGATTTATTTCGTTTTACCAAGTAGTAGTTTTGTCAGATTTTCAGCTGCCTTGCGGTTTTCAAAGTCAGTGGTCAGCCTGTCGTGATCGATATATTCATTATAAATCCATGGATCACCAATGGCAAAAATGTAACCCTTGCCATAGCTGGCTTCAGCTATAAGGACCTTACCATTCTCGGTGAGTATGGGTTTCGCTTTTCCGCTAAGTTTAAGAGTTGAAATCTCTTTAATATAGATCTTTGAAACCCCTTTGAAGAGAGGATGATCGGGCAGGTTCTTGCTGGCACCCATCTCCCAGTTGGTCCCGGTTACAGGGTGCAGGGTAACATGGTTGAAAGTTATGCCAAAGACTGATGAGAGCTTGTTGAGATTTGTAAACTCACAGTTCGGGGCATCATTGGCAAGGATTGCCAGAACGCCGCCTGCTTTGACCCATTTGGAAATAACTTTAATATCTGCCGCCGTTATATAATTCGGGGATTTTGATTCAGTTGTTGTATCTGGATCAACAATAATATAAACATCAATGTTTTTAAGGGTTTGAGCATCAGGTCTGCCAAGCGTTTCAAGCTTTGCTCCTTTCGATTTGAATATCTCACCCCATCTCGAGTATCCGCTGTTCTCGGTATCAGTCCACAGGTAGTGGAAGGGGTTACCCGTCTTCGCGTTCGTTTCCTTGTTGAACCAGTTATCGAGTCCAACGGTCTTCTGTGCAGAACAGACCAGTGAAAGCTGCATGGCAGCAATAATTAAAATGAAAACTGATATTTTTCTTGTCATGATTCAGATTGTTAGCTTCCTCAAATTTATAAAAGAAAGGGACTGGTCAAGCATATTAAAAAACATATTAAACGGTTCAGGCTATTAGTTATATTTGTCAGACAAGCCACGGATATGAAAAAGGGCACAGGATGCATCGTCATAGCATTGATCCTCTCTTTTGCAGCACAAAATGTGACATCAGGTCAGGCGTCCAGCTTGGAAATAAGACCTGGAGAACTTTGGCCGGACCTCGATGGGAAGCACATTAATGCTCATGGTGGAGGTATTATCGTTTACAACAAGACATATTACTGGTTCGGAGAAGCCAGGCTCCAGAGGGGAGCTGCCGACAGGAGTGCTTACGGTGTAGGCTGTTACTCGTCACGCGATCTTGTCAACTGGAAGAACGAGGGGCTCGCCCTGAGGGTAATCAACGACACATCGTCATTATTACAGACCGGATGTGTAATTGAAAGGCCCAAGGTCCTGTTTAACAGGAAGACCGGCAAATTCGTGATGTGGTTTCATCACGAACTAAAGGGACAAGGTTATAAAGCAGCCTTGACAGGCGTCGCGGTTGCAGATAATATAGCAGGACCTTACAGGTATATCAGGAGTCTCAGACCCAATGCTGCTACATGGCCTGTCAACTTCAACGAGGAACAGAAAAACAGCAACATGGACGAGAAAAGCCTTAAAAGCTGGACTCCGGAATGGATTGAAGCAGTTAAGAACGGGATGTTCGTCAGACGCGATTTCAAAGGAGGTCAGATGGCCCGTGATATGACACTTTTTGTTGATAAAGACGGAAAGGCATGGCACATACACTCTGCCGAGGAAAACATGACACTCCATTTTTCGGAACTCACAGACGACTATCTCGATTTCACGGGTGTTTATTACAGGGTTCTGCCAGCCGAGTCGAACGAGGCTCCTGCGGTTCTTCTTCACAAGGGGAAATATTACCTTTTCACCTCTGGAACAACAGGATGGAAGCCCAATCCCGGAAGACTGGCCATTGCTGACAAGATTACCGGAGAATGGAAGGCAACAGGTAACCCGTGCAGGGGCACCGAAGATGAGAACAAAACTACATTCTCTTCTCAGAGCACTTTCATTCTCAAGCCCGTTGGGAAGAAGAACCTGGTAATTTACATTGGCGACAGGTGGAAACCTGAGAACCTCTCAGACAGCAGGCATATATGGCTGCCGATTGAATGGGAAAACGGACTCCCTGTTCTAAAGTGGAAACAAACATGGGTACCTGAAGACTATAAATAAAACTGAATATCATGACAAAAAAACTCATTCTTTTAGTCGCGGCTGTTCTGTTACCGGGCATGTTTGCCACGGTGAACGGCCAGTGGAAGAACCTTGTAGGTAAGGACCTTTCTAACTGGGAGGTACTCAATGGAACCGCTCCATACACGGTTAAGAAAGGTGTTATCACCGGGACCACTGTAACCAACTCACCCAACTCTTTCCTATGCACGAAAGAAAAATACGGTGATTTCATCCTGGAGTTTGACACATGGTTCGACTCCCGAATGAATTCCGGCGTGCAGATAAGAAGCGAGAGCTACAAGGAATATCAGAACGGGCGGGTGCATGGCTACCAGATCGAACTCGATCCTTCAGACAGGGCATGGTCGGGAGGTATATATGACGAAGGCAGGAGGGGATGGCTCTACACCCTCGACATCAATCCGGCTGGTCAGAAAGCATTTAAAAAAGAGCAATGGAACCATTACAGGGTGGAAGCTATTGGCTCATCTATAAGAACATGGGTTAACGGGATCCCCTGTGCTGACCTGATAGATGAAATGACTCCATCAGGGTTTATCGCCCTCCAGGTACACGGCATTGGCAAAGACAGCACCAAAGCAGGACAGAAAGTGATGTGGAAAAACATCAGGATCATAACAAAAGACGTCGCGATATACGCCACTGCCTACACCCCGGTGATTCCCCAGGCAAGTTACCTCACCAACAAACTGACTGATAGGGAGATAAAGGAAGGGTGGACACTTCTGTGGGATGGGAAAACAACAAATGGCTGGAGAGGTGCAAGACTAACCGGCTTTCCCCAGACAGGATGGGAAATAAAAGATGGCGTACTGTCTGTAATTCAGCCTTCAGCGACTTCAAAGTCAGGAGGTGATATTATCACAGAAAAGAAATATCGCGATTTTGAATTCTCCTTCGATTTCAAATATACAAAAGGAGCTAACAGCGGGGTCAAGTATTTCATCGATGCCGAATCGAAAAACGGGCAGTTATCATCGATCGGTTGCGAATACCAGGTACTTGACGACAGGAACCACCCTGACGCGAAAGCCGGTGTAAACGGTAACCGCACGCTCGCCGGGCTGTACGACCTTATTCCTCCGAAAAACAAGAGAGACAATGGCATTGATAGCTGGAACAGGGGTGTTATAAAGGTGAAAGGTAACCATGTCGAGCACTGGCTCAACGGGCAGAAGACTGTTGAATATGAAAGGCGTACCCCTGAATGGAAAGAGTTGGTTGCAAAAAGTAAATTCAAGCCTTACGAAGGTTTCGGGGAAGTTGAAGAAGGACATCTTCTCTTGCAGGATCATGGCAACAATGTCTCCTTCAGGAACCTCAAGATCAGGGAAATAAAATAATTGCATTCTTTTTTCTGCTAATGAAACGAACCCCGGGCACTAACCCGGGGTTATTTATTAGAGAGAAATAACTTTTTTATATTTCAGGGTACACGTACAGGGAATATGATGTATCTTGACGACAGGTTGTAAACCAAACCATACCATGTAAAATGAAAAAGCTCCTATTACTGGCATTCGCGGCGGGGTTACTGGTGACCATGAGCTGCAAGAAAGAGAGTGTTTCAGAACAATTCAGGCTTCTGACTGCACATGAATGGACAAGCGACAGCCTTCTGGTAAACAAGGTCGATCAGAGCGGGCCAGGGCAGATGCTCGAAAAATTCAAGGGCGACGCGGTCTTCAACACTGACGGTACAGGATCGTTCGGCCAGTTTTCAGGAACCTGGAGATTCGCCCACGACGAGACCTATGTAGTTATAGAATCGGAAGATCTTGATGTTCCCATTTCACCGGAAATTATCCTGCTTACAGCGACTGAACTGAAAGTAAAAACAATTTATCCCAACCTGGTTAACCCTTCCGAGCCTCTCAACATCAGGATGACCTTCAAGGCTAAATAAAGATGATCAGAATCTTTACCGCGATTATAACCTGTCTTCTGGTCGCGACCCAGGCACACGCTCAAACCGGCTTGAAGGGAAAGGTAACTGATAGTAAATCGGGCGAACCGCTCGCTGGAGTCTATGTCATTATTGGTAACGGGGCGGGAACAACAACATCAACTGATGGCACCTACTCCTATACCACGAGCCCTGGAAAAATTCAGATCTCGTTCAGGTTCATCGGTTACAGGAGCATCGAAAAAACGGTCACGGTAAACCAGGATGAGATAATTACTGTCGACGCCGCCCTCGAGCCTGCAACCATGGAACTTGACCAGATCGTTGTAAGCGCTGAGAGGTCGGAACAAAAGCTCTCGGAAACGACTGTTTCACTTGACGTTATAAAACCGGACTTCATCTCGGCATCACATATCTCTGATGCCCAGGAGCTGATAAACAAAACTCCCGGTATAGAAGTGCTCGATGGGCAGGCTTCTATCAGAGGAGGCAGTGGATTCAGTTATGGAGTGGGAAGCAGGGTGCTGGCCATGATAGATGGTTTGCCTCTCCTCTCCCCTGACGCGGGTAGCATAAGGTGGCAGTACCTTCCCGCCGAAGATATATCGCAGGTAGAGATAATAAAAGGCGCTGCCTCAGTCCTGTATGGTTCTTCTGCCTTAAACGGTCTTATTAATTTCAGAACAGCCGACGCTGGCAACATTCCCGTTACAAGATTCTATTCTGAAAACGGATTCTATTGCTCACCCTCGAATCAAGACTGGAAATGGTGGAACACTCCACGGGTATTTTCAAATCTTTCTCTCTCTCACCTTCGCCGTTCAGGGAAGACAGATTTTGGAGCAGGCATTTTCCTCTCGACAGAAAACAGTTACAGGAAATTTAATGATGAGAAACTGGGACGGTTAAATATAAGGTTAAAACATTTCAGCTCTGTCAGCGGACTCAAATATGGAATAAACATAACCGGGGCACTCGACGAAAAAACTGATTTCCTGCTTTGGGAGAATGCATCTACCGGAGCACTTGTTCAGTCGCAGTCAAGCATATCACACCTGCATTCCAGATTTATTACAGCTGATCCGTACCTCTCTTTTGACAGGTCCGGGAAAATGAAGCACGATCTTAAGATGCGCCTGCAGGCTTCAGAAAACATTTTCCCAGTTAAAACACAGAATAACGCGTCATCTCTTTCATTCTATTCGGAATACCAGTTCACCTGGAAACCTGTTGGCTTCCTCAACATAACTTCTGGATTATCAAGCAACTGGATAAATATAAAATCCAACTTCTATGGTGATCACAACGGACTTAACCTAGCAGGTTTTGCCCAGATGGATGTTGAACCATTAGACAGGTTGAAGGTTATCGCCGGAGTCAGGGTTGAACAAAGCATTCTTGATTCACATGCAGATAAGGTGGTGCCCGTGATGAGGGCAGGCATTAACTGGCAGGCCGCCAGGGCAACCTATTTAAGAGCTTCCTTCGGGCAGGGTTACAGGTTCCCTTCTGTTGCTGAGAAATACGCGTCAACATCGCTTGGTTCGATAAGCATCTTTCCAAACCCCACTATTGGTGCTGAATCGGGATGGAGTTCGGAAGCCGGCATAAGACAGGGGCTGATGATTGGGAACATCAAGGGGCAGGCCGACCTGGCTGTATTCGCTTCGGCAAGCAAGGACCTCATTGAATACCAGTTTGCACTTTACCCTGGCGGGATGGGCTTCATGGCAATGAATATAGAAAAAGCACATATCTATGGAACAGAGACGGAATTAACACTCACGAGAGAATCCAAAAACTCGAGATCAGTCCTGTTAATGGGCTATACCTATGTCTACCCGCTCGGTGAGGAAATAACCGGAAGCGAAGATAGCAGGTATCTCAAGTACAGGAGAAAACACTCCGTCAAGGCAACTATCACTCATACCTGGAAGATGGTAGAACTTACAGGTTCCTTGTATGCGCGCTCCAAGATCCTCAATATCGATAAAGTCTTCACAGGAACCACCGGGGAACAGATATTGCCCGGGTTTAATGATTACTGGGCCGACAAGAATAAAGGATATGTCACCTGCGATATATCAGCCGGTTACAGCCTTTCATCAAAATGGAAGATCTCACTCGCGGTGAAGAACCTTACAAATACCGAATACATGGGAAGACCAGGAGATATTCAGCCAGTGAGAAATATCAGCCTCAGGATAAGTGCAACTATTTAAAAAGACGAACCAACCTAAACATAACCTTATATGAACCCCCTATTTAAAAGCAGCTCTTTGACCATCATACTGGTCATGTTAATACTGTTCACAAGTTCCTGCAAGGAAAAAAGAAGTGTTGACGAGATTAAAGTTCAGGATTTCTCCACCCTGAAAGCTCAGTTTGCCACGCCCCCGGCCGAATATACTACCGCTCCATTTTTTGTATGGAATGCAGATATCACCAGGGAAGAAATAGACAGCTTCCTCGTTGGATTCAGAAACCAGGGAAGCAGCCAGGTTTTCGTGCACCCGCGACCCGGGCTGGTAACCGAGTATCTCTCCGACAAATGGTTTGAGCTCTTCCGATACACGATCGACAAGGGCAGGGAGCTTGGAATGAAAGTATGGATCTACGACGAGAACTCTTACCCCAGCGGTTTCGCCGGTGGACATGTCCCGGCTGAAATGCCTGAATCGTACAACGAGGGACAGGGCCTGAAGTTGATTAAAGTTGATATGCTACCTGATACAGCCACCCATTTCTTCATCTGCCTCAAAGAAGATGGTGACAGGTATATTGATATTACTGGTAACGCTGCTGAAGAAAAAGGTAAAACCGGGACCTATTACCTGTTTTACAAAACATATAACGGGAAATCAGACTGGTATGGAGGTTTCTCATATGTTGACCTTTTACACAAGGGTGTGACAGAGAAATTTATCAGTGTCACCATGACAGGTTACGAGAAATGGGCAGGTGATGAATTCGGGAAAACTGTTCCCGGTACTTTTACCGACGAACCACAGATAAGTTCACCAGGCGGAATCAGGTATACACCAGACCTTTTCGAAGTTTTTTCAGCAAGGTGGGGGTACGATCTGAAACCATTACTGCCCCTTTTGTACGAGGAAAAGGGTGATTGGAAAAAAGTAAGGCACAACTACACAAGCACCCTTCTCGACCTTTTCATAAACAGGTGGGCAATACCCTGGTATAATTACTGCGAGGCCAAGGGTCTCAAGTTCACGGGCCACTACTGGGAGCATGAATGGCCAAACATGAGGCTGGGTGGTGATAACATGGCAATGTATATTTATCACCAGGTTCCGGCTGTTGATATGCTTTTCAACCAGTTCAACGATTCATTGCCAGGTGCACAGTTTGGTAACGTCCGGGCAATCAAGGAACTGGCCAGTGCTGCAAATCAGGCCGGGAGGACCAGGAAACTCAGTGAAACCTATGGTGGTTCAGGATGGGATCTGACATTTACCGAAATGAAAAGGAATGGTGACTGGGAATATGCCCTCGGGGTTAACCTGATGAACCAGCACCTTACCTATTTCACCATGGCTGGTGCCAGAAAATATGATTACCCTCCTACCTTCGACTACCACGAGCCCTGGTGGAATAATTACAAATACATAAACGACCATTATGCAAGATTGTCACTTGCTTTATCTTCTGGCAGGCAGGTGAATGACATACTAGTTCTTGAACCATCAACTACCTCGTGGCTTTATGATTCATATTCAAAGCCTAATCCACAATCGAGAGTCGTTGGACAGAGTTTCCAGACCTTCATCACAACACTCGAGAAAGCCCAGGTTGAATATGACCTTGGATCGGAGCGGATCATTGAAACACTTGGTTCCGTGGCAGGAGGTAAGCTTGTTGTTGGAAGTGCCTCCTATTCAACAGTGATCATACCGCCGTTGATGGAAAATTTTGACAAGGCAACTTTTACCCTGCTAAAGAAATTCGTAACAGCAGGTGGTAAGCTTGTAGCCTATTCAAAACCTGACCTTATTGATGGCGAAATGAACAAGGATCTGGCTGACTTCTACTTGAAAAACTCTTCAAAGATTATTGTTCCTTCAAATCAACAAGATGTGAAAGGAGCTGAATTTCTTGCCGGAGGTACCAGTTTTGAAGATTTGAAAGGAGGTCAGATGTACCATCAGACACGTGAACTGACTGACGGCAAACTCGTATTCATCGTAAACTCCAGTCTTGATGAAGATCTTGCAGGAACCATGATTACTGAAGGTGCCGAAGCTCTTTTAATGAATACTCTAAACGGCGAGATCAGCGGATACAAGAGTTCATCGGAGAATGGGAAAGTGAAAGTAGAGATATCATTGTCCCCGGCGGGTAGCATCCTCCTTTTCATACCCGCAGTATCAACAGGGGCAGTGGCAGATCAGACAATTGCCAGTACTTCATCGGAGGTTGTTCCTGCTTCGAAGACTATCGTCAGCAGAGTGAAAGATAATGCGCTCATGATCGATTTCTGCGATCTTGCCCTCGGAGGGGAAAATTTCCCGGACCTTCACGTTTTCAACGCGGCAGATAAAGCCTTTAAACAACATGGATTTGTTAACGGCAACCCCTGGAACACGTCTGTCCAGTATAAAACAAATATTGTAGACAGGGACACCTTCAAAGCCGGTGGATTTGAAGCTACATATAACTTCACCATCAATGACTTGTTTGACTACTCAGGGATGAGACTCATCGCGGAACGACCATGGATCTTCAGTGTTACTGTCAACGGGAACGAGATAAAGGCAGAGAGTGGTAAGTGGTGGCTCGACAGGTCCTTTGGAGTATATAATGCCGGGAAATACTTTAAAAAGGGAGTGAACAAGGTTACCCTTTCTGTATCGCCCATGAAGGTAAATGCCGAGATAGAACCCGTTTATATCATTGGTGATTTCTCAGTCGTTCCGGCAGCAAAGGGATGGGCCATAACGAAAGTACCTGCTTCATACAAGGAAGGTTCATGGCTTGAACAGGGATTGCCCTTCTATTCATGGGATATGGATTACGAAACCAGCTACAACATTGAAAAGCCTGAAGGAAGCTACCGGTTATCGCTTCCAGATTGGAAAGGAACAGTTTCGGAAGTCTTTGTGAATGGCAAAAAAGCAGGTTTGATAGCGTTCCCTCCTTATTCACTTGATATTACCTCATCTGTTAAAGAAGGGTCGAACACCATTACTGTAAGGGTAACAGGGAGCCTGCGAAATCTGCAGGGACCTCATCATAACAATCCTCCGATTGGCTTTTCATCACCATGGAACTGGAGGAACGTGAAGAGTTACCCGTCGGGAAAGGAATACAAGCTCTACGAGTACGGATTGATGAAGGACTTCGTGTTAATCAACAGTAAATAAACCGTATTATTAATCCAATAATTATAATTATCGACCGGATAAAAGAAGTGTTTGCAATACATTAAATATCAATATCATATTTCCGAACTATTGCAGAAACAAAATATTTTTTTACTTTTAACCGCATTTTTCAGACGACAATAACTAACGAATTAGCAAATTATCAACAGGAATGGGCTGTTACGACAAAAGAAGTTATGGCCTCCCGCAACAAATAAACTTAAACTATACCCTATGAGAAAATTACTGACTGTTTTGGTTGCCACACTCGTTACTGGCTCCCTATTCGCCGGTGGTCTGGTTACAAACACCAACCAGAGTGCTGCCTGGGTTCGTATGCCAGCAAGAAACGCTTCAACATCTGTTGATGCTGCTTATTACAACCCGGCAGGTTTGATGAAACTTGACAATGGTTTTCATTTTTCATTATCTAACCAGACTATTTTCCAGACCAAGGAAGTAGAGAATTTTTACAAAGGCCCCGGTGGACTGTTCGGATTGAACCAGAGTCTGTACACCGGAAAAGTATCTGCCCCGCTCTTCCCGAGTGTTTATGCAGTTTACAAGCTGGATCGTTTCGCATTTTCTCTTGGTTTTAACCCCATTGGTGGTGGTGGTGGTGCAAAATATGAAACAGGTCTTCCTTCATTCGAGCTGAGTGCATCTGACCTTGTTCCATCTCTTGCTTCCAAAGGAGCCACAGCTTACAGGCTTGATCCTTATCTTGAAGGAACATCTGTATACCTTGGTTTCCAGGGCAACGTTTCTTTCAAGATCAACGATTGGCTCTCAGTTGCAGCCGGACTTCGTTACGTTACTGCAAAGAACACTTACCTTGGTCATCTCCAGGATATCGAGGTCAACCTTAGCACAGGTGGCTGGACCAGGGCTGATGCTATCATGACAAGCATAGCTCTCTCGGCCAAGGGTGGTGGCGACGGACTTGCCCCGCTTATCTCAGGTGGTCTTGGCAGCCTTACCCCTGCTGCTGCCGCTACAGCTGGTTATATTACAACTGCTCAGCGTGACCAGATTGTTGGAGGTCTTACACAGCTAGGTGTAGCCAATGCTTCTGCTCTTACAATATCACAGGCACAGGCAACATATTATGGGGCACAGGCAAAATATACTGCCACTGCAACTCTTCTTGGCGATCAGGAAGTTGATGCCGAACAGACAGGATCTGGTATCAGCCCTGTTTTCAGCGTGAACTTCACCCCTTCAGAAAATCTTAACATAGCTGTTAAATACGAGATGAAGACAAGGATGGAACTCGTTAACAAAACATCGAAAGACTTCCTCATGGGCTTCACGGCAGAAGGAAACCAGATCACCATGTTCAAGGATGGTGACGTTACACCAAGCGACATGCCTGCTCTCCTTACCTTCGGTCTCGATTATAAACTTGGTTCTGCTGCTAAAATATCACTCGGTGGAAACTACTACTTTGACAAGAATGCTGACTACGGTCACAAACTCGACCTCGACAACGTGTCGTCAACACCTTCCACCTTCGTGAAGAACAAAGACATCATGGACCACAACGGTATGTCAGTTCAGGCAGGTCTTGAACTCAACATCACTGACAAGCTTCTCGTGAGCGGTGGCTGGAGCTATGCTAACAAGGGTGTAAATGCCAAATACCAGAGCGACCTTACTTACGGTCTTGCTACCCATACAATTGGTGCTGGTGGTGCATACAAGATCATGGACAACCTCCTTGTAAACGCCGGTGTCAGCTACACGATGTACATGGATGATGAGAAAACCATCGACCACGTATTCTCGGGAACAGGTGCTCTCTACCAGGCCAGGGAAACCTATGCCAAGAGAACCCTCGTTGTCGGAGTTGGCGTTGATTTCAACTTCTGATCCGAATCGAACAGGAAATAAAAGAAGCCGTCCCGTGACCCGGGGCGGCTTTTTGTTTATCGGAATTTTCCTGGGACCGTAAATTGAAGAAAAAGAAGAAATGCTTCAGAATTTAATACCCTTCTCGTTAAGAAATTGAATATACCTGGCAGCCCTTGGCGCTCCCGAGGTACCAAGCCTCTTGTACCATACCCCGGCTTCCGTCCTGTCTCCTGCTTCGAGTGCACTGTTTATAATATTAATATATAACATCCCTTCCGTTCCAAGATTCCTGCTGTCAGTCTCCTCGAGGAAAGCCCTGAATAACTTCAGGTTCTGATCGGGCTTGCCAGATGCAGCCAGGCTGAACAGCTGATCGATCCGGCTATTAAGCACCTCATCAACAACAACCCCATAGAACCAGAAACAGTTATCCTGGCAATCTTCAACAAGATCGAACCAGGTTGTACCGGGTTTCAATGGAGGAAACACCAGGGTGAAGTTAAGAACCTCTCCTACCGAGGTGAACCTGTGAGCACCAGGGCAGACAGGGATCCCTTCTGCCCTTATCATCTTCTCCCTCGATCCATCGGGGTAAATTATGTAAATGTTCTTATCAGCGCAGAAAGTTCCGTCAGGCCTCCTGTTTTCCACGCTCATGTAGAAAGTGGTCCCGGAACTGCCGGCATCAATCTTTAATATTTCCAGTGTTTCATGACTCTTCAGGGCGCTGTTTGGTGCCAGTTGAACCTGGGCGGACAGTCTGAAGGAAATGATCATAAAAAGAACTAACCACGGTAAACGCTTCCTCATCTCAATTCGATTTAACTTCCGAAAGTTATTAATTAATTGATGCACACTGAACAAATGCAGTGCCAAAAAAAGTGGCACCCCGGGAGAGTGCCACGCGCTTTTGGCAAAAAAGCTATAATTGGAAAATCATCTGCTATGCTTTCCGCTTAATATGCCGTGTTCTGCGGATCGAAGTTACACCAGCCTGATGTCCAGTTTGTTGCACCAAATGCACCTTTGTAAGCAACAACTGTAAAGAAGGAGTCTGTCAATTTAGTGTTTGTGAATGAAGCACCCGTGAGGAAGGCAGAGCCTCCAGCCGGAACGATATTAGGGTTCATCAGCGTGAGCAGGCTGGCCCCAATTATGTCAGCCACGGTCTGGGAATCGGAGTTTCCTCTCGAGGCGTCCTCGAAATAGGTCTGTATCTCTGCAACTGAATAAGGAGTTGCCGGTGTACCTGAAGCTGCTTCGAAATTAACAGTCATCCCGGCAAGTATTGACTTTTCAATCTGGAGTGTATTATTCCCGGCCATGGTTGGCGTGTTCCCGGTGGTACCATCAAGCAACAATCCTTTAGGCCAGCCCACGAAGATCGAATTGTAAACCGATAACTGGGTGGATCTCCTCAGGTGCATTGCCCTCTTGAAAAGGGTGTTTGGAGTAGCTCCAAATGCAAGCGGACCGAGAAGGGTGACGTTTGAGAATACAGGTGAAGTAACCGGGGTCAGAGTAGATCCGTCGGCATCATTATCCGATTCGAAACCGTTTGAACCTGACTGATCGGCTACCTGGGGATCGCGCAGACCAAGTATGAACTGGACCTTACCCCTGAACCCGTTATCAGTATCAAAATCATCATCAAGACCCCTGTGAGCAACAAGATATTTTGCATTAACAGTCCCGCCAAACCACTCGAATGAATCATCCCCTGAATAGGAAACCTGGATATGATCAATTACAGTACCTGATCCGACAGAATATAATGTAAGACCATTTATCTCGCTGTTTGATGTTGAAGTAAGGGCAATACCGGGAAACTCAATTCTCACGTATTGAAGTATTCCTGAGTTATCCGCGTCGTCTGTACCTCCATATCGTGAACCTATGCCTCCCTCAGCTATACCAACACCTGTACCTTCATCGTGTTTGTTTGTGGTTGCTTTACCACAAATTACCACACCACCCCAGTCACCAGCGGCTCTCTGACCAGCCGGTTTGTCAGAGGTAAATACTATGGGTTGCGCCAAAGTACCCTGGGCCATTATTTTCGAACCTCTTTCGATAATCAATGCACCCTTCGTGCCTGATACACTTTTGATTATCGTGCCTGGTTGAATTGTGAGAGTGGCATTATTCTTTACAAACACGAATCCTGAAAGGAAATACCTGGCGTTGGAATACCATGTCGTATTCTGGGTAATATCTCCCGATACGGTAATCTGCTGACCATTTGATGGTGTTACAGTTATAGTGCAACTGGCTTCAAGAAGGTCATTCTCTGATGATTTGGCTTTTATTATTGCTGTACCAAGGGATACACCTGTTACCGCGCCATTGCTTACAGTTGCCACTGCTTCGTTGTCAGAGCTCCAGGTTACCGCCTTGTTTGTCGCGTCAACAGGCGAGTAAATGACACTTAAGTTTAGCGTGGCACCAACCATAACTGTCGCATTCGCCTGGTTGAGATCTATCGATGTCAGACTTACATCTTCCTTGCACGATGTGATAAACACCGCCAATAGCATGGTAGCAAGAATTGCTGATAGTAGTTTAATTTTGATTTTCATAATTTTCATTGATTATTTTTTTCTATAGTTTTACCGAGATGCCGATTGAGAAATATCTTCCCTGCAGGTATGATTTAGTAATCTGGTCTCTCTCGAAGTATTTTAAGCCCGAATCCGTTCCGTTCGAGTAAGCACTCATGTCAACAAGAGCGTTCACATTCTGAACAAACCTTACTCTCTGGTTGAGCAGATCTTTAATGCCTCCTTTTATCTCGATCTTTTCACCGATCATTTTGCTGAAAGTCAGATCTATGACATTACGTGGCATTTCGTATATATCCGGAATATCCTCCCATTTGTTTGGTGATGGTCTTCCAACAGCTGCTATCCGCTTGCCAATAACATTGTAAAGAAGTGTTATCATTAAACCCTTTTCCTGGTTGTGGTAATAAAGGCCAGCGTTTACGATATAAGGTGACTGACCTTCGAGAGGCCTGTTCCTTGCCAGCTTACCCTCTTCGAACTGAACCTTGCTTCTTATAAGTGATGCATTCAAAACAAGGGAGAAGTCTTTCATACCCGGTATGAAATCGAGTGTCTTCCTTGATTCAGTTTCTATCCCGTAGCTGTATGCTGATTTAACGTTCTCGAAAGAATACTGGGTAGGACTGTTACCGAGTATCACCTGTTCTATGGGGTTATCAAAATATTTGTAGAAGGCGCCTATGTTGAATGTTTCGCCATTTCTGGGATATAGCTCGTACCTTATATCGAAATTATGAATATAGGCCTGTCTTATTGAAGGTGCGCCGTAAATACCTGCATTCAATTCGAAATCGACATAATAGAAAGGTGCTATCTCCCTGAATTCAGGCCTGTTAACTGTCATCCCGTAGGATAACCGTACCAGGTTTTTATCATTGAAATTATAAGTGAGGTTTGCTGATGGAAAGATATTAATTGTATCCCTGTCGACTTTTACCTCTACAGTCGATCCCTGTTTGTAACTGTCGAGGGTCTGCCTGTTTCTTTCCAGCCTGAGGCCAGCATAGATATTCAGACGTGGTGAAACAGGTAAACGTGCTGATATGTAACCTGCAACCTGAAGGTTACTGGCATCATAAGAATCTGAAAGCGCCGTGATCTCAGATAGTCTTATACCATCTGTCAGGTTTAAATTCGCATCTGAGAAAACCTGGTCGACAGGCAGTGCTGTCTGACCAATTACAGAAGAATTACTGGCTTTGGCGTAACCGAAATTTCTCGCGTTGAATTCCCTTGCTTTCTTTTCATAGTAAAGCCCTGCTTTTATTTCCGGTCTGAAACCTGAAATATCAAGTTGTCGCGAATAGTTTATTGTACCCGAGACAGTGTTTTCCCTTAGATCGATCCACATCCTTGCCTGAGAAGACAGGTCGGCTTGATCCGAGAAGATCATGATATATTTAGTGGTATCGTTATTATCCCTTATGTACCTGTACCTCTTGGTATCGGGTTCATTCTTATTTGACATTGCATAGCCTGCTATCCATTCAAGTTTTGCCTTGCCTTTTTCAAATGTATGCTCGCCGGAAAGCTGGCCGCTGTAGATGGCCCGGCTAAGGTACCTGAGTTCTTCCGACCTGATGTATCTGCCGTCGTTATACCATTCCCTTCCATTCCTGATCGTTGCTCTCGACGATCCTGCCTGGTTAAAGAAGTTGCGAAACTCAATTTTAGTATTATCATTCACGAGAAATGACCAGTTATGCATCAAGGTCAGCTTTGCCGAGCTGGAATAGTGCATATCTGTGAACTGGTTCAGGTACGAGGGCTTATCATTACTGAAATCATAAATGGTATAATCAGTCACGAAAATCTTGTCAGAATTATTTGAAAGGCTGTATGATAAAGAGGTGGATGTTCCAAGTACCGATTTCCCGAAACTGAATTTCCTGTTAAACCCTGCCAGTAATTTCTGATCGGGAAACGCTGAAGCGGGAGATGCAACCCAGTTGTTATTCATCTCGCTGGCGAGGATGCTGATCTTCTCCCTGACAGTCGGGTTCGTTGCAGTTTCATACTGTCCAAGGTGTGAGGGCATATCCTTTGGCAAAGCCCTTGTACCGTCATCAAACCCGAGAAAATCGGTCGAACTTCCTTTAAACCTGTAAAAATTTCCGAAGGTTGTTCCCTGGCTGAAACCGGTTCCATAATTGAAGAAGAAACCGTTTTTATCTGGCATGTTACGGGTTGTAATCTTTACAAATCCTCCCGAGAAGTCAGCAGGCAGTTCAGCTGCAGGAGATTTATATATCATGATATTTTCAATCATTGAACTGGGAAGAACATCAAAAGAGAATGCCTTTACATCGGCTTCAGAACTCGGGGTGGCAGCATTATTAAGCCATACATTATTATACCTCTGCGATAATCCCCTCACCACGAGAAAACGGTCATCCTGAATAGTGATGCCGGGTATTCTCTTCACAACCTCCGAAGCATCCTTGTCGAGGGTTCTTGAGATCTGCTGACTGGATATGCCGATCGAAACGAATGGACTGGATTTTACCGCGCTGATCACTGAAATATCCGTGTTGGTTTTCCTGACAGCTGTAACGGTTACATCCCCGAGGGTGACTGAACTCTCTTCAAGTTCAATATCAAGTGATGTCGGTTTTCCAGGTTCAACTATCACTTTGTCATATACTTTTGTATTATAAGAGATGTATGATACTTTAACCTTGTAGGTTCCTGGTTTCAGGTTTGATATTGCATACTTACCATCAATATCCGTTGAAGAACCGAGAGTAGTTCCCTCTACTGTTACGGTTGTCCCTATAAGTGATTCCTTGTTTTTCTTGTCCGTTACTTTCCCGGTAATGGATCCTGTTTGCGCGGAAGCTGAAATGGCTGCCACGACAAAAAAAATAATTGAAATTAAAGTGTTTTTCGTTTTCATAATTTTCAATGATGATTTCCTATGCTTTTCCGATGCAAATCTCTCCTTAATCGGGCGAAAAGACAGTTACGAACCGGTAAAGGTTTAGTTACAAAAATGTTATGATTCAGACAGTTCTGTAACAAAAAGTTAACTTCGTGAAAAAAAAGACGTCAGGAATATATTTTAACAATCAGCAAAACCTCGTGAATAGGGCTTGATATTCATTTCGGGGCGAAATTGAATGATCGTAACAATTAAGTAACACCTCACATTTGAGCAAATACCAAATAATGCAATTACCTTCGCGACAGACCTTAAACTCTAGTTTTGAACGAAAACAACCTGAAATGGAAATAAAAGGAAAGAAAGTCCTGGTGGTTGATGATGAGGAAGATCTTTGCGAGATTCTGCAATATAACCTGGGCAACGAGGGTCTTGTAACTGATGTTGCCCATTCAGCAGAAGAAGCGCTCAGGAAACAACTAGGAGATTACGATTTATTTCTCCTCGATGTTATGATGGGGCAGATGTCCGGGTTCAGGCTGGCAGACAGGCTCAAAAAGGAAATGAAACTCGAAACACCAATTATCTTTCTTACCGCCAAAGACACAGAGAATGACATCCTAACCGGTTTCAGTCTCGGGGCAGATGATTATATATCCAAACCCTTTTCTATCAATGAACTGACTGCCAGGGTCAAGGCTGTACTTAAAAGGAGTACTTCCGCCAGGAATAAAAATGCATCAATACTGAAATTTAACGATATAGAACTTGACACTCACAGGAAGAGACTGATCCTGAGTGGTCAGAAAGTTGAACTGACGAAGAAAGAATATGAAATTATAAGGCTTCTGCTTGAAAACCAGGGCAAAGTATTCTCGCGCGAAGATATTCTTGAAAAAGTCTGGGGAAGTGAGGTCATCGTGACTGAAAGGACAGTTGACGTTAACATAACACGGTTGCGTAACAAGCTCGGGAAACACGGAACAAGCCTGAGAAACAAAACCGGGTACGGGTACTATTTCGAATTCTGACAAGAAAGCACATGGCTTCAGGCAACAGCTTCCGGAATAATCTTCTTTACTTCTACACTGCAATCTTCCTTTTCATAGCAGTACTCATCGTTGCTTACCTGTACGCCAGGGAAAAAGAATACAGGACAGAGACTCTTAATGATGAACTCGAAAACATCACCGGGATAGTAAATAACTTTATAAGGATCAATGATGTCGAGAATACAGGCAGATTCCATGCAATTGATTCACTGCAAAGACTGCTTCCGATTCCGAAACTGAGAATCTCGGTTATTGATAGTTCAGGGAAAGTCCTTTATGACAGTTTTGTCAAAGACTGGGCCTCGATGGAAAATCATTCCGGCAGGCCCGAGATAGTACATGCCAGGTCAAAAGAGTTCGGAACAACTATCAGGAGATCAGGGACCACTGGCGAGCAATATTATTATTACGCCAGGGTATACGGTAACCTGTTTATAAGAGCAGCACTTGTTTACGATATCAACATTGTGAATTTTCTGAAAGCCAAGCTGGCTTTCCTCTTTATTATCCTGTTCTTCTTCGTGCTTACCTGGCTCGTTTTATGGATAGTAACAAGAAGGTTTGGCGAATCGGTGACAAGCCTAAAGGATTTCGCCGTCAAGGTCAGTAACAATCAGCCTTTTGAAACAAGATTTCCCAGGAATGAACTTGGGGATATTGGTTCGGAAATACTCGAGATGTATAATAACCTCCTCAAGACCAAGAACGATCTTGCCAATGAAAAGGAAAAACTCTTCAGTCATCTTTCCGCCCTTAATGAAGGAATAGCATTTTTCTCCGGCGAGAGGGAGATTATCTTCACGAACGATCATTTTAACCATCATTTCAACATGATATCAGGGGAGCTATCGTTCCTCAATCTTGACCTGTTCGCGAGACCGGAGTTTGTTCAGGTGAAAGAATTTCTGGAGCAGCTTTCAGAGGAAGCCTACCAGGGAAATGAACTTCCGAAAACCGAGTATGTCGTGGGACGTAACGGCAAGTTTTTCCGGGTGCAATGCGTTGTCTTTAACGACCGTACATTTGAAGTAATCCTGTCAGATATCACCAAGATGGAAAAGAACAGGATCATAAAACAGCAGATGACTTCAAATATATCTCACGAGTTGAAGACCCCTGTGGCATCTGTAAAAGGGTATCTCGAGACTCTTTCAAACGACCCGTCGATGGACAACAAGACACGGAAATACTTTCTTAAAAAGGCTCTTGCCCAGACCGACAGGTTGAACGGACTCATAAATGATATTTCGGTTCTTAACAAGATTGAAGAAGCTGGCTCAACTTTCCTCACCGAAAAAATAAAAGTAGCCAAGATCATTGATGAAGTCTGTATAAACTTCAGATCGGCAATTGAATCGCGAGGCATGACGATTGATTCGGATGTATCGGGCGAAATAGTGATCAAAGGCAACAAATCGCTGATACTTTCTGTCTTTCAGAATCTTATCGAGAACGCGATAAACTATGCCGGCGAGAACACTGTCATAACTATAAGGGTATATAACAGCGACAAGAAGTATCATTATTTCCTGCTTTCAGATAACGGGATTGGCATTCCGGAAGATCATCTTCCAAGGGTATTCGAGAGGTTCTACAGGGTCGATTCGGGCCGTTCGAGAAAAAGCGGCGGAACAGGTCTCGGGCTGGCGATTGTTAAAAACGCCATTCTACTTCACAAGGGAGAAATTTCAGTACGGACCCGTTTCGGAGGTGGTACCGAATTCCTGTTCTCCTTACCAAAAAGCTGACTTTTGAAGGCAGGTCAGCTAACACGTCTGACATTTTGAGATCATTGTTTTCCCGAAACCTGGTCAGATGAAATAATTATTGGCTAATTTCAGCAATCAAAACTTTTCGTTACCATGGAACACAAATGGCTGGAATGGGCCACGAGGCTACAATCTATTGCCCAGGCGGGTCTGACCTTTTCGACAAACAGTTACGATCTTGACAGGTACAAGCAGATACGCGAGTTATCATTCGAGATAATGCACGAGCACACTGGTGTGAGTACCGAGAAGATTGCATCGGTTTTTGAATGTGAAACGGGATACCAGACACCAAAGGTTGACATCAGATCCGCGGTGTTCAAAGAGGGTAAGATACTCCTGGTGAGGGAAAAACTTGACGGGGCGTGGGCAATGCCCGGCGGTTGGGCTGATGTAAATACTTCGCCCGCGGAATCGGCAGTCAGGGAGTGTCTCGAGGAAGCTGGCGCTGTTGTCAGACCAAGGAGAGTCGTGGCTGTTCATCTTGCCTCGAGGCAGAACAGTCATGTCGGTCCTTATACCATTTACAAGATCTTCTTTGAATGTGAACTGGTAAGATTCAACTTCACCGAGAACACAGAAACGCTCGATGCAGCATTCTTCCCTCCCGATGCTCTCCCTCCCCTTTCAACTGAAAGGACTATGGAGGAGCAGGTTAAACTTTGCTTTAATGCTTCTAAACATGAACTCTTTGAACCGGAGTTTGATTAAAATGTTATAATTTGTAAATATCAACAACAATAATTCTGATCAAAACCTTCAACAAGCATAATCATGAAAAAGATCATCGTTTCAATCATTCTGACAGGTCTGGTCCTTTGTCTTAATGCCCAGGTAAAGAGCCCTTTGCTTTCAGGAAAGGATAAGGCAGCCATGTATGCCAAAAACACCGAGCTACTTGCAAATTCTCCATTTAAAGATCTCAGGTGGCAGTATATCGGTCCGGTCAATATCAGCGGTCGATGCACGGATGTGGAAGCTGTTGTGCCACACGGCAAAAACTTCACTATCTGGGTGGGTTCTGCTACAGGTGGCGTCTGGAAATCAGTTAACGAGGGTACCACGTTCGAACCTGTTTTTGAGAAGATGCCAACAGCGTCTATTGGCGATCTGGCAATAGACCCGAATAACCCCGACGTTGTTTGGGTAGGCACGGGCGAGGCAAATATTTTCAGGAGCTCAAATGCCGGTTGCGGGGTTTTCAAAACAACTGACGGTGGCAAGACCTGGACAAACACGGGGCTGGAAAACACTTTCACCATCGGCAGGATAAGAGTGAACCCGAAGAACAGCGATGTTGTTTATGTAGCTGCCACCGGGCATGAATGGACCCCGAATGACGACAGGGGACTGTTTAAAACCACCGATGGTGGAAAGACATGGTCGAAGGTGCTTTTCGTTGACCAGAACACCGGTGTTTATGACCTCGTCCTCGACCCTGTCGATCCTGAAACGGTCTATTGCACCACATGGGAAAGAATAAGACTCAAATGGAATGACCCGAGAACGAGTGAATCGACAAATAATAATGGCATCTGGAAATCGACAGATGGCGGGAAAAACTGGAAGAAAATTAATGCGGGTCTCCCGGCAGGAAACAAGATGGGCAGGATCGGACTCGATATCGCGAAGTCGAACAGGAACGTTTTATATGCCTATGTCGACAATTACGAGATCGCGTACAAGGCGAAAGAGGGCGAACTTGACTCGTATGGCAGGCAAAGAAGCGACATAATAAAGGGAGCCACTATTTTCAGAACCGATGATGCAGGTACAAGCTGGAAGCAGGTAAGCGGTCTTACCCAGGACCAGAAGCTTTTCATGGAAAGACATTCAGCAACTTATGGTTGGGTATTCGGACAGATCAGGGTCGATCCGACTGATGAAAATGTCGTTTACACGATGGGCCTCATGTTGAACCAGTCGACAGACGGGGGTAAGACATTTAAATCTCTGCGCGGGCCGCATGTCGATCATCACGGGCTGTGGATCGACCCGGAAAACCCGAATTACCTTCTTAATGTTCAGGATGGAGGCCTGGCGGTTTCTTACGACAAGGGCAAAACATGGAAATACCCTATTGACGTGCTGCCTCTGGCCCAATTCTACAACGTCGCTTACGATATGGCCACACCGTTCAGGGTATTCGGTTCAATCCAGGATCATCATAGCTTCTATGCAGCGGTCGACCTCTCGAACGGCCGTGACAGGGTTCCGAAACAATCATTTACCAACATACTTGGGGCAGAAGGCAGTACACATGCGATAAGCCCAGCGGATAATAACACCATTTATTCATCAACCTTCTATGGAGCCCTTGCAAGGGCAAGTATAGACACCTATCCCGAGGGAAGAAAGGACCTGTTGCCAAATACAATGCCGGGGGAACCAAAACTCAGGGGCGAATGGGTCGCACCAACCGTGATCTCAAAACATAACCCGGACATCATTTATCACGGTATGCAATATGTTCTCATGTCACGCGACAAGGGAGACACCTGGGAATATATCAGCCCTGATCTTTCATATAATGATCCAAAGAAACGAGGTGATATTAATTACCAGACTATCTCCGTACTCGATGAATCACCACTGAGATTCGGTTTATTATACGCTGGTACCGATGACGGAAGAGTATGGAGAACGAAAGATGGAGGCAAGACCTGGAACGAGATACGGAATGGTGCTGTGCCCGTCAAATTTGTTTCACGAATTGTTGCATCACAGCACGATATGGGAACTGTCTACATGACCCAGACGGGAAGAAGAGATGATGATTTCCAGGTTTACGTGTGGAAATCAACCGACTTCGGTGATTCCTGGAAAGATATTTCAGGAAATATACCTGTCGGACCCGTCAATGTCATAAGAGAAGATCCTGTTAATCGCGATATCCTTTATGCAGGCACCGATGGAGGTGTTTACATCACGAAGGATGGTGGAAAGACATGGAATATACTTGGCGACCTGCCCTTTTCATACGTGCACGACCTGGCTATTCATCCGCGCGATAACATGATTATAATCGCGACTCACGGTCGTGGCCTCTGGGTAATGGATGCAAACCCCATAAACGAGAGAAACAAGAGAAGAAACTATTATAATGATGAACCTGGTGAAGAGCGGGAATAATATCCCGCTCCTTCCAGGTCAGATTATTGCGACTGGGAATTCCTGATAAGGGTATAATAAAAACCTATCCCCTTCAGGAAATCCTCTTTCCGTGTCCTCTCGTTAAGACCATGTATCCTGGCCATATCGTCGGAGGTAACATTAATCGGGGCAAATTTGTATATGTTACCAGTTACCACCGAGAAGTGCTTGCTATCTGATGCACCAAGCATCATAGTCGGGGCAACAACGGCTGAAGGATAAACCTGCCGGAGGGATGTCAGAATGAAATTAAACCCTTTTGAATCGGTGGGTGATACAGGAGCTGGTTCACTTACAAAATCCTTCATGGCCTCAACTATTACCCTGTCGTCATCGATTGTCTTTTTAACATGGTCGAGAACATCGGCAGAGGTTTGACCGGGCAGTATCCGGAAATTGATTGTTGCCTCAGCCTTTGTCGGTATCACGTTGTCTTTTATTCCGGCGTTGAATATTGTCGGAGCTGTCGTGGTTCTTACAAGCGCGTTTCCTGAAGCGCTGCCGGAGTAAATATTAATAATCAACCCTTTGAAAAGCCACTTGTTGGCAAAGATGGCTTTTGCGTGAAAAGGCATTTCCGGTCCCACGTAGCTAATGAAGTCATTTACAGGACCAGATATCTCCGGTTTCATCTGGTTTTCAGAAAGATTGGTAACAGCCTTCGCGAGAAGAATTAATGCTGATTCCGGTTCAGGTGTGGATGAATGACCCCCGGGCATCTCGGTTGTCAGCTTCACCGTGATATACCCCTTTTCGGATGTTCCTATCAGCGCGACCGGTACTTTCATCATTGGAACCATGCCATTTGTCACGGCCATTCCCTCATCGAGTACATACTCTGCCTTGATGCCTCGTTCAGCAAGTGTTTTAGCGACCACCGATGCTCCCCGTTCTCCTCCCAGCTCCTCGTCATGTCCAAAGGAAAGGTATATTGTCCTCTCGGGTTTAAACCCTTCCGAGAGTAATTTTTCAACTGCTTCCAGGATCGAAATCATCGCGGCTTTGTCATCGAGTGTCCCCCTGCCCCATATATACGTGCCATCATCAGTACCGGAGAATGGCCCTTTCTCCCAGCTTGTTGTATCTCCCGGGGGAACAACATCATAATGAGCCATCAGGATCACCGGTTTAAGCGTATTATTGGTACCTTCCCACTTGTAAAGAAGTGAAAAATCATTAAAGACTTCCTTCTGTAAAGCAGACGTCACACCGGGGTAAGCCCCTGCAATAAAAGCAAGGTAGTCGTTGAAGGCAGTTGTATCAATAGCCGAATCATTTGAATAGGAAACGGTCTTGTAGCTGACCGCTTCAGAAAGATGCGACGCCGGGGATGCCCCGAAGGGTGGTAGCTCCACCTGGGTCGGGGTTGCCTGCCTTGAGCTGAACAAGAAAGCTTTGACAAGGATTATTATTATCAGGAGAGTCAAAGCCCATAAGATGGTATAAATGATCCTTTTCATCATGAATATGAGGTAGGTTAGTGATTGATATAGAGCAGCTTTTCAGCTTTAGAGGTTATTTTTCCTATAATAGCGGCTGAAGTCATGCCTTCCGAAATGAGCTCATCAAGCAAAACTGATGCTTTATCCTCGTCAGCGCAGATGAGAAGACCCCCTGAAGTTTGGGCATCAAATGCTATCATGCGTAAAGTGTAATCAAGGCCCTCCGCGTCTAGAACATCTTTTTCACAGTATTCAAGATTAGTGAAACATGCACCGGGCAGACAACCATCGTCGGCCAGCCTGTAAGTCTCAGGCAGCAGGGGTACCTGACTCATATTTATGTGCAATGACACGTTGCTTGCCCTCGCGAGCTTAATGGCATGACCGGCCAGACCGAATCCCGTTATGTCAGTGGCTCCTTTCACACCATACTTTTTCATTAAAGCCGCGCCAGTGTTGTTCAATACTTTCATTTGCGACCTGGCTGCCACGGCGACAACCTCACCAGTCATGCCCAGCCGGTGACCAGCGAGGATAATTCCCGTGCCCAGCGGTTTGGTGAGAATGAGTACCTGTCCTGCCCTGGCACCGGCATTCGTTACAAGCTCTTTCGGGTTTACGAATCCTGTTACTGCCAAACCATATTTAGGAACCTGGTCATCGATAGTATGACCACCTATAATCTTAACCCCGGCTTCAGCAGCCTTGTCATAACCTCCCTGTAATATTGCAGCATATTCTTTCAATGGCAGTTTACCAGCCGGGAACATCATTATATTAAGTGCCAGGGAAGGCGTTCCTCCCATAGCGTAGACATCACTTATTGAATTAGCCGCGGCAATCTGTCCAAATTCGTAAGGATCGCTGCAAACCGGGGGGAAGAAATCTGTCGTGAGAACCAGGGCGAGATCATCTGTCAACCTGTAAACACCGGCATCATCGTGAGTGTCTATATTTACAAGGATATTCCGATCGACCGGAACAGGAAGTTTGCTTAGCACCTGTTCGAGCTGAGCCGGTGGTATCTTTGATGAGCAGCCACCCTGGTCCGTGAATTTTAAAAGATCTGTCTTCATCTGGCATTCAGATATTTATAGTCAGGGTCTGATCACCTTCGCGGCCGAGGAAAGTTTCTGCATAATCTGGTACATATCACCGGTTTTCCCTGCCGATAAGACTCCGTCGAGTTTGAAATAATCAGTGCAGGTTCCACATAATATCAGCTCAACTCCTTTAGATTCCAGCTCTTTAAGTATTTCGACTGTTTCTGTTCCTTCAACTGCAAGTTTCACACCGGCATTATAAAAGGCTATAACTGAAGGCAGGTTGTCGAGGCAACTAACGGCGACAAAGAACGACTTTATCAGCCTGCGGCCAAGTGTATCATCACCATAACCCATAACATCTGAAGTGACAGCAATAGCCCAGTTACCCGATACCGGCATCTCTGAAGGCAACTCGCAATATGATTCAGCCTCTGTAAGAGTCTTATCACTCCCGCTCCCTGAAACAACAAAGGTCCAGACTCCGTCTTTCTCGGTTACCGAGAACCCTATCTTGTTGTCATTAAGGAACCTGGAGATATTATTGAATGATGTTTTATTATCTGTAAGGACAGTGAAACTTTCACCTTCCCTCACTTCTTTGAGAGCTTTTTTCGTTTCTATTATCGGACGAGGACACCTCTCCCCCCTGGTATCAACTATATGCATTTCAATAATGATTAAGGAGCAAAAATACAAAAGAATTCAGGTGTTGGGCATCCAAGCTGGTAAAACCATATTATTTAGCATAGATGAAAATGATTGTTTGAGCTAACTTCGCGGAGTCAATTTATAACTATGAAAAAAATAAAGACCCTTATCGTGTTGATGGTATTATCGTGTCTGATTGCCAGTTCGCAGGTAAGTACCAGTAAAAAAGATATGGCAGGATCGTGGAAAGGTGCACTCGCAATAAGCGGCATACAGCTCAGGTTAGTCTTCAATATAAGCTTTCATGCTCCTGACAGCCTCAGCGCGACAATGGACAGTCCGGACCAGGGTGCGAAGAATCTGACAATGGGCAAGGTTGTACTTGATAAGAACATGCTTAAAATAATGGCCCCTTTCATCGGGGGATTATATTCGGGGACAATTGAAAATGACAGCACTATAAACGGTACCTGGTCGCAGGGTGGAAGGAATTTCCCGCTGGTACTCAAGAGGCTGAATGGTGTCTTCGTCCTCGGGAGGCCACAGGAACCCAAGGCTCCTTTCCCATATAAAGTTGAGGAAGTAAGCTTCACAAACAGGGTTTTTAATATCACTTTATCTGGTACTCTCACAATCCCGGAGGGTGAAGGTCCTTTCCCTGCAGTGGTTTTGATAACCGGCTCCGGAGCTCAAAACCGCGACGAAGCCCTGATGGGACACAAACCGTTCCTCGTTATTGCAGATTGGCTGACAAGGAAAGGTATAGCGGTGCTGAGGTACGACGACAGGGGTGTGGGTAAATCGCAGGGGAATTATGCTGAGTCGACAAGTGCTGACCTTGCAACAGATGTTGCTGCCGCGCTCGAGTTCCTGGAAAAGGACAAACGAATAAATACTTCATTGACAGGATTAATTGGCCACAGCGAGGGTGGATTGATCGCCCCGATAGTAGCTGCCGGGAATAACAGGGTCGGCTTCATCGTTTCGCTGGCCGGAACCGGAGTGAACGGTGAAAAAATCCTGTTCAGGCAACAGGCTGATATAAGCAGGTTATCAGGCGTCAGCGAAAAAGATATCGAGGAAGCAGCATCAGTTAATTCAAAGCTGTACTCAATAGTCAGGAAAGAAAAGAATAACGTCAAAGCTGAAGAAAAGGTCCTGAGCACCTATGGGAAAATGCTTGAGAAAAATGTAAAGGACCAGGGAGAGAGGGAAAAGAGTATAGCACAATTGAAGGCAGGGTTCGGGGCGCAGACCTATACCTGGTTCAGGTTCTTCCTTTCTGCCGATCCGGCAACGTACTGGAAAAAGGTGAGGTGCCCCGTGCTCGCGTTAAACGGTGACAAAGACCTCCAGGTTGCGGCAGATATTAATCTTCCCGCCATCGAGAAAGCGCTATCAAGCTCCGGGAACAAGGCGGTCAAAACTATTAAACTACCGGGTCTTAACCATCTGTTCCAGCATTGCACCACGGGACTTCCAGCCGAGTACGGTCAGATAGAAGAGACATTCTCACCGGAAGCTCTGGAGATAATCTCCGGCTGGATTAACGGTCTCCGGGATCGGCACTGATTCGCTTGAGTATCATTCGTCCTCTTGCCTTAAGGCCGCCTGATCCTTCATCCATCATGCCTGAAATGGAAGCGGCCAGCTCGTTCGCGAGCTCAGGATAGATCGTTGTCAATTTCCAGAGTATCTCCATCGAATAGGCTTTTATTGCTATCGCTGTTACAGGTGAATTCAGAAGGCTGAAACAGTGATCTGCCATTCTTCCATGCCTGGTCTGATCTAGTCTTTCGAGTTCCGTTAGAGAAAGTATTCTCAGGAACGATCTTTCAACACTTTCATTATCCGATTTCCCAAGGGCATCAGCAATCTGGTCAAGATAAGGGAAGATTATCGAGGGGTTTTTATCACATACTTTTGTAAGAGTCCACGAGGCCCTGAAAGCAAGTTTCCTGTCATCCGAGTAGGAAAAAGAAATGAGTTTCCGGAAAATTGCAGGGTTCTCGATGGCAGATAAGGCCATCCAGTCCGCCTCCTTCATGCTCATCATCCTCTGGATAAGATCTTTTAGTTCATTATCAGTCTTCTCATCATCCTCAGCGGCAATAGCCTGGTGGTAGTTTTCATCCTTGCTGACAGAAGTGGATAAATAGTTACTTGCAACTATCTGATCGGCCTCAGCTAGATCAACCGAGGTTAGCTTGCCGGGTGTAACCCACCTGAAATCAATATGCTCGTTAAGGACAGGAAGCTCGTCAAGTGTATCACAGATGAACGGGATTAGCCTGATCTTCTTGATACCATAGTCATAGTCGACGCTCGCCATGCTTCCCCTGATTACTATTTCCATCGACAGTTCCTCGTCAATCTCACGTATAATACAGTCCTCGTGCGATTCACCTTCGTTTGTCTTCCCCCCGGGGAATTCCCACTTGTAAGGGTGATCTGTTCCAGGGCCCCTCTGAACCACGAGGATATCATTCTCCTCATTCCTAATAATCGCGCAGGTTACATCTATCATGGAAGATCATCAGCAATTAGTTCGTCATACTGCGGGATAACAAATACCGATTCAGGCCGTACATCCCCGGAACCGTATCGATACGCGTAATTCATTACACCGTTGGTTATTATAAAATACCTGACCTTTAGCTGCATGTTATAAGCCATCGCCTGGTCAGCGACCTTCTCGTCAAGGCTTACATCAGGCGATTTACATTCAACTATCATCACTGGTTTTCCATGCCTGTTATGAACGAGAATGTCCACCCGTCTTCTCATTGTATTGAGAGTTATCGGCACTTCTATTCCGATTAAACTACGAGGATATTTCCCTTCCCTGACCAGATATTCCACGAAATTCTGCCTGACCCATTCTTCAGGTGTCAGTCTGACGTACTTCCTCCTTATCTGGTCGAATATCATTTCGCTCCCGGGATCCCCGGTTATTTTGAACGAATATTCCGGCAGGTTAAGCTCTTTCAACTTTGTTTTGTACTTTTGGGACGTGAGCACAACCACACTCCGGTTTTCAGTACTGCAACCTGTTACAACAGTCACAGGGAACAGTGAACAGGTTAGATAACAGTCGTGTGCCGCGTGTTCACTTGTACAAATATATCTGGAAAAATTCAGCTTGAAACAAATATGAAGACCAAAGACGAAATTGTTAATAACTGGTTACCGCGATACACTGGTAAGCCGCTCTCGAGTTTCGGGAAATACTTTCTTCTTACAAACTTCAACCTCTACGTTGAGCTTTTCGCGAAATGGCATGGTGTTGAGGTAGAGGGAAGAGACAAAAACATGCCAAGTGCCACAGCTGAAGGCATAACGATTATCAACTTTGGCATGGGCAGTCCCAATGCAGCCACTATGATGGACCTACTCAGCGCGGTTACTCCTAACGCTGTTATCTTTCTCGGGAAATGCGGCGGGCTTAAGAAAAAAGCAAGGCTCGGTGACCTTATTGTACCTATTGCAGCCATCCGGAGCGATGGTACTTCTAATGATTATCTCCCGATCGAGGTTCCTGCTCTTCCGGCACTGAAGATCCAGATTGCCATTTCGTCGACCATAACAAAATATAACCGGGAATACTGGACCGGGACCGTTTATACCACCAACAGGAGGGTCTGGGAATATGACGACAGGTTCAAGAAATACCTGGTCAAGACGAGAGCGATGGCCATCGACATGGAAACAGCCACCATATTCACAGTTGGTTTTGCCAACGAGATTCCCGTGGGGGCCTTGCACCTTGTATCGGACCAGCCCATGATCTCAACAGGCATAAAGACTCAGGCATCGGACAAGAAAGTAACTGATGAGTACGTTGAAAACCACCTCAGGATAGGAATAGATGCCATGAAGGATATCAGGAGCCAGGGGCTGTCTGTCAAACACTTAAGATTCTAATAATGGCCGTCACCTTCGACGAGATAATGTCTGATCTCAGGAACAGGATTTATAAGCCTGTCTATTTCCTCGCGGGAGAAGAACCCTATTATATCGATCTGATAACTGACTATATTGAGGAGAAAGTTCTGCCTGAAGCGGAAAAAGCCTTTAACCAGATTGTCATGTATGGCGACGACACGAATGTCCAGACTATCATGGAAACATCGCGCCGGTTCCCCATGATGTCTAACCACCAGGTTATTATCATCAAGGAAGCCCAGACACTCAAGAAGATAGAAGATCTGGCGATCTACGTGGAGAAGCCACTTAATTCGACTATTCTTGTTATCAATTACAAGTATAAATCACTTGACAAGCGTACAAAACTGTTCAAGCTTCTCGAATCGAAGGCGGTTTATTTTGATTCGCCCAGGCTAAGAGATTACCAGGTTCCCCAGTGGATTGACAAATACCTGATGTCGAAAGGGGTCAAGGCTGACCCTAATGCCGGCGCCATGCTAACGGAATACCTTGGCACTGATCTTCACAAAATTGTTAATGAACTTGATAAACTTCTGATTACCTTACCAAAAGGCAAACCTGTTATTACAACTGAACTTATCGAGAAGAATATTGGAATAAGCAAGGACTATAACAACTTCGAATTGCAGAAAGCCATCGGGGAAAAGAATATTTACAAGACGAACATGATCGTAAGGTATTTCGCCGACAACCCGAAGGATAACCCTGTAAATGTAACGATCGCGTCATTGTTCAGCTTTTACACCAAACTGCTTACCTATCATTATCTCGGTGATAAATCGAAGAATAACATTGCCGCTGCCCTTAAGATAAATCCCTTCTTCGTTAAGGACTACGAGACCGCGGCATTGAAATACAATGCACGAAAGACTGTTGATGTTATCAGCCTGCTGCGCACTTACGATCTCAAAACCAAGGGCTTTGGCGAGTTGAGCAGCCCCCAGGGCGACATACTCCGGGAACTTGTTTTCAAAATCCTGCACGACTGATCATGAACAAAGCCGTGTTTCTTGACAGGGACGGTGTAATAAACAGGAAGGGATCTTCCTATTATATCTACAAGACCGGGGATTTCATTCTGAACGAGGGGGTGATACCGAGTTTGAACTACTTCCTGTCAAATGGTTATATTCTCATTATCATCACTAACCAGGGTGGAATTGCAAGGGGAGTCTATTCAACTGAAGATTTAGAAAGGGTGCATGTGTACATGGCCGATCTTCTCGAAAAAGAAGGTATCAGGTTTTCAGGCATATATTACTGCCCGCATCATCCGGATATCAGCCACTGCGAATGTCGCAAACCAGGTAACCTTTTGTTCGAGAATGCTATATCTGATCACGCTATTGACAGGCAACTATCGGTGATGATAGGCGATACGGATGCAGATATAATTGCCGCGGACAAATCAGGAATCAGGGGTATCAGGATCCCTGAAAATGGCAACATGTATGAACTGGTAGTGAAAAAAGGACTCGTTTAATTCATCTCGGGCGATTCCGGGAAATCGGCCCATATGCGGTACTTGCTGTTTAAACTCCTGAGTACCTTCTTCCAGGTATCATTTGTCCTGCTCGTCATTAAAACCTCGGGTTTCATCCTCGCGATAACCCAGGAGTTTTCTTTCAGTTCGCGCTCGAGCTGACCGGCAGACCACCCTGAATAACCAAGAAAAAATCGTATCTGGTTAGCCGAAATCCTGTTTAACGAAACGAGCAGTTTTATCGTGTCAATATCACCGCCCCAGAATATATTCCTGTCAATGTGAACACTGTTTGGAATGTGTTCTCCAAGAGTGTGAATATAATGAAGCGTGTCCGGTCCAACCGGTCCACCCATGTTGAGGTAATCATCCCACTTATCAAAGCCCTCCATCGTGTCACCTACCTTGAGTTCAAGTCTTTTATTTATAATGAACCCGACCGATCCTTCAGGCGAGTGATCAGTTAAAAACACTATTGTCCTGTTGAAAAATGTATCTGGCAGGAAAGGTTCTGAAATGAGTATCTTCCCTTTCCCCGGTATCTTGTCTTCAGGTTCAATTGTAAAAAGATCCAGATCCTGCTGCTTCATTTACTCTTGTCTGATTATTATTCCTTTCGCAATTAGATAACAGAATTGTATTTGTTTTGTTATATGATTATAGCGTTTTTTAGAAACAATATTTTAACCCTGCTCACGTGTTGATTCCAAAGTGCGTAACTTAACATGAATAATAACCCTGGTAGTTTTCCAGGGCCTGTTTCCAATTGTTAAAATACAACATTTATTTGTATGTAACACCCGGCCCCTTTATGCTTGAATATTTCAAGTAATTATTGCAATATAGATTTATGTTTGACACGTTTCAAGAAAATGTGATATTTTTTTTATCATAAAATGAATTAAAAATGAAATTGTTTCTATTTTAGCCTGATTTTTCTAAAAGACATGCAAAAAAGTACTTTAAGGATCGTGGGGAACAAGGCGGTTTTATATAACCGCGAGAGAATGTGTGAGACGGCAGAAGAGCTTCTCGAGAGTGCAAAATTCAGGATCGTACTGGAACATGCTCTTCACCAGTTGGAAAAGAACAATTCGCCGCTGTTGAACGTGTTCGGCGAATCGTACCCGACAGGGGAAGCGGTGAACAGGTTGATAAAGACTCTGACTTTACTTGAAAAATACGAGGCGCACGTTGTACCTCATATTTTCAGCGAAGCATCACCTTTCCTCAGGGATACTCACCTTCTTAGCAGTTTCGTCGAATATCTTTACGATTACTGGAGGCACTTCGACAGGTTTATTATTAATGATTCGGAAGGAGACAGGCTTGATAAAAGACCTTACAGGACTTTTAACGAGACAATTGAACATCTTACTCACCTGATCAGGACTGTTTACAGGCATATCCAGGAGAACATAACCGGAAGCCATCCTACAGTGTACAGGCAGATACCGGCAGGCGCGGAGATGGCCGTGATATCTCTTCCAAAGACAATACCCTACAACAGCAAAACATACCTGGCCCTCAATAACATACCGGTTATCAGGCAGATGCTCATCTATCCTCCGCTGGTGATTCAGCAACCCATGAACAAGCGTACAGGTCAGTTCAGGAAGATTTCAAAGAACCCTCTTAACCTCTTCGAAGTCAATCCTTCAGAATACCTGTGCTATCCTGCCAGGGTAGGCAAGCTTGTAATAATGGTTTATTTTAACATTTGCTTCTTTGAACTGGGTTTTTCACTATGTAACCTTTTCGATATAGCGAGTGATGAACAGCTTGCTGGAAAACCTGATGGAGTATTCATTTACGGGGTACCGGGAAACACACTTGATGACCTTAGCGACTTCCAGACTGTTTTTCACGAGGACAAGGAAACAGGGATCTTCGTTGGTGCTGTACCTGACAAACCGGAGTTCGGTTATTTCGGATACCTCAAGAAAATGATACTGACTCTTCATAACAGCATCGTTATGAAAGCAGGAAACATGCCATTCCATGGAGCAATGGTGAAGATACTCCTCCAGGATAACAAGGAAGCGACAGTTTTATTAATGGGTGATACAGGGGCCGGGAAATCAGAAACACTCGAGGCTTTCAGGATCCTGGGAGAGAAATACATCAGGCAGTTAACAATAATTGCCGATGACATGGGTTCGATAGAGCTCGATGACGAAGGAAACGCGATAGGTTTTGGAACGGAGATTGGAGCTTTCCTGCGCCTCGATGATCTTCAGGCAGGCTACGCTTTCGGACATCTCGACAGATCGATTATCATGAACCCCAGCCAGGTAAACGCGAGAATTGTATTTCCTGTAACCACCTTCGATACAGTGGTCAGGGGTCACAAGATTGACTATATCCTGTACGCGAATAACTACGAGGAAACTGACGGGAACAAGCTTGTAATCGAGAGATTCAGCAATGTAAATGAAGCCCTTGCCACCTTCCGTGAAGGAGCTGTTATGAGCAAGGGTACCACTACAACCAGCGGATTGGTGAACTCCTATTTCGCTAATATCTTCGGGCCTCCCGAGTTCAGGGAACTTCACGAACAGATAGTAACCGGGTTCTTCCGCGCGTTCTTCATCAAAAATATTTTCGTTGGACAGATGAGGACCAAGCTGGGAATACCGGGTCAGGAGACAACAGGGCCGCGAGATGCTGCCAAGGAGCTCCTGAGAATAATCGGTATCTGATCTGCCAACTGTTCAGGCAAACCTTGCCGGGACAGCCTCTTCCATCATACTGTAGACAGTATCGAAAATATCCTCCGCGCTTGGCTTTGAAAAGTAATCACCATCGGTTGTGTAAGCCGGTCTGTGCTCTTTTCCAGTGAGTGTACGAGGGGCACTGTCGAGATAATTCCAACCACCCTGCTTTTCAAGAACCTGTTGCATCATGTAGGCCGTCGTGCCACCGGGGACATCCTCGTCGAGGAACAGGATCCTGTTGGTCTTTCTGAGCGATCCGGTAATAATACCATTAATGTCGAAAGGAAGGAGGGTCTGTACATCTATCAGTTCAACGGTTATTCCGTGCAGAGAAAGCTGTTTTACCGCTTCCTGTGCCACCCTCACGGTTGAACCATAAGTTACCACTGTAACGTCACTTCCCTGGCTCAATATCTCAGGTACGCCAAGGGGGATACGATGTTCACCGATGTTATCCGGCAGTCTCTCCTTGAGCCTGTAGCCGTTTAACGGTTCAATCACTATTGCCGGGTCCATACCGGCAAGAAGCGTGTTGTAAAAACCCGATGCCCTGGTCATGTCGCGCGGGACGCAAACATACACACCTCTAACAGAGTTTACCAGCATGCTCAGCGGTGAACCCGAATGCCAGATACCTTCGAGCCTGTGACCCCTGGTGCTTATAATTAACGGCGCCATCATCTGACCTGCAGTCCGGTAATATGTAGTTGCAAGATCATCGCTTATCAGCTGAAGGGCATACATAAGGTAATCGAGATACTGTATCTCGGCAACCGGACGCATTCCCCTCAGAGCAAGACCAATACCCTGGCCGAGAATCGTGGCCTCGCGGATACCGGTGTCGGTAATCCTCAGTTCACCATATTTCTTCTGTAAACCCTCGAGAGACTGGTTAACTCCTCCTATTCTACCGGCATCCTCTCCGAAGATCACGAGCAGCGGATTACTGCCAAACTGCTTGTCCCAGTTGTCTCTCAGCACCTGCCTGCCGGGAACTTCCTGGGAGTTCTCACTGAACACGGGCGCAACGGGCTGAACCTTCATAACCGATGTGGGAGTGTCGTTATAGAGATAACTGTCAAATCCCCGTGCAGCATCCTCGTAGTTCCTCCTTAACCATGCCCGCAGGTCGTGACGAAGACTGTCAGATTTATTGCAATCGTTGCAGACATTCCTGAGTATCTTCCTGGCAGCCATGAAGTTGTCCTTGCGAATCGGGGCCATTACCTGTTTCAGGTTCTCAACGGTTTTGTCAACTGCCTCCTCTTTCGAGTTTTCTCCGCACCTGCAGCTCCTCGTTTCAATAATTCTGACAAGAGCATCCCTCTCTACCCGCTTAGGATTATAGTACATCTCGTAGCTTACGCGTCTCGCCTCCTTTGCCTCCTCTTCCGCCTCGGATTGCAACTTATTCAGTTCCTCTTCAGTGGCATAACCCTCGTCAATAATCCACTCCCTCATCTTCTTTATAGCGTCGTACTCGGCTTCCCACCTGAGTCGATCCTCGCTCTTGTATCTTTCATGCGAACCGGAGGTTGAATGACCTTGCGGCTGTGTAACATCCTCTATATGAAACATAACTGGTGTATGCTCATCGCGGCATACCCGTATACCTTCCTCGTATAGTTTAATGAGCCCGGGATAATCCCATCCTTTACCCTTGAAAATCCTTATACCAGGCTTGCCGTCTTCAGTCTCGAATCCCTTCATTATTTCCGAAATGCTTCCCTTCGTGGTCTGGTATTCTTTCGGAACAGATATTCCATAGCCGTTGTCGTAAACCGTTATGGCCAGTGGAACCTGAAGAACACCGGCAGCGTTCATTGTCTCCCAGAAATGACCCTCCGAAGTACTTGCATCCCCTATCGATCCGAAAGCCACCTCGTTACCTTTTCTCGACAATGTGCTATAAGTATGCAGGTCAGCATTCTTACGGAACAGCTTTGAAGCATAAGCCAGTCCCAGGAGCCTGGGCATCTGCCCGGCCGTAGGTGATATATCTGCCGATGAGTTTTTCTGTATCGTGAGATCCCTGAAAGTGCCATCAGGATTAATATTTGGCAATGAAAAGTGATTATTAAAGACCCTTCCACCGCTTCCCGAAGGCGCGAGTTCCCGTTCCGTATTGCCATATAACTGGTGAAAGAACTCGAGAGAATTATAATGTCCTATTGCCATCATCCAGGTCTGGTCGCGATAATAGCCAGACCTCCAGTCACCATCCTTGAATTGTTTGGCAAGTGCTATCTGTATTATTTCCTTGCCATCGCCGAAAATCCCGAATTTGGCCTTGCCGGCCAACACTTCCTTCCTTCCCAGATAACTTAACTGCCTGCTCAGGTTAGCCAGCCTGAAATCTGACAACACCATCTCCCTGTTCAAATTGTTACCTGCATCCTTTTTCTCGCGCTTCATATTTTTATTTCGTTTTTTATTTGCACCCGAACTATAAACAAAAAACCGGGCCGGTTGTTTAATAAGTGTCCTGACAGTACCATTAAACCGATGAAATGAATTAGCTTTGGACCGGTGAAAAAATCGGGGCTTAAAAGATAAGTGTCATGTTTTTGAAACTACTCATACTCAGTGTTTTTTTCATGGGATTGGCGTTTGCATTCCTAGGTATAAGGATGCTTCTTCGCAGGGGTGGCAGTTTCCCCGATACTCATATAAGCAGCAATCCTGAAATGCAGAAAAGAGGCATAACCTGTGCCCAGAAAACGGATGTGGGATGTAATCCTGCAGCTGACGGCCCGGGATGTTGTTCGTGCAGCCTCAGGTAAGATCTTATTTGAGTTCCTCTATACGTTCATTTAAAGAACGTGAAATCCAGCCGGCATAATTACCATCAAGGTCAGAATAGACAAAATACGCCTCTATTCCTTTCATCTCACTGACAAGGTTGATAGCCTTTTCGAGTCCAAGAACCATGCATGCTGTTGCCACCCCGTCGGCCGTGGTGCAATCTGGCGCGAGAATTGTTGCACTTAGCAAGGTGTTTTTCGCGGGGTAACCAGTCGCGGGGTCTATAGTGTGTGAATATTTTACACCATCTTCAACATAAAATTTCCTGTAATTGCCTGATGTTGCCAAAGCCTCATCAGTGAGTTTTATTATAGCCTGCAGGTTTGACCCGGGGTCGAGATTATTATCAAATGGCTTATCAATCCCTATTTTCCACGGAACATCGCCTTTCTTACCCTTAACCCTTACCTCACCACCTATTTCGACAAGGAAATTCTTCATTCCCAGATCAGAAAGGTACCTTGCAACAACGTCAACAGTGTATCCCTGGGCAATGGCATTAACATCAATGAAGATTGCCGGGTCGTCCTTCACAAGATGCCTGTTCACAAGCTTTATTTTCCTGTAACCGACAAGCTTCAAAAGGCTATCAAGTTTTTCTTTCCTGAATGATTTCGTGTTATCCGGACCAAAGCCCCATGACCTGACAAGAGGCCCGACGGTTATATCAAAGGCGCCACCCGACAGTTCCGACAATTCCTCCGATTTATTGAAGACATCAATGAAATATGCATCAGCCAGCACATCAACATTCCGGTTCATTTTTGAGATTATTGATGAATCATTATATATCGAGAGTGACATGTCGATGTCGTGGAGGATTTTCTCTATCCCGGCCTGCACTGATCCGGTTTTAAACCTGCTTTCGAATGTGATACTATAGGTAGTGCCCTGGGTAAAGCCAGTAATATGGCTGAATTCTGCTTTTTTTGTAACACATGAACTGGTTAGCAGAAGGATAGGTAATAAGAGTTGAAAAGACTTCCTGAACATTTTCGTATATGATGAAACCGAAAGATAATAAAAGCTTGCTGAGAATGATCTTAAAAAAAGTTGCCCACAGGAAAAACAATGTTTATCATTGAATAGCGGGTGGTTATCAAAATAATATTTTTATATCATTTTGGCGATATATATTTGAATCATGATCCGACTGGGAACGGATCATTTTACAACCCCCTTCCCCTATTGAACGAAGAGCCCCGCCTCCCGGCGGGGCATTTTTTTATATCCCAAAATCGTCGAAAGCAATGTTCTCTTTTGGAACACCAAGGTCGTGTAATGTTTTAACGACCGCGTTGTTCATCACGGGAGGTCCGCAGAAATAATATTCAATATCCTCCGGGGTA
>JAXLTU010000032.1:0-52471 GCA_046329885.1 Bacteroidales bacterium
ACGGCTATCACTGGTATGTCAACTAGTCCGCCAACAACACTGGCGAGCGCACCTTCCATACCGGCAATAACTATAATAACCCTGCATTTTCGAATTTCAGGCAGTTTATCAACCAGACGGTGGATACCGGCTACACCGGCGTCATAAATCCTCTCAACCCTGTTGCCGAGAAGTTCAGCCGTAATAGCAGCTTCTTCAGCCACGGGAATATCTGATGTACCGGCGGTTACCACGGCTATCTTGGTTTCAGGTACAGGATTTTCTTTTCTCTTGAGACTGATTATACGGGCTTCAGGATAGTACACCACATCATCGAGTATTTCTTTCACTGCATTATACAGCTCGATACTGGCCCTTGTACCAAAAACGTTGTTTTCAGTCCTGGCCATGGCCCTGAATATTTCCCTAACCTGGTCAGTTGTCTTACCTGCGCAATAAATAATTTCAGGATAGCCGGTACGAACTTCACGATGATGATCGATTCGTGCAAAACCAAGGTCCGAGTACGGGAAATATTTCAGAGTTTCAAGTGCCGTTTCAATTGTCTTTTCGCCTGATTTTACCTCGTTCAGCAGTTTCCTGAGTTCCTCACTAGTCATCTTTCAGATAATTACATTATTAAAGATCAAGAATTACTTCATGTTATTGTTAAAACTTCCGGTTCTGTAACCTTCCAGATCCAAAGATATGAATCTGAATCCGATTTTCTTGAAGTGATTTATTATCTGATCTCGTTCCGGCTCGGTAACGAACCTGCCGAAATAACCAGGCATACATTCAATACGGGCGGTTTCCTCGTGTTTCCTTACCCTGCTTCCAAAGAAGCCTTTTTCGAAAAGATACTGCTCGGCTTCCTCGATCATCCTCAGGTCCGACTCCTTGACATGAATATTATGAGGCATTCTTGTCAGAAGACACGCGTAGGCAGGTTTGTTCCATGTCGGGAGGTTCATCCTCTTCGATTCATCCCTGATCTCCTGCTTGCCAAGTCCTGCCTCCAGCAATGGGCTTCTAATCCCCATTTCAGCAAGTGCCCTCAAGCCAGGCCTGTACTCGCCGTTATCATCGTGATTGGTCCCATCTGCAATGAACCTGAAACCGTTATCATCAGCGTACTTCCTGATAAAACCAAAAAGCTGCTTTTTACACAGGTAGCATCTGTCGGGAGGATTTTCTCTTATTATATCAGGGAAGGGGACGTCCACTACCGAATGGGCTATGTTATTCACCCTGCAAAACTCCGATGCTTCGTCAATCTCCCTTGCTGGCATGTAAGGTGTTCTAATAGTAATTGCCGTGTATTTTATTCCGCTTGTTACCGCTACTTTATGAAGAAGGTAGGTGCTGTCAACCCCACCAGAGAACGCGATCACTAGTGACCCCATTTCCCTCAAGAGGGTATCCAGTTTGTTAACTTTCTGATCTGTTGTCATTACCATTGACTTTTATGTCTTTCATTATCGCTGAATGAACATCTTTCAAAGGAATTCCTTTTTCTGATGCCAGTTTTACACAATCATCAGCTTCGGGTTTACATGAAACCTCGCGGCCATTATAGTATGATCGCTTTATTCTCACGGGCCCAAATGATGAATTGAATGTTTCGAATTTTCTGACCAGCGTGTCCTTTCTGAAGGGGAATGACCTGATGCCCAGCGTGGTGCTTTCAGTGAAGAGTATTTCACGAAGTTTTTCAGAAACCTCGCTTTCACAAATGACATTGAGCAAAACACCGGGTCTGCCTTTTTTCATCAATATATTGGTAATGTAAACATCGGAGGCTCCTGCATAGAACAACTTGTCAGAAATGTAAGAATAGAATTCCGGATTCATGTCATCAATATTGCATTCAAGCAACATTGCTTCATGACCAGCTATAGCCTGGTCACTCGTTTCCCCGAGCATTACCCTCAGTAAGTTGGGTACCTCGGGATGGTCCTTGTATCCGACACCATAGGCTGTTTTTTCGATCTTTACAGGAATTTTCCTGTTGAAAACAGTTCCCAGGGTAGCAATTATCGCCGCACCGGTGGGTGTCGTTGCTTCGAAATTAACACCACCTATTTTTGATGGTATATCCTTCATTATAACGGCAGTTGCCGGAGCAGGTACCGGTAGCTTACCATGATCACATTTGACGATTCCACCTCCCAATTCGACTTCTGAAACGTGAACGGCATCAGGATTAAGGGCATTGAAACAGATAGCCGCACCTACTATATCTATTATTGAATCAACGGCCCCAACCTCGTGAAAATGAACTTTTTCAATTGATATGCCATGAACGCTTGCTTCAGCTTCCGCTACTTTCCTGAATATCTTCAGGCTTAATTCTTTAGTTGTCGCGTCAAGTTCCGACTTGTTGATTATTTTTTCAATATCAGACAAGTGCCTGTGAGAGTGTTCATGTCTTGTCTTTACAGTAACCCTTGTTCCGGTTATTCCATGCCTCTGGTCCTTTTCAACTTCAATTTTCCAGCCTTTAAGATTAAGTTTCTCCAATTCCCCAATGAGATAATCCTTCTCAACTCCCAGATCTAACATGGCTCCCAGATTCATATCTCCACTGATCCCGGAAAAACAATCATAATATAAAATCCTCATTGTACAACAATTTACTGGTAAGGTGTAATAAGCAAAACAAAACCTGCACGATAAAGTTGATATTTCACAACAAAAAATATGTTAAATATCCATGCAGGATGCGAAGATACTATTTACAACTTTCAGGGGATAAGAAAAAAAAATGTATTTTTCGGCACTGAAATAAATAACCTCAAAAATAAAGACGATGATGAAGAGAAGAGCATTCCTGAAAAACTCATTAAGTGCCGGACTCGCGGCGGGAGCGGCGGTTAGTTTTAGTGGTTTCGACAGGTTTGTTGCACCTGAAGGCGAAATGGCAGGATATGACATGGTAGCCATAATGGGAGGGAAGCCAGAGGCAATGTTTGATCTCGGTATCCAGGAACTAGGAGGTATGGCCTCCTTCATCAAAAAAGGACAGAAAGTGGTTGTAAAGCCAAACATAGGATGGGACCGTACACCTGAATATGCTGCCAACACTCACCCTGGTCTTGTCAAGAGAATTGTTGAGCATTGCTTCAAAGCCGGTGCAAAAGAAGTATATGTCTTTGATCATACCTGCGACAACTGGGTTAACTGTTACAAGAATTCAGGTATTGAAAAAGCTGCGAAGGATGCAGGAGCGAAGGTTGCTCCGGCTCACACTGAATCATATTACCAGGAAGTATCAATCCCTGGTGGCAAGATAATGAAAAGCGCGAAGGTACATGAGCTGGTACTCGAGGCCGACGTCTTCATTAATGTCCCTGTACTGAAAAATCACGAATCGACAAGAATGACCAGCGCCATGAAAGGCATGATGGGAGTGGTATGGGACAGGGGTTACTGGCATAGGAATAACCTTCACCAGTGCATAGCTGATTACGCGACCTTCGCCAAGAAACCACATTTGAATATTATTGATTGTTATAACGTGATGACAAAGCACGGGCCCCAGGGTGTTTCAAAAGAAGACGTGGCTTGTCTGCAATCACAAATTATCACCACCGACTGGGTGGCTGGAGACGCTGCTGCGGCAAAAATGATGGGATTAGATCCGGCAAAAATCGACTATATCCCTATTGCGAGCCAGATGGGAATAGGATCGATGAACCTTGAATCATTAAACATTAAGAGGATTAAACTTTAGCCTGATGAGAACATCAGCCCTTAGCAAGATAAGAGTAGCGCTAGCCCTTGTCGTTCTTTTAATTTCAACAGCACTGTTTCTTGATATATATCATCTGCTGCCAACAAAGTACGTAAACCTCATCCTCTTTTTCCAGTTTATCCCATCAGCTAACAAATTCATAAGCGTTGGTGCCTTAGCGGCTACAGGATTTATAATTGTTCTTGTTCTTACTTTCCTCACGGGGAGAACTTATTGTTCTTTCCTCTGCCCGCTTGGCATCTTTCAGGATGTCATTAGCAGGATAGGAGGTAAGATAAAAAAGCGTTTCAGGCGCTTCGGTTACAGGAAACCCCACACTTTCATAAGATATACTATCCTGGCAATTACACTCGGAGTTACTCTCATGAGTGGTGTCTACCTGCTTACCCTTCTGGATCCTTACAGCACTTTTGGAAGGTTCATGACATATTTTGGAAAGCCGGTAATTACATTGCTTAATAATTTACTGGCTCATTTTCTCGGCAAAGCTGATGTATACACCTTCGTCCATACCGATCTTGTCAGCTACCCCCTGGAAGTGTACATAATACCAGTAGTCATTTTCCTTCTGGTTGGCGTGATGTCGCTGGTAAAGGGAAGGCTTTTTTGCAACACCATTTGTCCCGTTGGTACCTTCCTTGGAATACTTTCAAAAGTTTCCTTCCTGAGAATCAAGTTTGATGATGCTAAATGCACAAGATGCGGTAGATGTGCTATCGCCTGCAAATCGACGTGTATAGATTTTTTAAACAAGGAAGTCGATCTTTCTAGATGTGTCGGATGTTTTAACTGTCTGAATAGCTGCCCCGACAAAGCTCTTGAATTTGGTGTTGTTCAGCTCAAGAAAAAAACGGAGGGAAATTCCACGGATGAAAGCAGGAGAAAAGCAGTTGTCGGAACTACTTTGCTTCTCCTGGGAATGTCATCTGTCGCGTCAGCACAGAAAAAGACAAATGCACCTGTTCCCAAGAAGGCTTCTACAGTAAAGGAGAAAAGAACTTCCTTTGTAAGCCCCCCGGGAAGTACAAGTATCAGAAACTTTACAGCAAACTGTACAGCATGCTCCTTGTGTATCAGTGAATGTCCGAATAATGTTCTTGTTCCTTCTTACAGGGAATATGGATTGGCTGGTCTGATGCAACCGGTGATGAATTACCACAAAGGATTTTGCGCGTACGAGTGCACGAGGTGCCTTGAAGTATGTCCCACCGGCGCTATAATGCCGATGGAGCTGGAAGCAAAGAAATTATCTCAGATAGGGAAAGCTATATTTATAAAGGATAATTGTATAGTCAACACCGAGAAGACAGCTTGCGGGGCTTGTGCTGAAAGCTGTCCGACAAAGGCTGTTCACATGGTCCCTTTTGAAGGGAATCTGGTGATACCAGAAACAACAGATGATATTTGTATTGGTTGCGGGCACTGCGAGTTTGCATGTCCAACGGTTCCATACAAGGCTATTTTCGTGAATGGGAATCCCGTGCACGCTGCCGCTAAGAAACCTGTCAACAAACAGACCGACCTTAAAAAACCAGAAGAATTCCCGTTTTAATTCTCTTCCACGCTGTTATCACCAAACATGATTTTTATCCTGTATGCTTTTACAGGTATATTTTACCTTTGTTAAATCAACTTGAACCATACATCAGTTTATTATGAAACCATCTCACATTGAACATATTGGAATAGCAGTTACTGATCTTCAAAGTGCAATTGCCTTGTATGAAAATGTTTTCGGTTTGAAATGCTATTCTGTTGAGGAAGTTAAGGATCAGAAGGTGAAGACTGCCTTTTTCATGCTGGGACAGACGAAGATCGAGCTACTTCAGTCTACAGATCCGGAAGGTCCTGTTGCCAGGTTTATAGAGAAAAAAGGCGAGGGGATACATCACATTGCATTCGCAGTTCAAAACATCGAAGAAGAGCTCAAGTCTGTCGAGAGCCAGGGGGTCAAGCTGATAGATGCGGCCCCGCGGAAGGGAGCTGAAGGTCTTGATATTGCTTTCCTTCACCCCCGGTCTACTGCAGGTGTTCTGATAGAGCTTTGTGAGAAGAAGCAATAACCCTCTGAGGGTATATCTGGTATTTAAAGTATTGGTATTCAGGATTGCCAGCTTAGAATACCTGAAAAAAGGTTAAGTTTGTAACACGAAACAATGTTAACCGGATATGAGCATGAAAACAGCCACTGCTGGTAACACCGGACCAAAAGTAAGGTCGGATTGCGAGATTACAATCGAAGCAACCAGGTCAGGAGGGATCAGGATTGATCTCAAATCAAAAGTAAAGGCCCTTTACGGCCGATCAATAATTAACCAGTGCGAGCGTATCCTTGCTGAAGCCGGTATAAAAAATGCCGCACTTACCATCTCTGATTCGGGGGCGTTGCCCTTCGTGATAGCTGCCAGACTCGAGTATGTAATCAACAAGGTCTTTGATAACAGGTTCGAGCATCTCCCATTGATGCTTCAAGGGAATATATACAGCACCGATGCGAAGAGGTTAAGATTTTCAAGACTCTACCTGCCGGGCAATACACCCGGTATGTTTATTAATGCCGGTCTGCATAATGCAGATGGTATAATACTTGACCTCGAGGATTCTGTTGCCCCTTCAAAAAAGGAGGAGGCACGGATTCTGGTCCGGAATGCCTTGAGACAGATAGATTTCAAGGGTGCCGAGAGGATGGTAAGAATTAACCAGGGAGAGAGAGGCATGCAGGATCTCGAATACCTGATACCTCATAATGTAAATGTCGTGCTCCTGCCAAAATGTGACGATCCGGATTCTGTTGCCGCTATTGAAAAGAAGACGGAGCAGTTGAGAAAGAATCACTCGGTAAAATCGCCTGTATGGTTTATGCCAATAATCGAGAGTGCCCTGGGTGTGGAGAATGCTTTTCTCATAGCGAAGTCATCGAAAAATATCGTTGCTATGGCAATAGGTCTTGAAGACCTGACAGCTGATATGGGAGTCCAAAGAACTTATGAGGGTAATGAAACACTTTACGCCAGGACGAGGATAGTGAACGCGGCAAAGGCGGCAGGTATCCAGCCAATTGACTCTGTATTCTCTGATGTCTCGGATATGGAAGCTCTGAAGAACAACGTCCTGTCATCAAAAGCGATGGGATTCGAGGGTATGGGATGTATTCATCCCAGGCAGGTAGCGGTAATACGCGGCGGTTTTATTCCAAATGAGGCCGAGATTGAGAAAGCCAGGAAGATCTACATAGCCTGGAAAGAGGCAGAAGAAAAGGGTCTTGGTGTTGTTGCCGTAGGCAGCAAGATGATTGATCCTCCGGTGGTTGCCAGGGCTGAAAGGACAATTGACCTGGCTGTAAGATTTGGAATCTTACCAGCCGATTGGATACAGTCTCCGGTTGAATAAGTAAAACGAAAAATTTACATCTATGACCGCCAAAATGATAAAAAATGCCGCCGGTAGATTTGTGCCAGACGAGATTAATGGGAGGAAAGTCATTCCATTCAAAGGAATAGGAAAATATCGCCCGACAGGCTTTAAATATGGTCCGCCTATCCCAACCTGTGTAGATTTCCCGGCTGATGGCAATAAGGTAGTCGGCTCACTCGTAGAAGCTCTGAAGAAATGTGGTCTGAGAGATGGGATGACCATTTCGACTCACCATCATCTTCGCGATGGCGATCTGATAAGTAACATGGTCTTCGATATAGCATCTGCCATGGGTGTTAAAGACCTCGTTTGGTTTCCTTCAGCTTCATTTCCCTGTAATGAGCCGTTGATAAAATATCTTGAGGATGGTACCATCAACAGGATAGAGGGCAGTATGAACGGACCTCTTGGCCGTTTCGTGTCGGATGGTAAAATGAAGGGCACCGCAGTTCTGCGCTCGCACGGTGGAAGAGTGCAGGCCATCCAGGATGGCGAGGTGAAAATTGATATCGCCGTGATGGTAGCACCCTCAGCCGATTTCTTTGGAAATGCCAAAGGAACTGGTGGACAATCATCATGTGGTGTGCTGGGTTATGCAAAAGCTGATTGCCTGTACGCCGACAAGGTGATTGTCGTAACTGATAACCTGGTTCCCCTTCCTTGTTTCCCGATGGAGATTGAAGGTAATTATGTAGATTATGTTGTTGTTGTTGACAAAGCCGGGTTACCTGAAAAAATAGTGTCCGGAACTACCCAGATTACAAAAAGCCCTGACCGGTTATTAATAGCTGAATTAACAGCTTCTTTTCTTGTGAAATCGGGCATACTAAAAGATGGTGTTGCAATGCAGGCCGGGGCAGGAGGGACCTCGCTGGCAATTGCTGTCTTCGTGCACGAGATACTAAAGGAGAAAGGCTGGAAGTCAGGCTTCGGTTTTGGCGGAAGCACTAAATACATGGTAAAAATGCTCGAGGAAGGTCAGATGGGTTATATTCTCGACGCGCAGGCTTTTGATCTGGATTCTGTTCGTTCCATAGAGAGGAATCCCAATCATATTCCTTATCCTGTTTTTAACGCGTACAACTTCCATTCAAAGGGAAACCTCACCAGCATGATGGACATTATGATACTTGGAGCTACAGAGATCGATATCAATTTCAACGGGAATGTCGTTACTCATTCCGACGGCTACCTGCTTCATGGAATAGGGGGGTGGCAAAACTGTCTCCATGCAAGGAATGTGATCATACCATTACCTCTCTTCCGCGACAGGATACCAGTTATTGTTGATGAAGTTACAACTTTATGCGGACCGGGTGAATTGATAGACGTGATCATAACAGAGAGAGGAATAGCTATCAACCCGTTGAGAAAAGATCTTCTCAAGGCAGTCAGGGGAAAGGGATTGCCCATTTGTACTATCAGGGAACTAAAAGATGAGGCTGAAAAGATTTGCGGTAAGCCTGAGAAACCGGAGTTTGAAGAAAAAGTTGTTGCAGCTGTCAAATGGGTTGACGGGACTGTGATAGATGTTGTGAAGAAACTAAAAAAATAATTATATGAAGAAGTACAGGTGCAATATATGTGGCTACGTGTACGATCCTGAAGAAGGTGACCCGGTTGCCGGAATAGACGCCGGGACATCGTTTGAAGCTCTTCCGGATGATTATGTCTGTCCTGTTTGTTCGGCAGGAAAAGAAGAGTTTTCTGAATTGTACTGATCCCTGACAGCTTGATGGCTATCGTTCAGCCGGTATATTTACAAGCACGTCAGTAAGCAGGTTCCAGAACATCTGGGCGGTTGCAACTTCAATTACTTCCTCGGGGGTGTGGGCTCCTCTTATTGTAGGGCCTATGGAAATCATGTCGATGGCTTTGTTTTTCTCGTAAATGAGTCCGCATTCAAGTCCGGCATGAATGGCTCTTGTAAGCGGTTCCCTGCCAAATAGTTTAATGTATGAAGCCCTTGTTATCTTTAATATCCCGGAATTAAGATTTGGTTTCCATCCTGGGTAACCATCGGTTGTCTGTACTTCCGCCCCAGCAAGTTTCAGACAGGCCTGGACCATGGCAGAGGCATCGTGCTTGGCCGATTCAATAGAGCTCCTCTGGGCGGTAACTATTCTGATCCTGTTGTTTTCAATAAATTTGACTGAAGCAAGGTTTGAAGATGTTTCAACCAGGTCTTCCATGTCTTTCGACCAGCTTATAACACCATGAGGGCAGGCTGTTAACGAATTGAGAAGACGGGTCAGCGATAGTTTATCAATAACTGTATCCGGTGTATTAACCTGCTTAAATGATACTTTTAATTCTGGTTCAAGTGAGCCTAATTCATCTGCAAGCTGCCTGCTGAATTCCTGAATTGTCTTTTGAATCTCGATGCTGAACACGGGGTTTGCAGTTACAGTCGCGAAGGCTTCCCTGGGTATGGCATTCCTGAGGTTGCCGCCATCAAACCTCGCGAGACAAATATCATACTGGTTATATAGGCTAAGGAGAAGCCTTGTCATCAGTTTAACCGAGTTGCCGTATCCTTTGTGAATCTCATCACCAGAGTGTCCTCCATGAAGACCGGTTATTGATATATCAAGTGCTGCTGATCCGGCAATAGTTTTTTCAGGTATGTAGGTCATTTCACCCAGGGTGTCCATGCCACCAGCACATCCTATGTATAATATTCCTTCATCCTCCGAGTCGAGATTTATCAATATCCTTCCCGTGAAGAAATCCGGGGCGAGGTTTATTGCACCGGTCATTCCTGATTCCTCATCAACGGTAAAAAGGCATTCAATTTTTCCTGCACGGAGATTCTTATCTGTCAGTATGGCCATCTGCGCGGCAATTCCTATGCCGTCGTCCGCACCCAGAGTGGTTCCGATTGCCCCAACCCAACCGTTTTTCAGGTAGGGCCTGATTGGATCTGTCGCCCAGTTATGTGGCGTATCGGCGTTTTTTTCACCAACCATATCCATGTGGCTCTGCAAAACAACAGTCCGTCTGTTTTCAAAACCCTTGTCAGCATTCCTTGTTATCAGAATGTTACCAACTTCATCTTCCCTGGCTTCAAGATTATTTTTCGCTGCAAAATGGAGGAGAAACTCGCGGATTTTTCCTTCATTTTTTGACAGACGGGGAATGCTGCATATCTCCTCGAAATATGTCCAGAGCGGCACGGGATTCAACTGGCTCAATAAACTCATAGTACTGTATTCCAACTTTCAAAGTGGCCTCAAAAGTAACAATATTTTACCTCTTTTTAATACTTTCTAAAAATTTAAGGAAGGGCGGGAGATTGGCGAATTTTGTTAAATTTGGTACAACAACCAACCAACTGGATATTTTATGACAACACGGACAATTGTAACACTTCCCGGCGACGGGATAGGAGCCATAGTACTTGAACAGGCGATCAGGGTGCTGGATGCTTCCGGATTTAAAGCTGAATACATTCATGGTGATATTGGATGGGAATTGTGGAAAAAAGAAGGTAATCCGTTGCCTCAACGTACTCTCGATCTCATTTCGAAACACAAGGTCGCCCTTTTCGGGGCAATAACCTCAAAACCGAATGATGAAGCAAAGGCTGAACTTGAACCATCACTCCAGAATAGAGGCTTCGTTTACTCCAGCCCAATCGTTGGACTGCGGCAGAAATTTAATCTGGATATTTGTGTCAGGCCTTGTAAATCCTACAAGGGTAATCCTCTTAATTTCATTCGACGCGGGAAGGGTAATAGCATCGAGGAGCCAATGGTCGATGTTGTTATATTCAGACAAAATACCGAGGGCTTGTATTCAGGAGTGGAATGGACTAATCCTCCGCAACAGGTTCACGAGGCCTTGATGACACATAAAAAATTCGTCGAAAACTTCGGAGCTGTTCCAAAGGATGAACTCTCCATATCGACAAGGATATTCACGCGCAAGGCAACTGAAAGGATCATCGTGGCAGCTTTTGAACACGCCAGCAAATACAGGTACAAGTCAGTTACAGTTTGTGAAAAACCAAATGTCATTAGAGAGACCTCGGGCCTGATGTGGAAGCTTGCAAAGGAGATACAGAAGAGCTCGTATCCCTCCATTGAGCTCTGGAATACGAACATAGACGCCCAGATGATGTGGCTGACAAAGAACCCTGAAGATTATGGAGTAATCGTGGCTGGAAACATGTTTGGAGATATAGTCTCCGATGCCTTTGCCGGCCTGATCGGAGGGTTGGGTTTCGCTTGCAGCGCGCAATTCTCGTCGGATGGTATTGCAGTCTTCGAACCAACCCACGGCTCAGCTCCAAAATACGCCGGGTACGAGGAATCAATTGTAAACCCGATTGCCATGATCGAATCAGCATGTATGATGCTCGATTACATCGGCGAAAAAAGCATTGCGGCTAAAATAAAGAAAGCCGTTGCCCAGGTTGTGGAGGAAGGTAAAGTCAGGACCTACGATATGATGAAGATGACGGGGAATAAAGATGTTATCAGGAATGGTGCTGCCTCGACGATCAGGATGACTGACGCGATAATCTCTAAACTATAAAATTCATTTTCATGAACGAGATTGTGAAAAATTTATGGCCGGAACTTGACTGGATTAAGGATGAGCAGTTGAGGGAAAAAACAGCAAAAACCTGGGAGTTAGCTCTCGGGCGCAGTGTTCTTTCAGCCGGCGACCTCGAAAAAATACCTTTCACCCTGTTATGCGGTCCCGATCTTAAAGTAAGCTTCATGGCACATAAAAGATGTGTTGTACATGTTGCCAGGGAAAGCGGCGAAAAGATGAATGCCTTTTTCGGGAAAGACCTGCCTGTCAACATGGATGTCCTGATAGCAGGAGCGATACTTGCAGACGTTGGTAAGCTTCTTGAATATGAACTTGACAGCACAGGGAAAGCTGTCCAGGGCAAATACGGGCAGTATCTGCGTCATCCATTCTCGGGTGTCTCTCTTGCCGAAGAATGTGGTGTACCACCGGAGGTTTGTCATATCATTGCAGCTCACGCGCACGAGGGCGACCTGGTGAAAAGAACGACTGAAGCCTATATAGTTCACCACGCGGATTTCATGACCTTTTTGCCGTTTAAAAGCAGGTTGATTATCTGACAAAATAAAAGTCCCGGTAAGTCATTTAATACTTTACCGGGACTTTCAGTTTATGAATCTGGCTATTAGCCTAATTTCATCTTTTCAACTTCCTCTATATTTCTTTCGTTTGTAATGATCTTGGCCTCAGGCGTGTACAGGTAGTCGATGAGATCGTGATACCTGTCCATAATCTTGCCCCTTACTATCTTCATTGTTGAGTTCATCAGACCGTTATCCTCTGTCCAGCTTTCCTGAAGTACGCCAACCGCCACAGGTAACCATCTTTGTGGAAACATGTGACCGTATTTACCATTGCTACGGTATTCGTTTACCTCGTTTTCGAGCATGGTGAGTATTGCTCTTTTTCCCTCTTCAGTATCAGAAGTCATGCTTCTCTCTTCAAGGAACAATTTTAATGCATGCTGGTTTGGCACGATCAGGGCTACAGTGTATGGTTTCTGATTATTATAAAGCATGCACTGGTCGATGTATTTCGATTGTTCAGATATTGCTTCTTCAATTCCTTCAGGACTGAACTTCTCGCCATCATCTGCAATAAGAAGGCTCTTGAATCTGCCAAGCACGTACAGGAATCCGTCCTCTGTCATGTAACCCATGTCGCCCGTGTAAAGCCAGTTATCACGGATAGAATCGGCGGTTGCTTTATCATTCCTCCAGTAACCCTTCATCACGTTTCCACCCCTGATTACTATTTCACCCTTTTCACCAACAGGTAGCTCAACTCCATTCTCGTCACAAATCCTGAGGTCCATGTTATTTACCAGAGCCCCAGAAGAACCAAGCCTGTGCTTGTCGCGCGAGTTTGAAGATATAACAGGCGACGCTTCAGTCAGACCGTATCCCTGGTACATTGGAATACCCAGGGCATAGTAGAACCTTTGTAACTCGATGTCGAGTAGGGCACCACCACCAATAAAATAATCAAGTTCACCACCGAAAACTTCCCTTATTTTACTGAAAAGGATCTTGTCGTACAGGTTGAGAAGAGGTTTCTTCAGCTTCTGTATGCCTTTCCCCTTGTTCCATCCTTCCTTGTTGTAAGCGTATGCAGTTTTTAGGGCATGATTGAAAAGTTTCTCTGTCAGCTTGCCCTTTTCCTTTATTCCCTTCTCGATATTCTTCCTGAAATTTTTCGCTAGCGCGGGTACACTCAGCAATATATTGGGCTTGATCTCTTTCATGCAGACAGGGAGGTTTCTAAGCGTTTCCATGGGGGTCTTCCCGGTCTTCACAGATGCCAGGCTGGCTCCTTTTCCCATGAATGCAAAGATTCCACATGTATGCCCAAAGGAATGGTCCCATGGCAGCATCACGAGAGTCTTGTAAAATTGAGGTATATCAATAAGGCTGTATGCCTGGTAGACGTTTGTCACGTAGTTGCCATGCGTGAGCATTATCCCCTTTGGGTCAGCCGTGGTTCCTGAAGTATAACATATATTTGCAACGTCTGAAGGTAATATGCCTTTATGGACGGCTTCAAACCTGGCGGTGTTTTCGGGAGACTCCAGCCATTCTCTACCCAGCTTTCTTACTTCGTTGAAATGAATCTCCTCTGGCTGATATTCTTCCAGAGCGTCGAGGTGAATTATTTTTTCAATTGTAGGGCAATCCTTGATAACCTGCTTTACCTTGGGCGATTGGACCGACGAATTAATTATGATCCTCGCCTGTGAATGGATCACCCTGAATTTTATCTCATCAGGATTCAACTTGACAGACAGGGGGACATTAATTGCACCAGAATACAGGACTCCTAGTTCGCCAATGACCCAGTTGTTTCTTCCCTCAGAGATCAGGCATACCCTGTCTCCCTTGTTTATCCCCATTGACATCAGTCCAGCCGCGAATTCATGAACCTGCTTCCTTGCTTCACCGTAAGTTGTACCCTCGTATTTGTCCTGTGGTTTCTCCCATAAATAGACATTGCTGTTGTACTTCTCCACGCATTCTTCGAAGAACTGGATAATGGATTTCATTATACTGGTATTTTAGGTTAATAAAAGTACCCCGAATATACAAAATCTTTGAGACTATGGGTATTTATACTCACTTTGCACTATTTGACTTGGTTTACAATTATTTGTATCTTTATTCACGAAAGTCGCTGGGCTCATTTTAGTGTCTCACGAATAAAATTTAGTCATGAAATATTTCTCAGCATTTCTTTTAATAATGATGCTTGTCACAATGCCGTCGTGCAAGTGGCTCAAGAAAAAAGGGATTATTGGCAGGAAAGCTGCAAGAGAGGCAGCCCTGATCGCCAAGCAGGACAGTTTCAGGATAGCTGATTCTATCGCAAAGGTAGAGGAGCTCATGAGGGCCGCCGAGCAGAGGAAAGCTGATTCGCTTTTTCTGATTGAACAGAAAAGGCTGGAGGAGGAGAGAAGCGGAAAATTCAATATAGTGGTGGGAAGCTTTATTACTCCTGAATACGCGACTGCCTACGAGGAAAAATTCAAAGCCATGGGATACCAGGCAAAACTGGTAAAACTGGAGGGAACAGAATTCCAGATGGTTGTTGCTGAATCGTACCAGAAGTTTTCCGAGGCAGTGGGCAGACTTTCCCGTTTCAGGGACACGGTTGAAATAGACTCCTGGCTGTATGTCAGGAAATGAATCTTTTATTACTGTCTGAAGATCGTCTCTTTCCTGTCTGGTCCGACCGAGATCATTGTAACAGGAACGCCTGTCTTCTGCTCGATAAACCTGATATAGCTTTTAAGAGTATCAGGCAGGGAATCGTAATCCCTCATTCCTGAAATATCTTCGCTCCAGCCTGGAAGCTCCTCGTATACTGGTTCAATTTTTGAATCCGTTTCATACGGGACTTCAGTAGTTACGATATTATTTATCCTGTAAGCGGTGCAAACCTTAATCCTGTTAAAACCCTTCAGGACATCAGCCTTTGTCATGAACAGTTTTGTCACGCCGTTTATCATGACAGCGTATTTGAGGGCAGGTATGTCGAGCCAGCCACATCTCCTGGGTCTGCCTGTCGTGGCACCAAACTCGGCACCAGTCTTTCTTAGTTTATCGCCAGTGTCGTCGCAAAGTTCAGTCGGGAATGGACCACTGCCGACACGCGTGCAATAGGCCTTGAAAATGCCAAAAACATCACCTATCTGACCCGGGGAGATACCAAGGCCCGTGCAGGCACCTGCACTGATGGTATTCGAGGAAGTCACGAAGGGATATGACCCAAAGTCAATGTCAAGCATCGTGCCTTGCGCTCCCTCGGCAAGAATCCGGTTTCCTTTTTCAACGAGTCCATGCACGAGATACTCACTGTTTACCAGCCGGAATTGCTTCAGCATTTCAATTCCGTCAAACCAGCCGGCTTCGTAAGTGTCAAGATTGAAATCGTGCTTGTAGTTCTGGACTATCTTGAGATGCCTCTCGAAGTGGCTCCGGTATAATTCCTTGAAATCAGGTCTTTCAATGTCGCCAACTCTCATTCCATTCCTGGCCGACTTGTCTGTATATGCAGGTCCAATCCCCTTGAGAGTTGAACCGATTTTTTCTTTCCCTTTTAGCCACTCGTAAAAGGCATCTAGAAGCCTGTGACCAGGAAGAATGAGGTGAGCTTTTCTCGAGATAACAAGTCTCCGGGATACTTCCTCAATGGTCATTCCAAGGTTTAAAACTTCCTCCCTGAAGACCGCCGGATCGAGCACTACGCCGTTACCGATAATATTGAGTTTCTCGGGATGGAAGATCCCCGAGGGTATCAGGTGCAATACGTGCTTTACGTTGTGGAATTCTAGAGAATGTCCGGCATTAGGACCTCCCTGGAATCTGGCTATCGCGTCATAAGCCGGGCTCAGAGCATCAACTATCTTACCTTTCCCTTCATCACCCCACTGCAAACCCAGCAGAATATCAACCTTCATACGCGTGTTTTCCAATGTTCACAAATTTATTACCCGAAAGGTACATCACTTTTCGCGAATAAGGATATTTCTTGATAACATGTTGAAAAGTCGATCGCCTTTACTCTTTTCCACCCCTGGTGTCAAAATAGATGCTCGCGCCAACACCAAACGAAAAATACCTGTCATACCCGATTTCGGGCCTTATTGCCCACTTGCTCAGATCTGAACTGATTCCTGCTCCAACGCTTACTCCTAACAAGGCATAACCACCGAAACTTCCAAAAAGAACATGGGCTTTAGGCGAAATTGTCAGATCGAAGTTCTTTGAAGTGTTGAAGAAAGTAAGATAGAGCCTTGGATCAAATGAAAACCAGCCCAGCCCACCGGTGCTGTTGCTCAGACCTGACGTGTTATAAAAATACCCTCCCAGCGGGAGACTTATTGCCAGCTTGTCTTTCGACAATGCCAGTTTACTGTTGATCTCGAAATAACTGAGTGAATTCATCGCGTTGAAGTCATCACTGATATCTCCAAAGACTTTCTGAAAAGTCACGGTAGGAGAGATGTACTCGTACCTGAATTTCACAGTATACCTGTCGCTTACTCCATATCCAAGAGAGAGCCCGTAATTCTGGTTTATCAGTGCCGATTTGAGCGAGTCATTTGAAATGCTGTATCTCGAATAGGCACCCTGGACCTCAACCTGACCCTTCTTCAGGGTCTTGGCGCTGTCGTACGTCAGGTTTACAGGAGCAAAACAACCTGTTAAAAACAGGGGTAACAAAACAAATAAAAGTAGTTTTGATTTCATCTTTCATGGTTTTATCATAGCAAGTTATGAAAATAACCTGATAAAGTCAATTTAAACTGGCTGCGATTCAGCAAAATATGGGGGAATGACTGATTATTACAGCCATTTTTACCGGTGGTACAGGAATTATTTTGATTTTTCCGGTTCCTTTATCTTCCCATAAATGTAGAGAGAGTGATACATGGGCTCGAACCCGTGGAGCTCACTCGCTGTTTTTATTATTTCATTTATCCTGGGATCACAGAACTCGATGACCTTACCCGATTCAATGTCAATGAGATGATCGTGTTGTGAACACTGGAAAGCTCTTTCAAACTGAGCAATGTTCTTTCCAAACTGGTGCTTGGTAACAAGGCTGGAATCAAGCAGCAGTTCAATCGTGTTATATAATGTCGCCCTCGATACACGGTAATTCTTGTTCTTCATGAAGATATAAAGAGACTCTATATCAAAATGACCCGGCCTGGAATAAATCTCCTCTAGTATAGCGTACCTTTCGGGAGTCTTGCGATGACCCTTGCGTTCAAGATATTCAGTAAATATTTGCCTGACTGTCTTCTTTGTATCCTCGTTAATCATAATAAGACTAAATTAATACAAGTCAAAATTAGGATTATTTAATTAATAAAGAAAACTGTTATAGTTCCTCCTCCTGGATGAAGTCCTCCACTCTCTTCACCGATTCTATGCCTTTAACATCTGATATCTTCATTATCAGGTTATTAAGGTCTTTAGTGTGATGGACATAAAGATCTATTGTTCCTTCGAAAATACCATTATTGACAGAGATATTTATGTTTCGCATGTTGACATTCAGCTCGGAGGAAATAATGTTAGTAATGTCTTTCACGAGCCCGATCCTGTCAATTCCCGACATATCAATACGGGCCAGGAAGGAGACAAGTTTGTGGATTGTCCATTTGACAGCTATTATCCTGTTTCCCTCGTTTGACATGAGCCTGATAGCGACAGGGCATTTGGGTTTGTGAATAATAATAGAACCTCCGGGAGAGTGATAACCCATTACTTCATCTCCTGGTATGGGGTTGCAGCATTTCGCGATTTCGTATGACTGCTCGGCATTTTCAATGTTTTCCCTCAAGAGGAAGGGTACGCTTCGGTCAATATCTGCCTGTGGGTGTTCATCCTCCTGCGGTTTCTCCTTTTTTGAACCAATAAGCCTCAGATCCCAGTATTTTATCAGATTTTTAGAGGGATTTTTCTTTATTATCTTTTTGAGGTTGTCAAGTTTTATTACTCCCAGTTCAATTTTGGAATATAGTTCATCCTTGTTTGCAACTTCATTTGCTTCCATTATTTTCTTGAGGACCTCCGAGTTTGGAGTAGTGCCGAGTTCTGTCAGCCGTTCCTCGAGCATGGCCATTCCTCTCTGGATCCTGTCTTTCGACTCGGCTTTAAGAGCATTTTTGATTGCAGATTTCGCTCTCGGGGTGTGTACCCAGGTCAGCCATTCTTTTTCAGGAACTGCTTTGTCTGATGAGATTATCTCCACCTGATCGCCACTGTTAAGAGTGGTATTGAGCGGCATCAGTTTGTAATTGATTTTCGCACCTATTGCCTTGTTACCGATTTCAGAGTGTATTTCATACGCGAAATCAAGGGCAGAAGCACCTTTGGGCAGGTTAATGAGTGTGCCTTTTGGGGTGAAAACCATTATCTCGGTTGAAAACAGGTTCATCTTGAAGTCGTCAAGGAACTCGACCGGGTCTTCCAATGGATTCTCAAGCATGATCCTGATCTTCTTGATCCATTTATCGAGTTCACTTTCCTGGGCGTCATCACCCTTGTATTTCCAGTGCGCGGCGTATCCTTTTTCGGCGATCTCATCCATCCTTGAGCTCCGTATCTGAACCTCGACCCACCTGCCTTCCGGCCCCATTACTGTAAGGTGCAAAGCCTCGTAACCATTTGGTTTTGGCCGGCTCACCCAATCACGTAAACGGTCGGGTTTGGGAAGGTAGGTGTCTGTGATAATCGAGTAAATGTTCCAGCACTGGGTTTTTTCAGCGATGCCCGGAACGGGTTCGAAAATAATCCTGACAGCAAGCACATCATAAACCTCCTCGAACGGGACATTCTTTGATTGCATCTTCTTCCATATCGAGAAGATTGATTTTGGTCTGCTGTTTATCTCGAATTTATAGCCCGCTTCAGAAAGCTTTTCAATAATGGGAAGCGAAAACTTGTTTATAAGAGCGAGGTACTTCTTTTCACCATGCTTAAGCTTGGATGCAATATCCTCGTATATCTTTGGCTGGCGGTATTTGAAACTGAGATCTTCCAGCTCGGTTTTTATAGCGTAAAGTCCCAGCCTGCTGGCAAGCGGCGCGTATAGATAAATCGTTTCACCTGCTATCTTCATCTTCTTGTGCTCGGCAAGGGAGTCCAGGGTCCTCATGTTATGAAGCCTGTCGGCAATCTTGATGAGTATCACTCTCAGATCGTCGGAGATTGTCAAAAGCATCTTCCTGAAATTCTCAGCCTGGAGAGATGTGGATGCTTCCTTGTTGTAGGTTCCGGATATCTTTGTAAGCCCGTCTATGAGGGAAGCTATCTTGTCGCCAAATTCCCTCCGGATATCATCGATAGTGTACTCCGTGTCTTCAACAACATCGTGCAAAAGCGCGGTGGCAATCGACTTGGCACCAAGACCTATTTCCTGGTTGACAATTTTCGCTACACGAATTGGATGGATTATATACGGTTCACCGGATTTTCTTCTCATGTTCCAGTGAGCACCATTAGCAAGATTAAAAGCCTTGTCAATAAGCTCCCTGTCACCCGGCTTATTGCACCTGTTAAGTTTAGAAATCAGTGAATCATACTCCTGCTGAATATGTTTCCTGTCTTCATCATCAAATATATCCTTGTTACCCATAAATCCAACTGCAGCTTTGAAGCTACCACAAATATAGTGTTAATCGCATTAAGTTGTAGCTGGTACACTTAACTGGATTTACATGTCTGTTTGATTACCGGAGAATAGTGACAGTTCCCGTTTTGCGAACAATTTTTCCTGAAGGAGTGGTCAATTGCAGAAAATAAATATAAACATCCGATGGCAATATCTTCCCACCTGCTGTTCCATCCCACTTTTCAAGAAAATCTGTTGAATCAAATACTACCTTGTTGAGCCTGTCTGTAATGACGAGTCTGTACCCGACGGGTGTGAATGACAAGGTTGGTCCGAATTTGTCGTTCACCAGATCACGGTCCGGGGTGAAAGCGTTTGGCAGAGTGATATTTTCAATCAGCCCGGTACATACCCGTGTTGAATTGCTAGTCGCGTTCAGTCCATGAGGATTGCCAGATTCGAATGCTGTTATTCTGAAGCACAGGTCATGCCCACTGATCTGATACATGATATCACGGTAGTTTATTATATATGAAGTGTCATTGCCATTTATTGAACCTGCTTCAACATACCCATTTCCTTTATCGACAAATACGCCGTATCTGTCTAAATCACCCTGCCACTTCCTGTAAGCTGACCATTTCAGCTTCAACAGATCATTCTCGACAGTAAGAGCCGGAACAATATTACATGCCTCGTTTGAAAATGCGATAGCATTATTACAGTTGTTTATTGCAACCAGCCTGTAATGATTTACTTTCGCTGTATCTGCTGCCAGATCGGTATAGACAACCTGGTTGTCGAAAGCTGATCTTTCTGCAATTACAGTGAAGCCTGTTTCGACACCACTTTTCCTTTCTATCCTGTATTTCTGTATTTCGGATAGCGGATCAATGCTGAATTGCAGCATCACTTGTCCATCTTCCACGGTTGCATAATCAGCATTAATCCAGGCTGGTGGTTGCTGCATGCTGGTATTTATGCATGATTTATTGGATGATGATACTTTCCCTCCAGCAAGCAAAACTTCGATAATGATGCAATAGTTGCTGTTTACAATGAAGTCATCAATTGCGAACGAACTGATCTCCGGTCCCGTGTTGCCCGCGATGATATATGGTGACCCGTTCCCGGAGACTTTTACCCTGTACCCGGTTACTTCATGCGGAACACCCGTGTATGGTGTCCAGTTTACTATTATTTTCTTGTTGCAGGAATCGAGAAGGAGGGAGGCAAATACTGTTTTCAGTTCATTTGACAGAGGACTGAGATTGCCTGAACTATCTATCGCAGCAATTACATAAGATTCCTGTCTGAACATCGCCGCTGTGCCTGGTGCCATTGCTGATGTTGCCGAGGCATCCCAAATAGTGTCAAAAGCAAATCCCTCTCCATTCCTGAGATTATATAAAATGTACCCTTTCACATCGGGAGAAGTGCTTGATGTCCAGTACATAATAGTCCTGCCCGTTTCTGGCTGAACTGTTACAAGTTCGAGTACCGGGGATAAGGGCGAATCATTATCGGGCTGAGCCGTTAGTTTTAATGACCCTGCTAAAAATATCAGGACTATTATTTGAAAATATCTTTTCATTCGGGTCCCGCGATAACTTCAAACAGGTCCTCGGTTTTATAATACGCTTCAGCAAGTCTTATTATTTCGTCAGGTGTTATCAAATTAATTTTCTCTGCAAACTTCCTGTAATACGAATTATCAAGACCAAATTCCCATGCCGACCGGAAACTCTCGCCAATGGCGAAGGGACCATCAAACATCCTTACAAGTTCTCCAAGCATGTAGTTCCTTACAACGTTCAGTTCGTCAGCATCAACAGGTTCAGTCTGCAGCAACCTGATTTCGTTCATGATCTCTTTAACAGCATCTCTCGAATGAGCCGCACCAACCTCGGCGGAGATGGCTTTATAACCTGATAATTTATAGGATATTACAGATGAATGTATCCCGTAAGTGTAGCCTTTCTGCTCCCTTATGTTTTTCATCAGGCGTGAACCGAAATAACCGCCCAGGATGGTGTCCAAAACTTTCAATCCATAGTAATCAGGATGTGTCTTTATTATTGTCCTTGAACCGATCCTGATCGCTGATTGCACGGTCCCCTTTTTGACGACATGCACCTTAACGGGTTTCGTGGAAGGAGGCAGGTCAGTGACTTTGTATTTATTTGCATCTCCCGGCCTGATTGATCCAAAGTACCTGTTAAGCATGGAAATTGTTCCGGGATGTGTTCTGCCCGAAACGAATATTGTCATTGCTGATGTTACATAAAAATCGTTATGGAAGTTCCTCAGAAGACTGGTATTCATATTGCCGTAGTCTTCCTTTTGTGCCGTTTTACCGTATGGATGGGATGCGCCGAAAAGGAGCTCGTTTATTTTATCGGATGCCAGGGTGCTGACCTTTTCCCTGTTCACGAGGAAGGCTTGCTGCCTCTTTTTCATCAGATTGTGTAACTCATCCTCTGGAAAATCGGGTTGTAACAGAATTTCCTGACACAGGGGAAGTACATTTTCGATATGACGATTTATGAAAATCATATTCAGTCCGGCGTAATCTTTTTCCACGAACTGTGCAGGATGGACTCCATAAAAGTCAAGCTTCTGATTTATTTCTTCAGCGCTCTGTCCTGCACTTCCTTCAAACAGCATCATGCTGACTGTCGATGCCGTGAGGGGGACTTCTTCAACAACAGCACCAGCGGGAAAGCAGAACTCTATCCTTGTAATCTCCTCAGTGCCTGCATTAATGACGTGTACATGTATCCCGTTGTCAAGTATGTATCTCTCGGGCTCAGGCAGATTACCAAGGGTTACCGGGTTAAGAACCGGCGCTTTTTTTCTGTCTGGACTTGTCATTTGCTCTTAACTGATTTATAATACAAGGTACTGCAATTTGAATCCCTGAGGTATTCTGAAGCCGTTGACGCTACCATTTCCGGGGTGATTCCCATGTAGTTTTCAACTTCTTTGTTTATCAGGCCAGCGTCCCCGATTAGTTCAAAGTATGAAAGACTCATGGCCTTGTATAATATGCCCGTGCTGGATATTATGTTAGTCGCCTCGAACTTGTTCCTTACTTTTTCCATGTCCCTTCGAGATATCATAGAGGATGCATGGTACTTGCTCAGTTCATCATTTATTGATTCCTCGGCTTCTTCCATGCCGACTCCCTTCATCAACCTGCCGGTAACCATTAAAAGGCCGGGGTCGATATCTCCAGTAATATAGGCATTGATATCGCTGAAGAGTTTTTTCTCCCTTACAAGCGCCTCGTATAATCTCCCTGATTCACCACCAGCCAGGAGATCTGTTAGCAGATCGAGAGTATAAAAATCGCTATCAGTTCTTTTCCCGGTATGCCAGACCTTGTAAATTACATCCGCGGGAACATTTTTTTCAAGTGTCAGTGTCCTGGGTGAATTTTGTGCTGGTTCCACAGGTAATTTCCTCACTGCTTTATTGCCTGGTGGCAGATCGTCGAACCATTTCCTCACCAGCCTTTGAGCCTCGTTTACATGTATGTTACCGGCTATTGTGAGAATCGCATTATTCGGGCAATAATGAGAGTAAAAGAATTCCCTGACCTTGTCGAGAGTAACAGATTCAATATGGGCTTCATCCATGCCAATGGTGGGCCAGCGGTAAGGATGGGTATTATATGCAAGTGGCCTCAGTTTCAGCATGGCGTCGCCATATGGCTGATTAAGGTAACGCTGCTTGAACTCCTCGATAACAACTTTCTTCTGAACTTCGAGAATTGTCTCGCTGAAGTCGAGACTGGCCATCCTGTCAGATTCCAGCCAGAGTGCAGTTTCGATATTGTCGGCCGGGATAGTCAGGTAATAGTTTGTTATGTCGTTGTTTGTGAAAGCATTGTTTTCACCACCAGCAATCTGAAGCTGAGTGTCAAAGTCAGGAATATTAACTGATCCACCGAACATGAGATGCTCGAAAAGATGAGCCAGCCCGGTGGAAGAAGGATCCTCATCGCGCGACCCGACATCATAAAGGATATTTACTGCTACCAGCGGTGTGGAGAAATCTTCATGCACTATCACGGTCAGCCCGTTACCCAACTTTTCCCTCGAAAATTCTATCATATAAATAGCCCTCTCTTGTTAGATCTCCTGTTCTGCACTGGCTGCAAACATAACTAAAAGTAAGTATTGTTTCTATATTTGCATTATTATGCGGGAAAATAAGTTACTCAGATATCTTATCAGGCAAAGGTCAGGAGAGGGAGCGCATTCACGGGATATTTACCTTTTGAGTTTCGTGGTAGGATTATTAAGCGCGCTGGCGGCAGGATTGCTCAAGAACCTGATTCATTTCACTCATCGCTTTGTTACCCAGGGCATCGATACCGGACCAGCAAAGCTCCTGCTTCTGGTTCTGCCAATGGCAGGAATCCTCATAACCTATTTGTTTGTAAAATATGTTGTAAGGGATAATATCGGGCATGGTATCAGCCGAATCCTTTATGCCATTTCACGTCGCAAGAGCTACATCAAGTCGCATAATACCTGGACTTCAATAGTGGCAAGTTCAATTACTATTGGCTTCGGGGGATCAGTGGGTGCGGAAGCTCCCATAGTACTTACCGGGTCTGCAATCGGGTCAACAATAGGCCGGTTCTTCAGACTCAATTACAGGAACATTACTCTTCTCGTTGGATGTGGCGCTGCAGGTGCGGTTGCTGGAATCTTCAAGGCTCCGGTAGCCGGGATCGTTTTCACCCTCGAGATACTTATGCTTGACCTTACTACTTCATCGATAGTTCCCCTGCTCATTTCGTCGGTAACTGCCGCGACCGTTTCGTATTTCCTTATTGGAAATGAAGTCTTATTTTCATTCACGATTACCGAATCATTCATGCTCAGGAATATTCCATGGTATATTGTCCTGGGACTCACATCCGGCATCATCTCATTGTATTTTTCAAAAAGCACGCTCTGGATTGAAAAAAGATTTGAAGCAATAAAAGATCAGAAGATTAAAATAATGACCGGTGGCCTAATTCTCGGTGGACTGGTTTACCTTTTTCCACCTTTTTTCGGAGAGGGGTATGATTTTATTCTTCAATTATTGAACGGGGATACTTCAAATCTGCTCGAGGGCAGTGTATTTGCAGGCTCAGGTTACACCTGGGTGAACCTGGCAATATTCATGGGTTTTCTCCTCTTGCTCAAGGTTGTGGCAACAAGCGCCACCAACGGGGCTGGGGGAGTTGGCGGGATCTTTGCCCCTACATTGTTCATCGGGGGTATAAACGGCTACCTGGTGGCATCGTTTCTCAAAAAATTCGTACATGTCGATTTACCAGACAACAGGTTCGTGCTGGTTGGCATGGCAGGCATGATGGCAGGAGTAATGCATGCTCCTCTCACAGCAATCTTCCTGATAGCTGAAATAACCGGAGGATATGATCTGCTCATTCCGCTTATTATTACATCAACGATCGCGTTTATCACTATCAGGAGTTTTGAAAAACACTCGATCTACCATGTTCAACTTGCCAAACGTGGCGAGCTTATCACCCACGACAAGGACAAGGCAGTTCTTGCAATAATGGACTGGAGGAAGGAGATCGAGAGAGACCTTATTACAGTGAGACCCGATGATACTCTTGGTGACCTTATAAAAGTCATTTCACGATCGAAGAGGAATATCTTCCCTGTCGTCGATCAGTATAATATTCTTGAAGGCGTCGTGCTCCTTGACGATGTCAGGGAAATAATGTTTAATACAGAGGTTTACCAGAACACCATGATCAGGGATATAATGACGTTACCGCCAACCTACATAGATAAAAAGGAAAATATCGAAGCTGTAATGGAGGCATTCAGAACATCGGGAGCATGGAATCTGCCCGTGCTTGACAACGGGTATTACAACGGTTTCATTTCCAAATCGAGGCTATATTCAACATACCGCGAATTGTTGATACAATTCTCTGAAGAATAACATGTTACACTGTTGATTATTTATTTGCAACTAGGGTCTTGTCGCGGGATGATTTTTGAGATTAAAATGTATATTTAAAAAGTTTATGTTTGTGTCTGACCACTTAAGATGATTGAACAGAAATAAAACAATAAAAAAATGAAACGTGATACCGCTATTTTTGATCTGATACAGAAGGAGTATGAAAGACAGTTAAATGGCATCGAGCTGATAGCCTCCGAGAATTTTGTCAGTCCCCAGGTACTAGAAGCCATGGGGTCAGTGATGACGAACAAATACGCGGAAGGTTATCCTGGTAACAGGTATTACGGTGGTTGCGAGATTGTTGATCAGTCGGAACAGATTGCCATTGAAAGGCTCAGGCAGTTATTTAATGCCGAGTATGCAAATGTGCAGCCTCATTCAGGAGCCCAGGCCAACATGGCTGTTTTCATGACGGTGCTAAAACCAGGGGATACATTCATGGGGTTGAATCTGGCACATGGAGGCCACCTTTCTCATGGTTCACCTGTTAATTCATCTGGTCTGCTTTACAAGCCTGTCGCGTATGGAGTGAAGGAAGACACGGGGCTTGTTGATTACGACATGATGGAAGAAGTGGCACTCAGGGAAAAACCTAAAATGATAATTGGCGGTGCATCTGCTTATTCAAGAGAATGGGATTACGCGAGGATGCGATCTATAGCTGATGCAGTCGGGGCAATCCTGATGGTTGACATGGCTCACCCTGCCGGACTCATAGCAGCAGGTCTGCTGGATAACCCACTAAAATACGCGCATATTGTTACCTCCACTACTCATAAAACTTTGAGGGGCCCGAGAGGAGGTATTATCCTCATGGGCAAGGACTTTGAAAATCCATGGGGCTTAACAACACCTAAAGGCGAGATCAAGATGATGTCTGCTGTGCTTAATTCGTCAGTTTTTCCTGGAATTCAGGGCGGCCCTCTGGAACACGTCATTGCATCCAAGGCAGTATCATTCGGAGAAGCTCTTGCACCGGAATTCAAAGCTTACCAGACCAGGGTCAGGAATAATGCAGCTAAAATGGCTGAAGCCTTCACGGCCAAGGGATATAAGGTTATTTCTGGTGGCACCGACAACCATCTCATGCTTATCGACCTGAGGGCTAAATTCCCCGATATCTCGGGTAAAAAGGTTGAGAACACCCTTGTCAGAGCTCATATAACAGTGAATAAAAACATGGTTCCATTCGATAGCAGGTCACCATTCCTTACCTCCGGGATACGAGTCGGGACGCCGGCAATTACTACCAGGGGACTTGGTGTGGATCACATGAAACCGATTGTTGAACTTATTGATGATGTTATTTCGAATATCGATAACGAGTCGAAGATTGCAGAAGTGGGAATTAAGGTAAGGGAGATGATGAAACCCTTCCCTTTGTTTAGCATGTAAACAGGTGCACTCCTGAATGATATATTTGTCAAATAGGTTTTTTTATATTACTGAATAATCATTTTTTTAATTACATTTGTGTTGGCCTCACATTCTGGGAAACAATAATGTACAAAGACAAGCTTATTTTCGTTGTTGATGATGATCCCTTTATAACTAATCTCGTGGTTAGAAGGTTCGAGCCCGAGGGTTTCACAATTGAAGCTTTCGATTATGGTGAAGATTGCCTTAATGCCATGGATAAGAGAAAGCCGGACCTCATTATTCTAGATTATTATTTCACGAAACCTGAACACCAGGTGATGAATGGGATGGAGGTTTTTGACAGGATTAAAGCGAAGAACGAGAAAGTAATGGTTATCATGCTTTCCGGCCAGGAGAGAGGCGAAATAGTTCTTGAGCTTGCCAGGAAAGGAATTGACGATTATGTTATCAAGGATAATAATCTGATCGATAACCTCAATGCCTCAATAAAAGATCTTCTCGGGAGAGAGCATTGAAAGGTACTACATGGAATGGTACCTGTATCCAATATTAATAGCTGCAGGAATAGTTGCCGGTTTTATTAACACGGTCGCGGGTAGCGGCTCGCTTATCACTTTGCCGCTTCTGATGTTTATCGGGCTGCCTGCCAATATCGCCAATGCCACTAACAGGGTAGGCATTCTGCTTCAGAGTGCTGTTGGATCTGCAGGATTCCGACAGAAAGATGTTTTCAGATTCAGGGAAGGATTATGGCTTGCCTTGCCTGCAACAGCCGGATCGTTGATAGGCGCCATTGCTGCCGTCAAAATTAACACCAGGGCAATGGAGATTATTATAGGCATCCTTCTATTCTTCATGTTCTTCATCGTCCTGTACAAACCCGAAAAATGGATCACGGAAAAAGAAAGGGTTATAGACACCAGGCCAAAATTCTGGCAGCTCGCTATTTTCTTCCTTATCGGATTATATGGTGGTTTTATTCAGGTGGGAGTGGGATTCCTGCTTCTGGCCGGACTTGTATTTGGTACCGGGGTAAATATCACCAAGGCTAACGCGCTTAAAGTATTGATAGTTTTTGTTTACACGATTGCAGCTGTAATGGTATTTATTTTCAGCAAACAAATTAACTATCCATTAGCCCTGACACTTGCAGCGGGTAGTATGATCGGTGCCTGGCTTGCTACCAGATTCGCTCTGAAACATGGACCGGCTATTGTCCGGATAGTATTGCTTGTTACAGTGTTTGCCTCGGCATTCTACTATACCGGACTCGCTCGATTACTCATCAATTTGATGAGATAATGATCACTTCAGCTTGAAGTTGTAGGTTATTGTGCCTTTCTGTGTTGGCGGGGCATCTGGTTTGGCATCAAATTTCGCCTTCAGGGCTGCTTCCCTGGCAACGTTAACAAGATAATCATCAAGAATTGTCGTACCCTTAACACCCGGGTTAGCCTGCACGACTTTACCAGTTCTGTCAACGAAAATTTCCACAACCACAACACCCTCGCCCTGGTAGTCATAGCTGGGGTTTGGAAGAGCCTGGAAACTCCGTCCGGCGAGATCAAAAGATACACCGTTATTTCCCGTTCCGGAACCATTCCCCCTGTTCTTTGAATCGACAGAACCTGTTGGAACACCCTGGTTGCCTGCTCCGCCGGCAATCCCTTCCGAAGTTGAATTGGTCCCGGAATTACGGGCGTTCGACATCGCGTTCTTTGTCCGGTTAACAATATCATTAGCCCTTCTCTGGTCTTCTTCAGCCTTCTTCTTTTCAGCATCTTCCCTTGCTTTCCTGATCCTTTCTGCCTCGAGGTCGGCAAGTCTTTTCTTCTCGGCTTCTATCTGTTCCTTCTTCTTCTTTTCGGCTTCCGGGTCCACCTTTTTTATCTCGGGGGCCTCCTTGTCAAAATTCTGTGTCACGACAGCATCTTCATTCGATGGTTTGACAGGGGTATTGTCGGTTGCCACCGGGGTAGTTTCCTGCACTGCCGGGGCAGGAGAGGGCTCTATCAATCCAAGGCCGGTTTCGTCAGTACCGAAATTTACAAGAATACCTTCCTCCATCACCGGTTGTTTTGGAGCTGAGAATCCAACAAGAAACAATACCAGGAAGACCACCATGTGTATGACGGCCGTACCGGCTAGTCCTTTCCCCCTCTCGGAGGGAATCCTGCGGGGATCGTTATTTTGCAGAGGTTGCAATTATTAATTTGTAATTATTTTTCTGTGCAATATTTAAGATCTGTACAACGTTCTCGAATGGAACGCTTTTATCAGCATGAAGCGCGATGAAGGTTTCCGGGTTTGCACCAAGTTTTTGTTTAAGAACGCTTTCAAGTTGCTCCAGACCACTCATCTGGGTAGTTTCCACATACAATTTAAGATCTCCCGTTATTGAAACTGTTGTCTGCGGTTTTGCAGAAGTCTGCACGCTGCCCTTCGGCAGGGTCAGCTTAAGAGCATTGGGATGCACCAGTGTGGACGTCAGCATGAAAAAGATCAGGAGGTTGAACACGACATCTGTCATGCCAACCGAGCTGAAATTCACGCTGATCCTGTTTCGTGTCGTTAGTGCCATCTTATCTTCCGGTTTTTATCGGTTCGTTGAGGATGTCCATGAACTCCGTTATTGTAGCCTCGAGAGTGAAGACAACTTTTTCAACTCTTACAACGAGAGTGTTATAAGCGAAGTAGCCGAGGATACCAACAATGAGTCCCGCCACTGTTGTGATAAGAGCAGTGTAAATGCCATCCGACATCATTGATACTTCAATGTTGTTACCTGCCTGCGACATGGCATAGAATGACTGGACCATCCCGATAACTGTTCCCAGGAAGCCAAGCATCGGTTCTGCACCAGTAATCGTTGCCAGAGTAGGGAAGCCCCTTTCAAGCTTTGATATCTCGAGCTTACCTACATTTTCGACAGCAGTATGAATGTCCTGTAGCGGCCTCCCGAGCCTTGAAATTCCTTTTTCTATCATCCTTGCAGAAGGTGAATCTGTCGACCTGCAAAGTGCAATAGCGGCCTCGATCTTGCCATCATGAATGTAATCCTTTATCCTGTTCATGAAATTCTGATCCTCTTTAGAGGCCTTCTTTATCACGTAGTACCTTTCGATAAATATATAAGCTGCCACGAACGAAAGAAGTATGATTGGTATCATCACCCAACCGCCTTTAACCGTGAGGTCCCAAAGTGTCATTTTTGATGCGGCAAGACTTTGCGCCGGTAAATTAACATCCTGTATTGCTGCCAGAAATAATCCCATTTTTTACAATTATTATGTCCTGTTAACTAATATTCAGCTATTTATATTTTACATTTCAGCTGCGAATATATTAAAAAACGCAAACCACTACCCCCGTATTATAAGAGGTTAATAACAATCGCGGAATATTTATTAACTCCACCCTGGTATGTTTACCTGATCATCAGCGGAAAAGGTCATTTACCGGCTTCCTTAGCCTTTGTCTCTTCCTCTTTTTTCATATCGCTTTTCCCGGGTTTCTTCTTGAAGAGATCGCTGAGTTTATTGAAATCCTCCCTGAAAAAGAGGCCTATTCCCTGGGTATACTGTATGCCGTTATCTATATAGAAATTATCGTTCGACCTGTTGAAGAACTTGAGTCTTACCTTATCGTTATTCTTGTTGATCTTGAACTCGATATCAAAGGTACCTGTAACCTGGTTGTTTGTCGTTGTTGTGGCACCCGACTGGTTAAGACCGTTACCTGCAACGCCGAAATTGCCGTTTATGACGACCCTGTCGTTAAGCAACTGGGTCGAAAGAGCAAATTCGAGTTCCTGCGAGTTTGGCATAAGCGAAGTGCCTGGCCTGTATACCACCCCTATATCGAAATCGTTACTAATCTGCGACAGCCAGTTACTTAGCTGGTTAGAGAGCATCTCGAAAGAAGTTACACCTACAGTCGCGGAACCCATGCCGGCCGTCGATGGGGAAGTACTCGCCATCGGATCTGTATAGAAACTGTTCATTACAAGCAGGAACAGGAACTGCTTGCTCATTTCATCATCCGACTTGATCATGCTCCTCAGGTAAGCCCTTGTTTCCTCGTCGGCTGTTGGCAGATAAATATCGAAACCGACGACAGGATTGAATAACCTTCCAGTGAGGAGAAGCTGACATTCAACCGGGATCTTCTTTTTCAACCTGTCATCAAGTGTCCCGGGGTTAAGCTCGTAAAGCGATGCCTTGGTTTTGTAAATAGCCTTGATATCTATTTCAGCATCCTCTACATTGCCGTTAAAGGAAATCTTTCCTCCGCTCTCGACACTGAAAGGCTTGTTGATTATATTCCCAAGTGTGAAGAGGTAATCGCCGTCCTCGATAGTGTAATCGCCATATATCTTGAACTCACCTTTCCGGTTAAGGCTTATGTTAAGATTGCCATTACCTTTCCCCTTGATAATGTCGCCTGTCTTTGGATCCATTATTAGCTGAACTTCGGCATCAGGGGTTATCTCAAGATCGAAGCCTATTTCCATTGAGCTCTTGGTGACAGGCCTCTGCTGAGCCTTGTCAATGTCGGAACTGTCAGCTCCTTTGGGTGGAACGAAGGTTATAAAATTATTTTTGGTAACTGTAAGACCGGAATTAAGGGGGATGAAAAACCTGGTATTCTTCCCTGTTTTAGCCGAAATATTAAAGGTGAGCACTGGCCCAAGGCTCTTTATCGATGTCACACCGGAGGCATATGCTGTCCCGTAAAACAGTTCGTTATCCTTTGCCTTCGTGTTTAAAACCATGCAGTCGGTAGGCTTAATATTCAGATCCACGGTGAAATTTTTGAAGTGCTGATGGAATACTTTCCCATTCAACAACGCAGTGTTGTTCTTTTCATCTTTAACCTGCACATCCCTGAATGAAATGCCTTCCCTGTCAAAACGAATACTGTCGGTAAACTTGTATTTTGCCTGGAGATAGTCAATCCTGAATGCGGCATTATCGGCCTTGAGGGAACCTGTAACGTATGGTTTATTCAATTCCCCGGTAAGTTTCACTTTACCCGTGGCTGTTCCTGTTATCCCCGAAGCGAATACCTTGAGAAGCGGGTTAAGCACCTCAAGTGGCATCTGAAGTGTTGTAACAGTAAGATCAGCATTCCTGGCAGCTGGATCGTAAGTACCGGCAATATCAAACATTTTCTTCCCCTCGAAATCATTCCAGGCATTTATCTCGGCAACCTTCGAGTCATTATTCCAAACCGAATTAATCCTGATATTACCATAACGACTTTCGAGGAGTGAAAAATCGCGGACATTTATGTCGCTTTCAAACATGAAATTCTTGAAAATATCTGTCACGCTCACTTCACCATTCACCGTGCCACCGATCGCGAGGTGAATCATGGCGGGATCATAATTCATCTTTTTCTCGTACAGATTATTTATGGGACTAAGGTTTATCCCGCTGAATTTAAGATAAAGGGTATCTGACTTCGAGACTGAGGCTTTGCCGTCGACGGAGAGGAAATTCTGCCCCTCTCTTATCCTGAAACCGTTTATGCTCAGATACGACGAGTCAGTTATTATTTCAGCAGCGTCAATATCCCAGATCTTGTTCCGAACGTAAAGGGCACCTGGATCGGTTTTTATTACCAGTGAGGTTCTTTTATCATTCAGGACTCCTTTCCTGAAATATCCTCTGGCACTCAGGTTTCCCTTTGTAAGAACCTTGTCCTTGTTATCCCAGTTTAAACCGGCGGTGAACCTGTCGGGTCTTGAAAAGAAATCGAGGCTTATGTCCTTCAGATCGGAAACCCCTGAAAGATCAAAGTCAGCACTTTTCAGTCTGAAGGAAGCTGTTGTATCAGCGTAAAAGGCGGTGAAAGCAAGGTTTTTCAGGGTGTTATTACCGAAAGAAAAAGTCTTGGCGTCTCCATTCATATTAAAAATGCTGTCTGCAGTCACAGAGCCTTTTATGGTACTGTTCCTTGCAATTGTAAGGCCGGTACGCAGGAATTCATTAAGCCTGTCTGTATTTTTAAAGTTTATGTCAAAAGTGAAGTTATTACTTCCGCCGCCTTTCTTCGAAGCAGGCTTTGAATACTTTGATGGTACAAGACTGTTCATGGCCTTCGCTACGAACACACCCAACGAAGCAAAATTATAATGCCCGTTAAGTGATGCATCTATGAAATCAGTACGAAGGGATATCGCGGGCACATTATTATGGGAAAATGCCTTTAATGAGAAATCGTATAACTCAAGGTCCTTGCCATGCTTTCTGAAGGTCGAGTTAAACAACTTGATCTCCCCGTCGAGGTTGTCAATATTGTCACCTGTGAAGTTGGCGGTCAGCAGGAGAGAAGCTGCAGATGTTGTATCCTTTTTCTCGAGATTAAGATTGAAAAGCCTGGCCTTTTTCAGGTTCATCGTGAAGTCAAACTCGGGCAATTCACCGGAAAAGTCGAGCATGCCAAGCAATTCCATGTTAATGTTTGCATCTGCAACCTTTATGTTACCATCCCAGGCTTTATCATTGAATAGCCCGTTCAATTGAATATTCCTGTACCTGTAACCATATAAGTCAGCACTATCCACCTTCCCGTTCACGGTAACAAAGAATTTTTTAAATCCCTCGGTATATCCATCAACGTTAGCTTCAAGTGTGACCTGGCCAAGAGTACCTGGCTTTTTTGCAAAACTGCTCAGATCAAGAGCCTCGGCTTTGAGAAGACCCCTGATCCTAAACCTGTCGTCCTTTTCAGGTCGCATCGAGATGTCAGTAGAAATAACACCCTTGTTGGTGTTAAGCCGGCCATACGATACAAAGTCCTTGATAAAACCGGTGAAGGTCCCGGAATATGATACCACTCCCAGGTTTCTAAGGGTTTCAGGAAGTATTATCTTCCCTTTCCCGGGAATGGTGAATTGTTCGATATCCTTCGAGATGCTCCTCAGGTCGTTCACCTCTAGAAAGATGAAGGTGTTATTTATGTCGGGAAGGCCGGAAAGGTCAAAGTTTATGTCTAGCAGGGTCTCGTTTTTGTAGCGGGCTTTTATATCCCTTCCTTTAAATTCTGAAATGGTTCCCCTGAATATGCCGGAAAGATCCACTTCCTCGTTGAACTCTTTTATTGAAGGCACGAAGTACTTCAGATCGCTGGAATGAATCCTGGAATTATCGAGGTTTATTTCAAGCCGCACCTCGTTGACAAAATTTCTGAAAGCGGTGGAAGTGTCGGCCAGAAGAAAGAGGTTTTCTGCCCTGATATTGCTGCTGTCAGTAATAAGGTAAAGATCAGAAAAACAGATAGAATGACCCCTGAGTGCGAGATCTGATACCCCTGATGTGATTTTAAATCCACCTGATTCTATAAAATCGAGTGAGGATATATGCATTGATGTAGTATCACCAGCTACCTTGATGTTCTTAATAATACTGTTTAACGAGTTAACATGAAGGTTGCTGAAATCCACTGGCATCTTGCTCTTTTCGCCCTTCCTGTTCAAAAGGATAAACCGACCGTTGTTCACATCAACCCTGGCTATACCTACCTCGGTTTTTCTTTTAGTAGCGGTATCATTTTTACTCTTTAGCAGATCGAGATACCAGGTCAGATTCATCAAGCCGGTTGTATCCGTGATAAGTGCAAGAACAGGTTTTTCAACTGTAATCCTCCCCAGGTTCAGTTTTCCGGCTTTCCTGTTTATGTTTCTCAACACCACGGAAACCCTGGGCGAATAGAGTAGGGTATCATTATTCCTGTCCTTTATAAGGATATCCTTTACAACCACCCTGTTGAAGAAGGTGAACTCTACTCTTGAAACAGATATAGTTGATTGAATTTCTTTCGATATGTACTTCGAGACTCCTTTGGCAAGGTAGGTCTGCACGGCAGGTATGCTCAGGATAAGCATGCAACTCAGAAAAATCACCGCCATCGAGCCCAGCGCGATGAGTAGAGATTTTGCTGAAATTTTAATACTTTTGAGCATTGTTGGCTTTTACTAATCGTCAAAATAACCTAAAATATACCGAAAAACAAAGATTTGAAAGAAGTAACAATACTGGCGATAGAGTCGTCGTGCGACGATACCTCGGCAGCGATAATCCGTGATGGCTATTTATTGTCAAACCTCATAGCCAACCAGGAGGTTCACCGCTCGTACGGAGGTGTTGTTCCTGAACTGGCTTCAAGAGCTCATCAGGCAAATATCGTACCGGTTATTGATCAGGCAATAAAAAGGGCCGGAATTTCCCCTCGTGAAATATCTGCAGTAGCCTATACAAGAGGTCCTGGACTGCTTGGGTCTTTGCTTGTTGGTACTTCTTTTGCCAAGGGATTCGCCCTGTCGCTTAATATCCCACTGATTGAAGTAAATCATCTCCAGGCTCACGTCCTTGCCCATTTTATCCTTGAAAAAGGTAAAGAGGACAAGATACCCCGGTTCCCGTTCCTATGTCTCCTTGTTTCAGGCGGTCACACCCAGCTTGTGGTTGTCAGGGATTTTGACAGGATGGAACAGATTGGCGGGACCATTGACGATGCTGCCGGAGAGGCTTTTGATAAATGCGGAAAGGTGATGGGATTGCCTTACCCGGCAGGACCAGTCATTGACAAACTCGCTTCGCAGGGAAATCCTGATGCCTTTATTTTCTCCAAACCGGCGGTGAAGGGTCTTGATTTTTCTTTCAGCGGGCTAAAGACCAACTTCCTTTATTTTCTCCGCGATATGATCAAAGAGGATCCTGATTTTATAGAGAAACGCAGGAACGATCTCTGCGCTTCACTTCAAAAGACTATCATCAGCATACTTATAACAAAGTTAGTCAAGGCGTCGAAGCAAACAGGAATAAACGAGGTAGGCATTGCAGGAGGAGTTTCAGCAAATTCGGGACTGAGGAATGCACTTGGACGTGAAGCTACGAGGCGGAACTGGAATCTTTTTATTCCTCCTTTTAGTTATACAACTGATAATGCAGCCATGATTGGTATTACCGGCTACTATAAATACCTGAAGGGAGAGTTCAGTAGCCAGGATCTTCCACCACTCGCCAGGTTTGATATTTAAAAGCAAAACGACATGGAAGGAAAGAAAATGTCTGTTCTGGTAGTTGGCGCCGGGGCCATCGGCGGAATAACCTGCGGTTTGTTAAAGCAATCAGGTTATGATGTTGAGATATTGTGTAACACTGCTGATTACTCTGAACTGATAAATGACCAGGGTCTCAGGATTACCGGTTACAAGGGAGATTTCACGGTTCCCGTGAAGGCTTATTCAACAATTGATGATATCAAGGATAAGAAAGATATCATCCTTCATGCTACCAAGGCAACTGACATGCAAAGCGCTGCCCGCGATGCCGTGAAGGTGCTGAAAGATGACGGGCATATCGTTTCCCTTCAGAATGGTTTTTGCGAGGACGCTCTTGCTGATATAGCAGGAAGACCAAGAGTTATTGGTTGCGTTGTAGGATGGGGGGCAAGCATGGAAAAAAGGGGTGAATTCATCATGACTTCTGGCGGTGATTTTATAATCGGCTACACTGACAGGAAAAGTGATGAGTTCCTTGAAATACTCGCTGAAATGTTCTCAGTTATTGTCCCGGCCAGGATAACTGAAAATATTAATGGACATTTGTATGCCAAGCTGATAATCAATTCTTGTATTACAACACTGGGTGTGGTATGCGGACTCTACCTCGGGAAAATGCTAAGTATCAGGAAGGCCAGGAAGATTTTTATCGAGATAATCAGGGAGGCTATGCTCGTTGCCGGGGCAATGAACTACAAGGTTGAAATATTTGCAGGTAAACTCGATTTTAAACAATTCCTTAGTGGTGACGGATTGCTGGCTTCAGCAAGAAGACATTTATTGATACGGATAATCGGCTTCAAATACCGCAGGCTTAAATCATCAAGCCTGCAGTCAGTGATGAGGGGAAAACAGTCTGAGGTTAATTTTCTCAATGGATTTATAGTTGACAAGGCCAAATTATGTGGTCTGGAAGTGCCAGTTAACAAGGCCCTTGTAAACATGGTCCATGAAATCGAGAGTGGTAGCCGGGCAATTGATGTATCAAATTTTGATGATCCGGTTTTTGACGGTTTACTTTAATTATGGTTTGTATTGCAAATTTTTCTATCTTAGGAACAAAGTTTTCAACATGCAGGAGCTTAGACTTCAACCTACGAAAAACACACCTGAGATCATTTTGTTGCCTTCTGGCATCATTAAGATCAAAGGGCGCTCCATTCACGAGAATGTGGCAGAGTTTTTCGAGCCCGTTGAAACCTGGATAGAAAGCTATATAAAGGAACCTGCTGAACTCACGTGCATCGATATCATGCTCGAGTATTTCAATAGTGCCAGCGCCAGGGTCTTTATCACTCTCCTTCAAACAATTACCACTGTTAGCCTCAGGAACAGGAAATTTATTATCAACTGGTACTACGAGGATGGCGATGATGATATCCTCGAGAGAGGAGAGTATTTCGCCTCGGTACTCAACGTGCCAGTGAATTTCATAAAGATCAGCGGATCGAATTGAAAGCCTGGTCAAGATCGCTGATCAGGACCTCCGAATCATCAAGCCCGATATAAAATCTCACGAGGTTACCCGTGTAACCATCTTTTGTTCTTTCCGGGTCGAATGACATCGCGGGAAAGACAAGCGATTCATGTCCGCCCCACGATACACCTATAAGAAAATGCTTCAAGGAATTGACAAATTTCTCAGCGTTGGCAGTGCTTGTATCGAGGCGCGCTGAAAATAATCCACCGGGGGCCGACATTTGTTTCCGTGCCAGTTCCTGCTGACCATTCGATACAGAAAAGGGGTGAAGCACCTCACTTATCATTGGGTGAGCTTCGAAGTATTCAAGAATGATCTTTGTTGTTGAAGTGATCCTTTCTATTCTTGCAGGAAGCGTGCGCAGTCCCCTGAGCATCAGCCACGCGTTGAATGGTGATATTATCCCGCCCAATCCAAGGAACTCGTTATTGAAGATCTTTTTGATATGGTCAGATGAACCGCATGCCATTCCGGCAACTATATCACTGTGCCCGCCCAGGTACTTGCTGGCAGAATGCAGAACGATGTCAATGCCAAAGTCGGCCGGAGTCTGAATAAGTGGTGAGGAATAACTGTTATCGATAAGTGTCACTATTCCCAGTTCCCTTGCTATCCTGCTAATGGCACCTAAATCCTGAAGTTCGAAGGTCATCGAGTTGGGACTCTCGAGATAGAATACTGTTGTTCCTGGTTTCGCTGCCTTCCGGAAGTTTTCCGCATCCCTTCCATCAACAAAGGTTGTCTCGATGCCGAAGCGAGGCAGGAACCTGGTCATCAGCATGTTTGCCCAGCTGTAGTTGTTCCTCACACTCACGATATGATCGCCTGATCCAAGAAATGAAATCAGCGAAGATGAAATAGCTGCCATACCACTGGCGAAAGCGAGTGCCTCTTCGGTTCCCTCCAGGGCCGCAACCTTCTTGCACAAAATATCAACAGTAGGGTTATTTCCCCTTGAGTAAATAAGATTCCTCCTTTCGTCTGAAATAGCCTGCTTCAATGCCGCTACATCCTTGAAGGCAAAATTGCTCGTCTGGAAGATTGGAGGTGTTATGGCATCGAGATAATTTTCCCTTTCCTCGCCGAGATGATTGATAATAAACGATATGTCTTTCATGATTCCTTATTGTTGTTCCCGGCATTCCCGGCTGCAGCCAGCATCCTTCTCTTCCTGCTGAAGAAAAAGTAAAATGGCAATCCTAATATTAGAAATGCAACACCTATCCCTGTATGAAATGGTTTTTCAATAAACATGTTTGTAACGAACCATATAATTATGCTGATGAAAATTAATGGAGTTACAGGGTAACCTATTGCCTTGTATGGTCTGTCCGTATCGCGGAGTTTCTTCCTGAAAATAAATATACCGGCGGCGGCGAATGCAAAGAAGATCCATTCAACCGAAACAGTATATGTTATCAGATCCTCGAAGGTGCCCCAGAAGAGAAGCAGTACTACGGACCAGATTGACTGAATAATAATTGCATTGACAGGGGTTTTAAACTTCGGGTGCACCGTTGCTATACCTTTGAAAAACAGTCCGTCATCGGCCATGGCATAATAGATCCTCGGGGCAGAGAGCGTGTAAATGCCAATAGTTCCAAAGGTGCTTATCGCTATTATTGCAGCTATAAGCATGCCACCGGATGGAAAAACAGTTGTTGTTGCATCGGCCGCTATTTTTGTCGACAATGCTATCTTGTCGACAGGAAGAAGCATCATGTAACTGAAATTGACTAGTATATAGATCAAAATCACGACCAGGGCCCCTGTTATCATCGCGATAGGTACATTACGGGATGGATTCTTTGTCTCGCCGGCAAGGAAGGAGGTGTGCTGCCATCCACCATAAGAGAATAACACTCCAACGAGGGCCACGCCGAAGTTAGCAATTGTAACACCTTCGGTCGAAAAAGTTTTCCCGGCGCCAAAGGAAACTGATCCTGATCCGAAAAAAACACCGACACCAATTATGATAAGAATTCCAATGATCTTCAGACCCGTGAAGATATTCGAAAAGATCTCCCCGAACTTGGCCCGCAGCACATTGACCGTGGTCAGAATGGCAATAACAATAATACTGGCAACAATCTTACCATGTTCCGTGAGGGGGATGAAATAGCTAAGATAATGCGAGAAGGCCAGAGACAGAACTGCTATCGACCCCGAGGTGATTATCAGCAGGTAAGCCCACCCGTAGAGAAAGGCAACCCAGCCACCATATGCTTCCCTGAGAAACACGTAAATCCCACCTGCTTTTGGAAAAAGTGCGCCAAGCTCACCAAAGGTCAAAGCACCAGTCAGCGTTATGATACCACCAACAACCCATACCGCGATAATGAACCCGGACGATGGGAGCAGGCCGGCTATCTGTGATGGTGTGACAAAAATGCCCGACCCTATGCACGAGCCAATCGCTACCATTATTAATCCATAAAGGGTCAGTTCCCTTGCAAGTTTTGTCATAATCAGTTTGTGTTTCTATGTTTGTTTCAGTAGGCCAGTATCTGGCTTTTCTCGCGGCCTCCGCCCTTTATCCAAAGCTTGTTTTCATACACCTCTATTATTGCATAGCTCGTCTGGTCAGGTGTTTCAACCATGCCCTTTAATGTAACGAAGTGTATATTTTTGAAGTTACCATAATTACCCGCGTGGTTATGCCCGTTAATCCAGGCTATAACATTTTCATGATTAGAAAGTAAATCAAGAACCTCCCTGTAGTTGAGCAGATTATGCTGGTCGTCAGGGAAAACCGGGAAATGACAGATCACGAGGACTTTTTCGCCAGATTTTACCGCGTCAGTAAGTTGGGATTCGAACCATTTAAGTTGCTTGTCGCTTATCCCGCCATTCCATTCCATGGCGTTTTTCTCACCTTCTCTCCCGAGTTTTGCTAATAATTCCCGTGCCTCTGTAATAACTCGCACTGAGCCGAAAGAGTAGGTGCTTATCTCGTTGCCATTTAGCACGACGAATCTGAATTTGCCTGCTGAAAAAGAATAATAACCTGTCTTTGACTCGGTAAAGGCAGGAATTTTGCGGACTTCTTTTTTCTCAACAGCAAAATCATGATTCCCTGCCACGTGATGAAATACCAATCCCGAGCCGGCGATAATTTCATTAATCGGTTTGTATGACCTGAAATCGTTATCAATAAGATCGCCGAGATTGATTACAAATTGTACTTTTTCATTCTGCAAATAACCAAGAGCATCAATAAGCTTATTTATAGAATTCCTGTAATATCTTGAGCCTGAGGCATCTTTGTCGCAGTACTGCACATCAGCCACTAGTCCAAAAGAGAAGATTGGAGGGACAGAGGAGCCAGGTGATTTGATCCCGCCCTGACCTGTCGTGTCAGCGATAAATGTATTTATCATGAATAGGGCTGAACTAATGATCGCCAGAAGGTTCATCAGATCTATTTTGCCCTAAATGTAATAAATAAGATGATTTATTTCTTTTATTCGGCTGTAGGATCATTAACCTTTCCCATGAATAGTATGGAGTTCGTGGTCGTTTCCCTGATAACGAACAGGAAGGGTTTGTTTATATCAAATGTATACGGCTCGTGAGGTCCTGCGGATGTAGTCTCGAAAGTAACCACTGTAACAGCGGCAGCCTCCGTGCCCTCCTCGTTTGTTTCAATGAAAGCCTGGTGGAGAACACTGCTGATAAATATATTGTCATCGGTGATGCCAGAAAAATCAGCATTTCCAAAAGCTATGCCCATTCCCATCGATGCAAGTATAGGTTTAAGTTCATTTTTATATCCAAACTTGTACCTTGGCATATAAACATTAAGATTAGCCTCGTGCATGTTACTGACCCAGGTATTATATGCCGACTCGCTGAGGCTTGCTTTGAGATCGGTTAGATCCAGCCCGTTCGGAAGAATGACATCCATTACATAATTACCCTGCCCGTACGGGAATTCGGCAACGGAAAATCCATAATTGCTATAATACTTAATTCCGGCTGTCTGGTTCATAGCCTGTGCCTGGACTATTGAACCATCCCCCCGCATAAATTGCCTGGGAGCCGTTGCTGACTTTTCAAATTGCATCTTCCACTGACCCTTGAAGTAAATGGCATTGATAAGAAGCATTACAGTATTGTCTGATAATCCATCTATCATTTTCTTTATCAAACCATTGGTCTTGCTTTCAATCCATTCGTTAATAGCATCCGGGGTTAGTGGATTCGAGATGTCGAAATTTCTGGCTTCCGCATTGTAGAAATCAGTCAGAGCCTTCATAAACGGTTCCTTCACCACGAAGTTATTCTCGACCCAAACGGAGTTGGCTATTGATATTGCAACTCTCTTGTCGACCGAGAGTAAAGCTTTGGTGAGCAGGTTATAGTTGCTGTTCAGGTCCTCAACGCTTATGTCGTGCAATCGAAGCGCCTTGAGAATGGAATCTCTTGTTGGTCCGGCAGCACCATTTACAGTCATTGATAAAGCATATGATATGCTCAGGGGTGAAAATATCACGTTCTTTTCTGCAGGAGTATCATCCAGTATCTTTTTGAATATATCGAAGGCGAATTCATTGCCGGAATTCACCAGCATTTCGCCTTTAAGCGTGAGATTGATTGGGACCGGCTCTGACGGAAGTTTCTCGCTCTTCTCACACGACACGAGAAGCATGGAAGATACTACTGCTATAAGGATTAGTCTGGGATAAAGGCTTGTTTTCATTTCAGTGATCTTTTGCTTTTTAAAAGTCACCCATGGTTCTGGCTCGGGTAGTTTGAAATGCACAAATACTGTGCCATTAAATTTCCTTACTTTTCGTAGAATGCTTCTTTGCCAGGGTACCTGAGCCTTTTTACAGCAATATCGTTAGGATAGATGAAATAATCCACGTGCGACTCGGCACAGAGTTTTTCCTGTCCGTCGTATAACCTGCAAACGAGCCTTGCCTTCCTGGTACTTTTCTCGAGAATGGAAGCATGCAGGCTGATTTTCCCCTTGTTAATGTACACGGGAGCGAGATATTTGGTTCTCATTTCTGAGGTTACTCCTGCAGTTTCCGCTTTTATATAAATACACCAGGCGCCTATCTCATCGAGTAATGTGGCAATTATTCCGCCGTGAAGCACATTAGGATAGCCCTGGAACTGGGATGTGGGTTGCCACTCAGCATGTAATCCTTCATCACTTTCAAAAAAATCAAGCCTGAGCCCGACCGGGTTTTTCCTTCCACACCCGAAACACATGTTCACTTCCTCATCAAACGGGTTTATAATCTTCTTCATCTCTTTTTTCTTTTAGAGGACTGTAGATAAATTTTCAGAATGACAATTGAAAAAACAAAAAGTACCATACCCAGGATAAGAAAAATAACCAGGGCCGACACCTTTGGTGGTTCAAACCCGGGCAGGGGATGATTTATCCTGTAAATATATCCCACTATAGCGTAAACCAGAACCAGAATGGCGATTAACAGGGCGAAGACCGCGCTTGTCCCATCATAGATCCTCGTTGTCTTGTAGAAGTCTGTATTTCTGAATTTCGAGTACGAGGTCCGGGCATATACCCTTGCTTTATGACGTACCTTTTCCTGCCTGTACCTGCTCCAGTCATTCATGAACTTCCTGTAAGCTTCGTCTTCTTCATTCTTCCGGGCAGCCGAGGAAATTAAAAACTCGTAAGCCTCTGTTGCAAGAATAAACATGTCTCTTGCCTCCGGGGTGGGATTAATATCGGGGTGATACATCCTCGCCTTCATCCTGTAGGCTTTCTTAATCTCCTCGGTTGTGGAGCCCTTGGCTAAACCAAGTATCCTGTAATAGTCTAGTTCTGTCATGACCCGGGACTTATGACACAAGTAACTAATTTTTTATCGTCTTTCCACTGATATTTTGCATAACGCCTGATAATTGATAATTTTGCCAGCCTCATACAGCGCTGGAAAGTAAATGGATTGGCCGATTGTTATAAAAGCTTTTATACTCACGTTTATAGCAGGTATGGCTACTTCAATCGGTGGTCTGATTGCTTTTTTCGCGCGGCGTACAAAAACTACCTTCCTTTCTTTCTCGCTTGGTTTCTCGGCCGGGGTGATGATATTTATCTCTCTTACCCAGATTCTCTCCGGAGCCAATTCTATCATATCAGGAGTACACGGTCAGAAAGCCGCGTCGTGGCTCACGCTATGCTTCTTTGTTGCCGGTTTTCTGCTGACTGCGCTTATAGACAAGCTTCTTCCCTCGGTGGATAATCCACACGAGGCTAGAACTGTTGAGCAGATGTCCGACCCTTCGTCAAGCGAGGGTAAAGGATTGATGAGAGTTGGTATTTTCACTGCCATAGCACTGGCTATTCACAATTTTCCGGAAGGTATTGCAACCTTCATGGCCGGGGTTAATGATCTTACACTTGGAATAAGCATAGCACTTGCAATAGCTATTCATAATATCCCGGAAGGTATTGCTGTTTCTGTCCCCGTTTACTATGCCACGGGGTCCAAGAGAAAAGCTCTGTTATGGACTTTCATGTCGGGATTTGCAGAGCCTGTTGGCGCTATTTTCGGCTTCTTCATCCTTTCCATGTTCAGGGGCGAAATAGTTCTTGGATATGTTTATGCTATTATAGCAGGGATAATGATCTATATATCTTTCGATGAACTGCTCCCGGCAGCACACAGGCACGGTAAGCATCATACTGCAATCTTCGGTTTACTCTGCGGTATACTCGTTATTTGGATAAGCCTGATCCTGATCGGATAACGGATATCATTTAACGATGCCCGAGAAGCCCATGAAGGCCATTGCCAGTATCCCGGCAATTATGAGAGAAATTGGTACCCCCTTCATGCCTTTGGGTATATCAGCCAGTTCAAGTTGTTCCCTAATCCCGGCAAGGATAACAAGCGCGAGACCAAAACCAAGGGCGGTTGATCCGCCGAAAACAACACCCTCGAGAAGGTTATATTTTTTCTGGATAACAAGGATAGCAACTCCAAGCACGGCACAGTTGGTGGTGATGAGAGGCAGGAAGATGCCAAGTGCCTGGTAAAGTGGCTGGCTGATCTTCTTGAGTATAATCTCGACCATCTGCACAAGGGCCGCTATAACAAGTATGAATGTTATTGTCTGCATGAAAGCAATCCCGAGTTTCTCGAGGACGTATATCTGTATGAGGTAGGTGACCATCGTGGCCAGCACGATAACAAAAGTAACGGCACCGGCCATACCCAGCGCAGTGTTCACTTTGTTCGATACTCCCAGGAATGGACATATTCCGAGGAACTGGGCCAGTACGACGTTATTTACCAGAATGGCGGAAATGAAAATTATAATGTATTCCATGGATCAGGATTGTGACTTTTTGAGACGGTTAATGATTGCAATGAGATATCCAAGGGCTATAAATGCTCCAGGGGCAAGGATGAAAACAAGAATACCATCACCCTTTATTATTTTATGACCAAGTATTGCTCCACTCCCTGCCAGTTCACGGAAAGCCCCGAGTATTCCGAGAGCCATGGTGAAACCAAGCCCCATACCGAAGCCGTCGATACAGGATGAAAGTACCGAGTTCTTGCTGGCGAATGCTTCTGCCCTTCCAAGTACAATACAGTTCACAACAATTAATGGGATGAAGATGCCCAGTTTGTCGTATAACGAAGGAACATAAGCCTGCATCATCAGGTCGACAATTGTAACAAAAGATGCTATAACAACAATAAACGCTGGTATCCTCACCTTGTCAGGTATAAGATTGGCAAGAAGTGCTATAACCGTGTTAGAACCGATAAGCACGAATGTGGTTGCAAGTCCCATCCCCATTCCATTGAGGGCTGATGATGATGTTGCCAGGGTAGGACAGGTACCCAGAACGAGTACCAGTATCGGGTTTTCCTTGAAGAATCCTTTTGTGAAGTTTTGTAGCTGGTTCATTTCTTACCTCCTTTCATTAAGGCGTTGTGAGCCTTGTCTATAGCATCGCAGAATGCCCTTGAACTAATGGTGGCCGCAGTAATGGCATCCACGTCACCGCCGTCTTTCTTTACTTTTACCTTGAACAAGGCCGGGTCTTTACCGGTGAACTGGTTCCTGAAAAGAGTGTCTGCCATCTTGGTACCCAGTCCGGGTGTCTCCTTCTGTTCGAGAACTGTAATACCGGTCACTTTCCCCTCGGGTGAAAAGCCTGCCATGAGAGTTATTCTCCCGCTAAAACCTTTCTCCGAGTATGTCTTTATCGCGTAACCGATTACCAGAGTGTCTTTTTTCGCCGGGTAAACCTCTATACTGTCACCACCCGGTACTGCAAGCTTGTACATGTCGTTATCGGGATTATTCGTGAATTCAGGTACAACCATTTTTATTGCCTGCAGCTTCTTGTTGAGAAGAGAAAGTTCTATTGGTTTTTCCGTGAACTTGTACGCGAACCCAAGGGCAGCTGAAGCTCCGAGTGATATCAAAGTCAGCGAAAGCAACATGTTTTTTAAAGTTGATTCAGTTTTTGCCATTTTTAACTACCTCCCCGAATCGTTTAGGTTTAATATATGTATTCATAAGCGGAACGAAGGCGTTCATTATCAGTATCGCGAATGACACTCCCTCGGGGTAAGCCCCGTACACCCTGATGAAGACTGTTAGAACACCAATCCCGACACCGTAAATTATCATTGCTTTCTTCGACATGGGCGAAGTGACATAATCTGTAGCCATGAAAATGGCACCAAGCAACAAACCGCCTGTTAGTATATGAAACAGAGGGTCAGCATTTTTGGATGGGTCCACATACCACAGGATCGAAGTGAAAATAAAAACGCTTCCAATAACAGCGACTGGTATGTGCCATGTAATTATTTTCCTGATGAGCATATAGGCCAGTCCAAGCAATAGTGCTATTGCTGCTACCTCGCCCATGGAGCCTCCCATATGGCCATAAAACATCTGCATATGCGTAGGCACCTTATCCATCAATCCTGAAAGAGCTTCACCGTTTTTCAGTCCTTCCTTGATTACTGCAAGAGGTGTTGCTCCTGTCACTGCATCAGTATAACTTCCGCTAAAGCCAGTTGGAACAGGCCATGTTGTCATCTGGACCGGGAACGAGATGAGCAGGAAAACCCTTCCGACAAGAGCCGGATTGAAAGGGTTATTGCCAAGGCCACCGAAAGTCATTTTGGCAATCCCTATAGCTACAAGGCTCCCGAGGATAACTATTAAGACCGGTATATTTGAAGGAAGGTTGAAGGCTAGTAATAAACCGGTTACTATAGCTGAACCATCCCCCAGGGTTGATGGTCTTTTAAAGAATAATCTCTGGATGAGATGCTCGAACAACATGCACGAGGCTACTGATGTCAGTGTGACAATGATGGCACCCCAGCCGAAATAATAAATCGATGCTGCCAGTGAAGGGAGCAGGGCAAAAACAACGCCCAGCATCAACCTCCTGGTATCATCCTTTGCATGAAGGTGGGGTGATGGCGAAACAGTGAGAATATTATCCATTTTTTATAGGTTTATCATTTTTTCAGGCGACGTGCATTTATTACGGTGGCTTTCCCCTGACGTATGTAATCCAGAAGTGGTCTCCTGGCAGGGCAGATATAACTGCAAGAACCGCATTCACAACAGTCAGTTATCTTTTCGGCCTCGGCTCTTTCATAAAATCCTTTCTCGGTAAGCGACATGAGGAGGCTTGGTTCAAGACCGAAGAAACAGACATCGAGGCATCTTCCGCACCTTATACATGGCTGGAAAGCCGGGCGCCTGGCTTCTGTTTCAGGTATGATCACGATACCCGAGGTAGCCTTTGTCACCGGGATATCGAGATTTGGGATAGACCTGCCCATCATCGGACCACCATTTATTATCTTGCCAGCATCTTCCGGCAGCCCCCCGGCAGCTTCGACAAGCGCCTTCACAGGTGTGCCAATTCTTACTCTCAGGGTGGAAGGCTTCTTCAACCCGGTACCGGGGAGTGTAACCACTCTTTCAAACAGTGGTTTGTTCTTCTGGACTGCCTCGTATACCGCGAAAGCCGTACCTGCATTCTGCACTACAACGCCTGTATCAATAGGTAGCCCACCTGAAGGTACTTCCCTGTTTACAAGCGCTTTGATGAGCTGCTTTTCTCCACCCTGTGGATATTTGACCTTCAACGGTGTAACTTCTATATCACCGCTTCCATTCAGAAGCTCCCTCAGATTGTTTATTGCATCAGGTTTATTGTTTTCAATACCAATTACAGCCCTCGTGACTCCAAGTGCTTTCATCATGGCACGTGTCCCGGTCAGGATTTCATTGCCTCTCTCTATCATCAGCCTGTGATCGGAGGTGAGATAAGGTTCGCATTCAACACCATTTATTATAAGAAGACTGCATTTCTTGCCCTCGGAGTACCTTGAGCTTTATATATGAGTCGGGAAGGCAGCACCTCCAAGCCTACAATTCCGCATTCCCGGCATCTTTCAATTATTTCTTCGGGTATTGTATGTAATTTCACTTACGTGTTCCGCCGCTTCTGTCTATTGTATCAACCCAGTCATCTCCCTCAGACTCTATTACTATGGCAGTTTGTTTGTATCCCGACAAGTCGAGTATTGCATCAATCTTCGTGACTTTACGTGGAAACAGGAGAATGAATATTGGCAGAAAGGAAGCCATTTATCTTCGCGATCAACTGCTGCAAGTACCTTATCGCCTTTTGCAACAACCGGTATGGATGGCGTGCCAAGATGTGCTACCGCGAGAAACAGTGGGGGGGGGACAATAACTTCAGCCGGGATTGAAAGTGTTTCTGTCGGGAGTCCGCTGTTATTTTGCTGTCAGGAGGATGCTCCCCCTGTGAAATGTTTTTAACATGTTATTTCGTTTTCTTTCTTGTTATCAGGCCCGTGGTTTGTTCTTCAATTAATTCCTTCACTTCCTTCCTTGGAGGAAAATTCAACTCCACGATGGATGAAGTCGGACACTCGGCTACGCATTTCCTGCAAAACGTGCATTTGAATGCATCAATATAGGCGAGGTTATTTTCAATCTTAATTGCCTCAACGGTAACTGGCATTGTTGCATGCAATGCAGGCAACCTGCGCAGTCTCTGGCCGGATTATCCCTTATCGAGATTTGAGCATGCCACGTATAGTTTCCTGTCTTTCTTGCTTTTCTTGCGCAGCTCGATAATATTGCGCGGGCAGAGCTTTCACACATGCACCACATGAGGCATTTCTCGTCAATTATCGGGAAGCCCTGTTTTCTCGTCTGCTTATACATCACCGAATATGCAGGCAGTTACGCAATCTCCATAACCAATGCATCCCATACTGGCAATCCGTTTCACCTAGGTAGTACGAATGAGATATCCTGCATTCACGTGCCCCGTCAAATGATGATGTTCTTGTCCTGTGTTCGGGCGTTCCCTGTCGGCACAATAGTACGGCAACGAGAGGGTCAGTTTCAACTGCCACGCCCCAGTATTGAAGCCGCTTTTGCCATGACCTCGTTCCCTCCAACAGGGCGGTTAAGGCCAGTAAAATCGGTGCTTTCCTGGCGCCTCAGCGAAATTACGGCATCCGGCAAATCCGCATCCCGCAATTGGCCGCAGGTAAAACCTCGGTGACTCGTCAATCCGGCTTCAAACACCTTGTTCTGAGCAACCATGTATAGAATCACCGCCGATAACAAACCGAGCAGACTAAGACTTATTATAGTCATCAGAATCGTTGAGTTCATTCAATTATTTTTTAAGCTTGAAAGTGAATTTCCTTCCAAGTAAGTTTTCTAAAAATATGTAAGCAACAGAAAATACGGTATTAAAATTCCAATTTGATATCCCAGCCCTGCTGACAATTCATTTACACACCTGGTAAGGGCAAAAGAGTGATCAGAGTCACAAAAAGGGGTGTCACGTAGCCAAGGATTACAGCATTATAACCCAATCCGGCTTCCATGTATACCATAACGTTATCACCTTCCTTTACTGAATGAGATCCGGTAACTGTTATTGTTTTTTTTGTATCGCCAGTCACGTTACAGAATCCGGCAGCATGACAACCAGAACAGGCAGTAGAAGGGGAGATGGAAACAACGGTTTCAGATTCTGAAACCATTTCAACGATAAGCGCTGTGCGAAATTACTTTTTTCTGTCCGGAAGCATTCCAATTTATGAATTGGGAAAAAAATAATTATCCGTTTAACAGAATCTGTTTTTTGTCAGTTTTTTGATTTTTTTTTGAACTGGTCATATATTGCTGACTATCAGCTGATATTGCTCCACGATTGTTTCCTGGCGAACTGTCTCGCGAGTTCTGAAACCAGAATCAAGTTCTGATCACCAAGGCACAACCCGGGGTCAGAATCAGAGTACTGACTTCCGATATTTCGCACGTATCAGCCTGACCATCGATGGTTGCAATCTTGAGATCAATGGTATACCACTTTGCTGGGTACCCTCGAGGTCACGGGCCCCTCAGTTGAAGGTCTGTCTCTGCTATTTCAAATCAATCACTCACGTCTTACCATTACTTCAATCCTGGCAATGGCATCCTTCGATAAGCTTGTATTGTGACTTGTCATGAGAGGCAGTAAGATTATTGTTCCGCCCCCTGCCAACTCTTCCCCTGAGCTGATGGAGCTGTGATGGGCCGGGCGTCGCTCGGCACTTTCTATCACCATCACCGGGGAGCGTTTGGAACATCAACTCCCAACCTCTGGCCCGTGGTTGCAACCATTATATGAGCCTGACCTTCCCGCAGAAAAGTCGCATTGAAATTTCCGCCTTGTTTGCTGCAGTCATGCGTCCATGAACAACGCTGATGCAATATTTCGGGGAGGGAAAGGCGTGAGAAATAATGTCAAGACCTTCATCAAGATTCTTGTAATCCATTTTTTCCGACTCGGTAATCAGGGGATATACTATATATATCTGTCTTCCTCCAGCAATCTGCTCCCTCATGAATCCAAACACTTTGTTCCTCTCGCCGTCGTGAAAATGCATTGTCCTGATGGGAACCCTGCCAGGGGGTAGTTCGTCAATAACCGATACATCAAGATCTCCATATAATGTCATTGCCAGAGTCCTGGGAATTGGAGTTGCAGTCATAACAAGTATATGAGGAGGGTTAAGGTTTTTTTCCCAGAGCTTGGCACGCTGGGCCACACCAAACCTGTGCTGTTCGTCAATTATTACAAGCCCGAGATTCCTGAACTTCACATTATCCTCTATTAAAGCGTGGGTGCCTATTAGTATTCCCAGGCTCCCGTCATTCAGCAATTCTTCTGTCTCCTTCCTTTCACTCTTTTTTGATGACCCTGTCAGTAATCTCACCGTAATGCCAATTCCTTCCAGAAACCTGGTTATCGAATTATAATGTTGAATCGCCAGTATTTCAGTCGGGGCCATCAGGCATGCCTGAAATCCATTGTCAATCGCAATCAGCATTGCCATCAGGGCAATCATTGTTTTACCGCTGCCGACATCACCCTGAAGCAACCTGTTCATTTGTTTGCCTGATCCCAGGTCGCGGCGAATTTCCTTCATGACCCTCTTCTGAGCTTCAGTCAGGTTAAATGGAAGGTTATTATGGTAAAAGGAGTTAAAATAACTACCTACCTGTGCGAACACGAGGCCCTTGTGCCGGCTATCCCTGTTTAGCTTGTATCTCAGGAGGTTCAGCTGAATATAAAAGAGCTCCTCGAATTTCAACCTGTACCTCGCCTTCTCCAGTTCAGGCTGCGACGAAGGATAATGAATATTCTTTATTGAATCGTGCAGCGACAGGAGATTGTGTTTTTTCAGGATGTAAGCTGGTAAAGTCTCAGGTAACCTGAAGTCTAACTGCCTGAGAAGGTTACCAACAAGCTTGTTAAGGAATCTCGAATTTATGAAGCTGGTTTTCAGCTTCTCGGTTGTATTGTAATGAGCCTCTAGTGGGGAGTTTACACGTTCTGCCTTTTTCTCTGCTGTCTCTATCTCGGGATGTACTATATTAATCACACCATTAAATACACCTGGTTTCCCGAATACAATATATTCTTTTCCAACCGGGAATGACTCGGTTATCCACTTCAAACCCTTGAACCAAACTAGTTTAATGGTTCCGGTGGAGTCAGTGAAATCGGCTGTTAACCTTTTCCCTGAACCCCTTCCTTCCTGCATATAACCAGTTATAGTGCCTAATACCTGAACGTGCGGAAGTTCCGGGTCCAGTTCCTCGATCCTGTAATACCTCGATTTGTCGATATACTTGTATGGGAAATACCATAACAAGTCACGGTAAGTGCAAATTCCCAGTTCCTTGTTGAGAAGTTCTGCTCTTTTGGGCCCTACTCCGGGAAGAAATTTTATTTCTGTATCCAGGAATTCTTTCATGCCAGCTATCAGTGATCCTTTAAAATGATGACCGAAAATAACTAATTTTACAAAGCCTGCCTAAAATATTTAATTCGACTTGAGTGAAAGCAATACTGATTCGCAAATACCTGACATACAAGTTATTTTCTTCACACAAGCATGGGCATGGCATACACAGCCCTTTCGTGTTTGACCTTGTTAGCAGGGTCTTAAGGAATAAAATTGACCCTTCCATTGTCTTAGATATTGAAAAGACACGGGAAAGAATGCTTAAAGACAATTCCGAGATCAGTATACTAGATATGGGAAGCGGTTCGGTGAGAATGAGCGGAAGTCACAGGAAAGTATCCGACATAGCCAGGCATTCATCTGTTTCACCTCGTTTTGGTAGCCTCCTGGCCAAT
>JAXLTU010000033.1:0-44631 GCA_046329885.1 Bacteroidales bacterium
TAACTTCTTCAACAAGGTAAATGGGAAGAACGAATAAGATACTGCTGGGATTCCTTCTGCTCCTGTTCACCGGGCTGGTCCTGGTCAGGCATTATGCCCCCAAGACCATTGACTGGGGATTCAGCTTCAGCGGTAACCGAAATGCCCCGTATGGATGCAAGATAACGAGGGACATGTTGCCCCTGATCTTCCCGGGTCAGGAAATAAGTGACAACACTACCAGTCTTTATGTTTCTTTATACAATGACACCACCAGCCGCAGGAATCTTATAATAATCAATAATTACTTTGATCCTGATGAAACTGAAGTATCCGCGCTGCTTGATTTTGTTTCGCGTGGTAATTGCATTTTCATTTCCGCTCTTGACTATTCAGGCTTTTTCTGCGATACTCTTGGATTCAGCACTGACAGGTCTATTCTGGATACCGTTTCGACCAGAATCAGGAATGAGATACTCAGGCTATCGGGTGACTGGTACGGTAGTGACACGCTATTCCGGTTCAGGAACAGGATGTTCGGGGGTGAGTTTGTCAGGTACGACACGACGCGCACGATTGTTCTTGGGAATGACAGGTCGGGCAAGGTGGATTTTATAATGACCCGGTTCGGTAATGGCAGGATCTTCCTGCACAGCCAGCCCTTCGCGTTCACAAATTATCACGTGCTGTATGGAAACCACAGGTATGCCTGTGCCGTGCTATCCTCGCTGCCCGAGGTAAGCACAATCTGGGACCAGTACTACAAACCAGACAAGGTGCTTGATATGTCACCCATGCGGTATATATTAAGTCAGCCTGCTCTTAAGACAGCATGGTTAATGCTTGCCGCCACCATCGCTATTTATTTTCTATTCGGATCGAAGAGGAAACAAAGGGTGATACCTGTTATTCTACCACCCAGGAATACTTCGATGGATTATGTGGCCACTATAGGCAAATTATATTTTCGCATTGGTAACCATACTGACATGGCAAAGAAAAAATTCCTGTATTTCAACGAGTTCATCAGAAACAGGTATTTTACAATTGCTCCATCGGGAAGGAATGAATACATAAAGGCCTTATCGATGAAATCAGGCATACCGGAGGGCAAGATCAAGCATATCCTGATGGTCTCCGACTCGATGCCATCGAGACAGGAGATGAGTAGCCAGGAGCTTGTTGAGCTGCACATGCTACTTGAAGATTTTTACAGAAACTGCAAATAATATATCATATGAACAACCAGGAACTATTCACAGAGCAGTCTGAATTCAGGGAACTACAGGAGACTGCAACCAGGCTGAAGGAAGAAATATCAAAAGTAATCGTTGGTCAGGATGAGATGATCGATCTGATGCTTGTCGCCATACTATCTAACGGGCATGTTCTGCTCGAAGGAGTACCGGGGATTGCCAAAACGCTTACTGCCAAAGTAATGGCGAAAATGATCTCGGCCGGTTTCTCGAGAATTCAGTTCACTCCCGACCTCATGCCATCGGATATTACCGGCACTTCCGTTTATAACAGCCGCAATGCCACTTTTGATTTCAACCCGGGACCGGTTTTCTCAAACATAATCCTTATAGATGAGATCAACAGGGCCCCGGCGAAGACACAATCAGCCTTGTTCGAGGTAATGGAGGAGAGGCAGGTGACTGTTGATGGCAAGACCTATCCAATGCAGAGCCCCTTCCTTGTTTTCGCGACTCAAAACCCTCTCGAGCATGAAGGAACATACAGGCTGCCCGAAGCACAGCTCGACAGGTTTATATTCAAGATCGATGTGAGATACCCTACTTTAGAGGAGGAAGTAACGATAATCAGGAACGCGCACGAGAGGAAGGAGTTGTTGGAGATTGACCAGGTAGAGCCCATGCTTAATGCCGAGAAAATCATAATGCTCCAGAAAAAGATCAAGCATGTCCATATTGAAGAGCCTTTGATGAAATATATTGCCGAGATAATCACGCGAACTAGGAATCATCCGGCTTTATACCTGGGTGCATCTCCAAGGGCATCAATAAATGCACTGGCAGCCAGCAAGGCAATGGCCGCGCTTAACGGGAGAAATTTCGTGATCCCGGAAGATATCAAGACCGTTCTTTACCCAATTCTCAATCACAGGATCTACCTCACACCAGAAAAAGAACTCGAGGGTGTGGACGAGAAAAATGTTATATCGGAAGTAATAGCATCAGTCGAAATACCTCGTTAGGAAAATGCTGAAGAAAACGATAAGTAATATATTCATCAATCGTCGCTTCTATATTGCAAGCCTGGCGATAGTATTACTTTTCATAACCGGGTTCTACTTCGATCCGGTATTATTGGCTGCCAGGATAAGCCTGCTGATTCTTTTACTTGCCGTTGCCACTGATACAAGCCTTTTGTTTTTTTCCGGGAAGAATCCCCTGGAACTGGTGAGGGAAGTACCGGAACGCTTCTCTAACGGTGATGAAAACACTATTAGTATCCATGTCAGACACAACCACCATTTCCCCTTCTTTATCGAGATCGTCGATGAACTTCCATTCCAGTTCCAGATAAGGAATTTCACGATACGCCTTTCCCTGAAACCTGGTGCCGAGAAGCAGCTGACATACAAACTGCGACCTGTCACAAGAGGTGAATATGCTTTCGGCAGAACTAATGTTTTTCTGTCAGGGAAGATCGGATTATTGAGCAGGAGATTCATTTTTAATGATAAACCGGTTGTTGTTCCTGTCTACCCGTCATTCATCAACATAAGAAAATTTGAATTCCTCGCTATCTCTAACAGACTTAACGAAGCCGGAATAAAAAGGATCAGGAGCATTGGACAACATTCTGAATTTGACCAGATAAGGGAATACGTTAATGGCGATGATTACAGGGCCATAAACTGGAAGGCAACTGCAAAAAAAGGTAAGCTGATGGCTAACCAGTACCAGGATGAGCGTTCGCAGCAAATCTATAACGTGATAGACATGGGGAGGGTAATGAAAATGCCCTTTGAAGGACTTTCATTGCTTGACTACGCGATAAACTCATCATTGGTTCTGGCAAACACTGCCATGCTCAAGCACGACAAGGCTGGACTGATCACTTTCAACAAAAACGTGGAATCATTTCTAAAGGCTGAACGGCGCAACAGTACGATGACCACGATGATGGAAGCACTCTACAATCAGAAAACTGATTTCGGCGAATCAGACTTCGAGGCCCTCTATATCAAGATAAAAAGAATGATCACGCACAGGAGCCTCATCGTCATCTATACCAACTTCGAATCGTCAGGTTCACTTGAACGACAACTACCATTCTTCCAGCTTCTCGCCAGAAACCATCTCATTCTTGTTGTTATATTTGAAAACACCGAAATATCAGAACTCGGGAAGAAGGAAGCCGATTCACTTGAAGATATCTATACACAAACCATTGCTGTCAAATTCATGCGTGATAAGAATCTTATAGTCAGGGAGCTTGGCAAACATGGTATTTTGTCTGTCCTGACCCGTCCGATGGATCTATCAGTCTCGCTCGTGAATAAATACCTTGAGCTTAAAGGCAGGAACATGTTATAGACAACAGTTAGCTTAAAGCCTCTATCAGTCTCACGATAAAAAGAATTGTCAGCCCAGCACTTGTTATTATCAGCAAAATATTTCTCGCCATAATTGCTCCCCTTGACCGGCGAATATCTTTCCATATCTCGGCAACGAGGAGAAAAGGCAATAACAGGCTCACGGGGTTATAAATAATGGCAGATTGGAAATCAAGGCGAATAATATTATAGCTTGCCCTTGTCATCCCGCAGAGAGGGCAATCAATAGCGGTAATATTCCTGAACGCGCACAATGAAACACCGTGAGAAAATAACAGATCGCTCGGAAGAACGACTAGTATTATCACCGCGGAAACTATTAACCCGTACTTGATAATCAATCCATTTTTAAGTTCTACTTTCATTAGTTTACCGGGTTGAGCGAAAACAAGAAAACCAATCCTTTCCAGCAATAACACCAGCGAAGCTAAATCAGATCTCCCGTCATCCCTCCTGTCGCCTTAATAAGATCATCGGGGCCAAGTCTGATCTGCATGCCTCTCACGCCGGCACTGACAAAAACAAAATCAAATAGAGTAATTGTCTCATCAATGTAAGTCGGGTAGGTTTTCTTCATCCCCAACGGGGAGCAACCTCCGCGGATATAACCGGTGAGCTCAAGTATCTCTTTCACCGCAACCATCGCGACATTCTTGTTCCCTGATAATCCCGCGGCTTTTTTTAAATTAAGCTCTGAAGCACCGGGAATAATGCAGACAAAAACACCCGATTTGTCACCTTTCAGAACAAGTGTCTTGAAAACCTGGTCGACATTTTGATCAAGTTTATTCGCGACTGAAACGGCACTGAGGTCCGACTCGTCAACCTCGTATTCATGTAGCTCATAATTTACACCCAGCCTGTCGAGTATACGGGCAGCATTTGTTTTATTCATAACTCGCCCCTCCCGAATTTTTCAATTATCTCACCTGCAATGCTAAGGCTCAAAGAATGTGGTGGTAACCCGTCCCTGCTGAACCATTCCGCTGTGACAAGTTCTTTCCTGTCAAGCACTATTTGCTGACGATCATCAGCCTCCGCGGTAAACCCCACCATCATCGCGCCGGAGAGTGGCCAGGGTTGACTCCCATAATATCTTATATTCGAAATATCCAGTCCCACTTCTTCCCTGACTTCCCGTTCAAGAGCCTCTTCAAATGTTTCTCCTATATCGACATATCCAGCTACAAGTGAATACCAGCTACCTGGAAAATTATTTCCCCTCACCAGGAGAATTTTATCGTTACAGGTGATTGCCACGATAACGGCTGGAGATATTTTGGGATAAACGACAAAACCACATGACTGGCAAACGAGAGCCCTTTCTTCCTTTCCAGGCTCCATGACGGTTCCGCACCTGCCGCAATACCTGTTTTCAGAATACCAGTTTTTAAAGTGATAGGCCAGGAGACTAGCCCATGCGACATCCGCCCTGCTCTCTGTCCTGAAGAAGCTTATGGGAGTAAAAGAAAAGGGCTCGTCCAACTGTTTTAACTCTCTGCCGGCAAGGAAGCAATTCCTGTCATCAAGTGAAAAAAGATAATGAAGCACTCCTTCCTCCTTGTCACGGATTATTTCTTTATAAAGGGGCAGATCAGTTCCACCAGCGCTATTTTTCAGGAGGATGCGATCGTTCTCAAAGTGAAAGATAAGATCATCCGGCCCGGGGCTACACCCTGGCCTGTACTGCACGGAAAGCCTGTGAGGATAAATTTGATTTATCATCTTTTTTGAAATTCAGGATTCATATTCAAAAGTAATGAATGACTCTGATGAACGACAAAAAAAGATTGTCACCTGGTACTTTATTTTCATCACTATTCTTTCCAAGGAGGTCAGCGCTCTCAATAATATTTTCCTAAATTTATAAGTCATACCGAATTAATAACTAATGAAATGAACTACAAAAACAGGAAAGAAAGAAACCTGGGGAACAATGTTATTCTTGCCACCTTCAGGAGAAGACTCGCTGCCTTCCTTATTGACTTTTTGATGATAGTGCTTCTCTACTTCATCGTATTTTTTATCCTGGGACTATTCAATGTAGGCGATCTGAACCTTGAGGTCAAGGGTATCTTCGATGTTGAACTGGAAACCGTGAATCACAGTAAATTCCTGACCCTGGTTCTCAAAATATGTTTTGGTCTGCTACCTGTTTTCTATTTTACCCTTTTCATGTATTTCACATCAGGACGGACTATTGGTAAATATTTCCTCGGGATAAGAGTAATATCCCTGTTTCACGAAAAGCTTGGTTTATGGCATTGTTTCGAGAGGAGCCTGGGTTATTTCACTTCCGCCCTTGAATCGGGCTTCGGCTTCATACAGGCCAGGTGGAATCCTAACAGGATGGCCCTGCACGACAAGATAGGAGAAACAATAGTGATCGTTCAACCGACACGGGCAGTTTTCCACCATAAGAAATCATGAATTTGGATTTGGATTTCAAGTCGGAAGGCTGTAGAGTTGCAGGTATGCGGGTTGGATGCATCATCGACGGTAACCAAGTATCGCGATCAAAGGATTCAAATGAGATCTATACTATTTGGCCCCGGCTTAATAATCGGGAATAGGTCCAAAGATGACAACCTGCTTTAACCCCTGATGCCAATGAAAATCTAATGTGAAAACCTGCTCGTCCATTATTCAGTGTATCAGAATGAAACAAAATCCGGTTACCTGTTTTTAATAGAAAAACCAGGGTACATACTGTTTACTATATCTGATTTGCTTGTCAGCATGGAAACAGTAAAGTGAAAATCTTAGAATAATTCTTTTAAGTGCAACGATCTCGAAATAATACCGGCACCCAGTAACCTCAATCCCCAAACTTGAATTAAGGACAGGTTAAAAAACTAAATTTCAATATTTAAATCCAAGCAAGTTCCAATTATTAAGCTGCCAGAGAAACAGTAAATGTGAGACAATTATGAGCAGGTAATGAAACTTACCGGAGTTTTTAAAATTGCCAGTGGCAATGAGTCTGATTGCATTATAGATCAACAAGACAATAAGAGCGCATAAAAACAGAGGAATAAAAAGCATTGCTTTCATGAGGGAAGGTACGCCATAAACTATGTTCATTGGATTACCAAGGCTAGCTATAATTCCAATAAAGAAAATATACACAAGTAAAGCAGAGGCCCAGGCAGACCACTTCATGCCTTTAGTAAGGTTTTCACCAGTTCCTTCCCGTTGTATATAATTTCTTCTGGCAAGATGAGATAATGGCCAGTATAACAAGGTAAAAAGGAATACAAACATGTAGATTAACATAATCATCAGGTTAAAGCCAGCAGTATCTTTAACTGGAACACGTTCCAGCGGCATAACCGCCAGGGATCCCAGGAAGAGTCTTGTGTATTTCCCCTTTTCAAGTTTTCCAAAGACTATATAATCGGAAGCGTCATCTCTTATGAAAGTTGAATCATTCACAGGATACCATTTCTGCAAGTCAGCTGATCTGGTAAGAAGGCAGCCGGTAGTATCAAAGCTAATCTTAATATTGCCCTGCATGGAGATTAATCTCATCAGATCGCTGTGAGGATACCTGTTAAATCTGAATACCCCTGTTAGCCTTTCAGCATTTTCACCAGACAGTTTGATTTTTTCAGTCAAAGGTTTTAAAGGATAAAAATGATCCAAAAACAAGCCAAATAACTCGGCATAGTCAGCACTTTGTGAATTGAAGGATACAAATAATCCAAGGTTCTTTTCAGGTAACAGAGCCATTAAAGAGTGAAACCAGAAGGTATCGCCGCCATGGCCAATTGTCCTAATTCCATTCCAGTTAATAAGTTCGTAAAGACCCAGACCTATGCCGCTCACGAATGGAGATACCCTTATCTGAAGTCCCTGCATCATCGATGCACTAAGGCTGTCAATAACACGCGTCTCACCAAGTACTCCATGCTGAAGATGCATGATCATCCATTTTGCAATGTCTGTTGCGGTTGAACTTGCTCCTCCAACAGCTGCCAGCGGACAATACTCGAATGGATACTCTCTGAAAGCGCCAGACTCCCAATTGTAACCAGACGATTGCAAACCCTCCAGATCAGCTGGAAGAGGCTGCCTGAAAGTCGTACGAGTCATACCAAGGGGCTTAATTATATTCTGTTCAACATAATCATCCCAAGTCATTCCTGACACCTGTTCGACAATGTAAGCGGCAATCCCTGTCCCATGATTTGAATAGGACAGCTCCGTTCCTGCCGGCCTGACCCTCATTGGAAGCTGCTCTTTCAATATTTCGCCATACGGTTTCAGGGATCTTTCATCCTCACCAAAAATATTTATTAATCTGTCCTCGAAACCCGGGGTATGGGTCATAATGTGCCGCAGCGTGATCGGGCCGCCTGGCCCATCCGGGATCTTAAAATCTTTCAGGTAAGTGTTAATATCCTCATCCAGGTCGAGCTTCCCTTTCTCGACGAGTTGCATCACGGCAGTCCATGTAAATGTCTTTGAAATTGATCCTATTCTGAATAATGTTGAATCCGGACTTACAGGATGCCTCATTTCAAGATTTGAATAACCATATCCCTTCCGGAAGATTACCTTGCCATCCTTTACGACAGAAATAACCGCGCCCACGACATGTTTAGCCCTCAGATGCTGATTAACCAGTCCATCAAAAAAGTTCCCCAGCGCTACAGAGTCTGAAAGTTCAGCATCGCGCTGAGCTATCATATTTCCAGTGCCAAATAACACTACGAAAATTAATAATATGAGTTTTTTCATTTTACACGATTACTTTGTTTGAAAATAATCTGACCACGACAATCATGTATTAAAATTAATTAAAAGAATTCTATAACTTGGCATTAATTCATATACACATAAAAAATGAAATCAATTCTTCTTTTTACAGCAGCAATTTTCACGTCAACGTTTTTATCGGGTCAGACTGTTGACAATCAGACACAAAAGCTGGTTGGTGATTTTGTGAGGAACAATACGGATGTCCGGATTGAACCTGTCGACAACGTGGCTACAGGCAAGGTCTTTACAGGGACCTTTTACAAACTTATTGTTGGATTCATCGAGACAGGAGTCGGATCGTCCGATTGCGGAGATGCCAACTATGTAAACATAAACGGCAGTAATGTTAAAATGGCTGAGCCGGTTCACATGGATCTTGAATGCCCCGTCCTCCTTTCAATTGTAAAAAAGGACTTTCTCCTGAAAGATGAAAACGCTGCTAAACTTTTCGAAGCCGCCATGAATGTTATATACCCGTTCGATGAAAAAGAGAAGGCTAACGTGAAGCATATGAAAAAGGGGACTCAATGGATCTTCCTTCGCGGAAAATTCTTCGACGATTATACTGCATTTATTGTAACAACAGCCGCGAACGGGACAATCACGAAGATCGATCTCAAACTATCTTACCCGGTTAACTGATCTGACCATGACTGATGATCCTGGCCACAGCTTATTCGTGGCTGGATTGTTCGTTCGCTTTTCATACCTGGAAAAATGAAGCCAACCTGCCGGAACTATCGCCTGATCTCCGTACTTTCGTTTGTTACCTTTCTGGCAACAATTGCTTCATCGCAGAACAATACAGCCTGGGACAACACGGCGGTATCGGGCTGGAGGAATGAATTCAGGCTGGTCGATATACCATCTGGCGCCGATGGCAAACTTCAGAAAGCATTCATTTATTCAAGCACGAGCACGACGCCAAAACCTCTTGTTGTCAGCCTACACACCTGGAGCGGCGATTACACCCAGAAAGACCCGCTTGCCGACGAGATACTGGCACGTAACTGGAATTATATTCATCCCGATTTCAGGGGCAAGAACGGCAATCCGGAATCAACGGGAAGTCATCTGGTAATTTCTGATATCGAGGATGCAATCAGGTACGCTATTGATAACACCAATACCGATCCTGAAGATGTTCACATAATAGGAGTATCGGGAGGTGGTTACGCCACTCTGCTGGCATGGATGAATATCCGGTACCCTGTAAAGAGCTTTTCAGCCTGGGCCTCAATCTCCGACCTCGAGGCATGGTACTGGGAATCGGTTGGGAGAAAGCAGAAATATTCTGCTGATATTCTCAAGGCAGTATCAAAAGACAGTGTTTTCAACGCGGGTGAAGCCAGGCTCCGTTCACCACTATACCAGGCTTACAACTCAAAACTCCGTGAGAATGCCAGCCTTTTTATTTACGAGGGTGTACATGACGGGTATGAAGGTTCTGTTCCGATTACACAGTCAATCAACATGTACAACAGGCTGGCAGGCGAACTGAAGTATGGGAAAGCTGATATGACTGACATCATGTTAAGAGCAGATACCGATACTGACCTGGTAAGTGAAAAGGAGATTATTAACCTGGTGACTAGAAGGTTAAATCCGGTTCACAAAGACGCTGGGACACTTTTCGGAAGAGAAATTTACCTTCATCGTCAATACAAAAATATCAGCATAACAATCTTCAATGGTGGTCATGAGCAATTGCCCCAGGCGCTAGGTCTTATTCCATGGGAAAAAACCAAAGCAGCAAAGTACAACATACTTACCATAGGCGATTCCAACGGTCAGATCAGGGGAGGTTGGACCGACCAATTGAAAAAAATGCTGCCTGGTTCCACCATTATCAATAACTCGCAAAGCGGTCGCACAATTGGATTCGATAATGGCGGCAGGAAAGAACTTAATGCACTTTCGAATATCGACTCATGGCTCGGGAAAGCAATGAATGAATCGGGAAAATCCAAATTTGATTTTCTTGTTTTGTGCCTGGGAACCAACGATACCAAACTGGAGTTTGCAGGAAGGCAGGAGGAGGTTGTGGCAAATTTCGGGAAATTGCTTTTAAGAATAAAAGATAATCCACTGTACAGAAAAACAAAACCGGTGCTTATTTATGTTACCCCTCCGCCGCTCAGGGCAACCAACGTTTTGGAAAAATACAAGGGTTGTTCGGAGAGGATCGCGGCCCTGGTTCCGCTCTTCAAAAGCATTGCTTTAAAAAATGGATTCAGGGTAGTTGATATTCATACTCCCCTGCTGGGAATTGAAGACTATTATGCTTCTGATGGCGTGCACATGTCGGCTGAGGGCCAGGAAATAGTTGCCTCAGCAATAGTGGAAGTATTACAGAAAGGGAAATAAATCAGCGTTTCAGCCGGAGAAGCTTGATCCATTCACCAAGGAAGAAGGTATTCTCGTGGATTCCCGAGAAGTTTGCAGCACCCTGACCATAAGCGTAAACAGGCACCATCACGCCCGTGTGTTCCCCGCTCTGCACGAAATTAGCTTCAACTTTATGATCTTTAATGCTGCCGCCGGTAAGGATTAATCCTCCTGTTTCGTGATCGGCAGTAACAACGATAAGCGTTTCGCCATCGTTGTCCGCGAATTCCATGGCCACAGCAATGGCCTTATCCATATCGATAACTTCCGAGGTTACATAAGGAAGATCTTTTGCATGACCACCCCAGTCTATCATGGAACCTTCGACCATCATGAAAAAGCCGTCTTTATCCTGACTTAGTGTTGATATCGCCTTTCTGACCATTTCAGCCAGCTGGCCATCGCGCCCTTCACTAGCCTTGGGCATATGCTCCTTCGCGAGCAAGGCTGCAATTTTGGAAGACGTAGATTTTTTCATTTCATCAAGACTGGTGACAAAATCATATCCCATCTTCCTGAGCTCCAAAGAGAGATCAGTGCTGTCCTTGCGCTTCCTGAAATGATTTTCACCACCACCCATGAAAACATCAGCCGAACCGCTTAGAAAGTCCCGTGCAATATCCTCGTAGTTTCCCCGTCCGGAATTATGGGCAACGAAAGAGGCCGGTGTGGCATGCGTGATTGCAGATGTGCTGAGAACGCCTGTTGCCAGACCGTTCCTATGCGCTATTTCAATTATTGACTCAAGTTTTGTTGAATCAGGGCCCACGCCTATCATACCATTCCTCGTTTTGGTACCACAGGCAATAGCGGTTCCACCGGCTCCAGAATCAGTAACATATTTATCGTATGAATAGGTTTTACTGAATCCGACCACAGGGAAAGACTCAACTGCAAGAGGAACCTTGCTCTCGGTGATGGCAGCATACATCTGTGCTGTACCCATCCCGTCGCCAATAAACAAAATCACATTCTTCACCTTTTTCCCGTGAACGCTCGTCTGACGCAGGTTAGCCGTTGTGCAGGCAGTAATGGTGATTATAAAAATTGATATCAGAATTATATTTCTTCTCATTATCGTTGCTTTTAGTTCCCCGCAAAAATATCAAAATTGAATTTCAATACAAGTTGTTTAACATAATGTAACTATTAAATGATATCCGGATTCTGGTATTTTGGCATTTACTAATTTCGCGGTAGAATTACAAAGTGATGACGGCACACGAGAAAGAAGAAATTAGGGTTAATATAGCCAGGGAACTGGAATCTCTGGAAAGGTCAATAACTACCTTTGCTGAACTTGTTGAAGGTGAGGTACAATCTGACGCGAACGACTGGTTTACAACCAAAGAAAGCAATCCTTCAAAGGAAATGAATGAATACGCCATAGGGAAAGCAAGGAAGCGGATAATAATGCTGAAAGAGGTACTGGGAAGAATTGACGATCCTTCATATGGTACCTGTTCTGTTTGCGGTAGCCAGATACCCTTCGGGAGGATGAAGGCAATCCCTGCCACAACGAGATGCATGAATTGTAGCTAGCGCGAAACCTGGTTAATTCACTAGGACCAATCAATTTATTACCTAATATACCAAAGGAAACAAGATGAAAAAACAAGATCAGGCTCTCGAGTATTTTTGGAACAAGTTTAATTGCGCGCAGTCAGTATTTACACCTTTTGGAAAGGAGCATGGTCTGGATGAAGCCGCTGCATTGAAGCTGAGCTGTGCTTTTGGTGCCGGCATGGGACGTCAACAATTCACTTGTGGTGCCGTAACAGGAGCTTTAATGGCCATCGGTCTTAAATATGGAAAAGCAATTGGTGACCCCGAGGAGAAAAAGCTGGAGACCTACGCCAAGACCAGGGAATTTTTCGAGGCTTTCAAAGCCATTCACGGAAGCACATCATGCAGGACACTCCTGAATGACCTGGACTTAAACGATCCCGGTGATCATAAGAAGATAGAGGAGCTTGGTCTGTTCAGAAAGAATTGCGACTGTTACGTGAAGGACGCTGTCAGACTAGCAGAGGAACTGTGAATAAAATGAAAGGTGCCCAATTCACACCGGACACCTTTTATCCTTTCTACTTTTTCCTTTTTACTTTTTACTTTTTCCTTTTTACTTTTTACTTTTTCCTTACTCCTTGCTCTACTTCATCCCCCGCCACAATTCTCACCGGGCCCAGTAATCCGGAGTTCATAAGTGGTGACCTGGCGTTGTAAAAAGGCATTGTGGTATAAGTCAGCCTGGATTTAACCCCCGGCTGAGCATCTCCGATCAGCCTGTTTACCCACAGGTTTGTCACTCTTACTTCAAGAGAATTGTCTCCTTTTTTAAGCTCACCCGTCACATTAACCCTGAATGGTTTCTTCCAGGTAATACCAAGTGATTTCCCGTTGATAAATACCTCGGCGAGGTTTCCAACTTCTCCCAGATCGATCCATATATTTTCGTGAGCGATCCATTCATCAGGAGCCTGAATGGCCCGTGTATATGATGCGGTACCTGAAAAATATTTTATCCCGTTATCCTCGCTTGTTTGCCATGCTGACAGTTTATCAAATGTCTGTTGAGAAGGTGCACCCCTACCCTCCTGGAAATTCACAGTCCATGGTCCTTCAATTGTTGCAAGCTCTTTTTCAACAATTTCAGGCAGCACGACCGATTTTTCAGTGGCCTTCTGTCTGAATACAACAAATACCGCGTCGTTTGGATCAAGTTCGAGAGGTATTGTGGTCACATCATCCTTAATAGTGTAAGAGACTTTCTCGATCCTGCCCGTTTCAGGATGCCAAATTTCAGGTAACAGTCCGGTAACCCTGTATGAAGTTTCAACTTTCAATGGCTCTCCACTCCTGCTGTTTACCCAGTATATCTGGGTGCTTCCCAGGGTCCTGTGAACATATAATAACCTCGCTCCCGTAACCGATGAAGTATAATCAAAGTCCGGGATAACCGCGAGTTGTTTCAGAGCCTCCGGGACAGACATCCCTGCCAGTACTTTTCCTTTTCCAGCCAGATTAACTCCTTTTTCGGATTTCCACAATTCATCAGCAATTGACTTGAATTCATCGGGGTTATCCGAAAGGCTTGGTGAACCCAGTGGTTTATTCCCCGATACCGTTGCACCTCTGATAACCAGTTCCTTAATTGCTTTAAGGACTTTAAGTGACATGTACCTGCTGTTCGGATCGAGAGCGAGTAAACGGTAGGATGTCCCGGCGGGAGTGATTATGTTTCCCCTGACCGTTTCAAGAGCGTTTACAAGTGCATCTGCATTTACGAAGTCGTAGTTATATCCATCGGGGACAGGGGGCAACTCGTTTCCGAATAAAGCTGTTATGTTATTGTCTTCCCCATAAAAATATGCCACATCGGCAACAAACTTACCCTGTTGCAACATGAAGCAGCTTCTCGACAGGTAATCTATCCATGCTGTAGCCTGTTCAGCCCAGGTCTCGTGCCTCGTGAACCATTGTCCGAATGGGCCGAGTCCCAGTCCGGGAATCTTGTCGTTTACCGGCTGGTGAACCGAGGTATGAATCACGAACCTGTTCAGGCCGTTTGCCAGTTCCATGTCGGCTGTAGGTTTGAGAAACCCGGGCGACCAGGCCCAGGCTGATCCAATCGCGGTGAGCGATTCAGCGGCAACAAAGCTCTGCCCGTAGATATGTGAAACGGAAGCTGATTCCCTGACATCGGCTTTATACCTTGTCGCCACTTCGGTTCCCGGATCCAGCCCCCCAGGCGTCCATGTCGCGCTCATTGGTACTGCTGCTCCGCGTTTCGCTTCCATCCCATCACCAATAAAAGCCCTGCCGCTCTCGTGCGACTCGCTGTACCGCTTCATGCCGCGCTCCTTCAGTATTTCAGTGAGCTGGTCATAGTGATTTGCGGTCACCAGGTCAGCAAGTGTCTTCCTGAAATCCCACAGGAAACTTTCGCTTTCTTTCGAGGATTCCACTATATGACCAGCGAGTACTGGTATATATTGCAACATGTCGTAGCCCCGCCTGTCCCTGAACTCGGTGATCATATTATCGGTCCAGTTCTGTGCACCAGCTTCCCAGCTGTCGGTAATCATGAAACCCAGACCCCTTTTGCCCATGAGCCCCTCTGTAGCGTCTTTGTACTGGTCGAGGTAGTTAGTAAAATATGCTTTCACATGGGAGGCATTAAGCTTGTCAACCTCCAGTCCTGTTGCTTCCGGAGACGCGGGTGAGTTCTTGTGTCCAGTCAGCGAATACCCCAGGCGGATTATTCTCCATTTACCGTCGGGCACATTCCATTCGATTGTTCCATCCGGCTTCATGAGATTGGTCAGATCTATTACTTCCGATTTTCTGACTGCATCCTCATCCCGGGTATCAGGTGTTGCAGACTGATAGAGATCTGTAGCGGTCGCGAAAGCGGCTTTTTCCTCTAACCTGTTTATTACTGGTACCGTGTGAAGGACAAGCTCAGCAACCTGTATTCCTTTTGGTGCTGAACTGTTTGCCATATCACCAAGCCCCAGGGCTGCTCCAAGATTAAAGGAAGATCTTGCAGCGGGACTTAGCCAGGTAAACCTGAAGAATCGCGCGGTAACAGGTGCAAAGGATAGTGTTTTTTGTTCGACACCGCCTATTGGAATGTCAGTAACCCTGGTAAATGTGACACCATCATCGCCTGCTTCAAGAGTCCTGGGGTCAGCATCGGCACCGAAGCCAAATGTTCCTGCGAAACCACCTCCCACTATGGTCAGCGCATTCACAGTAACCTGTTTGTCGAAGCTATACATGATCCATGCTTTTTCTCCGGGTTTGGCATATGGCAGGAGGGTTGAAGCAGCCAGGTCACCGTCAGTCAGGGAGGCAAGTGAGAATTTTCCCCCGCTGGATGTGACTACAGGATTTAACTCTTCCATTGAAAGATCGTTTGCAGGCACTTTATAGGCAACTACCGCGGCATCTGCATAGAAACCAGGTTGTTCATTACCAGGGGCACCTGATAGTGAAAAACCATCCCTCGCCGGCAGGTTTCCAAAGGAGCCGGTTGTTGATGCTGGTTCAGGCAGCTTGCCCTTGAATGTTTTCCCCCCCTCCACGGATATTTCGGTCCAAACATATTTCTTCATTGCCTGCCCGGGGCTTACCCAGGGCCCACCACTCTCGCTCCATCCGGGAGACCCCGCTATCGCCATTTCGAGCCCAAGTGAATCTGCCAGCCTTGTTGTGAAACTAAAAGCTTCCTTCCACCCGGGGGTCATGTAAACCAGTCGCTTTTCCACGATCTGCGGAGTCATGAGGGCGGCATCAAAATTCTGAAAGCCTCTTATTCCAATCCGGTGCATCCATTCAAGATCAGCACGTATTCCTTGCTTTGTAATATTTCCATTCATCCAGTGCCACCATACCCGTGGCCTTGCACTGTCAGGAGGATTCAGGAATCCTGCCTCCAGGTCTTTTCCATCCTTGTCCCCATTCACTGAACAACCAGCAAAGCAGCCAAGCATAATTAATAACACCGAACCAAACAGAATCTTAAAATGAGTTTTCATGAGTCGTAAAGAATTTAAACAGGTGAAAATGCTGAATACCTTGTATTAAAGATATGAGAAAATACAAAATTTAACTTCGTCAAAAACAATAATTACTCTGTTCCCTAACGGTTACACGCCTATACCCAGCAATTTTTTTATCCTAAGTAAAGATCTTTTAACCCGGGATATGCAGCGGGCATTTAAAATGTAATCCCACAAAAGTTTTCTTTTTAAGCAGGGAAAATGTAAATTTGATAGTAGCAATGCAATTCACAGAACTGTTATCAGCCATGTGGGCCTCAGTCCATGTAAATGATAACTAAATTATCTGGTATCCTTAACAACTGTAGTTCAGCAACTTTAAAGAATTAATTACCTGACACGCCAAGATGAAAACATTTTTTTTATTGATAATGGCCATTGCAGTAATGTACAGTACATGCCTGGCCCAGACACCCTCGAGGGTCAGGTCTGTTCTCAGCACGGGTGGATCGTCCGGCGAAGTTAGCACTAGCGATAAGACGTTTTATTACCAGCATAGCATAGGGCAACCATCGATTACCGGCATCTCGGGCAGGAACACGATCCAGTTAAGGCAGGGTTTTATTCAGCCGGTTGGTTCATACGGCAGGGAGATCTCTAAAACGGATCTGCCTGTTGTCATCTATCCTAATCCATTTCCCGGAAAACTCACTTTGAAATTCAACGAGAACATTTCAGGAAGAATAACTCTATCAATCTACGATCTTAATGGAAGAATTCTTTTCGAAAAGCGACTCGAGTCTTCAGACAAGCAGGAAATAGATCTTACTTTCCTTCCGCCATCAGTTTACTTTATGAAAGTATCAGCGGGTGCTCGGAGCTCTTATTCAAAACTTATCAGGTATTGAACATTGAAAGTGATTAAACACGATTATTAATCCAACAGGTTCTAAATAAACGAGCAATTATAAAAAAATGAAAAGGATTTTGTTTGCTTTTCTCACGTTACTAATTATCCCGGAATTGACTGCCCAGCAGATCTATCTCGAGACCGGCAAGGTGATTTCGAATTTCGATTACAGGAACTCTGACGGTGACAGACCTGTCAAGCTAAAAGGGACACTACAGGGTTCTATAGGTGCCGGTGCCAGGATGGAACTATTCAAGTCAGCCTGGGGAGTTTCTCTCGGGTTTTCGAACAATAAATACGGCGCTTCCGGTAATGACCCGGCTTTGGGAAATTATTCCGAATGGGAAGTTTCGTACCTGGGAATAAACCTCGGTGTTGATTATGAATTTTTCAAACCGCCGATATACAATGCCGACAGACAGGGATTTTCATTTTACCTGAAGGGTGAAGCATCAACCGAATTCCTTCTGAATGGCAAGCAAAGACTTAACAGCCAGGTATATGATTTATCGGGCGAGGAGGAATTTGACCAGCCACTTGTCTTCTTGAGAGGAGGAGCCGGGCTTAACTATTATATAACCAGGGCTAACGTGGTGTTTCTTGAATACGAGTTCGGAAGAAGTGTTTTCCCCATGAAAGGAGACGGGGAGGAAACACTTCATCTTAACACTCACCTCATGACCCTTGGAATCATGGTAAGGCTCTTTCAGAATAAGAAATAATAGAAACTGCATAAACGATATAAAATGAAGAAGACAATTCTTTTTTACCTCCTGATAATTTTATCCTGTTCTCTCTCAGGTCAGACACAGGGTATAAATTACCAGGCAATAATAGCCGACAAGACACCTCAGGAGATTCCAGGCAGAGACATAACGGGTAACATAATGCCAAATCACCAGCTAATGGTAAGATTTTCAATACTCGATGCCGCCGGCACTATTGAATACCAGGAAGAACACAGCACCACTACTGATAATTATGGAATGATTAATCTGGTTATCGGCCAGGGAACCACCACGTCAGGTAGTCCGGGTACCTTTTCAGATATTGACTGGAATGGAACAGCAAAATCTCTTAAAGTTGATCTGAGCCTGAATACATCGGAGGTATTCTATACTGATTTCAGTCTCGAGGAACTGACTTTTGTTCCATACGCCTTCCACAAGAACATTACTGCCACAGGATCTCTTATCGTCGATGGCATGACCAACCTCAAGAGCAGGCTTGATGTATCGCATGGAAGTCCCACTTTCCTCTCAGGGCGGTTAAAGGTAACCGAGCAGACAACACTCGACAGCACCCTGACAGTTAATTCAGTCACCAGCCTTAACGGGCAGGTTACAATAAATCCAGATTTTCAATCGCAGGGCGACAAGTCAGATTACAGCTCTTACCCTTTGCGCGTTGAAGGGGCAAACCAGGGCATCGCGATAAAAATTGATGGCACGAGAAGCTCAAATAATTACTTTGTCACTTTCTGGGATGAGGAAAACATACAGGGAAGAATTGAAGGCCAGACTACAACCGAATTGCTTACCGATCCCGAGTATATTTTCGACAATGTTCTCTTCACGAACGAGATCGTGCGATCGACAGTCGACGTGGCCATCGCCGGATCAGAAGTTGCTTCAGCTTCCTCTTCATCAACCGTCTGTGCCGGGCTGGGTGCATGCGTTACAGCGCCCATTCCATCACTCATAGCCGGAGCGATAGCGAAGCTTGCTCTCGAATCGGCAAATCTTGCCCTGGTGGTTGCAGAACCAGTACTTTACAATGTTTTCAAGCACGAAAGCATAGGTGTGTCATACCAGTCCGGCGCGGCTGACTATGCAGAGTGGCTCCCTAAATCGAACCCTTCAGAAAAATTCAAGGCTGGCGATATCGTTGGAGTTAAGAATGGATTCATTTCGAAAAGCACTTCAGGAGCTGATCACCTGATGGTTATCTCGCTCAATCCCATTGTACTCGGTAACATGCCTGCCTCCGGGAAGGAAGAATTAAATGAGAAGGTAGCTTTCATGGGTCAGGTGCCTGTAAAGGTGCTTGGTAAAGTAAAAGCCGGTGATTTCATTATCCCGAGCGGGTCGGACAATGGAGCAGGTATAGCGGTTTCTCAGGATAAGATTCTGCCGGAGCAGTACGCCCGGATTGTCGGCATAGCCTGGTCAGAGTCTGAAAACGAGCAGTACAGTTACGTCAATGTTGCTGTTGGACTAAACACGACATACATGGCAGCAGCAAATGTGAAACAGCAGGAATTGATAAAAGCACAGGAATCAGAGATTAAGTCGCTGCGTGAACAACTCGCTTCAATGAATAACGCGTTGGCCAAACTGGTCCCGGGATACGCTGACGAGCTGAAAATACCAGTTACCCAGACTAAATCTACAGCTTCAGTCATAACCGATAACCAGGCACCACGCGATGAGAGAATCATGGTTTACCAGGAAATATCAAAAGACCAGGTTTTGGAAGGACTTGAGCTGGCGAAAAAAATTCTTACTGAAAAGGGAGTCGATGTGGCTAATCACCCATTCTTCAAAAAAATAGAATCAGAGCCTGACTACAAGGATTGCTTCATTACCGATGTAATAACAGCGGTAGATAAAGAGATGAAAAAGAATGCCGATGAAGCGGCAAAATCGGGCGTAACAGTAATCAGGATCAAATAAAACACGTAAAAGAACGATCATGAATATCAAGCATAACATACTTGCAGCCGGAATACTCTTCCTCTTCATTTTACTTTGTTGCAAAAAGGAAGAAGTCGAAGTTTTACCTGCAGTTGATACCGCTTCGGTCGATGAGATAAATAATACCTCTGCCAGGGTTGGTGGAAAAGCAACTGATAACGGCGGGCCAGAGATAACCGAAAGGGGTATTTACTGGGGAACAACAGCCAAGCCCGAGGAGACAGGAACAAAGATGCAGATTGGATCAGGAAGCGGAACCTACTATGAAAAGCTGACAGGCCTTAACCCCGGGGTGAAGTATTACGTGACCGCATACGCTACCACTGCCTCGAAGAAAGCTTTTGGAAGGGAAACATTTTTCACTACGCAGATTAGTCTCCCGGAAGTCCAGACCTCTCCAGTAACGGAGTACACGAGTACAACAGCAAAAATTGGAGGTAATGTTATTGAAGACGGGGGATTTGCAATAACCAGGAGAGGTGTTTACTGGGGCACTGAAGCAAATCCAAGGCTCACCGGTACCATGCTGGAGATTGGAAGCGGCAAGGGTTCTTTTTCAACCACTTTAACCGGGCTTGACCGTTCTTACAGCTATCATGTTGTCGCGTTCGCGACAAACCTGAAAGGTACCTCTTACGGTGAGGAACTGATTTTTTCAACGGCACCGGAATTACCTGTGGTTTTCACTGCATCGACACTCGACCTCACACCCTATTCCGCTAACTCGGGTGGCATAGTCAGTTCAAATGGTGGCACCGAGGTAACCGAAAGGGGCATATTCTGGGGAACAACAGCCAACCCGATGCTTACCGGTACAAAGATCACCTCAGGTACCGGAACAGGCAATTACACGATACCTCTCACATCTCTTTTACCCGGAACAACCTATTATGTGAGGGCATACGCGACAAACAGCATAGGAACGGCATACGGCGAGGAAAAATCATTCCTTACCCCCGGGGCCATACCGGTCGCGAAACTTTACAAGTATACTGACCTTACACCGAGAAGCGTAAAAGTATCAGGGAAGATTAAACCTAATGAACTTAATACTACTGTAACATTTGAATATGGTGAAACAACCTCGTATGGTAAAACAATCAATGCTGACGTAAATCCTGTCACTGTTGAGGATACTGTATATGCCGTTATCAGGGGTCTCGATTCACTGAAGACCTATCATTTCAGGGTTAAGGCTGTAAATGACCTTGGAGTAAGTTATAGCCACGATACAACATTCAAAACCGTCCTGACAGGTGTTAAAAGTACAGTAACAGACATTGATGGTAATACCTACAACACTATTGGCATTGGATACCAGGAATGGATAACGGAGAACCTCCGCACCACGAAATTCAACAACGGAACAGCCATTACCCTTGTCGATAAGGATACATCATGGATAAAGACAACAACGCCGGCATATTGCTGGTTCGAGAATAATACTTCCAATGGTCCGGTATATGGCGGGCTTTACAACTGGTACGCGGCTCATTCCGGGAATCTTTGCCCGACCGGGTTCAGGGTGCCGAAAGATGCGGACCTGGCTGAGCTTATCGCCTATGTTGGTGGTGCCGGTGTTGCCGGTGGCCTCCTGAAAGACAAGACCGCTGGTTTCTGGAACAGTCCAAATACCGGGGCTTCGGACAAATTTGGATTCAAGGCGCTGGGTGCCGGGAAAAGATTCACGGATGGAACCTACGACCTCCTCAAAGTGGAGGGTAACTGGTGGATCGATACCGAATATGGCAACCTGAATGCAATCTACCTTAACATGTTGTATAACTACGGTAATTCATTCCAGTCTTACACTGGTAAGAAAACCGGCATGTCTATCCGGTGTGTCAAATGATATTTTTTCTAATCCGGTTAATAACCCGTGACAGCTGTCTCAGGTGAAACAACCGGCCTGAGATAGATTTACCTTGTGTAACTGTTACTGTTTCTTGAATAAGTCATCCAGGGGGATATGTTGAAAGACAATTCCTTCGTAGGGTGATTTATTTCCGGCCTCGTAAAAACATATGATCTCGCCAGACTTTGTAATTACCATATCAGAATAAGCGGACGGTCCATCATGTAGCAACCTGGACAGGGGCCACGATCTGCCCTCGTCGAGGCTCATCCTTATTGTCATTTTCCGTCTGGAATCCTTGTCAGCCGGATTAAGGAATAAAAGAACAGGTTTGTTTTTCCTGGCAAAGTAAGTAAGCATGCTTGCCTGGCATATCGGTTCAACGAGAGTTGTATCAGGAATCGTCTTACTCCATGTTATGCCACCGTCATCACTATAAGCAAGCCTCCTCGATTTCTTTGTCCTGTCGTAGTTCCTCATGTTGAGCATCAACCTTCCTCCCTTTAACTCCGCTATAGTACACTCGTTGACCATGTCATCCGGAGTCGTGCCTCCAGTCTTCCAGTCAATGCCGTTATCGGAATAAATAACATGGGAGTAGTATTTCTTTGATCCGGCCTCGATGTGATCGCACGGGATCACGAGTCTTCCCTTGTATTTACCGTGGGTAACCTGTATACCATGGCAAGGTCCTGTCGCGTACCACGTCCAATCCTGATCTTTCACTGAACCGGTTATCTCGAGAGGCTCGGACCAGGTAATCCCATCATCCGATGATTTCATAACGAAAACCCTCCTTGTATCCCTGCTTGTCTGTTCTATTATTGCCGGTTCCCTGTCTGTACCAAGGTTCCAGGTGGATAACAGGTAAACGACACCGGAGCGGGAATCCAGTACAGGTGCCGGGTTGCCACAGACATTCGTTCCATCATCACGTAAAACTACCAGTTCGCTCCAGGTCCTTCCGCCATCTGTTGACCTCTTCATGACAAGATCAATATCGCCGGTATCCGATGATCCATTCTTTCTTCCTTCAGCAAAAGCGAGCAGTGTACCTTTCCCGGTTGAAACAATTGCCGGTATCCTGTAAGTGTTGTAACCATCTTTGCCGCTCCTGAACAGGTAGTCGGGAAGCAGACCAACCTGCCCCGATGCTGAATTAATTACCATGGCTTGCTGAATTAGCAACAATGATCCCAGCCACACGTATTTCAGTATCTGACAACTTAGGATGGCCCAGCAAGAATTCATAAAAAAGGTTTAGAGTTATCTGATCAATTCTATCGCACCGAGATCAATTGCCTTACCATTTGGAATTGCATTCCCAATGATATCTTTCGAAAGTGGTTTGAATCCATATAGTATGCCTGTAGAATCGGACCTGTCAATAACAGGAGAGACGGTGCGTGGTACAAGAGATTCAAGCCCTGTTTTCGCTTTATCCCAGGGCAATACCGGATTTACCCACCTTGCCTCTGTAAAAGCCGGGTTTACAAACAAAGATCTTTCGGAGGCTGTGCCTTTTACCGGACCGTAATTATTCCTTCCACTCAGGTCAAAAAAACAGTTATTTACAAACCTGGTGATCCTGATTTTCTGATCTTTCCCGATAAAAGACCCCGAGTAACAAAAAATATTATTTGAGAACCGGAAGCCTTCAAGGTCCTTGTCGAGCCAGACTGATATGCCCCTGGGAGTATCCGTGTAGAAGGTGTTGTTATGTATCTCGCAGTCGCTTATTACACCGCCGTTATTACCACGCCAGACCGAGACGGCACCACCGTTCTTCAAGCCATCATTCCTGCTGATATTATATCTTATAAGGTTATTTTTCCATGGTTTCGCTGCCCCAAACTCGAATAAGCCATAACCCGGCCCCATGTTGTTATAAGATATACAATACTGGATTACCGAATTAGATACTCCGCCGTCGAGATCAAATCCCCCACCATCGGCTGCTACAGGATTGGTTTTATTATCGTGCGAGATGCAATACTGGATTGTGAAATCGTTGCAATCCCAGATCCAAATACCTACCGGGCCATTGCCGGTCCACACCATATCCCACCCGTTATTGTACGCTTCACAGTATTCAATCGTGCCCCCGTTAACCGAACATGCCAGTATGCCATTCCCGCTATGGTTTTCCTTAACCGTGGGATCGCCGGGATTATTATAAGCTACACAATAGCCTATATAAAGTCCCGTATTGTCATAAATAACCGGGTCATTCGCATGTGGCCCGCTGACAAGAATCCCCGAGAAACCATTATCGTGAGCAATAACCGAGGTCAACCTTGCATTCCTGCTTCCATCAACCAGGACACCGGAATGCTGAAAACCTGACACATCGATACTATCAACAACAAAATCGTTGCAGTTACTTAGCACGACACCATCGGCTTTGCTACCAGCCGATCTCCCGTCTCCTTTAAAGTTGATGTTCCGTATCGTGAAGTATTGGCATCCGGAGATCCGGGCTGCCTCATGAACAGAACCGTCAACTATGGCTTTACCATTGCCGTATGAAGTTATTAAAATGTAATTTCCATCACTTCCACTGTCAACCGAGTCAAGAACAAGGGTTCCTTTAAATCTCGTGCCACCTTCAAGATAAACACGGTCACCGGGTTCAAGGGACTCCCGGCCAAGACGATCGAGAGAAAGCCAGGGTTTCGCGAAGGTACCGGGGTTATCATCACTACCTTTAGAGCTTAAATATAAGCCACGTCCCTCTTTTACTTTACCTGATCCGGAACATGAAGAAAGAAGGAAGATCGCTATAACAGGAAATATCAGAATACCGGCAAGAGGAAAAGACCTCAGCCTGTTAAGCCTTGATGGAGTATTAGATACGTTTAGAATCATGTATTCAGATTAAGAAGTTTTTTTCAATGAAGGACTGAAATTTCTCTTTGTACTGTTCACTTACCGGAATATAAATACTATTATCAAAAACGATCCTGTTTCGTTCAATAACTTTGACCAAATCGAGGTTTACAATAAACGACCTGTGGACTCTCATGAATTTGTCGGCAGGTAATTGTTCCTCGATGGCTTTCAGGCTGACAAGTGTCATAACAGGCTTCTCATTTACGAGGTGGATCCGGATGTACTCATGCATGCTTTCAATATATTTTATATCTGAAAGCACTATTCTCATTATCTTGTAATCTGATTTTACGAACAGATGGTTCTCTGATGTCTTGACTGTTTCCGGTTGTGTTTCGTGAAGGCTCAGTAGCGCGCTAACCTTGTTGACAGCTCTCAGGAAATCATTGTAACCAATCGGCTTCAGCAGGTAATCGACTGCATCAACCTTGAATCCCTCGACAGCATACTCACTGTAGGCAGTAGTAAACACGATGAATGGTTTAGAGGGCAGTGACCTGACAAAATCCAGACCGTTAAGATCCGGCATTTCAATATCGACGAAAATCAGATCGATCTTGTTATTTTCAAAAGCCTTCAGAGCATCGAAAGCATTACTGCACAAACATACCAGCTCGAGATTTGATAATGTCTTTATATATGAACCTATCTGACTTAGTGCCAGAGGTTCATCATCAATTGCGATGCATTTTATACTCATCTCCTCAGAATAATTTTGACAGCGCGATCCGGCGAGGTCATTTCATTTACAAGTTATAATTTTTTCTCCGACGAAAAAACCAGGAGTTACCCTGATATTTTAATGACTGTTGATACTAACAGTTCCCTTTAAACGACCTGAAATAAAATAAACTGCCCCAGCCGTTGCCGGGGCAGTTTAAAACCCGAGAAGTAACCTTAACTAATCTAACCCTGAATCGGAATCTATGATGATCCTTATCTTTTAATTCGTTTAATTTCTTTCGTAATAAATGTCATACGCTATCCAGTCTACAACATATGCAGCGAAGTAAACCTGGTGTAATGACTGGAAGATGGTTCTTATGTTATCGACAGATGAACTTATAAGCTCCGATATTGTAGCTGTTGTGCCGTCTTCGAAAGTTATCTGGACCTCCCTCTTCTTGCAGACAGAAGCTTCTTCATCGTCCTCGCGGTCTACAACTGTTACAGTAGCACCTGGCTGCACGACCCCGTTAACTGCCACCTGAACAGTGTGATCTGAATGGTTGCGTGTTATTGTAACATCACCAATAGTCAGGATGTAGATGTGCTCCCTGCCAAACTTTGATGAATCGCTTTTGAACGTGAGCCTTTTTTCCTCGTAAAGTGTTTTTGTGCCATCGAGTATCGAAAAGCTTGATACAGTCGTGTCGCCTGACAGGTATTTATACTCTGCCTTATAGCTTCCTGTGAAAGTATAGTTCGAGGTATAATCAGTACCATTCTCAGGACTCACATTCGATTTTATATAAAGGCTTCCTGCCTCTGTATCGTCGATTGTTATTTTTGAATCGAGGATGTAATCGTAGTCATGATAGCTATTGTAGTTATTATGATAATCAGACACATCGATCATGAAGTTATTTTCAAGAGTTGTATCTGCAGGAGAATAGTGACTAACCGTCCTGGGGCTTTTAACCTTCCTGAGTGGCATTTTAACTATCATGTGACTATTGTCTGCCGTCCTGTTAAAGAAACGGATGAGCGAGAGACCCCACCTGTCGTATACAGCCTTTGGTTTATATTCATAAACACCGCTTATCTTTTCAAGAGGTATATACACCCTGTAGGTGGAATCTGAAATTGTTGCCGATTTCAGAGTGCCGGCATCAGCAGTCAGCACGCTGAAAGTCTGACTTGATGATATCTTGCTCACGGCAGTGTTAAGCTCGAGAGCTCCCTGGTTAATGGCCAGCTTGAGCGATGCACTTTCGGGGTAATTCCCGTTCTTACTGCAGCCTGAGAATAAACCTGCCATGACTGCGACGAATAAAACTAATCCTACCTGTTTTCTCATATCCGTACTTTTTATTTGTTTTTCATTTCCAGATTAACGAATCAAAAATATCACCAGCTATTAAAGCCTGCAATTATATTCAACCAATTGGCCATTAAATTCACCCAATTGGCATTTTTGATTCACGGGGAGATCAGGCTTGCCTGTTCAAAGCAGGGAATGGCTGTTCAGGAAAGTGTTAAAGGCATCCTTGTACTGGTCACTGACAGGGATGTAAACCTTGCCTTCAAATACAATACGGTTATGCTCGACAGTAGTGATTTTGGCAAGGTTAACAATATAAGATCTGTGAACACGCATGAAGAGTGATGATGGCAGCTGTTCCTCGAGAGTGCGAAGGCTGTATAATGGCATCAGCGATTTCCCTCCGGCCAGGTGGATCCTGACATATTCTCTCATTCCCTCGATGTAGATTATGTCCCTGAGGTAAACCTTGTTTATTCTCGAGTCGGATCTGACGAAAAGGTAATCTCCCTCGACAGGCATATTTCCGGCATTCAGAACTTTGTTCGAGGCAAGTGCCTGTACCCGCGTGGCCGATTTCAGGAATTCGTTATAGCCAAAGGGCTTTAGAAGATAATCGATCGCGTTTACCCTGAACCCATCAATGGCATACTCGCTGAAGGCTGTTGTAAAGATTATCAACGGCTTAATTTCGAGACTCTTCACGAAATCGAGACCGCTTATATCTGGCATATCAATGTCAACATACATGAGATCCGTCCCACCTTTTGTAAGTAATTCCATTGCCTCGAATGCCGAATTGTAAGAGCCAACCAGTTCCAGAAAAGGAGTTCTGCTGATGTACTCAGATATCTTGGCCAGCGCGAGCGGTTCATCATCTATGGCGATGCATCTTATCATGCTGTTGGGATAGTGAGCTTGACAACGTATTCATTATCAATAACGTCTATAACAAGATCATGTTTGTCTCCATATAACATTGCCAGCCTCTTCCTGATATTGGTGAGCCCGACCCCTCCCTGGTTTGGCCTCAGGGAATTAGGCTTGAATTTTGAAATGGTATTTCTTGATTCAAAAACAATTGTTTTCCCTGACTGGGTTAGTCTGAACGAGAGTGATGATGGTTCCCTGTAGCTCACCCCGTGTTTGAAGGCGTTCTCTATGAAAGATATGAAAAGGAGAGGCGGTAGGTTTACATCCGTGAAACTTTCCGGTAATTCAAGATTAACATTTATTGATTTATCCACCCTGAGGTGCATGAGTTCAACATAACTGTCGAGAAAGTCTATTTCACGTTTTAAAGTTGTTGTGCCCCTGCCCGATTCATACAACAGGTACCTCATCATATCGGAGAGTCTCAATACAGCATCCTGGGCGAGGTGCTGATCAACGCCGATAAGGGAGTGAATGTTATTAAGCGTATTCATGAAAAAATGAGGGCTGATCTGATTCTGGAGGAAGGCCAGCTCCGATTCCATTCGTTCTCTTTCTATCTCCTTCCTTGCTTGCTCGTTTTCAAACCATTTCCTCGTCACCTCGATGGCTGTATTGAAACCTGCAACGAGGAAGGATATGAGTACAAGATTGACCAGATCGAGTGCATTCCTGCCCTGAACCGGCAACTTGCGACCTTCAGCCCCAAAGTCCCCGGGGGTTGTCGAAATTATTCCAGGGCTTGCCTGGGGTGACTCCTGCCCAGGAACCATGCGCGGATTCATTTCTTCCCTGCCGAAATGCGGATCCCTGAGCGTCCTCTGCTCAAGTATCTTCGGATCATTCCTGAAAATTGCCGGGCTAACGATATGGAAAGTGACAGAGATTATTCCAATAGCCACGGGCAACCCGATGAAATAAAACATCTTCCTTCCCCTGAACATGAAAACCGGTAGAAGGATGAAGTTATTAAGGATGAATACGAGAAAGAATGGTGATAACCTCAACCAGTCGTAACAGATCCTCAGAAAGCCCCCGCTCCTGTTGTAGTCGTTCGTAATAAACGGTGTCACCAGAAACAGGGTCCATAGAATAATATAAATTACATATTCCGGTATTCTTTTATTTCCTGATTTTCCAGGTTCTTTCATGGCTGTCCATATTTTTGAGGATTTCCTACCTGAGCATGTTTAGACCGGATGTTGCCGACGCATCATCGGGTGAAAGCAGCAGCGCGTGGTTGAAAAGGACCTTTGCTTCCGTCTTGCGTCCCTGGTAAAGCCGAGTCCATGCAAGCATTATGACTGAACCATAATCCATGGGATAGAGATTAACTATTTTCTCGAAATTTTTCGCCGCGCCCTCGTAATCCTTCCTGTTGTAAAGCAGTACGCCGAGCCAGTACAGTGATGTGGTATTCTGTGGATCAATCCTGATTATGGCTTCATAATTCTCTTTCACCTTGTCCCAGCTTTCAAGGGCGTTGAGCGATTTTATCATCCCGAATCTTGCCTCTATAGCATAGGGCTTCAGCTTAATTGCTCTTTCATAATAAGATACCGACTCTGTATATTGCTTGCCTAGCAGGCAAAGCCAGCCTAATCTGACGTTTATCGAATAATCCTCGGCTTTATAAATAGTCTTGAGTGAGTTTATAGCTGAAGTATAATTCTGCGATTGCTCGTGCTTATAACTCTCGCTGAATGCCGCCATGGTCTTCGAATCTGGCTGTGCGACAGCTACCTGACAAATAATCAGCGACAGGATGAAGACAGCATTAAGTCTTAAAGTTTCCATCGTATACCTCCCGTGTATGAAAATTGATTATAGTGATAAAGAATATTCTCGTAAAAATCTTTTCGTTCGTATGATATGTTACCCCATAGGTCAAGTCTTTTGCCAGAAAAAAAGTAAATGGATGAACCACATCTGAATGAAGTGGGGTCAAGAGTGTTATAAATGTACATGGCACTTAGTTCCCTGTAATCGGTCAGGTTCCCAAAAGTCACATTTCCCTCGAGCCATACCTTGCCTGTAAAACGGAAGCCAGCCCTCTGGCTGAAAACCGCGCGGGTTGTACTGCCATCATCGATCGCTGCCAGCGAGCTTGCCATGTACAAACCCCTGTTACCCGGCGATTTCAGCCCTATACTCCCGCCAAATTGTTTAGTCAGATTATTACCGGAATTTAAAACGGAAGCATCTGCCTCGATGGTAAACCCGGCCAGATCGGCTGAAACAGACCCGTAAAACAGGTCTGAACTCGTCGTGGTGACACTTACGCCCGTGTTAGATGTACGAAGATAATGCCAGGCTGATTTCAGGTATAGCCATGGGGTAACAGAAACCTTCAGCAGTGCATAATATTCAGGCTGCAAGTCCCTGATATGCCTGTCACCTGCAGGATAACGAACAGTTATTGTCTGGTAATAATTTGAAAACATCTGGTACAATGAGACTCTTGAACCCAGTCGCGATGACAATCCCAGATGGTAATAAACAGGATTGGATCTTAATTTCGTGCCCGCAAACTTGAAATTAAACTCTGCATCGACAGACTCGACTGGCTTAAATAATGATATCGAGAGCGAATTTCTCATTCCAGGATGCATCTTCCCGGCAATTACAGCGGCACCATCTGAATTGCCGGAAAAGAGATAAGATTTGTAAAGGTATTCCAGTGAATTCGGGTCGAACGAATCAAATCGCAATGCTTTTGAATATTGTCTTCTTGATCTTATATAATCTGCCTTGCAATAGTAAGCATAACCAATTCGCTGTCTTAGAAATTTGTAGTCGACTCCTCTTGCAAGGACTTCCTTGCCAGTTCTTATCAGGTTGTCCCAGTCACCGTTCAGATACTGACTATACGTGAGACTGTCTGTTCTGCCAAAATCGTTCTGAGCACGGGCTGGCCTGAAAATCACAAGGGTGAGGAAAACGAGAATTATATATCGGAGTTTTTTGCCCATATAACCTTATTCCCTGTCTTAATTGTAAACTCTTTGATCCTGTTCTTTTCAATAATAATACGTCCTGGAGCTTCTTTTCTTGTGCCCGCCGGCGTATTAATATCGACAGAAGTATCAATAGTCAGAGTGGTTGGATCTATCCCCGTGTCTGCCCACGTGGCCCTGCTCCTGTATATTACCCTGATGCAGTCGCAGAAGGGCGCTATGAAATCGTGCAACCATAATATAAGCCGATAACGTCTAACCAGGTGCAGGGGAAGCAGGTCCGTGGTCTCCATAGAGGGATAATACGCCAGCAGAACCTTGTAACACTGGATATAAAACGCGTAGAGAAGTGATGACCTGTCGCCGGAAAAGCTTGTGAAACTGAACATCGTTCCGTCATTAGTGAAATAGGCGTATGATTTCGTCTCCGCACAATAGAGATACCTGTAGTTATAGGCATCAGTGAATACCTCCCACCTCTCGGTTTTCTCCGCTCCCAGGTCGGTCGTGTACGAGTAACTTAGTATCATACCCGGTTGAAAATCAAAGGCAGATTTCAACAGGTTGCAGCTAGCAACATTGGAGACTATATCTCCTTCACGGGGAACTGAAAACGACTTGAGTATCTTCTCTCCCCTGTCTTTTAGTATATAATAGGCAACCGGGTAATAAAGTGTTTTCGCGCCCGCGACAGGGTTTGACTGCACCTGGAAATGGATGTGAGGCTCGGGCGATCTGCCGGAGTTGCCGCAATGCCCGATTATATCACCCTGACGAACGAACATACCTTTCCTGACCTTAATGCTTCCAGGCCTGAGATGCGACAATTGACTATATAAACCCGTTGTATGTCTTATTACGACAGTATTACCCCAGTTCTGACTGGTATTGACCTTGCCTGGTTCATTGTCGGGGACGCTGTCGATAATGTCTGCTATCTCACCGTCTCCGGGTGAAACGACCGGTTTATCATAACAGAAGTAATTGTTGCATTCAGCAGGTGATCTTTCCCAGCTTTTCCCGGTTTCGTCAACAAGCATGAAATCGAGGGCTGAACTCCATTCACCCTTGTGAGTATGAGGTCCGTCATGGCCCTGGCTTACTATCCATTCACCCCAGAAAGGAAGATGAAGGGTTACATAACTTCCTACCGGGTGCCTGTGCACGTTAGTCCTGTATGAATATAGATTAACCTCGGGTGAAAATGATTGAAACCACGTTAGAACAAGCTTGCCGGGCTTTACTCTCAACAAGAGGAAAAATATGTACAGAATTGTTATAAGCGAGAATGGAAGAGAAAAAACCGGTAAGCCGGCAATCGTGAGCAACCTTGTTAACGAAAGTATCAATAATGATGTAAGAGGTATCAGTATTATTGTCCATAGGAATGACCAGACAGAAGGAATTGTAAAAAAACCACCGGCGGCAATTGCCACAAGTATATAATTGGCACCCACGTTATAATAACTGAAACTAACCATATCGGTCCCCGCGAAAGTGGCAAAGAGATAGGCCGTGAAGAAACCGGCAAGAGACAAGAGGAAGGTTATGCGGGAACCTGTAAGCAAGACTAGTGATATAATTATTCCGGCAAAAAGGTTTTCCTGGAAGAATATTGAACTAAGCGACTTGAGGTAATATACGACCATCCTGCTCAGGGGAAGGTTCTCGACTGTCTGGAACAGATCAAGCAGATGTTTTCCACCGATTGAATACATCTCGTTTATCCAGAAAACATTACGTTGTGTAAGGCCCAGGTTGACAAAATGATCGGCCGGGATCACGATGATCCAGAATGTCAGGATAAACGGAAGACTCAGGAAGGGTAGACTATGTTTACCAAACCAGCCTCCCATAGTGATTGACAGGATAAGGCTCAGAAGGGAACCGAGAAGGAGGATTACAAAAAAGACAAGACCGGGTTCATAAAATGTCCCGAGGCTTATACCTGCCAGCAGGGCATTAAAACTATAAATACCCTGTTTAAGAAGGTTCCTGTCGAAACCAAGATTATATGCAACAAGTACAGCACAGATTACTGATACCAGACCGCTTATTCCTGCAACCAGATTGAATAGAGTAACTACCAGAAGTACTAAGGCCAGTACTGAATTATTAAAGAAAAACACAACGGAGTAGCTGTTCAGCACAGCTGGTACGATTGTCTCTTTTAGTTCTTCCCTCAGCTTCATCATAATGAACTCAGATTCCTGTAATTTCAAGATGGCCCGGCAATATCTCATTTGCTTCTATATCAGACAGGGCCTCTGCTTTCCTGATTATTGTAACATTATTTGCACAATCTATCAGTACCACGTTAGGTCTTGTTGTAATAAACTGCATCCACTGCGTCATGTTGTAGGCACCTACCTTGTGGACAACTACATTATCGCCTTTCGACATAATAGGGAGGTTCACACTTTCCCTCATCATGTCAATATTCATGCAAAGGGGGCCATATGCTGTCAGGTCTTCCGTGTATTTCCCGTGCTCCTGTGCCGGACTAATCTTGTGATCGTACCAGTATGACGTGAAAAGCAGATTAACACCGAAATCAAATATCGTGGCTCTCCTGCCATCGGAAAGACGCTTGTTTGTAACAACTGTTCCTAACAGGAATCCTGCATCATCTATCAGGGCTCTTCCTGTTTCGAGCATAAGTAATGGCAGTTCATCCTGCTTTATACCCGACTCGAGTATGGCCCCTGATATTGCATCAGCATACTGATCGAGCGACGGTATTGTATCCGTCTTAAGGAAGATAAGCCCCTTTCAGGTTATTCACCGACGGGAATCCGCCTCCAAGGTCTATATATTGTATGACCTTCCCATAACCTGATCTTGCTCCTGGATGCAAGCTCGCAGAGTCTGGTTGCAGCAATTGCATAGGCACCGAGGTCCATTATAAAGGTACCTATATGACAATGAAGACCGGCAAGTTCGAGATTCCTGTCGTTCATAACTCTCTCCACAGCGTTAAGGCCTGCCCGTTCTCGAGATTGAAACCAAACCTGTCCCATTTGGGATAAAGGCCGGTGTCCATGTTAATCCTGATAGCAACCAGGGCTTCAGGTTTCTGATCCGGGCTATTTCAGACAGTGTGAAAAGTTCGTCAAGATGGTCAATATGGATAAAGGGCATTCTCGGTGCAGGCGAGTAACAGCTCATCGTCAGTTTTCGATGGACCATTGAATATTATCCTGTTACCTGGCACACCATTCTTCCTGGCCTTGTTGTATTCAAACCCGGAAACAACTTCCGCCCACGATCCTTCCTGGTGAAAAATGTTGCAAACAGCGTTCAGGTAATTGGTCTTGTACGACCATGCGAACTGGACTTTAGGATATCTGGTCCTGAAAATCCTGTTCGCGCTCTGTATATTTCTACGGATCTGCTTCTCCGAAAGGACAAACAGTGGTGATCCGTATTCCTTGATAAGCTTTTTTACAGCGATGCCTTCTATCGATGTGACAGGTTCGAACTCGGGCCTGCTCCCGAACTTGTTCATGGCACCGGCTGTCATTTTCCTGATTACCGGATGTTCGTACCTCAGTTTGTCCATTCCTGTTAAATGATAATTTACCTGATTCCTATAGCTCCCCTGTACCCGAGATCTCCTGGAACTCTGAAATATCAACTATCTGATCCCACGAGTACCTGATGAATATTTTACCCACATCATATTTAGCGAATGGCGGTACCTGCCTGCCAAGAGCGAGCCTGACCAGCGAGGCAGGCTGATTCTGACCGGCGGCTGCTGAAAGGTAAATCCACGCGGGGAACCTTGGATTAACCTCCAGGATATAAGGCTTGCCGGCTGAAGTCATCATCACTTCAAGCTCGCATCCGCCTTTCCATTTTGTTACACTGGTAAACCGTTCGGCAAGTTCGATCAGGGTCTGGTCTTCGATTGTGATACCGGCCCATGCTTTTCCTTTATCAGTTATATACAATTTGCGCATGGGCACGATGCTCACGGCAGTTCCTGTTCCGTCGCCCAGCACGGCCACGTTAACCTCGCTTCCGGATATGTATTCCTGCACGATAACAGGTAATCCCCATTTTGCCTGTATCCTGTAAAAAGCTTTCTCAGCCTGATCGAGAGAATTGCAGATGTAGGCATCATAAAACTTTCCTTTCACCACTAAAGGATATCCATAATCAGCTGCAAGCCGCGGTAATTCTGATACCCTGTGAATAATCTGGGCCTCGGGGGTAAGAAGAGCGTGTTTATCGCAAAACTTTACAAGATTCACCTTATCGCGGGCCTCGAACATTTTCCTTTCGGGAAGAAATGTACTAATACCATGCGACCGAAGACTCTCGCTGATCAGTATGAAATTAAAAAGCTCTGCATCAAAATTCGGGATAAGCACGTCTATTCCCTCCCTGCTGTGAATGTCGAGAAGACGGGAAAGCAGCGCGTCTGTACCTGCAGAGGGATACGGTATCTGGTAAGTCTTGTCAACGAGATCGTGCATGTAAATTCCCGGCTCGAGCGTCTCGTACGACAACCCAATGATCCTGACATCCAGATCATTGTCTTCGCGAATGGATCTGATTACCGGAACACCCGGGCCAGGGCTGTCTATGGCATTCAAAGCCGTTACGGCAATTACAATTTTAGTTTTATCACCTTTCAGTTTTCCCATGTTCATTTCTCCAGAAGCGAAAAATTATTTAGCTGGGTGATAAAATCCTCAAGGTCCCTTTCTACCTGCCTTGGTTCAGCATCATACCTCGAAAGTAATAACCCGAGTAACTCGGAAGCGGATTTCTCCTCCCTGAGCAGGCTTATTATCTCGCCGCCAATCCCATTAACCGAGAACGAATCGCCATTACCCGGATTAAAGATAAATCCAGATTCACTAGTCGCGATATTTTTCTTAAGTCTCATTACCAGAGTAATAGTTAATTATACAAAATTACCCGGATAATCATCGTGACAAAAAAAAATCACCGTATAACCCATTTCCATGTATAATCTGGTGAAATACATCACTGAATGGCAGAGTTTCTTGTCCTGGAAATCCAACAAAACCCTGATTACGGGCTACCTTGGTTGATCCGGTGTTTTGATCTTTTCCCGTAGGAGGGTAAATGCCTTTTCGATCCTGTTTTTCCTGGTCTCCTCCTTTTTGGCTTCCGTTATCCACCTCACATACTCCTTCTTATGAGTATATGAAAGTTTATCGAAATAATCCTGAACCTCCTTGTCAGTGGAAATCCTGGAAAGCAAGTCATCAGGGACAGCAACCACTCTTTCCGAGGTTTCCTCCTCGAGAATAACATTTACACTATCGCCCGGGTTTTTACCGATAGCCTTCCTTACCTCCTGGGTTATACCAAGCCAATGATTAGGATTCTCACCCATTCTGACCAGTGATCCACGATAGATAAACCCGTCAAGGCTCGCTATTACTTTCACCCTCCCCTTGCCGAACTCCTTCCTGACATCGTGAGGAAACTCGATATAACCGGCATTAATGGAAGGATGTTTTTTTATTTCAGCCCTGAATTCGTACTTCTTATTCATAGCATGAATATTAAAAAAAGATCCTTTGGGAGATAACGCCCAAAGGATCAATAAAGTTCGCTCGTTGGATTATTTTGCCGCCTTGGCGAGCATCTGGTTAAAAATATCGAGCTGTTCCTTCATCGCTACAACCTTGTCTTTAGGATTGGTTCTGGCTTCGAGTAGTATCCATCCCTTGTATTTCATACCCGTGAACAGGTCGAACAATTGCTGGTAAGGATAGTTGCCCTCGTTCAGTTCACGAATATGGACAGTATCGCCGAAGTATTTCTTAACACTATTGAAATTGGCTTCAAGTCCCGGTGGCAGGAGATCCTGATCATTACAATTCCAGCACATAACCACGTTCTTCTCCGTGATCTGATCAAAGATTGCTTTCATATTTGGTATTTCCTGGGTTATGTTCCCATGGCATTCAACCCTCACGAGCTGACCATAATCCTGTGCAAACTTGCCGCATTCGTTCAGGGAAGCAGCGATCTGAGCTATTGTTTTTTCGCGTGGAACTTCAGGTGGAAGATTGTTGGGTTTGACTTTAATACCGGTTGCCCCGATATCCTTGCAAAGTTTTATGTATTCCTTTGTACCGTCTATGTTTTTCCTGAGGACGGCAGGATCCGGGCTATGATACTCGTAATTAGCACCGTAACCTAAACAAGTAACCTTGCTGTCGGCGAATCTCTTCTTAACCTCTGCCCTCTGCGCCGGGGTAAGATTAACCTCCACTTTATGGGCATGCTGAACCCTCAGTTCAACACCAAGTAGCCCGGACTGCTCGCAATTGCTTATGAGAGTCGGGAGGTCCCAGTCCTGTCCCCACAGGTAGGTTACAAAACCCAGCTTCATCCCGTTCTTTGGGGCCATAGCGGTGAATTCCGGGAAATCCCTCAGCATTGCCATGGCAGCACCAGCGGTGAGGCCTGTTGTGATAAATTTGCGTCTCGAAATATTATTCATCATTTTTTTATTTAATAATTATTAGACTACATCAGGTACAACATATGGTTTCCTGTAAGCGCGGGTGAGATATTTGTCAGCTTCCTTGTCCTTGACGAATTTTTCTTTTGTTCCATCGAAGGTGAGCTGATGTCCGACCCTGTAAGAGATGTTTGCCAGGGCAGGAAGACAGGCTGACATGTAACCTTCAGCTATATCGCAGTGGAGGTCTTCATTCTTACCTGATCTGATAGCGTCGATGAAATTGCCGTAATGGCTCGATCCTCCCGGAGGTGCCAGGAAGGTTGGATCACCGTTCTTCTCGGTTGCGACGCCGGTGCCTGCAAATGGTTTTGATTCGCGTTTACGATAAGCCCTCCACTCGCCACCATCAATCTCGACATAACCTTCAGTACCGTAGAACATGTTACCGATTCTTATACCAAGACTGGCTTCTTCATTGGTGTAACGACCACGGGTTTCAAATTCGAGTATCTTGCCATCAGCATACTTGAACATGGAGGTCTGTGTATTTGGTGTCTCCTGGGAACATTCCTTGGGAGAGATCCCAAAAATATTTCCCATCGAGAAAACAGTAACAGGATGCTCATTCTTGTTAAGACCCCAGCGTGCAATATCGAACTGGTGAGGACCCTGGTTAGCTGTATCGCCACCACCAGTAAGCCAATGCCAATGCCAGTTATAATGAACACGTTTCTCGTTGTAAGGTCTCCACTCGCAAGGACCCAGCCAGTAGTCATAATGGAGTGATTCCGGCGGGTTGCTGTCAGGAGCTATTCCAAAGGAGTCGCGTGGTTTGTAACAGGTACCCTTGGCCATGAAGACATCGCCAATACCCCCGTCGTGAAGGAATTTAATAGCCTGCATTACACCAGGGATGGACCTGTTCTGCAAACCAACCTGAACACGAACATTGTATTTTCTTGCAGCTTCAATCATTTTCCTGCCTTCCCAGATAAGATGGGTTGCCGGCTTTTCAGTGTACACGTGTTTTCCAGCCTGGCAAGCCCAGATAGTTCCAAGCGCGTGCCAGAAGTTGGGAATAGCCATTGAAACGGCATCTATTTCCTTGTCCTCAAGAACTCTTCTCATATCCCACACAGTAACAGGTGTCTCGCCCGTCCTGTTCTGAACAACTTTAACCTTGTCGGCAAATGTCGCCTCATCTGCATCACATAAAGTCTTCAGCCTGACGTTTTTGGAATCCTTCATTCCAAGGAAGCTGCTAATATGAGTACCTCCCTGTCCCCGGATACCTATTACTGCTACTGTAATGCGGTCGTTGGCTCCGGATATCCTCGAATAGGACTTTGCACTGAAGCCTTTTGCCCCGATGGCTATCCCTGCAGTTCCCAGGATACCGGTCTTGATAAAGTCTCTTCTTTTTGTCATGGTTTTCAGGTTTGTTATTATTTCAGGTTATTCAATTATTACTACAACGGTCAATAGGCTCAATAAAATTAAATCTCTATTCGAAATAACATGAAAAAAATTAAACTTTATTAACAAAAAAAACGCGTGGTGGAAATAACACCGTGAACGTTCACTTTGCCGACCTTGTAAGATTGGTTATCCAGCGGATCGCGTAATATTCACACTCGCCTGTCCCTGCATTTCGGATGCCATGAGGATCATTGGCCGAGAGAAAAATAACCGACCCCCCGGGAGCAAGAAAATGTTCATCTCCTATAGATTCTTCGGCAATACCCTTCCTGACAAGAATGATCTCATCGTCGGGGTGGACGTGAGCGGCGTGGCTCGGAAGCCCTTCCTTTAAGAGTGTCGTGTGGATCTCGAGATTCTTTAAAACCGTGCATCGCTGGTTTATTATATTCCGTCTTCCTCCATTCGCCGATGGCTTAAAAGAAAGAGTATCCCAGTCACAGATAAATGGCTTTACCTCATCTCCGCTCTTCACCGCCTCTGCCGCCTTACCCGGTTTAAAGATGAACCTGAAAAATACAAGGCGCGACTTGCCGGTGGCTTTAATATCATATTTCTCACCCTCCCCAAGCACAACCACGCTGCCCGTGTGAAGCTGACTCTTGCCTGAAGAATACATTAACTCGCAGTTCCCTTCCCTTAATATCAGCATTTCATCGGTGCCACTACCCACTGCAAGCGATGAAAGAGATTTGCCTGGATTAATTTCTTCAAGCCAGACTTCAAGGTTCTCCAAAGTAGAAGTACCACTACTTAAAACCTTCGTCTTCATCCCGACTTTTGTCTTTATATTACTCACGCCATCAGGAGAGTAAACACCTGATTTGAGATTGAGGTCAGCCTTGAATGAGACAAGGATGAAGCCCAGAAAACCGACATACATCAACCAAGAGATTCTATTCATAACTCACTGATTTACAAATTTTCCAGAAACGAAAGCAAAGTGAAAGGAATAAAAATATTAACCAAGCCTTGTTGCCTCGAGCCATGCAGATGCCATCATCCTGGCGCCTGCAAAAGAAGCATGTACACCATCGCCTGTCCAATAAGATGCAGGTGCTTTCTTTATGGCATTATCGAATGCTTTCTGGAAAGGCACGAAGATGGCCCCGTATTTGACAGCTAATTCCTTTGCAGCCTTCTGGTATTCGTAGAAATCAGGGAACCACTTCTCATTCACAGCCTTGACACCAAGCACAGCAAATGGTTCACAGATAACAAGCCTGACACCCGGGAGTGCCTTTAATGTTCTTTCAATAAGAGCATTATAGTCATTCCTGTAAATCTCAATCGTGCCATTGTAGTTGCCGTTTAGCTTATGCCAGAAATCGTTGACCCCGATGAGTATGCTAAGCACATCCGGTTTTAAATTAATACAATCTTTATCCCATCTTTCAGCCAGCTGGTAAACCTTGTTGCCTGAAATGCCACGGTTATAAATTTTCAGATCAGCTTCGGGGTGTTTTCCAAGCAGATCGGCTGCCGCGAACATCGCGTAACCTGTACCGAGTATTTTAGGATTATTGTAACTTTCATCTTCCTTGTTTCTACCTGCATCGGTTATTGAATCGCCCTGGAAGAGAATTACATTCCCTTTTGCCAACCTGATCCTGGAGCTTTTTTTCTCCGGTGCACCCGAGGTAATCAGATTTGGCAGTCCTGCTGCAACTATTCCTGTAAGCGCTGCTTTTCTTATAAAATCCCTGCGCGAGTTGTTTGTACTGTTCATAATGATATTTTTAATAATTAATCTTATCTGTTCATACCTGGTGATCGTCCTGTATCCTGGCCTTTGCCTCTATTGCCAGCTTCTCGCTCTCCCTGAGCAATTCATCCATCAGAATCTGCTTGGTCCTCTTTTCCTGCGGTGGATTAAGCTTCTCCGCCTTTTCAAACTCCACCACCGCGTTTTGAATATCAGGGGGAAGATCGAGGTTGCATTTCGAGATAATATCAAGGAACTGGAAGGAGAAGAAATAATCGATCATTATCTTTCTCTTCGCTGTATGTGAAAACTTACCGATTATCCTGCATATATTCTCCCTTTCCTCCGGGGTAAGCTGCTCGGCGAATTCATAATCCTCCAGTTTCTTAAGGGAAAGGATGACCGGTTCGAGGGCATCAAGTGTCACTATATAAACCGTGTAGTCAGCCAGCCTGTAAGTGTACTGGTTTATTGAAGATACCGTGTTGGAGGGTATCACGAGGAACACATCCTTCCTCACGTTTTCCTGCTTAATATATTTGCTGACGCTCTCCGTCTGGAGCTTGATGTACTTTGGAAAGTTTTCAAGATCGTCGCCGGCCGGGCTTTTCGCATCAAATATAACGTACTCTCCGGCGATCATCAGGGTATTGTCAGGCTTACCCTTGAACGGGACATCTCTCACATAATCAATCAGGTTAGCCTGGCAGATGTTCATCAGGGTTTTCTTCACCTGTTCCTCGTGGTTACGCCAGGTCTGTTTCATTCTCTCGAAGGCTTCCTGCTCTTCCTTCATCCTCGATTCAGTGAGCTTTTGCCTCTCTGTTTCCAGGCTGGTTCTGAGAGCGTTTACCCCGGCAATATTCTTATTAAACTCGTCGGTCCGGCTTTGATCAGACTGCTCGAATTTTGCTATCCTGGCAGCCATCTCCGATTTCTCGGACTGGGTTTTTCGAAGGTCGTTCTCCAGTATCCCGGCTTTTGTTTCCAGTTTTGAAACAGAAGTCGCGAGGTCGTTATTTCTTGCTGACAGTATCTCGTTATTTTTCTCAAGTCCGGCCATCTTTGTCTCGTTGTCCCTGATCTTCAGTTCATCAGATTTCAACATCCCGGACAGCTTCATATAGTCAGCATAAGCGTCATAGCTAAGTTTTCTTAAGGCTCCCATCCGAAGAGTCTTTGAAGCAGAGTAATCGATCTTACCCTGTCAAAAAAGCTATTCAGGTTGTCGAATTCTCCTCCCATATTACTGATGTTTTAAAATAATCACTTGCTCATGTTCTATGCAACCCGGAGAGTACAGTTGCTGCAGCAATAAAAAAACTACTTTATCGCGTACCACTTGCACGCGTTAAGGTAATAAATCTTGTCAATAACGGCAGCCGGCAGTTTCAGTCCCCTGAAATTACCATCAAATTTATCAGAAGTCATAACCTCGTCTGTACAGAAGTATTTCCAGTCATCCTGCCATGTGGCATGCATTCTTTTTTTGAATGCTGTCGCGTTACCACCTTCGTAACCAACATCTGTACCATAGAGAAGCCTGTCCTGGTACTTTATAATAAAATCCCTGACTCTCTTCCTGTCTTTTGCCGACTGGTATTGAAGATGACAGATCCTTGCCGACATATCCACAGCAAAATCCGGGAATTTATCGAGCCGGGCAGCAAGAGAATCAACATTCCACTCGAGGCTTCCGAGATGACAACCAATAAATGTGAGTCCGGGGATATTTTTCAGAATGTTGTCCCTTGCCTGTATCTGCTGCTCGTAGGATGGATATTCCGGATGAAGGTACATATGATACTCGGGATGCCGGGCGAAGTAACTGCTATCACTCCTTACTGTCATTTTTTCGAGTGGCAGCCAGCAGTTCCTGGGCTCTCCAAGGTGGGCGGTCAGGGCCAGTTTCTTAGAATGAATGAATTCGTAAACGGGCTTAAGTGCTTCATCATCAGCCATAATGAATTTCCCTTCGCGATCCCTGACAGTCATACCGATGTTCTTCCATATTTTTACAGTTACAACCCCGGGGACTATTTTTTTCTCGAGCTGGTCTATTACCCTGGCCGACCAGAGGGGCGTGCCCCAACCGGTCGTGTCAAAGTAAAAGGCCGGTCCGAAGAATACCTTTCCCGGGTGCCTGTTGGCTGAACCATAAGCATAATTGAATTGCTGCCCGACAGATGCAGAATCGGAATGATCAACATTAAGGGTTATCAATACAAAATTATCAGAATCGGCCACGGACTCAAAAACATCATCGGCGGTATTAATATGAACATGAGAGTCTATCTTTTTAACGAGTCGATAATCCTTTTCATGATAGTATTTTTTCCCGCAACCCGATAATGCTGTTGCAAAGACCAGGGCGAATAGAAGGGTATTTTTCATTGGTATGCTGCAATTATAAACCGGTTACCGCTTCAACGGTAACCGGTTTTTGATTATTTCGAGAGACAATTGCCTACTCGGGCATTTTCACATATTCAGCCGCGTTAAGAAACTCGAGGCTTTTCTGGCAACTTACATAAGGATCGAAGTTATATTCCTCCACTTCAACTATTCCGTATTTCATACCGGATGTTGCTGCTGCAGCCCAGATAGATGCAAAATCCATCATTCCGCTCGCTCCAACTTCTGCCTTATCTTTTATATGCCACGACTCGAAACGGCCGGGATATTTATTAAAATAATCAACAGGATTTTTACCACCGACAACTGTCCAGTAAAGGTCCATCTGGAACATCACTTTTGCCGGGTCGGTATTAGCAAGCATGAAATCATAAATTGTATTACCCTCGAGCTGGGTTGAAAATTCCTTGTCGTGATTATGGTATCCGAATCTTATTCCTTTGGCGTTGCACTTTTCACCAACGGCATTGAAATAGTCGCAATAAGCCTTTAGTACCGGAAGCGTATCATAAGCATCTCCACCCATGAAAGGCTGAACGATATATTTAACACCAGCGGCGGCATGAGCTGCTATGCAGGTGTCCCACCATGCCATTGTTGCAGCCATGTGGGCAGAATCAGGAAGAGGCATACCCGTGTGAGCGCTTATAACGACAAGGCCGTTTTTCTCGCAAAGTGCTTTGAATTCAGCCGGGTCCAACCCATATAGTTTACCTTTTCCATATCCTGCAGTCTCAACAGTTTTATAACCCATCTTTCCAACTTTCTCGATGGTTCCCGGAAGATCCTTCCAGATAGTATCGCGGAGTGAATAAAGCTGAAGACCAATGTTCTTGCCTTTCGGGCCTGTCTGGCACGAATAGGTAATTGTAAGCAACACGCCAGCAAGTGCAAGTACCATGAATGAACTCAATAACAGACTCTTTTTCATATTAGTTATAGATTAGTTTTATGTGATCCGAAATTAAAATTATTTCTTTTCGCTTGAGCAAGGGTTTAAATCTTGATGAAAATTTTCCTCTTATACATCTGCCACAGGATGAAATAAAGAACTGAAAAGCCACCCAGGGCACTCACGAAACCGAACCAGTTGCCCAGGTATTTCTCGAGACCTCCAAGTACAACATTACCGACAAGGCGGAAATCAAAAAGATGTGAAGCGCAATAGGCGAATATGGCGTTCATACCGATAATAGTGAAGAAGGTCATGAACCCGGTGAGTTTCAAATAATCAACTAACCAAAGGAACAGTGAAACAAGAAACAGGCATAAACCGCCCGATATAAAGACGAAAGAGCTTGTCCAAATATGTTTTACCGAGGGATGGAAAGTGCTCCAGGCAAGACCTATGGCTATCAAAATCGCCCCGGCGGCAGCCAGCCTGTAAATCTTCGAGATAACGCTGCCCGACGATTGCAGGAAATAACCGGTAAAGACACCAAGCATAGTTGTAGCGCCAAAGTTGAGACTGCTGATTATCCATGAATATGTAGTACCATCCTGAAACTTTCCAAAAAACAGCTTGTCGATGTAGATCGCGAAATTACCCTGCTCCGTTATCACCCCCGGTCCAAATCCGGGCACTGGTGCGAACGTGAGGAGAAGGTAGTAGACGATCATTAATCCAATTGTGGCAACAACCTGCCACGAGACTTTCAGATAAAGTATCAATACCGAAGCAATTAGATAGCCGCTTGCTATTGCCTGAAGAGTGTTACTATAGAATTTCACTCTCGAGGGGTCCCAGTCGAAAAGATTACCCTGAACTGCCATGCCGAGTATCCATAGTACAATTACCCTTTTAATAATGTGGGGCCACAGTCCCCCGGTGTTTCCCGTTTTCTCTATCCTCCTCCTGTATGAAAACGGGATAGAAACGCCAACAATGAAAAGAAAGAGTGGCATGATAATGTCATAGAATCTGAAACCTGTCCATCTGACATGGTCCAGCTGGGTGACAAGGAAACCTGTCGCGGGAACATTCATCGCCCTGTCAAGTCCCTGTATAATGGCCTCGCCGCCAATGATCCAGAAAAGATCAAAGCCCCTGAGAGCATCAATTGCCTGAACCCGGCCGGCCGGTACACCGCTACTGTTCCTGATTCCGAATCTGTTAATTGTTTC
>JAXLTU010000034.1:0-42612 GCA_046329885.1 Bacteroidales bacterium
TGATTCTGAAAATGAGAATAAGGAGGCGAACAGGGAAGAGATAAGAAAATCAGATGAACTTGCATCGAGGTATTCAGGTCCAACAAGGATCTATTATAACCTTGCCGGAAGAATTCATACTTATTTACCAATACCTATTTACAAATGCGAGGGATCAGGAAAGGTTGTACTGGCCATAACGGTTACTCCGTCTGGTGAAGTAACAGAGGCAAAGATTATCACCGGCGAAAGTACCGCTACTGATCAGTGTTTGTTTGAAACCGCGACCAGGACAGCCAGGCTGACAAGATTCAATGCTGATGCAGCAATATCCAGGAACCAGACAGGCACTCTCACCTATCTTTTCGTGGCACAATAGACAACCTGTTCAGAATAAAGTAGTCTGGATCGGTCTCGAGTAAGGTCTTATAATCTCGGGAGTATTCTTATCAGCGTGTTTATTATTTACAAGATCGCTTATAGTATAGGCAGTAAGAACCTCATCGGGATAAGGAGCGAGAATTGATGCAGGTAGGTCGTGACCGGGAGCACTTCCCAGCCACACATTTTCAAGATCCCTTTCAATCACAAGAGGCATCCTCTTTTTGGAATTATGTATTTCAGCCATCAGATTATTGGCATCGGTGGTAACAACCGAGAATGTAGTGAACACCTTGCCGGATGCCGAGTCTGTCCATGTCGACCAGAGGCCGGCCAGTGACATTATATCTTTGTCAGATCTCGAGATATACCACGGTATTTTATTCCCGGCCACATGCTGCCATTCGAAGAAACCGCTTACCGGAATAATGCATCGTCTTGATTCGAAAGATGCAGAGAAGGCTGGTTTGGAAACAAGAGTTTCGGATCGGGCGTTAAAAGTTTTCTTCCTAATCTCGTCAGCTTCATCAATACTTCTGACCCACCCTGGTATCAGTCCCCAGGTAAGAACATCTATCACCCTACTTTCTCCCTGGCGAATGACAGGCAGGCGAGGAAAGCCAAAGGCATGGTAATAATAACTGGGCCTGTAACTTTCCGGATCAAGGAAATTGGCACCATACCTGTTTTCGAGCTCTTCTTTAACCAGGTTCACATTTACAGTAAAGCACATATTTTCAGAAATTTACGTCCTCTTTAAGAGGGATTGGTACTGAATTATTGAAGAGATCAATATCCGGCCACTGTTTCACGTGCGACAATGCTCTCATCATCATGTAATTGACGCTTGCTGAAATTTCCGGGCCATTCCAGGCACTTGAATTGAGCAATACAGCCCAGGCAGTCCCATCGGGTTGACGTTTAATCATGCAGGCAGAACCCGGGAAAGTGCCGGTACGCCACCAGTTACCGTCCATAATCGTGGTCTTCCATCCTACAGGGGCGTAACCGTTATTATTGTCTGTCATGAAAGATATGCTTGAATCGCTTAGAATATCTGCCCTTGAAGAAAAACCATCGATAGCCAGAAGAAGCTTAAGAAGGTCCGGTGCAGTTGCAATCCAGGCACCGGCACCGCCGAGAGCCTCTATATCATTACCACCATTACTTGCAGGAACTATCTTCGTGGTATCATAGATTGAAGGTTTCAGTACAGCATCACCCGGTTCATAATAATTAACCTCGAACGGGGCTTTTTCTGAACTGAGATTTTTTGCAAGAGTCATATCGTAGATTCCCAGGGGTTCAAGTACTTCTTTTTTGCAGTACTCCTCGTATGTCATCCCTGAGACTTTTTCAATAACAAGACCGAGTATCGCGTAGCCAAGATTTGAATATGATTTTCCTGTACCCGGTGTGAAGTGCATGTATTTACCGAGGGCGAACTTCACGATTGTCCTTGTATCGACGGGAGGAACCATACCCATGCTTTCAGCCACGGTTACAGGCATGAACATCTGGTCACCCCATCGTGTTGTCCAACCCCCTTCATGACTGAGCAGGTGAGCCACTGTTATATCATAAGCCCTTTTATCCCTGGGGTGCATGAAGATTGAGTCGTTCAATATCCCTCCCGGGCCGAACACCCTTTCATAAACGCTCAGCTTACCGCTTTCCTGCAGTTTCATTATGGCCACCGCGGTTACCAGTTTTGAAATACTTGCTATCCTGAACTTATTATAAGGTTGGATTTCAATTCCCGCCTCCTTGTCTGCGAAACCAAACCCGCGGGCATAAACCAGCTTCCCGTTCCTTGACACAGCTACAGAAGCACCTGCTAAATCCCAGTTCTTCAGGAAACCTGAAACCGTCCTTTCGAGCCCAGCGAACTCCAATCCGGAAGAAAGTGAATTGGTTATCCGGACATTGGAAGGTACCAGTTTCTCGGTCACGGAACCACTATTTTCCATTGCTCCCGGGTCGTACCCAATGAGTGCAATGAAGAATCCGATTATCAGTATTTTCCTGTTTCTCGACAACTCGTGCTTAAACTGATGCAAAAATAAAAGATAATCGCACAGTAATAAAATTATCTGATAATTATAACTGTTTAAATGGTGATTGGTGTTTTTATGTTTCTAAATCTTAAATTTGCATTAATGCTGTCGCGATTATTTAAATATCTGGTATTAATCTTGCCCGTCCTGGTTTCAGTTAACAGGGATTTATCAGCCCAGGAAGTTGTAAATGAAGAAGACACTCTCATTTACGTTATAGGAATGGAAAGAGATAACAGCACATATTTTCTAAATTATTCTTTGATGACTGCTGCATCGGAGGGCAAGGTGGCTGGAGTCAGGTGGAATTTGAAAAAGGGAGCCGATGTAAACTGCAAGAACGCTGCTGATATTACTCCGCTTCATTTCGCGGTGGCTAATAACAACAAATTATGTGCAGAAGAACTGATAAAGTATCATGCTAATGTCAATTCTTTCTCCGCCTACTCCGAGACACCGCTCCTGATTGCCGTTAAGAACCAGAATCTCGAGATTACTGAAATGCTCATCAGGGACAGCGCGCAGCTGGAACTGGCCGACAGGTATGGTGCGACCGCGCTTCACTACGCGAGCGCTTATGGATATTTTTACGTTGTTGACCTTCTGCTTTACTATGAAGCGCCTACATATTTAAAAGATAAAGATGGTACAACACCACTTATGGCCGCTGTATGGGGAGGACATGCTGATGTGGCGGATCTTCTTCTTCAAAACGGGGCCGATCCCGAGGAGAAGGATGACCTGGGCTACAGCCCTTTCCTCATTGCAGCCCAGAACGGCGACACAGTCATCATGGAGTTACTGCTTAAAAGACATGTTGATCCATTTCAGAAAAACAATTATAACTACAATGCCATCGACATTTGCACACGGTATAATCACGTTGCAGCGGTGAAATATCTCTTGCGAAAAAGTGATAAATGGAATTCCAAACTAAACGGTTCGATCAGCCCTGTAACTATCGCCGTGGTCTACCACCGCAAAGAGATCGAGAAAATCCTTCTCGCGAATGGATTCACCAACTCGTATAATTTCAATTTTGAGCATGTTTCATTTACGGCTTCCTACAGGGCTAGCTTTCACGATTATTTCACGGGCCTGAATATGTCAGTCCGCGAACCAAGAGTAAAAGGTGGTGTTTTCCTGGCCCTCGACTTCAAACCCTTTTACAGCAGGGTACTTGTAAAAAAGAGCCCAGAACTATACTACCAGTACATGGACAAGAGTAACGTGGCATATATCGGGATCTTCAAAGATTTCTCCCTGAGTGATATTCCGGCAAAAGGAAACTGGTACTTTACTACCACGGTTGCCGGGGCCTATTCATTCGGGAATAAGCTCAAGGGCACAGATATCAGCTTTGATAAGAAGATGGCCGTGGTCCCGGGTGCCGGTTTCAAATGGAATAAGAATAGTTTTGAGCTTTCATTCATCGCGGAGTACCAGAAAACCCCGTATCATAAAGTTGGTCCATTTTGGCTCAGGATAGGTGCTTCCTATAACCTCAGGTTAAATAGCTACACCAACCCGGGCAAAATAATAAAATGGTATTAATAAAATGGTATTAATGAAACCTTCAAGGAGCATCTATATAATTATTGCCTTCATTTTCACAGCATTATTATTCTCTTGTGAGGATAATGTTTTCTTTATCAATTGTGACGACTGTCTTGCGGATGAACCTGAAAGAGCTGACCTGATCATAAGAATTGACAAGACAGCAGGTTCTGCCACATTCTATCCGATTAACCTCCGTGTTTATGAAGGGAACCTCGAAGATAGCGTTCTTATAATTAATACTCTTATTCGTGACGACTTCTGGCAATACAACGTGATGCTCAACAAACAATATACTGCTGTTGCTTCCAGATATATATCAGGAGTAAAATATGTGACTGTCGATTCTGCAACTCCAAGGGTTAAGTATGACAAGAGCCAGTGCGAGAATCCATGTTACTTTGTTTACGACAGGAAGATCAATCTGAAGCTGAAATACCTTGAATAGGACCTGGTGAAACGAGGCTAACCTTTACCCAGATATCACGGAATTGTCATTTTACCACTTGAAGGATCTTCAAATGTTAAACAGGCTGGAATATCCCTCATCGAAAACATCACCCTTGTAGTAAACTCTTTCAAGGAATAATCCACTTGGAGGAGCGGTAAACTTAGCCGGTTGTTCGCTATATCTTCCCAACAAGACCCTGATCTGATCAGGTTTCATGTTTCCTCTGCCAACCTCGACAAGAACGCCGGTCATTCTTCTCACCTGTTTCCACAGGAAATGGGATCCGATGACATGGAAAATAATAAGATCACCCTTTTTATGAATATCTGCCCTGATAATTTTTGTCTTGGTCGACTTCTGTTCCTGTTCAGGATCGGTAAAGGAGGAGAAGTCATTCAGGCCTGTAAATAGTGAGGCTGCTTCAGCCATCTTTTCTGTATCGAGGATATCCTTAATCCACCATACATACTTCTTTCCAAAAGCTGTTCTTCGCTGGCTGATCTGGTAAACGTAGCTTCTGGCAACAGCATCGTGCCTGGCATGAAAATTGTCAGGTGCCTCTTCCACGTTCAGAATAGTTATGTCGGGTGGCAGCCTGTCGTTAATACCATATTTTAGTTTGAGGAGAGGAAGGTCAGTTTTGACATCAAGGTGAGCAATCTGCCCAAGGGCATGTACACCTGAATCAGTTCTTCCCGCTCCGAATAATTCAAAATCGGATGAACCGAAAAGCTCCCTGCAAGAGTCTGTTATCTCTCCCTGGACTGATTTTCCACCTTTTTGTATCTGCCACCCGGAATAACGGGTTCCATCATACTCGAGTGTCAGTTTGTATCTTCCCATGATATTATTCTTTCAGTTTATCCTGTAATCAAATTTTCTCTTTGAACAAAATTTCCCTCAAGTCATTTGTCGAGAGGCCTTCCCTCAGGTGACCGCTTTCTGAAACAGAAATATTACCTGTTTCCTCAGAAACTACCAATACGAGAGAATCAGTCTGTTCTGATAGGCCTATGGCAGCCCTGTGCCGCATGCCAAGGCGGCTTGGAACGGCTATCTGGTCGGTTATCGGAAGAGGGCAACGGGCGGCAAGTATTTTCCCATCCTCTATAAGTACTGCTCCATCATGCAATGGGCTGTTTTTGAAAAAGATCGTTTCAAGAAGCTCGGCACTAATGGTGGCATTTATCATTTCGCCACCTTCCGTGTACACATCCAGACGACTCTTCCTGCCTATTACAATCAAAGCCCCGGTCTTCCTGGCAGCCATGTATTCTGCCGCTCGCACAATCTGCTCTGCTTCGCCATGTCCTCCTTTCCTGGTGCTGGAAGAACTGAAAAACCTGTCGAAAGATAGTCCGCTACTGCTGATATACTTGTTCCCGATCATCAGCAGGAAGCGTCTCACCTCCTGCTGGAAGACAATGAATAAAGCTATTACCCCGACTCCGATTACCTGCCCCAGTATGGTGCTTACAAGCTCCATGTTCAGGGCTTTCACTATTAACCAGAAAACGTAAATGAAGAACACGGCAATGAAGATGCTGAAGGCGGCAGTACCTCTTATCAACCTGTATAGCTGAAAGAGTATAATCGCTACAAGCAGTATATCAATGAAGTCGAATAGGGTAAGTCTGATCAGCATCTCCTAATAAATTACCTTATTATCATTTCGCCCCGGGCCTGTAGTCAGATTCACAAGCCTGATGGCCTGCACTGCCTCCCTGACATCGTGAACACGAAGTATTCCGGCACCCCTTGTCAGTACGAGAGTATTAAGTACCAAGGTACCCGGCAGAGCCTCGTCGGGTGTTATACCAAGACTTCTCCAGATCATAGACTTTCTGGAAAGCCCGGCAAGTAGTGGTAAACCTGCAACTCTCAATTCCTCGAACCTGTCGAGTAGCTCGAAGTTGTGTGCAATCGTTTTTCCAAACCCGAATCCCGGGTCCAGAATAATGTCTTTGACCCCGGCCCTCTGCAGACTGACTACCTTCGGAGCAAACCACCGCAATATATCAGCAACAATGTCATCGTAAACAGGGTTGTTCTGCATAGTGGCAGGTGTTCCCTGCATATGCATCATTATGTATGGAACATTAAGCTCTTTTACAACATCAAACATGAGTGGATCGAGTTCACCACCAGAAATATCATTAATAATAGATGCCCCGAACTCAACTACTGCAATCCTGGCTATTGACGCCCTGAAAGTATCGATAGAAAGAACAGCAGATGGGTATTCATTTTTTACAAGCCTGATGGCGCCCAGAACCCTCTCCGACTCTTCCTTCTCGCTGACGTTTGCGGCGCCGGGACGAGTTGAATAACCACCAATATCGATGAAATCAGCGCCATCTGTCAATAATTTCCCCGCCTTTTCTATTATTTCCTTTTCCGTCTGAACACGGCTCCCGGCATAAAACGAATCTGGCGTGATGTTGAGTATCCCCATCACCCTGGGTATGTTAAGATCGATCAGCTGACCGTTAATGTTAATATAATTGGCTACTGGAAGCATAAATATATGATCAGCGAATTTAATACTTTTAATTCATGAAGAATAATTATCGACTTCCCGATATATCCGGTTTCATATTTCAGTATTACGTTGTCATTATTACATTTGTATTCAGATTATAATTCATGAATGAGACTTTTGGTAATTGAAGGATTAGACGGTGCTGGTAAATCGACCCAGATCAAGCTTTTGAGTGACTTTTTTAAAGAAAGGTCAGTCAAAACAAAGTATTTACACTTTCCCAGGACCGATTCTCCATTTTTTGGAGAGCTTGTTGCCAGGTTTTTAAGAGGTGAATTCGGAACAATTGATGAAGTGGATCCCTACCTGGTGGCCATGCTTTACGCCGGCGATCGTAAAGATGCTTCTCAAATGCTTTCTTCGTGGCTTTCAGATGGTTTTCACGTGCTTCTCGACAGGTATTCCTATTCCAATATTGCATACCAGTGCGCGAAACTGACTGATAAGGTTCAACGCGATAAGCTGAAAGAATGGATAATAAAACTTGAATTCGAACATTTTTCAATCCCTAAACCAGACCTGAATATCTTTCTTGATGTCCCTTTCGTTTTCACTGAAAAGAAACTCACTTCAGGACGTTCCGGTGACGACAGAAACTATCTTAACGGGGCGAAGGACATACATGAGACAAGTCTTGAATTCCAGAAAAGGGTAAGGGATGTCTATCTGGATGTCGCCTCAACTGACGATAAATTACAACTGGTCAATTGCAGTTCACAAGATGGCAGTATGTTACCCCCGGAAGACATATTTAAACTAGTACTGAAACTGCTTGAAGAAAAGGGCATTATCTGACATGAGAATAATCAGGACAATCAGTTTCATCATTGTAGGAATTGTACTTGTTTTTTCAGGTATTGTTAAGGGAATTGATCCCCTCGGAACAGCTTATAAACTACAGGATTATTTTGTCGCTTTCGGGATGCAAAGCCTTCGTTTCCTGGGTCTTCCTCTATCGATCCTGCTTTGTACTGTTGAATTCATAACCGGTATATCCCTTCTGACGGGTGCCTTCAGAAAAGCTGGAATAGTATCCGCTTTTATAATGTTCGCCTTTTTCACGCCTCTGACCCTCGTCCTGGCAATTTCAAACCCGGTTTCCGATTGCGGATGTTTCGGCGATGCCATACATCTGACGAACTGGCAAACGTTTGGAAAAAATCTATTCCTTGTATTTTTTGTACTCCTGCTGTTTTTCTCACGCGATACCGGTATGGTCACAAGCAGGAAGAAAAGCATGGTTATTCTGATCTCCTCAGTATTACTCTTCTTTATTTTCACCTGGTATAATCTGCGTTACCTTCCTGTTATTGATTTCCTTCCATATTCGGTTGGTACCAGTATTCCTGAAAAGATGAAAATACCCGAAGGAGCACCTGCAGGAAAATATGAATCAATCTTCATCTATGAAAAAGATGGAGTAAGAAAGGAATTCACTATAGACAACTATCCGGCAAATGACAGTACCTGGAAATTTGTTGAAACAAAAACGACAATAACAGAGAAAGGCTATATACCCGAAATTCATGATTTTTCCATCACTGGCATGAATGGTGAGGATCTGACAGACAGTGTTCTCTCTTCAAAGGGGTATACGTTACTGATGATATCCAGGAAGCTGAAGAAGGCCGGGGAAAAGGAGTTCCTTGAAGGAATGAAGGTACGAGAGCTCTGCACATCAAACGGTGTCGGCTTTCTTGTCCTGACATCATCTCCCACGACCGATATAACAGAGCTGGGAACTGATGCCACAATATGCACGACGGACGATACCACCCTGAAGACGATAGCCAGGTCAGATCCGGGTTTCCTCCTTATTAAAAACGGGATAATAATCGGGAAATGGTCTCTTGCAGGATTACCTGGCAGCGACAAGTTCAGAAAGATAATAGTAACAGAATAATCTGAAATATTTAATAAACAATTAACTTGAAAATTATGAGAAGAAAAATCGTTGCCGGAAACTGGAAAATGAACATGAAGCTGAACGAAGGAATAGAGCTTGCCAGATCGCTGAAAGATCATTACGCCGGTAAACCTGAAACAAAGGCCGAGGTTGTTTTATGCACACCATTTATTCATCTTCCGGCTGTTTCAGAACTACTAAAGGGTAACGCTATCAAATGCGGTGCACAGAATTGCGCTTCAGAAGTTTCAGGCGCTTACACCGGAGAAGTATCTGCCGATATGATAAAGAGTACAGGTGCTGAATACGTAATAATCGGACATTCGGAAAGAAGGAGCTATTATAACGAGACTGACCAGTTGCTGAATAAAAAGACCAGGATCGCTCTGAACACAGGATTAAAGGTTATTTTCTGCTGTGGAGAAGTCCTTGCTGAAAGAGAGAACAAGACATTTTTTGAAGTAGTCAGGAGGCAGGTTGAAGAAGGTATTCTTAATCTTACGGCCGACGAGCTTGGTAAGGTTGTAATTGCCTATGAACCCGTTTGGGCGATTGGCACTGGTCTCACTGCAACTCCCCAGCAGGCCCAGGAAATGCATGCCTATATAAGAGGTCTGGTTGAATCAAAATTTGGCAGTAAAATTGCTGGAGAAATCAGGATTCTGTACGGTGGCAGCTGCAAGCCTTCCAATGCGGCCGAGATATTTTCAATGCCGGATGTTGACGGTGGACTTATCGGTGGTGCGTCGCTCAAGAAGGAAGACTTTACAGGCATTATCGACGCCGCGTAACAGATTGGCTTTTTTTCCTGAAATAACTTCTTAAAAAGGTGAACGGAGTTTTAACTACTAAAGCAACATTGATGAGAACAAGGTTTCTTTTGTCATTTATCGCGGCTTTGCTTGTGAGTAATGTTGCTGTGACGCAAGTTAAGACTCCGTTTTCAGGAGAACCGTCAAAGTACAAGGATGAGCTAAATGCCTACCTGGGTCCTAACCTGAACGATCAGCAGAAATCAATAGTTTCCGCTTTCTACTCAAGATGGGACAGCTCGGGTTTCACTCCTTCCAACATGGTTCTCGTTTCATCGGTAAGTGTCAGAATAGCAACGAGAAACATGCGTCCAGCCCCTCACTTCACTGATTTTCTTAAAACGCTCACGGACTTCAGCACCAGTTCTCTCCCGGCAGAATACCTTGGTTTCTGGCTCACAAGCCTGGCAAAAATGATGCAGGTCCAGAGTTACACGAACGACTTTCTTGACAGGCATTTCAGGAACACCGGTTCAACAATCCGCGAAAAGATACTATATGAATCCGGTAACGTCAGGTGGAAAATGAAGAGGAGAACTACCCAGAAATTTGCCTACGATTCAGTTCTGAAAGTAATCGCAGGAGGCAACACTTACAGCAGGGCAGTCAAAGATTCCACCGAGTTATACAATGTTAGTGGCATATACTTTCCCCTGAATCAGTGACCTTCAAGGGCACAAATGGTAAGGGTAAACTGGGTTAAGGCAGGCTATTCTGCCCAGGATGTTTTGCCGACATGCCCGATTTCACCATAAACATGTCAAGAACAACTTTCACCTGCGATTCTGCTCTTTTTAAATCAATGTCTACCAAAACCAGTCATTGGCAAACTTACACAGCCAGGCTACTTCTTACAGCTCACCGGAGAAGGCCATCTACCCGGAATTCGAGACTTATACAAAATCCTTCCAGATAGGCAACCTGTATGCAAGGGAGTAAATTACGAGGGTGGTTTGACCCTAAAGATGGCGCATCCGTTAAAGGAACCAGGCAGAAGGAGTCAGCCTGCCAGGATTACCCTTTACAGAAATGATACTCTCTATTTCAGGGGAATTAAACTCGGTGAATTCCTGTTGACGAAGGCTGGCATAACATCTCAGGAAGCCTCGGCATCTCTTTATCTTGGCAAGGACTCGATATTCCATTTAAGCCTTGGTTTTCTTATAATGCTTCATCAAGGCTCACCCGTTACCCTTTTCGGGAACAACAACCCGGTATCGCAGGCCCTATTATGATTCTTTTCATTCTCTAGATATGTACTTCAAAGCCTGGTAAGACATGAATGAATCGAGGATCTATCTTTCCAGGGCCAGGGGTGCATCTATAGGTCAGGCAAGGTTTGAATCCGTTTCTTACTTCACCACCAAATCCTTCAACAGGCTGGAGGGAATTGATGACTATCATCCACTCTTCAGGCTAAAACAGTTTGCTGACTGGTATTATTCTCAAACCTTTCCTGTCAGCGAGTTCGCCAAATGGATGAAACGGCCGGAGGAAGCTGTAACCGGACTCTGCATTGACCTGGCGAACAAGGGTTTCCTCTTTTACGACAGGACTAATAATGAAGTCACGATTAAGAAAAAGGTTGATGACTTCATCGCGTCTAACTCCAAGCGCAAGGACTACGATGTGATGGCTATTAACAGCGAGACCCAGGCTCCACTTGATAATGCCTGGCTCGATCTTAAAAACTACAGGCTTACAGTAAACGGAGTCCCAAGTGTATTCCTTAGCGATTCACAAAAAGTAGCGGTCTATCCTTACAAGCAACAGCTAGTAATTGGTAAAAACAGGGATATTTCTTTTGACGGTGTTGTTGAGGCTGGCCTCTTCACAATTTTCGGGCACAATTTCCAGTTCAGTTATGACACTTTTAAAATAAGGCTGCAGAAGATCGACTCAATAAGGATTGCTGTCGAAACGGAGAAACGCGACCAGTACGGTAACGCTATCGCTGCCGAAGTCAATAACCTCATCCAGCTCACAACAGCCGAGCTTTACATTGACAAACCAAATAATAAATCCGGACTGAAAAGCCTAAAGCAATATCCAATCATTAATGCCGTGTCTTATTCTTATATCTTTTACGACAGGCTGCCTGGTCTGGAGGGTATTTACAAGCAAAAGGACTTTTACTTCAGGATAGATCCGTTTACTTACCAGAATATCGATCACTACAAGTACGAGGACCTCAGTCTCGAGGGCATGTTCTTTGGAGGCCCTGTACTTAAACCGACAAAGCAATACCTTACAATTCAAGAAGATAACTCCCTGGGATTCAGGATGAACATACCACAGGAAGGCCTTGATGTTTATGGAGGTAAAGGAAAACTTTTTGACAATATCACTCTCAATAACAAGGGACTGGTAGGAAAGGGAACACTGAAAAGACTGACTTCCACCACAGTTTCAGACGAGTACAGGTTTTATCCCGATTCAATGATCACGCGTGCCAGTTCCTTTAATATGTCGACAGACAAAGCTTCAAAATTCCCCGAGCTTAAGGGCAGTGACGTGGACGTAAAATGGATTGCCGGAACAGACGAATGGCTGGCATCGAACCCTAAAACGAAACCATTCGACATGTACGCCAACGGGACAAGATTTGATGGCCTTCTCAACCTTACTCCCGGAAGGTTGAAAGGTTCAGGTGTTACTGACATGTCAGATTCAAAAATATTATCTGAAAACTTCAGCTTTTCGACCCAGGTCATAAAAGCTGACACATCCGATTACAATCTCAAATCGCTGCAGGGAGACGGTCTGGCCTTCATAGCAGATAATGTTAATGCCACGATTGACTTCGGCAAGAAACAATCGAGATTTTCACTTAATACAGATTCGTCTTTTGTAAAGTTCCCCGAGATCCAGTATATCTGTAAAATGACGGATTTCGTGTACGACATGAACTCAAAGGTCCTGTCAATGGAACAAAAGGGCAAATCATCGGTTAAGCTTCTGACAGCCGATCAGCTTCTGAAACTTGATTTCAACAAACTCGACAAACCAACATTCATCTCTACAAACAACCTTAAAGACACAATTTCATTTTCCTCATGGAAGGGGAAATATTACCTCCAGAAGGAATATATTGAAGCCCAGAATATAAATTACATTCATATAGCGGATGCTCTTATCCAGCCCGACAGCGGGAAAATTACAATCACGAAAAGAGCAAGAATAAGAACTTTACAGAATGCTACCATCGCAGTGAATAACAAGCATATACTTCACAGTGCTAACATCTTGATCGATGACAGTAAACGGTACACTGGTAGCGCGGTTTATAATTATGTTGATTATAATAAAGGAATACAACAGATCTCCTTCCCGACTATTTCTGTAGATACTGCCACTACTACAGCGAAAGGGTATATACCTGTTACACAGAAATTCACTCTGAGTCCGGCTTTCACCTTCACGGGTGATGTAAAGTTATCAGCCAGGGCTGACAACCTGTATTTTGTCGGGGCCGCGGGTATTGTTCAGAACTGCAAGCTAAAAAGTTATCCAGTCAAGTTCAGGGGTGAAATAGATCCCAAGATGGTAATGATTCCTCTCGAAGAAAAACCAAGGGATATAAATGATAATCTTGTTTTCTCGGGATCATTTATAAACATTGACTCAGCACATATTTACCCGGCCTTCCTTTCTGAAAGAAAATCGTGGAGTGATGCACAAATTGTGACTCCCGAGGGTTATATCTTTTACGAGAAGGAAACCAGCAAGTACAAGATTGCCTCGAAGGAAAAGCTTGCCGACCAGGCTAAAGCTGGTCCCATCGTGGTATTCGACAAGAACTACTGCATTATGTCGGGCGAGGGCAAGCTCAACCTGGGTACTAATTTTGATCTTGTTACTCTTTCTGCAGCCGGTAAGGTGATACATGGCATGGATTCATCGAAAGTAGACCTGGAAGGTCTGCTCGGGCTCGATTTTCACTTTTCACAGGAAGCCCTGAAAATGATGAGTGATGAAATAAGGGCAATTCCCACCCTGACTGCATTCAATCTCAATTCAGAAATTTACCGGAGGGGTATGAAAGAGATACTCGGCGAAGCTGTTGCGAACCAGATTAACGAGGAGATCGGCCTTTTCGGAACGATGCGCAACATGCCTAAGGAATATAATCTCGAGTTGTTGTTGAACGACGTGAAACTATACTGGAATGCCCCCACTGCATCGTTCAGGTCGAAGGGTAAAATAGGAATTGGATTCATAGGCCAGCAACCGGTAAACGTGTACGTTGATGGCCTTATCGAGATACAGAGAAGGCGATCAGGTGATATGATAGATATCTACCTGAAAGCTGATCAGACTACATGGTATTACTTCTCTTACTTCAGGGGTGTAATGATGACGCAAGCCGGAAACACAAATTATAATGCCCTTGTTAGTGGTATCAAGTTAAACGACAGGAAGGATCCGCGGTCGAGCGTTAGGATACCTTATACTTACATGGTTGCAGTGGAAGACAGGTTGCAGAGATTCCTCAGAAGGATGCAAAGCAACAATGTCGGAGAAGATCAGGAACAATAGCCTTCATCGGTTTACTTTTCCCCTCTCACCTAGTTCTATTACTTCGAGGTCAAATATACGCTCCTCTTCGATCCTGAACCTGATTGCTGTCATAACTGAATGAAAGCCCTGGAAACCCGCTGCCCCGGGATTGATGTATAGAAGATTACTATTCTTGTCAAACATTACTTTCGTTATGTGGGAATGACCACACACCAGTATATCAGGTTTTTCCTGAACTATTAATTTCCTGATGTCCGGAACATATTTACCCGGTGTACCGGCAATATGAGTTAAAAGAACCTTCTTTTTTTCAACAGTAAAAATACATACGGCGGGATATACCAACCTAACCCTTGCATCGTCGATATTTCCATGCACTGCTTTCAGTGGTTTTAATGCAGAAAGTGAATCCGCGGTTGCTAACCCTCCTATATCACCGGCATGCCATATTTCATCAACATCATTGAAGAATTTTAAAAGCCCTGGATGTATCCAACCGTGCGTGTCCGACAATACTCCTATTTTCAAAAGAAGGATAAATTTATGTGGATGCTAAGATAGAAAACACCTTTCATTTTGAGTATTTTTACAAAAAAGCTGTATGCAAATCTTTTATGCTCCCGATATAAACGGATTATCATATTCACTTGGCCGGGAGGAATCGAGGCACTGTGTTAAGGTTTTGAGACTTCGGGAAGGATCGCCGGTAAAGCTTATCGATGGAAAGGGAAACCTGTTCGATGGTGTTATTGTTGACCCTGATCCTGCTGCATGCTCAATTTCCATCGCGGGGGTTGTAAATAATTTTGAACAAAGGAATTACAAATTACACCTTGCCGTTTCGCCTTTAAAAAATCCAGAACGTTATGAATGGATGGTGGAAAAATGTGTCGAGATGGGTATCGATGAAATCACACCACTTCTTTGTAAAAACACTGAAAAAAGAAATATCAGGACAGACAGGCTCAGGAATATTATTGTTTCTGCAATGAAACAGTCACTAAAGGCCTACCTTCCCGTACTGAATGAACCAAGGGAATTCAAGGATCTGCTTACTTCCCAGGCTTATGAAAAGAAACTGATAGCTCACTGCAACTTGAATTTTAAAAGAGTATCTGTTGGCGAAGCGTACACGAGGGGCACATCTGCCATGATACTAATAGGGCCGGAAGGGGATTTCACCGTTGAAGAAATAGAACTGGCAACAAAATCCGGCTTCGTCCAGGTGCATCTGGGACAAAGTCGTCTCAGAACTGAAACAGCCGGGATCGCCGCCTGTCATTCAATCTGCTTCATGAATGAGTGATTGGGCTTACTTTCCGTTTGAAATCAGGATCAACAACTTATTTACAAGCTCATCGCCAGGTGTTGCTGTCTCATTTCCAAGGAATTCATATACATCGGCATATTCTGATTTCAAACCATAGGCATCTTCAAGGATGTCTGTTGAACCTGTTGAAATTTGCCCGCATGTAAGATAAGGAGTAGAAGTTATTACCATAGGCATATGTTTTCATGAAAACGGGATATCGGCGCGTCGCATTGTGTATGCCCGCGTTTTTTTTCTAGAAAAGATCAGGATCCGGTGAAAGCTTTTACTTTCCCGCCATTTTTCAATCAGTAATGCCTGGTTAAAGTATACTAATAAAGTGTCAGGTTAATCTGGTTATCCTGCATCATCTTTCTCATATTGATAAGTGCGTACCTCATCCTACCGAGAGCAGTATTGATACTCACGTCAGTTACCTCGGCAATTTCCTTGAAGCTAAGTCCGGCATAATGCCGCAGTATCACAACCTCCTTCTGATCGTCAGGTAATTTGCTGATCAGTTTCCTGACGTCCTTTCTTATCTGGGTCCTGACTATAACATCCTCCACATTGGCATCAGAGAGTTTTCTTGAATTGAACAGGTCAGACTCGTAATCGTCGTTGGACATAACATTGAGTTGCTTGAGCCTTCTGAAATGATCGATTATGAGGTTATGGGCGATTCTCATAACCCACGACACGAACTTGCCGTTATCCTGGTATTTGCCTGTTTTTACAGACTGGATGACTTTCAGGAAAGTATCCTGAAAAATATCTTCAGCAAGTGCCTGGTCGCGTATATAAAGACTTATGTACGCGAAAACTTTGTTCTTATGACGGTTGATTATTTCTTCGAAGCAGGATTGCTCCCCTTTTATGAACCGTTCAATCAATTCATAATCGGATAACATCTTATACATGTCTCACTCTTTAAATGGTTAATAAGAGTAGAGATTCTGAATAGGCAATCCTCCTTGTTTAATTAGACAGTAGAACAAAGAAAATAAATTTTCCAGAACAAAAAGTATTACTTTTGAATTTTAACACAAAATTAAGCTTTTAGATTGCCATTTTATGGTAAAGAAACAGGACAGGAAGGGTTTTATCGAGATCAAGGGGGCGAGGGTTCACAATCTGAAAAACATAAGTCTGACTATTCCCCGCGACAAGCTGGTAGTGATAACAGGGGTTTCGGGTTCCGGTAAATCATCCCTGGCATTTGACACGATTTACGCTGAAGGGCAACGAAGGTACGTCGAGAGTCTGTCATCATATGCACGACAGTTCCTCGGCAGGATGAACAAGCCGGAAGTCGATTTCATCAACGGAATACCTCCTGCCATTGCCATCGAACAGAAGGTTAATACCAGGAACCCACGATCGACCGTAGGCACTTCGACGGAAATATATGATTACCTGAGGCTGCTTTTCGCCAGGATCGGTAAAACATACTCGCCTGTCTCGGGCAGGGAAGTGAAAAAACACAGTGTTGATGACGTCACCAGTTTTCTGAAAACATTGCCACTGGGTAAAAAGATTCTCATCACGTCGCCTGCTACTATCCCGGAGAATATTGATACGCGTGAATATTTTGCTTTCCTGTGTAAACAGGGGTTCAACAGGATAGAGAGAAACGGTGAGCAGATAAGGATTGACGATGATTCTTCACAGACCTGCTGCAAACCGGGCGACAGGATCAATATCATTATAGACAGGATAGTTATTGACCATGACCAGGACAGCCTGAGCAGGGCTGCTGATTCAGCACAGACTGCACTCGTCACGGGTAAGGGATTCTGCGAGATAGTATCAATTGAAGGGAAACCGGAGACAAGAGAAAAGTTCTCTGTCAGGTTCGAGGAGGATGGAATCGAATTCATTGAACCTTCGGAATACCTGTTCAGTTTCAACAACCCTCTCGGAGCCTGCCCGGTGTGTGAAGGCTACGGGAAGATTATTGGCATTGACGAAAACCTCGTTATCCCGGATCAGAATCTTTCCATTTATGAGGATGCCGTGGCGTGCTGGAGAGGTGAAACAATGAAGAAATGGAAAGAAAGGCTTGTTTCGAACGCTCACCTGTTCGACTTTCCACTTCATAAACCCTACTATCAGCTTAGCGAAGCCCAGAGGGAATTATTGTGGAAAGGTAACCGGTACTTTTATGGTATAAACAAATTCTTTGATCATCTCGAGGAGAAGAAATACAAGATACAGTACAGGGTTATGTTAAGCAGGTACAGGGGGAAGACAACCTGCAACCACTGCAAGGGATCAAGATTGCGCCCTGAAGCATGGTATGTTAAAGTAGCAGGCAAGACAATAACTGAACTTGTAACACTTCCAATCTCGGAGCTTGAATCGTTTTTCGGGAAATTAAAACTCGGTTCACACGATGCCACTATATCTGACAGGATACTAAAAGAGATAAGAGTCAGGCTCAGGTTCCTTCTCGATGTCGGTCTCCCCTATCTCACCCTCGACAGGCTTTCTGCAACACTGTCGGGAGGAGAATCGCAAAGGATCAACCTTGCCACTTCCCTTGGCAGCAGCCTTGTCGGTTCGATGTACATACTCGATGAGCCAAGCATCGGTCTGCACCCACGCGATACCAATCTTCTCATAAAGGTGTTGAAGGACCTCAGGGACATGGGGAACACTGTTCTGGTGGTTGAGCATGAAGAAGAGATAATAAGAGCTGCCGACGAGATAATCGACATGGGACCGGAAGCCGGGCGGCTTGGTGGTGAAGTAGTATACCAGGGAGGACTCGACCTGACAGAAAAGAATACATCACTCACAGCTTCTTATCTTTCAGGAAGAATGAAGGTTGTTGTTCCTCGCACCAGGAGGAAATGGAACAGCTACGTTGAGATTACGGGTGCCAGGGAAAACAACCTCAGCGAGATTAACGTCAGGTTCCCGCTTCATACAATAACAACCGTAACTGGTGTCAGTGGTTCAGGGAAATCGACACTCGTCAATGATGTCCTTTACAAAGCACTTGCTAACCGGGTAAACGGTTTCAGCCAGAAACCAGGGCAACACAAGGAACTTGGCGGAGATGTATCGAGAATAACAGGAATTGAATTCGTTGATCAGAATCCGATTGGCAAATCGAGCAGATCAAACCCGGTAACCTACCTGAAAGCTTACGACGAGATAAGAAAATTATATTCTGAATTACAGGCATCGGTTCAGAATGGTTACAAGCCATCGCATTTTTCATTTAATATCGAGGGTGGCCGTTGTGAAGAATGCCAGGGAGAGGGAGTAATAAAGGTTGAAATGCAATTCATGGCCGACGTTGAACTGACCTGTGAAAGCTGCAAGGGAATGAGGTTTAAAAAGGAGATCCTCGAGGTTAGGTATCATGGTAAGAATATATATGATATGCTCGAGATGACAATTGATGAAGCGCTCGAGTTCTTCAGGAGCCACCCTGGCAAGACAGAGAAGAAAATAATTGAAAAACTGAAACCACTCTCTGATGTTGGTCTTGGCTACGTGAGAATGGGTCAGTCATCAAGCACACTGTCGGGCGGAGAAAGCCAGAGGGTGAAGCTCGCGTACTTCCTCAGCCAGGAAAAAGGGACGGGGCATATTCTATTCATCTTCGACGAACCAACAACAGGACTGCATTTTCACGATATAAACAAGCTCTTGAAATCACTTAATGCACTCGTTGACCACGGGCATTCAGTCATACTTATCGAGCATAATATGGAAGTAATAAAATCGTCTGACTGGGTGATTGATCTTGGTCCGGAAGGAGGCTCAAAAGGTGGGAAAATAATCTTCGAGGGCAAACCTGAAGATCTTGCACTCTGCACCGACTCGCATACCGGGAGGTATCTCAAACCTAAACTGTGAATCCTGTTATCACGATCTGAAATATGAAACAAGAAGACCTGGCAGTTTATACCAGGTCTTCTTTTATAAACCCGATTCGATTAACGATCAAGCTCGAGGGCTGCAAGTATGAATGGCGCAACACCCTTGGGATCGTTATCCTGCTTTTTCTCATTAATATAATACTCGTAAGAGCCATCGCGGTATGGATTTCCCCCGAGTCCGCCAACCGCGCAAACATTTGTCAGGGTCAGCAAACCCTTGTCATCAATCCGTATGAATTCCTTTAGCATCGAGTCAAAATTCCTGTTTGCTATGTCGAGGTACTTCTTATCAAGATACCCCTTGTGGGCTCCCCTTGCATAAGCATAAGTAAACATTGCTGAACATGATGCCTCAAGGAAGTTCCCTTCTCTTCCACCCTGATCAAGAACCTGCCAGTACAGGCCTGTCCGCGGGTCAGCAACCTTTAAAAGTGCATCACAAGTTTTGCGCAGAATATCTATAAGGCTGTCGCGGTCAGGGTGGTTTGCCGGAAGGTATTCGAGGATATCTTCAATCGCTATAACATACCAACCTATAGACCTTCCCCAAGGGTGATGTGACTGACCTGTTGCCGGGTCACACCATTTCTGGGACTTTGATTCATCCCAGGCGTGGGCAAGAAGTCCCGATGGATAGAGAGTTCTCCTGTATATCTCCCTGACCTGGAAAGTGGCAACATCGTACCATTCAGGCTGGTTGAACTCGGAAGCATACCTTACCATGAAGGGGGATGCCATGAAGATACCATCCAACCACATCTGCCACGGATAGATCTTCTTGTGCCAGTAACCACCGGAATTTGTTTTGGGATGAGTCTTTAACTGCCCAATGAAACTATCAAGCACTTTCCTGTACAAGGGATCATTCTGCCGTTGGTACAGCGTCAGAACATTATTTGCAGGGAATATCCTGTCAAGGTTATACTCCTCTGGCTTATAGTCAGTCACTGAGCCGTCACTGTTTACAAAGTACCTGACCCAGTCAGACATGTATTTCGAGTACCTGGGATCAGTTTTACCAAGCTTGTCAATAGCCATTCCAAGAAAAGCAACATCATACGACCATTTCGGGTTTTTCACGCCTAGGTGATGTATTAAACTGTCAGCTCTGGTCATAACTGAGTTTGCCATCCTTGCAGACCATTTGACATCGGGAGCGGAAGTCTTCTGTTGACTTTCAGTTACTCCGCAAACCGGGATGATTGTTAAAAGAAGCGAGAAGATTATCTTGTTCATTAATCCGGGTATTATTTAATTCATAAAAATATTAAAAGAACGGATACACTGACATTCACACCTGATGATTAAGTGTTCATTAAAAAAGAGACCCGTTGCCGGGTCTCTCTCCTGAAAGCAAGTCTATAAGTCACTCATCTTTATTTCACTGAAGTGATATTATTGTTAAGAATGGTATTGGTTCCTTTACCCGAAGTCAGTTTTACTGTCCCGGGTAAAATATTATTGGCTATGATTAAATCGCTCGATTTCTCGTCCTCACTAACAAGCAGTTGAATGTTGCCTGGCTGAAAACAATTTGTGAGTAGTAAGCCCTTGCAGTTTAGAAGCTTAACAATAGGTTCACCCTTGTTTCCGTCTGTTACACTGACTTTATCCCACGACAACATCTTCGAGTCTTTAGCTTCAAGAGCACTCCCCTCTTCTATTTTCATTTGCACGTCGTGGAAGCTTATTCCCGCACCGTTTTCAATAAGGATCCCTCGTTTAGTAATCGACTCCATATTGCTGAAAGAAATCTGTTCAACCTCGCGTTCTTCAAGGCCATAAATGGCAACCGGCCTCTGTCCTCCTCTCACTATTATTCCGGAGATTCGAACATTATTGCAGGCTGGTGTTCTGACTGATACAGGTTCCGGGTTTGTCTTCTGGTATCTGAGCGTTATCAAAACACCCTCGTTTATCATGTCTTTCATCACGATATTCGACACGAGAAGGTCTTCGATAACACCACCGCGCCCCCTCATTGTTTTAATTCTTATACCCCTGTCGGTTCCCTCGAAAACACAATTCGTGATTGCAACTCTTTTTACACCACCGCTCATCTCGCTTCCAATCACTACACCTCCATGACCTCTGAGCATGGTGCAATTGGAGATAGTGATATTCTCAGTTGGTCTTCCAGCCTCCCTGCCATCTTCATCCCTGCCGGATTTAATCACAATGCAATCGTCTCCGACTGTAATATGACAATTGGTTATATGCACGTTCCTGCAAGACGATGGATCAATGCCGTCGGTATTCGGTGAATTGCCAGGATTCTCTATGGTTATACCATTTATGGTTATATTATCTGAAAATGCCGGCATGATAGTCCAGAAAGGCGGGTTTGAAAAGCTCACGCCTTCGATAAGGACATTTTTGCATTCGTAAGTTGTCACCATTGGAGGCCTTAGAAAATTATTCCTGGCTTTCAGGTAATCATTTTTAGCCAGAAGCTCGACATTTTCTTTCCTGAAGATCTCCTGCCACTTGCTTTCTGTTTGCTGTTTCCCGGTCAGGGCTCTCACGAAATCCCACCATTTCTGCCCCTGGCCTTCAAGATGCCCCCTGCCTGTTATTGTAATATTCTCGCACTGGTATGCATAAATCTGCGACCTGAAGTTCTTCACTCTAACGTCTTCCCAACGTGACTGAACCATGGGCAGGTAATCATCAAAATCGTCAGAGAATTTTATTGTTGCCCCGGCATCAATATTAAGCGTTATATTGCTTTTCATCATTATCGGACCGGTCAGGTAGGTCCCGGCCGGGAAGTACACGGTCCCTCCCCCTGTTGCAGCCAGTTTATCAATTATGGCGCTAATAACCTGAGTGCACTTTACCTTGCCAGTTCTGTCAGCTCCCTGATCGGCAACATTTTGCCAACCTGTCTTCTGGGCTGTTAAAACAAGGGAAAACAGAAAGATGATTAGTGTTAAAGAGAGTTTTTTCATGAGTGGTGACTTTATTGTTTATTATTATCCTTATTCCCGTAACCGGGAAGAAGAAGTAAGGCGATTGTCAGCATTGGTAAGGTTAACAGCATGAATCTCTGAAGCTCGGTATACGTTTTGAAATATACCGTTACTGATGCTGCAAGCAGTATAAAAATCCAGAATCCGGCCCTCCTGTACCAAAACGATACCAGGGTGCAGGTGATTACTATAATTCCCGGAACAAGATGAATTAGAAACCCAAGTACCTCGTCGCGGTTAAATCCTTTGGGAACGCTATCGAGTGCCATCAGAACATAAAAGGCCCCTACAATTAATCCAAAAACCAGGGCTATAATTCTTACAGGTGATTTCATATTGTCATTTGTTTTAATTAATCAAGGCTCCGGATATAAAGAAGAATAACCTTCCCAATACCGGGTGGTGTTATTCTATTGTTCTGAATCCCTGAACAATGCCATCGCCAGTCTTGTGAATATCGAATACTATGATCTCGTTGAGTCCTTTTTTCAGCCATGATGCCGGGCAATATAGCCTCTTTTGAGGTCCTATTTCCCAAAACCTCCCGAGATTATGGCCGTTTACCCAGACCAGCCCCTTGTTGAAACCTGTCATATCAAAGAAGGTGTCCCCGGTCTTGTCAAGTTGAAATGACCCTTTGAAAAAGATCCCGCTCCTGTTCTCCTCTTTGCCTGAAGGAGCAAGCGATTTGATGAAGCTCTCGTCCATCGGGAATCTGAACACTTCCCAGTTCATAAGCGTCATGCCATTCAGGGTGACCCTGTCGGTGATGCCTTTCCTGTCGATAAGCTGCTGGGCAAAGTTGATCCTGCCCATTCCTTCAACAAGAATATCAAGGACAAGCTCCTGTGATTTGTTTTCAGGTATTGAAATGCTGTTAATACCCTCCCTCCTGTCAAGTTTACCCAGGTACTGGCCATTGAGAAAAACTGTAGCATAATCGTGCAGATCCGTTACGGTAAGCTTGCCTTTTCTATGGCCAATAAGCCTGGTGCGATAAATGATAAAACCATAATCCTGTCCATACCCCTCAAATGGTTTTGGCTGCACGGAAAACTCGGGAGATGGCATTTTGCTCCATACCGAGGTGAGAGGTTGCATTTTTATACCCTGTGTCTCGATCGTTGGAACCGGATCAGGTATCGGCGGAAGCTTTTTTCCATCGGGGAGATATTTAGCAAGGAGCTTCCTTATGGCGAAGTATTTTGGAGTAGCGTTTCCCTGTTCATCAACCGGGGCATCGTAATCATAACTTGTAATATCTGGCTCATAACCCTTGCCACCGGAATTGGCCCCTGCAGTGAAACCGAAATTTGTTCCACCGTGGATCACGTAGAGATTGAATGATTTTTTCTTTTCCATCAGGAACTTCAGCTCGCGCAGTAAATCGGCTGTATCAGGGCGGGCCCATTTTTCTCCCCAGTGAGTCAGCCAGCCGGGGTAGGTCTCGCTCGAGAAAACGGGGACCCCTGGATTCATCTTTTTTGCCAGATCGAAATCTGCTTCAGAAGACCCCGAGTCCAATCCTACCGCGCATCCTGTTAATGATCCGGCTTCAAGCATGTATGTTGTAGGTCCATCTCCTGTAAAAAATGGAACATCTATACCATTATCAGTCCATACCTGTCTTAGCCTTGATATGTAATTTCTGTCATTGCCATAGCTTCCATATTCGTTCTCTATCTGGACCATTAGTATTGGGCCGCCATTCGTCACGAGGTAAGGCTTTACCTCTTTGGCGAGCTTCGCCATGTAACGCTCAGCAGCCGCCATGTATCTTGGATCCATGCAACGTACCTTGATGTCTGGTACCCGGAGCAGGTAGGGCGGTATACCTCCTAATTCCCATTCGGCACATACATAGGGACCTGGACGCAGTATCATCCACATACCCTCTTCCCTGACAATCCTGAAGAACTCGGAGATATTCTTATTTCCAGTGCTGAAATCATAAACACCTTCAGCAGTCTCGTGATAGTTCCAGAATATATAGGCACCAATTGTATTACAACCCATGGCCTTTGCCATTCTTATCCTGTGCCTCCAGTATTCAGCTGGAATTCTGGCAGGGTGCATCTCTCCACTTATTATCTGGAAAGGTAAGCCGTTGAGAAGAAAATCATCCTGACCAAGAGTGAAACTAACCTGTTTACCAGGTGCCTGGGAATAAACAGCAAGAATTGATAAGAAGACAAGAGAAAGGGAGAACAGGTAAAGACGTTTCATATGATTATTTTATCCTGGTTATTTCAAATATACGATTTTTGTACGCATCACACCAGCAGTGCTCCTGCATTCAAGAATGTAAACACCCCCAGGTATCCCGAGCGAAGGAAGATTGATAGCCTCGGATGAGGGTACTGTTAATTCAGCTGCCTTATGACCATACATGTCAAACAGGGAAATCTTTAATTGCTGCTGCACCGATCCATCCCCCACCTTTATATAAAGGTCTTCATAAGTCGGGTTTGGATATGTTTTAAGAATTGAAGGTTCCTCCTCACCATTATTATTATCATCAAGCGAAGGATCATCTTTGAAAGGTGTACCGTCCTGCACTGATGACTTCATCCAGTAAGCATAACCTCCCGGGTCGCCGGTTGGATTTATCATGCCGGCAGATAAAGAATAACCGGTTCCATCCGTTTCACCAGGCCATGGGTAAGAACCTGAGTATATTACCTTCAGTATTTCCTTGCCTGTTGTATCAGTCACGAGAATCTCCTCGCCTTCATTTGCCAAATTACCCTTGAAATTTCCTGATGCCTGCCATCCCTGAACCCTGTAAAACTCTGATGGGTCAGATGCCAGGACGAAAAATCCGCCAGGAAGCAAAAGGTCGCCCTCTTTGAAGTCGTATTGAACAGCAGAATCAACTTTCAGACCCGATAAATCAATCACGGAAGTACCTGTATTCTTGAACTCCAGGAACTCGAGATCTTTGCTGATAATGGTATCACTGCCAATTATCCTGTCGCCAGGGTTATACATTACCTCGGTAATCCGGAGATGCGAATAATCCTCGCGTGAATCGCTAATAACAACCTCCTGCACCGGACTCCAGTTCCCATTATAATTTATCCTTGCCTTAAGAATAGCGGTGTTTTTAATCGTAAGTCTCGTGTTGGCTGAAGATATGCCGGCTTTGGTATTTACAGCACCACCAACGCTTCGAGGATCGCTGCCATCAGTTGTATAACAAATATCGCCTGACCCATCAGGATTCTCGATATCTACATGAATATCACCATTAATCGTGATAGCTGGAGTCGAAATAACAGATCCCATAATTTTGAAAACCGGAGGGCTGACAGTAGGATATAATCCTGCTGCTCTTAACTGGTTGATGACGATATTCTGCCGGTAAGGTAAAAATGCTGTTCTTATCTTGTTCACCTCCGGCAACCAGTTGGCATTCATCGTGTAAGGCTGGGACGTACCTCTTCCCGCATCTCCCCATCTTGCTGATTCTGCAATCACTGCTGTTCCAAGTTCATTTACTCTTTTATTGAGCCGTTCGAGCCCCTTTTCTGGTGAAAACACTGAACCCTGTTTTAGAAATTTGTATGCCCTGTCAGCAAATCTTATCCTGTATTCGGCATTGCCAGATAGTCTGAAATGCAGCCACTGAGGATGAAACCTTGACAAATCAGTCACGTCCATCTTCATGTTATCCTGGCGTGAGCCAATATTCACACGGTCCTCGTATAAGCCGATACCTGGGCTGTGGGCTTCATCAAAAAGGGAATGTTCAGAGTCGTGAATAAAGAACCTGAATCCTTTCGATTTATCATTCCTGTCATCTATCGCGTAAAAATTGTTTGAACCCTTGTTACTCATGAACGAGGATGTTGGCGCATCAAAGTTTCCAGAGTAAAAAATTACCAGCATGTAATCAATCAGGTTATCTATGTCAACCATTACCTCTCCGCCCTTTGCAGGCTGTCCTTCACCATCTCTGCCTTCAAGCATGAAATACATGAAGTTCATTCCAAAACCATCGCGGCAATAATTCCATAATCTCGTCCACGAATCAAGATTACCGTCTGTTGCTTCAATAGTGTATGACCAGTTTTCGACACTCACCTTAACCACATCATAATCAGACTGCTTACCACCGAAGTATGTTGAAGCATACCTGGCTTCGGTTCTTTCCTGGGTCTGGTAGATACCCCAGTACATACCGTTCAGGAACAAATGGTAAGCCTTGCTCCTTGAATATGGCTGTCCCATCTCGCCCTGTGCATCCCTGCTGAATACCTCCCGTACCATTGAATTGAAAGGATTGCCAGTCGACCATGCATAGTTCTGCTCGGTCCTAAGGTCTATTTTATCAAATTCGCCTGCACCTTCGTTACCAAACAAAGGGTAATACAATTTAGCCTTGCCATATTCCTGCCTGAAAAACAATCTGAAGGCATGCTTCGGGAAATAGTCATTCCTGCTCCAACCTCCTCTTATCCTGAGTCCCGCGTTTATGTTAAAACCAGGTTCACCGGCAGGATCAATCATTTCAACACTGCAATCCCGTTCCCATTCAGCCCCGTGTCCCCACGCGTTTACGTAAATACCTGTTACTGGATCAAAAAGATTCCCGAGGTCGGTAACCAGCGATATAACAGGCAGCTGCTTCATGGCATTGTTAAAGAGACCCGAGTAAGCCGGATCGTTAACTACTCTTGAATCGACTGCCAGATCGATAATCTGATCATTAATATTATACTGGGGCCAACCACCGCCTGGATCACCCTGTGTCTTGATCCTGTCGGTAAAAATATATGTTCTTGTTGTCGGCACGGATGGCGAAAACCCATCTACAGCAACCGAAGCCCTTACTATAACAGCCGGGGTAAGCGGCCGGCCTGTTGAAATAGTCGGATCAATTGTAATAGTAGCCGGAGATGAAGTAAAAACTGCTGTTGGGGAAAGACGCGGGTTACTCCCATCAAGGGTATAGGCTATCCTCGCTGTCGGATTGGATGAATTCATAACCAGATTAAAAGGTGAATTCATGAATCCGGAAGAAACTGAAAATGTTACTGAGTCTTGCCCGGTGTAGGGAGGCAATAATGGATCTCCGGTAAGAGAAAAATCGATAAGGAAATCTGAACTCGAAAGGCTGACGTTGAAACACTGTACCGCGATAAAATTTGTTCCTTCAGCCAGACCAAGTGTTGTTGCATCGATAAGGAAGGTCTCGCTTGTTCCGGATTCATGATTCCCTGTGGCTAGCGATGAAGGACCAGGATTCGCTGGTGCAAGAGCAGATGCGACCTGATGACCGTTTATCCAGATTATGAATCCATCATCATAGTCAATAGTCAGTTTTAAAGTCTTGATGAGTGCGCCCGATTGACAATTAAAAACGGTTCTGAGGTACAGAGTGGAATACGAGTTTATCATATCCGTTAATTCCGTACCCCCTGTCCCATCACCGTAATGAAAAGGGGCGGAAGATGTTGTCCACGAGGAATAATCGAATGATGGATTCATCCAGTCGGAAGCGATCGATCCTGCCTGGCTTCCCTTCAGGTACTTGAAGCTGGAGTGAAGGGGTAAATTTACCTGGGCGTGTATCTGATATTCACAAGAAAATATAAAAACAAATATATACAGGACAAATACAGATAGTCTGTCAGGTCTGGAGCCGGATCTGGTTAGAGATATATTCATCAGGGTAAGCGGGATAATCAGATTGTCTGGTAACTGTGCAACTTCCTGTAGAGCCCGCCTTCGATTGCTACCAGTTCATCGTGGGTACCCTGTTCAACTATCCGGCCTTCGTCGATCACTAAAATAAAATCGGCGTGCTGGATAGTTGAAAGCCTGTGTGCTATGACAATAGAGGTACGATTCTCCATCAACGTCAGGATCGCGTCCTGAACGTATCTTTCCGATTCGGTATCGAGGGCGGAAGTTGCTTCATCAAGAATGAGAATCGGTGGATTAGCCATAATAGCCCGTGCAATACTGATTCTCTGTCTTTGCCCTCCACTCAGCTTGTTTCCTCCTTCACCAACGCTGGTCTCGTAGCCCTCGGCAGTTTCCACTATAAAATCGTGAGCGTGAGCATTTTTTGCGGCGCTCTCTACTTCAGCCATATCTATCTCTGACATTCCAAAAGCTATGTTCTCGCGGAACGAAGCATTGAAAAGGATAGGTTGCTGGCTGACTATGCCCATGAGGAAGCGGAGGTCTTTTATTTTCAGATCGCGGATATCCTGTCCGTCAATTAATATCTGCCCTTCATTCACATCCATGAACCGGGGAAGGAGGTCAACGAGAGTTGATTTACCACCACCTGATCTTCCAACTATCGCCACGGTCTGCCCTTTCATCACCTTGAAACTAATGCCTTTCAAAACGGGTTCACTATTATATGAAAACCAGACATCACGGAACTCTATCGATTCGTTGAAAGTATTTTTTGGGACTGCATTTTCCTTCTCGGTAATTTTCTCCTCGGCGTCAAGAACCTGGTTTAACCTGTCAATTGAAGCCATACCCTTGCGGATGTTAAACGAAGCCGTGGTTATATTTTTCGCCGGCTGGATTATCTGTGAAAAAACAGCAACGAAAGTGATAAGATCTCCGGACGACATTTTTCCCACTCCGCTCAAGGCCATTTTGCCGCCTATGTACATCAGTATCATTACCACGGCAGTGGCGAGGAACTCGCTGAGAGGTGAAGCCAGGTAAGCTTTGCGGGTAACTCTTTTGAATATCTTCGAATATTTTTCATTAATATTCCCGAACTGAGACTTCATCTTTTCCTCGGCATTGAAACCCTTTATTATCCTTAATCCCGAGAGTGTCTCCTCAACTGTGGATAATAAACGGCCAAGACTCTGCTGGCCAGCCAATGATGAAGATTTTAGTGTCCTGCTTGCTTTCCCGATCAGCCAGCCGCTAATAGGCATCATCACCATCGCGAAGAGCGTTAGCCTGAAGCTCGTGACCATCAGGAATATAACAAAGATGAGTATATACAAAGGATCCCGGAACAATATTGTCAGTGACGACATAACAGATATTTCTATTTCCTGTACATCGTTTGAAATCCTTGTCATGACATCACCCTTCCTGGCGTCGCTGAAATATGAAAGAGGTAACCTGAGTACTTTCTCGTACATGCTTTTCCTCAGTTGCTGTACCGTGCCGGCCCTCATGTAGGCCATGGTGTTATTCGCGAGAAAAATGAATCCGTTCTTGAAGAAACTAGCGGTAATGACAACGATGGCAACAAGTAAAAGGGCGCTTTCCTTTCCATGTTCGGCAATGAATCCTGCCAGGAAACTGTCCCTCAGGTTATCGAGGTTGAACAAATTTACTGAAGAAACAGGGACTGCTTCAGCAAGCCCGGGATCGTTAAACAGAATCTTCAGGAAGGGTGTCACGAGCGTGAGCACGAACAATGCAAAAAAGGCGCTTAATATATTATAGGAAATATTTTTAACAACTTGCCACTTGAAAGGCTTTACATATTTAAGCAGAGTACGGATACTGTTCATCAGAAAAAATCAATTATATCCCGGTATAGGTAAATGGGGTTATCAGTCTTAGTTCATTTTTAATATTCTCCGGGACATCCAGGCCGTTAATGAAAAGCTGTATGGCGTCGCGGGTTATTTTTTCGTTCGTCCTTGTAAGGTTGAGGAGGGCTTCGTACGGATTCTTGTAACCTTCCCTTCTGAGCACGGTCTGGATTGCTTCAGCAACTACAGCCCAGTTATTATCAAGGTCTTCCCTGATCCTGCTCTCGTTAAGGATGAGCTTGTTGAGTCCTTTCATTATTGAGCTCAATGCTATCATCGTATGCGCGTAAGGTACTCCGGCATTCCTGAGAACAGTAGAATCGGTCAGGTCTCTCTGGAGCCTTGAAACCGGAAGTTTCTCCGCGAGGTAGCCGAAAATTGCATTGGCAAGCCCAAGGTTGCCCTCGGCATTTTCAAAATCAATCGGATTAACCTTGTGTGGCATGGCTGATGAGCCAATTTCTCCTTTTTTGATCTTCTGCCTGAAATAATCCAGCGATATGTACAACCAGATATCTCGCACGAGATCCGTGAGTATGATGTTCACCCTGCTTATAGCCTGGAACAGTGCTGCCAGGTTATCATAATGCTCGATCTGGGTTGTAGGGAATGATCTCGAGAGTCCAAGGGTCTCGTTGACGAAATTATCGGCGAAAGAGTTCCAGTCAATTCCCGGGTAGGCAACATGATGGGCATTGAAATTACCTGTTGCACCTCCAAATTTAGCAGACCAGGGTATCAGCGAAAAGTATTTTATCTGCTCATCAATTCTTGCCACGAATACGGCCAGTTCTTTCCCCACTCTCGTGGGAGAAGCAGGTTGACCATGCGTCCTGGCAAGCATCGGTATGTCTTTCCATTCTACAGCCATAGAGGCGAGTACTTCCCTGAGCTCGAAGAGTGATGGAAGGTAAATATCTGTCGTGGCATCCCTCAACGACATTGGGGTTGCCGTATTATTGATGTCCTGTGAAGTAAGACCGAAATGAATGTACTCCTTCCACTCCGACCACCCGGCTGCTTCAAATTTCTCCTTGATAAAATACTCGAGTGCTTTTACATCGTGATTTGTAGTCTTTTCAATCTCCTTGATTCTCTCGGCATCTTTCAAATCAAAATCCTCGTAAAAAGATCTCAGCAGGCTGTAATTTCCCTTGTTAAAAGTCTTTAAACCAGGCAAAGGAATCTCGCAGAGAGCTATAAAATATTCTACTTCAACGATAAGCCTGTATCTGATCAATCCGTATTCCGAGAAGTAAGGGGCAAGATCATCTGTTTTCTGCCTGTACCTGCCATCGACGGGGGAAACGGATGTCAAAGAATTCAATTCCATTATTGATCAGTTTGCGTTTTTAGTTGTTATACCATTTAAGACAAAAGTAGTATTTTTAAGGGTTGTAAAACCTGTTTACAAGACAAATTGAAATATACAGGTCAACGTTACACTATAATGCACAATATCAGGATTTCCGCGGTTAAATACGCGAACACCTATCCGTTCATCTGGGGCCTCAAAGAAAGCGGATTCGACAGGAAAGCAATAATTGAAACCGATCACCCGGCTCAATGTGCCTCGAAACTAGCCGGTAACAGGGCCGATATCGGGCTGATACCAGTTGCTGCCATCCCCGGGGTTGCCGGCAGCAACATAATAAGCGACTATTGTATTGGCGCCAATGGAAAGGTTAGAACAGTCATGCTGCTTGGTAACTGCCCGTTCGAAGAAGTCAATACAATCAGTCTTGATTACAGGTCAGTTTCCTCGGTAACACTTGTAAGAGTCCTTGCCCGTCATATGTGGAACAAGGAATACAAGTGGGTGAGCACCAACGAGAGAACTGATTTTTTCAATATACCTTGCAATGAAGCCGTGGTCCTTATTGGAGATCAATGCTTTGAATCTGAATCAAAATTTTCCCGGAGGATCGACCTGGCCGAGGAATGGAAAAAATATACCGGTCTTCCATTCGTGTTTGCATGCTGGGTGGCAAACAAAAACCTTGATGAGAGGTTTTTAAGCGAATTCAATGCTGCACTCGGGCTGGGCGTAAGGAATATAGATAAGGTTGTTGAATACTTCAGCGATTCGGGTGCCATCAGAAACGAAGTTCTGAAAACTTACCTCACGGAAAATATAGACTTCAAACTCGACGAGAAGAAGCACCAGGCCATGAAGCTATTTCTTGAACTGATCAAAAAAATATGAAATTCATCCAAACATGACCGGGAAAGAAGAATATTCCGTGCGAGATTACAGGAGAGGTGACTACACCAGGATCTCGGAGATTTGGCAGTCTACCGGCATGGGCAATCCTTCAAGAGGTGATAACGAGGAGACTATTGAAGACAGCATTGACATGGGTGGAAGATTGCTGCTGCTCGAAGAAATTCATTCAGGTCTGGTTGTTGGTACATCATGGATGACTTTCGATGGAAGAAGAATCCATCTTCATCATTTTGGAATTGATCCGCTATACCAGGGAAAGGGCTTATCACATATTCTCCTCAAAAACTCCCTTTCTCATGTTAAATCAAAAGGTTACCAGGTTAAACTCGAGGTTCATTCCTCAAACTCCAGAGCTATTGACCTATACAGGAAACACGGGTTCGAATACCTGGGAGATTATAATGTCTACATTATTCGTAACCTTGATGCAATTGGAGGATAATCAGAGTTTTTACTTTATCATTATTTAACAAAACTCCTTTCATCTTTAACCGGAATTTCGTATTTTTGAGAGTTAAACTTGCATTAAACGATTAAAAAAATAAAAATTACGAATATGGCAACCACGATCACCTTCAATGAACTGAGAGACATCAAAGACAGGCTGCCTTCAGGCAGCATGAGGAAAATAGCCGAAAAGCTCGACCTGAAGGAAGAAACTGTAAGAAATTATTTTGGCGGCTGGAATTTTGAAAGAGGAGAAAGTGCCGGCGTGCACTTCGAGAAGGGTCCAAACGGGGGGATAGTGACAATTGAAGACACAACAATCCTCGACATGGCAAAGAAAATGATCGATTGAATAAACTAAATTTAAAATACTGCATGGAAGGCTTTTACAGCCTTCTTTTTTTTGATAAACCGGATGAATATCAGCGAAATAATTGAATCTGCAGAGTCGAAACACAAAGAACGCCTCGAGACATACCTTGAAGAGCTGTTCTCGGGGATAAACCTCGATTCTCATGGCCCGGAACACCACGCGAGAGTTTGGGCAAACGCCAGGAGAATCATTTCCTCGCCACTTTTCGCTTTTACCGGACCTGCCCATCGTTTTACCGAGGATCTTATTATAGCCTGTTACTTGCACGATTCAGGAATGGTCGTTGACAAGGGAGCAAGGCATGGCAGGATCAGCTCTGACCATTGCATCCGGTATCTCGCTCTGTCAGGTCTTAATCCGGCCAATTACGCGGAATTAACTGATGCCATTGAAAAACATGACAACAAGGATTACACCGGGCAGCCGGATGGTTCATTGTTGAAAAATATACTCTCGGTAGCCGATGATATCGATGCCTTCGGGATAACAGGTATTTACAGATATTTCGAGATATACCTTGAAAGGGGCATATCAAAAAAATCAATAGGAAGTGAAATCTTGAAAAACGCCACCGGCAGGTTCAATAATCTTAAAACCGTTCTGTGGCAACTTCCCGAAATTGTCGGGGAACAGGAAGTTCGGTTCGAGATGCTAAAACAGTTTTGTACAGGGTACAATAACCAGGTCGATACATATAGTTTTAAGGATGGTAATCCATCAGGATATTGCGGGATAGCCGAACTGCTCGAGGAGATGTTATCATACAAAAAAGGAATCAGACAACTAATTGAAGAAATAGAATCATCCCGTATAGATATATTTATACGTGACTTTTTCAGAACACTGAACACGGAGCTTGATGGAAAATAAGGAACATAATGCAATCCCGGGACCTTTTTCTCCCGAGGCATTCAGAAAAGAAGGTCACCAGCTTGTTGACAGACTGGCTGATTACCTGGGCGAAGCACTCGCAAGTAAGGAAATGCCGGTACTGCCATGGCGTGATCCCGATGAATTGACAAGTGTTTTTGCCAGGGTGAACAATGAAGATGGCGAGGAGCCATTTGACGTGTTCACGGAGAAAGTCATCAGGATGTCAAACCATTTGCATCATCCGCGTTACATTGGCCACCAGGTAACCACACCACTCCCGCTCACATCCCTTGTCCAGCTATGTACATCACTCCTTAATAACGGTGCGGCTGTTTATGAGATGGGACCGGTTGCCATGGCAATGGAAAGAAGCCTGGTGAAATACTTTGGAGAGCTTATTGGATACGAGGGAAACTACGACGGTATATTCACCCATGGAGGCAGCGCGGGAAACCTGACTGCCATGCTGGCTGCAAGGCAGTCAATGTCCGATTACAATATCTGGGAAGAAGGAATCAGGGAAGGCGACAGGCCTGGGTTCATTGTTTCAGAGCAGTCACATTATGGGATAGCCAGGAATATTAAGATCATGGGGCTGGGAGATAAATCCGTGATCAGGATCGGTTATGACCCTGACTTCCGTATGAAAACCGGTGACCTCGACGCTTGTCTTGAGGCTGCAACGAGGCAGGGAATAAAAGTGGTGGCTGTTGTTGCAAACTCGTGCTCGACAGCAACCGGTACCTACGACGACCTCGAGGCTATCGGGAAATTCTGCCGTGCCAACAATCTTTGGATGCATGTTGATGGAGCACATGGACTTGGCGTGCTATTTTCAGATAAATACAGGCATCTTGTGAAGGGTCTCAATATGGCCGATTCGATAGTGATCGATTTCCACAAAATGCTTCTCGTCGGTGGACTGAACACCCTCGTTCTTTTCAGAAATGCTGACAGATCTTTCGAAACATTTTCACAGAAGGCAACCTATCTCTTCAGAAAGAATATTAACAACGAATGGTACAACAGTGCCAAACGTACTCTTGAATGCACGAAGAGCGCCCTCGGTGTCGTGGCCTACACCGCCGTTAAATATTACGGTAAAAGTTATTACAAGGAGTATATAGACAGCCGGTACGATCTAGCCTCGGACTTCAGCAAAAAAATCAGGGAGTCCGCTGATTTCGAGCTGGCGGTTACACCTTCAGCCAATATAGTATGTTTCAGGTACAATCCTGGAAACAAGACAAATGAAGAACTGAACTCCATAAACGCCCTTGTCAGGGACAGGATAATAAAAGGAGGCAGGTTTTACATAGTTCAGACAGAAATAGAAGGGAAGCTCTGGTTGAGAATCACAATAATAAACCCGGTCACTGCATTAAACGACCTGCTGGAACTAACATCACATGTAAGGGAAATCGCCGAATCGATCTGAAGTAGATCACCTGATCATGAAATCAAGAACAGTTTTATCCTCCAGCGTTGCCACCAGATTATCTCCCCGGTGAAGGGGTCCCACGCCTGAAGGGGTCCCGGTAAAAATAAGATCGCCTGTCTTCAGGGTGAAGAATTTTGAAGAATACTCTATTATCTGCGAAATATTGAAGATCATATCGGAAGTATTCCCCTGTTGAACAGTCTTACCATTAATATCAAGTCTGAAACCAAGGTCGTCGATACTTTTAAAATTTGAAACCGGCATGAATTTACCAAGCGGTGCAGAACCGTCAAATCCCTTGGCAATGGTCCATGGATGCCCTGCTTTTGCAAGTTTCCCCTGCAGGTCCCTCGCGGTTATATCTACACCTAGAGTTACTTCATCGAAATACCTGTGAGCGAATTTTGCAGCTATGCTTTTGCCCAGCTTACTTATCTTGATAACGACCTCAACCTCATAGTGGATATTTTCCGAAAAGTCGGGCAGGAAAAATGGTTTGTTATTCTTAAGAATCGCCGAATCGGGCTTGATGAAAACAAGAGGTACTTCCGGGAAAGGTCTTCCCATCTCAATGGCATGCTGCCTGTAGTTTACGCCAATGCAAATGATTTTCATTTTTCGGTCTTGTTTCCAAATCCCCTTAATCTGATCTCGGTGAGTACCTTCTTTGTATAAAGTGAGAAGTCACCATTCATCATCCACGAGTAGTATGAAGGATCATCCTTTAGTACTTTCTCAACGAGTTGTCCCTTGTACTTCCCGAAGTTAAACATTTCCCTTCCGTTTTCATCGAAGATTATCCTCCCGACAAAATCGGCTGAAGTATTATAAGCGCTGAATCCGGATAATTTATCGACATCGTTTTCAAGATCAGCATACCTGTCAAGCTGTGCTTTGAGAATATCGTATGTGGCCTGGGTATCAGCAGTTGCAGAATGTGCGTTCTCAAGCTTCCTGTTGCAATAGAAGAGATAAGCGGCACTCAGTGTTCTCTGTTCCTTCTTGTGAAAGATGACCTGGACATCCACATATTTCCGTCTTCTGAAATCAAAGTCAATATTGACCCTCAGAAATTCTTCAGCCAGAACCGGAATATCAAATTTATTAGCGTTGTAACCGGCGAGGTCGCAGCCTTCAAGAAAGGCTGACAGATTCTTCGCTATATCCCTGAACCTTGGTTTATCAGCAACATCCTGATCGGATATCCCGTGTATCGATGTTGCTTTCGGAGGTATAGGCATTTCAGGATTAACGAGCTCTTCAAACCACTCCTCCTTACCGTCAGACATCACCTTGAGCACGGAGATCTCTACTATCCTGTCGGAAATGATGTTTATCCCCGTGGTTTCGAGATCAATAAAAGCCAGGGGTCTTTTAAGTTTAAGCTCCAATTCAGCAATTGTTAATTAAAACAGCCTTCTTTTCAGTATCAGGCGTTTATCATCATTGGCATAAGAAGCATGAGCAGATCTTCCGATTCGTTGTCAGGTTCTGCAGGAAGGAACAGACCGGCCCTTGTAGGATCCGCGAGCTCAATAACAACATCCTGTGCCGAAAGATTTGCAAGAATCTCGAGCAGGAAAACTGATTTGAATCCGATCTCCATCTCGTCACCCTCGTACTGGCACTTCACGCGTTCGTAAGCGGAAATGCTGAAATCCAGATCTTGAGCGGATACCATGACCTGGTTACCGGTCAGCTGCAGCTTTACAAGGTTACTGGCCTGGTTCGAGAACACTGAAACCCTTTTAAGAGTGTTGTAGAACTCAACCCGGTCGATGGTGATTTTCCTGGGGTTATTACGTGGAATAACAGAATTATAGTTTGGATAGTTACCTTCAACAAGACGGCATACCACCTTAAAATCTGCAAGTGTGAAGAATGCGTTCTTGTCATCAAACTCGACAGTTACCTGCCCCTCTTCCTTGGGCAAAATATTCTTTAGCAGTGAAGCCGGCTTTTTCGGAAGAATAAAAGAAGAATTGCTGTCAGCTTTCGCGTCAGTGCGCTGGTACCTGACAAGCTTGTGAGCATCGGAAGCAACGAAAGTAATTTTTTCAGGGCTTGCTTCAACAAAGATACCACCCATAACCGGACGCAATTCATCATCAGCTGTCGCGAAAAGAGTCTTGTTTATGCCTGATAAAAGCAGGGTAGCATCAACGCTGAAGGTGAATTTCTTTTCTTTCTTAATTGACGGGAGAACTGGAAAATCGATACCATTCTGACCCACCACGCTGAATTTCCCGTTTTCAGAACTGATCACAACTGCCATTGTATCCATGTTGATATCGAATGCCAGGGGCTGAATCGGAAATTCTTTCAGGGTATCGAGAAGTATCTTGGCAGGGATTGCTATCGAACCATCACCATCGGCATTCTCGAGTTTCATCTTGGTTATCAGTGTTGATTCAAGATCAGAGGCGGTTATCTCGAGGGTGTTCTTCGCCAGTTTAAACAGGAAATTATCAAGAATCGGGAGTGTATTTTTTGAACTGATAACCCTGCTTATCGCCTGCAGGTGACTCAGAAGTTCAGTACTTGATACTACAAATTTCATTTTATCGTCGTATTAAAGTTTGTTTTCCAGCTTATTCTCGCAAAAACGATCTCTAATTCATTGAATTGCAATGGCATTATAAGTCGTTTAGCGATTATCAATATTACAAAAAAAACAATTATTGTCAAACTAAAAATTCAATTACCCACGAAATATGATTTCTTTTTAAGTAACGGGTCGAGATCAAAATACCTCATGACGAAAAGCCTGCTTACAGTATCTTTTCTGGCATATACCCTGTCACGATCAATAGTGGTGATTCCATCCCTGCTTGCCATTTTTTCCCATATTGTGAGCCTGGTACTCAATTGTTCATTTGTTGTGACAGCGATTTCACAGAAAGGCTCACTAACTTTTCCAGTGGTCGAATCAATAACAGACGTGAGGTGGCTCCACGATTCCAATGGCACTGCTGAAAAATACGAGACGTATCGCCTCACCCTCGCGCTATCAGCACTGATAATACGCCTGTTCTGACCCTGGAGCACGAATACATCACCAGATCGTTCCAACATGAAAGAAGAACTGCTGTCGGCAGGGTATATTACTTCTATACTCCTTATCTCGCCGGGAAGTAATCTGAAAACGCTGTAAGGCTCCCAGAACTTCTTATCAGTTGAAAATAATGCCCCTATATCGCCGTCGATGCCTGTTGCTGACATTATATAAGGTTTTGAAGATGGGCGCATCTTCATAATGTTCCCGTGTTTATTAGATCCCACCCTGTAAACATAAAAGGTCCTGATAACCCTTGCACCGCGGAAGACATGTACCCTTACCGGTGAGATTGAATTATCAACAATTTCCGACCTGAATGCCTCGTCTGATACCGGAGATTTTATATCGAGTGACCCCAGGACATTCAACAGGGCCTTTACAGGCTGTTTTCTTGCCTCGGTGCTTTTATTAACAAGCCATTTATCATCCGTCTTCGTGAGTACAAGCTTTTCATCGCCATTGAAAAACTCCACACGTGTTATTGCAGCGCTTTTTTTCACGGCGAATGACGTGTTCCTGCTCCCGAAAGGCGACCTGTCGCGAAGAATTAAAAGAATGATAATCAGGCCGGCAGCAAAAACAGCAATATATTTATACAAAGTCTTTCCCATCGGGTCAGATTGAATATCTTTTCTTCCTGTAAAAGTTGTATAAGAAACCCGCTATTAAAACAAGCAGAACCGGGAAACCCGTGTTCAGGATTTTAATTATCACCCTGTCTTCTCTCAATGCTTTCCTGTCGAGGAGCCTGAGTTTAACTTCACGCGATCTCAGCTCCAGCAAACCATTATCGTCAGCCAGGTAATTAATAGCATTTACCAGGAAATCCCTGTTACCGTAAACCTGCATCGTGAACTTATCCTGTCCAAGGGGCAAAGGAGTTATGTTGTTTCCGACTCTTTTCACATCATTCCTCATTATGTCAGGATCAGCAACCAGAATCATTTTAGTATTAATGCTCTCCTGTTTCAATCTGAACGATTTATCAGTGACAATATCATTAACAGGTCTGTTCCTGAATGCTGAATTGAACTTTCCCTCGAGAAGCACTGCAACGGGAAGTGAAGCTTTCGTGAAGGTTGCCGGATCGGGAGAATTGTCAGTTTCTTTAAGCGAGATAAGCAAGGGCGGGCTAACGAGCCTGGCTGCCGGCGATGTTGAAACCAGTACTGTTTTCTTTATAGCCGGGTCAAGTCCGACTGTATCAATGTATCCCGTGAATTTAGCAGCGATCCTGTTGAGGTTCCGGGTAACAGGATGACTTCCGGATGGATACAGGAGCGGGTAATATAGCCATGGCACCGGAACAATCTGTTGCTGATTCCCTGTGACAACCTTCATGGGAATAAGCAGGCATTCAATCTGCTGCACTAAAGATGGATTTATCCTTATGCCATATCTGAAGATTTGTTCTTCCAGTCCAAGCGGTTTATAAAGGGCAACTGTTTCACCCAGTGCAAGACTGTCGGCATTCACGTTTACTTCTTCCACGAGCCAAAGCACTTTGCCTCCATTCATAATGTACTGGTCAATCGCGAGGCGGTCCGCGTCACTGATAACCGAAGTCGGTCCGGCAATAATCACAACCGAGTACCTGTCGAGAACACCCAGGCGACCACCTATCTCTCCCCTGTCGATCGTGAAGTATTTGGATAGTTCAGCAGTCAGATCACCAACTTCCGGATCGCTGTACTCTCCATGTCCCTCGATGAAGACTACTTTTTTTATCGAATCGGAAGTGATAGTGGCTATTGTCTGTATCAGACCATACTCGAGTCCTTCAATGGAATGCTGAAAATTAATATCTGCCGGAACTGACTGATCATTCCTGAGGAAGTTATAAGGAATTTCAATTCCATTATAATTAATGATCATCCCTGGGAAAATTATCTTCTGGCTGGCACCACCTTCTGCATCCCTCGACTGGACCTTCATAGGTGAAAGACCTTTCCGGGCAAGATCAAGATATTTTTTGTTTCGTTCCTCGCCGGTGTTACCTTCCGATGGATTAATGAAGTCATAGTCAACGTGTCTTCCTGACTCGATCCTGAACTCTTCAAGTGTTTCCTTTACCGACCTCCTGAGCTTCCTGAACTGCACTGGCATGTCCCCGTCGAGGTATATCTGGATATAAACATCATTCCCAAGTTCTGATAGTATCCTTTTCGTGGGCTCCGACAAGGTATACCTGTGATCTTCAGTGAGGTCAATCCTGATATTGAGTACTGAACTGGCAAGCCAGATCGCTAATGCAATAATACTTATACCGCCAAACTGGAGCCAGTTGCGTAATCTCCCTGGAGCTGGGTCAGCCTGGTTTAACTTTTTCTTTTCCATTTCCTGGAAATAAGTGATAGACGGGTTGCCTCGTTTAAAATGACAACAACAGCCAGGTAGTAAAAAATATCCCTGATATCTATTACACCCCTGCTAACTGATTTATAATGTTCATTGATTCCTAAACCGGCAACGTATTCGCCTGTTTTACCAAAGCCGGGAAGTTCTGAAACAAGGTCGAACCCGGCGAATAAAAACAGGCAAATAACAACAGCAACTATGAAAGCAATGACCTGGTTGTCGGTCAATGATGAAGCAAAGACTCCCGTGGCGGCATAAACGGACGCGAGCAGGAAAAGCCCGATGAATGAACCTGCAATTCCTCCGCTATCAAGATTACCCGGGGTATCGCCATAAATAAACACGGTCACGTACCAGACAAGGCATGGCAGAAGTGAAAGCAGGACGAGAACCACCGAAGCCAGGAACTTGCCATAAACAACATCCCGTTCAGAAAGGGGCCTTGAATAAATAAGTTCGATTGTTCCGAGCCGTTTCTCCTCTGCTATCATTTTCATTGTAATAGCCGGCACGAGAAAAAGGAAGATCCAGGGAGACAGGCTGAAAAGTGTATCCAACCCCGCGTACCCGGTGTCGATGATATTCCACTCGCCGGGGATTATCCACATGAACAGGGAATTGATCAGCAAAAAGACAGCTATCACTATATAACCTGTCAGGCTGCTGAAAAATCCTGCTATTTCCTTTCTGAATATGGCAAACATAAAAAAGAATGAAAAGCAAAAATAGTTAATTAGGCAATATGACAAGGTCTGTCAGCGGGGGGCAGCAGTTTTTTTAACATCACCTATTTTTATAATGGTCACACCCGGGTAATAAAATCTTATAATCTCGTCGAAAGGCGAGCCAAGACGTGCCATCTCCATTGCTCCCTCCTGGCAGAGTCCTACTCCATGGCCATAACCCTTACCTGCAAGAGTAACCGAATCGCCTTTAGTAAGAACTGAGAACCATGCTGATCTCAGATCGAGTGTATTTCGGAGATCACGGAACGGGAGCCTGAATGAACCTTTTATATAATCGGCCTGGCGGGTCTCCTGATTGAAATCGTAACTATCAACGCGATCCGCTGGTTTTTTATACCCGTTACTTTCAAGGGCGTTTTCCCAATCACCAAGCGGGATAGTTTTAACCCATCTTGCATTGCGTGAATTCAGACAATAGGGATCATTTACTTTCTTGAGATAAGGAAGAGACATCATCCAGGCATATTCCGAAGGTGATGTTTCTCCACCGCAATTCGAGTGAAATGCTGCAATTATCAGTATACTGTCCGATGTCACTATCACATCACCTGCCGTTGCTGTAACAGCATCATTTATAAGCTTGTCAGTCACATTACCCAGGTAGGACTGGCAATGCACATCGTCGCAAAGATTATAGTGGTCGTGAACATGCCGGTCGAGGTAACGGTAGGTGTAAGTCCTGGCAATGACAGCCTGCGTCTTGAAGTACTCGGTAAGCCTCCCTCCTCCTCCTTCTGCCTTTACTACTCCGGCAATATACTTTTCAATATCCGTGGTGTTAATCAACAAGAGAGAACCCATATCAGGTTTGCAACTAAGCGAGCCCGAATAATTACCCTGCAACCTGCCGGGCGAACCCTGTCCAAGCCTGAATATACATGACTGATCAGCGGCGACAAGTTCAAGTGAATCGATACTGAAGGCTGAGATGTCTGAAGCTTTTATGACTACCTTCCCTTTCAAGAGCGTGAGCAGGGCGGTCTGGCCTTTTTGCAAACTGCCATGAGTGGTCCCTGACGTTTTAATAAAAAACTGTCCTGAAGTAACTGTAAACCATACATAAGTTGGCTTTGCCGAGGTTAGAAGCCTGACTTTTATTTGCGCGACTCCGGCCAGGGAAATTAGTAAACACAGCATGGCTGTCAAACAAAACCGGGCCGAATTCCTTCTC
>JAXLTU010000035.1:0-42259 GCA_046329885.1 Bacteroidales bacterium
CAGCTTCTGTCACTGGAGGTACTATAATTGTACAACCACCAACTACTGTAACGGCTGCAGAGTCAACATTTAAGACTGATGTGGCTATTTCCCTGAATAATTTCACGATTACCGGTTTCGGAGCTGGTGGTGCTGCCAATGTTTCTCTAAGTGTCAATCCTCTCGTTCTTGCAGGAAACCTGGTGATAACAAACGCGACCAGCTCTCTGGTTACAAATGACCTGGGTGTAACTATCGGCGGTGATTTCACAAATTCAGGAACATATACTTACGGGAATAACACCACTGTATTTAATGGTAATGCACAGTCGATACTGGGAACCACAGTTACCAACTTCAATAATATGACTGTCAGTCCTGTTACTTCACTGTCAGTAAACAATAATTTCACAGTTAACGGGAATCTCTCGATTACCCGCGGAACACTTATTCTTGGCTCCAGGCGCCTCACTCTTCTTAAGAACATCACTAACGACGCTACATATACTGACGATAACGTGAATGGAGGTGTTTACCTGAACGGAAGTATCCTTCAGCAAATCTATGGCACCGGTTCTTTCGGAAGACTTGTACTTAACAATGCCCTCGGTGCCAGGACAAATAATGACCTTACAATTCAGAACAATCTCGAACTTACTCTTGGCTTATTGGACATAAGTTCGAACAGATTAACTCTTGGTGTTAACAGCCAGATTGGAGGAGCACCATTCAGCGCCACGAAGATGATAGTTTCTGACGGTGTTATAAGCAGTGGCGGACTCAGGAAGTTTTTTAATACTATTGCAGTACGTGACACTTTTTACTTCCCAGTTGGAGTCTCCGAGAAATATACTCCGGCAACTTATTTCATAAATGCGAACGGTTCGGTTGGTTATATAAACGTCAGCCCGGTTAACAGTAATCACCCGGGTGTTCTTGATGAAGCAAATGTTCTGAATTATTATTGGGCTATCGAGAGTTCCGGTATATCAGGTTTTAATGGTTCCTTATTGCTTGGATATGATGCCGGTGATGTAAGTGGAACGGAAAGCGATTACATTGCTGCACGCCTTTTGTCTCCGGGGACCTTCTGGAGCAAAGCCACACCCGGGCCTTCAACAGACAACGTGAACGAGGTGACTCATGAGATTTTGTTCCAGTTTCCTGCTGGTTCAGATAATCTGAGCGGTGATTTCACTGCTGGTATCGATTCTGCCATACCAGATGAAGTCCCTTCTTATATTACCGTTTCTGATGGTGACTGGTCTGACAGGAATATATGGGCTCCTGTAGGCTCTGCACCAGCATGTCCGGTTGGAGGACCTAATGGCTTTATCGTGATAATTGACCATGAAGTCAGAACCGATATAGGTTATTGCTTCGCTTACAGGACTACAATTAATAATACACTTACAATACCGGCCACTACATTTGGGCATAATCTAGGGCTTGTTGATGGTTCAGGCACTCTGGTGCTCAACGGAGGTAACCTTCCGGCAGGTAATTTCAGTTCGTTTCTGAACTGTCCTTCAGGAGGTACCCTCGAGTATTCCGGAACCGGCAATTACACCATTATTGCAACTCAGTTCAATACAGTGCCTGCTTTATTCCTTTCCGGAACAGGGTTCAGGTATCTTCCCAACAGGGACCTCACTATCTGCAGGAGACTCGTTATTGATGGTCCGACACTTGACAACACCCTTAATAATAAATCATTAATTATTGGAGGTACCCTGGAGAGATACAACTCCGGAACCTTCCTTTCTGGTTCAGGCCTGGGTGCCACAGTGTCTTTCCAGGGAACGACTGTTCAGCATCTGGGTGGGGCTCTTGGTTCATTTGACGGGGTTAATGGGTTTAACAACCTTGAAATAAATAACACTCATGGTCTTGTACTGGGTAATGGCAATATTGAAGTAAATGGAAACCTGCTACTGACTGAGGGAATAATTTCTACTTCAGCCACCGACAGACTGATAATTAATAACCAGTCGTCGACCTGTGTAATTCCTTCGGGAGGGAAAAGTACATCCTTCATAAACGGACCTTTGACCAAGAGCATTCCTTCAGCTGCATCATTTGTTTTCCCTCTTGGAACAGGAACAACTTTCGGTCATGCACTGACAGTTACAGCAGGAACAGGAACGACTACACAGTGGACAGCTAATTACGTGAGGCCAAACAGCACTTCAGGTTCATTTAACAGCCCGTTACAGGCTGTAAATGCTGATGAATACTGGGCAATAAGTTCTTCAGTGGCCAGGAATGCCACCGTGAAGCTGGGCTGGGACATTTACAGTGCTATTACTCCATTAATGACCCAAAATGGTATATCAGATATCCGCCTAACTGATTTAGCGGCTGGTACCTGGCAGGAGCTGTCTTCCGTAACAAGCGGTGACGGGAATAATGGAACGGTTGCAAGTTCCGGATCAGTGTCAATTACTCCAACTGAAAGGGATTTTACAATTGCCGCCGTGACAACTCTTAAGCCAAGAGCATCACTAAATCCATCTGGTCCTGTCTGCGGTAACGCGGGAATACCTGTAAGCTTTACATCTTCATCGCCCATAACACTTAATTATACTCTTTCATACTCTATTAATGGCATTGCCCAGACTCCTGTTGTTGTCTCCTCGTTGCCTTACACGCTACCGACTAGTTCTTCTGGCGCATACAGGTTGACAGGTTTCACCTACAATAATGGTTCAGGCACAGGTGTTGTGGATCCGCGACCAATTAATGTCTATGATATTCCAACCACTGCCAATGCCGGACCGGATCAATCCCTATGCGGCTTGTCTTCAACAACCCTCGCTGCCAACGCTCCGGCCCCATATAGCGGCCTCTGGACGATAGTAAGCGGAACGGGAGGTACCCTGACAAATGCCACTCTTTACAATACTACTTTTTCTGGTGTGCTGGGGGGTTCTTATACTCTCAGATGGACAATTAGCAATTCATCATGTACCTCTTTTGATGAAGTAACTATTTCGTTCCCGGTTGTGGCATCACGCCCGGGTAATTTTACAGCCTCGGTAACTCCTGTATGTCAGAACACAACGGGTCACATTTTCACGGTTCCAAATGTTGCAGGTCAAACATATAACTGGTCGTATACAGGTACTGGTCACACGATTAATGGAACCGGTAATTCCGTGACAATAGATTTCGGCCCGACAGCAACCAGCGGGACCTTGTCAGTTACTGCAACAAACTCTTGCGGTACAAGTGTTCCCCGGACGATGGACATAACCGTGACACCAACTCCGGTTGCTGCCTTTAGCTATGCCGGTAGCCCTTATTGTCCAAATGCGGCAAACGCTCTGCCTACGTTCAGTGGAGGCGGGGTCGCTGGTAGTTTTAGCTCTACAGCCGGACTTGTATTCGCTAATACTTCTACCGGCGAGGTCAATATTTCTGCGAGCACCCCTGGAACTTATACGGTTACTTATACTGTAGCCGCTGCCGGAGGATGCAGTGTTGTTTCTGCAACAAATACACTCATTATATCCTCTGTATTTAACTGGACCGGGGCAGTCAGTACTGACTGGAATAATGCAGGAAACTGGAGCTGCGGGATTATACCAACCCTGTTAACCGATGTGATTATTCCTAATGTATCCAACAAACCGGTAATAAGCAGTGGTCTTGCCGGGGGTATCAGGAACCTTACTATAGCGGCAGGATCGTCACTGACAATAAGTGGGAATACTCTGAGAATTGCCGGAACAATATCCAATAGTGGCACAATAACTGCCATCGCAGGCACCATAGAGATGAATGGCACTTCACCACAATCGATTGGTTCCGGGGTTTTCAGTGGTGGTTTGGTTCAGAATCTAATAATTAATAATGCCTCTGGTGTTACACTTGGAGGACCTGTTGGAGTGACCGGTTATCTGAGGGTGGTATCTGGAGATCTGGCATCAGCAGGAAATCTGACACTTGTATCTACCGCGTCAGGAACAGCTTATATAGATGGGACTGGATCAGGTCAGGTAACCGGTAGCGTGAACATGGAACGTTATCTGCCGTCAACTTTCGGGTACAGGTATATTTCCTCTCCTTTCCAGGCTGCCACAATCAGCCAGCTTAGTGATGAGATTAACCTGGCAGCATCTTTCCCACCCGTTTACAGGTATGATGAATCGAGAACCACTTCTGGCTGGGTCAGTTATGTTAATCCTGTAAACGTGATGAATCCTCTCCAGGGCTTTTCTGTCAACTTCGGAAATGTTTCGGCTGCCGGAACATTCGACATAACCGGTGTTGTTAATAACGGCCCGCTTTCAGTCACCCTTTACAATCATGACAATACTTACACCAGGGGACTGAACCTGATTGGGAACCCTTATCCTTCACCAATTGACTGGGATGCTGCATCGGGTTGGACCAAGACAAATATTGATGACGCCCTGTATTATTTTAAGCCAGGAGCCACCGATCAATACGTTGGAACTTACAGCAGTTATATAAATGGTATATCGTCGGATGGTATAGTAAGCAATATTATACCTTCCATGCAGGCCGTCTTTATTCATGTCTCCGACGGTGCTTTCCCCGTTACAGGAATTCTGTCGTTGAATAACCAGGTCAGATCTGGTAATACCAGCCAGAGTTTCTCGAAATCAGGTGAGAAGGGAAACAGGCAAATGGTAAGACTAAGCGCCGTGTTCGAGTCTGATACATCAAAAACGGACAAAATGCTTATTTACCTTGATGAAAAAGGTACCGCCCACTTCGAGAAGACGCTTGATGCATTGAAGCTGATGAACACTGACCTGTCTGTTCCTAACATCTACTCGTTAAGCCTGGAAAACAGCAAGCTCTCTATCTCGGCCATCTCCGAGTCTTCTGATGACCTTGTGCAGATTCCACTTGGTGTAAAAGCTAACAAGGATGGAACCCTTCGAGTTAAGATCAGTGAGATTAACGATTTCTACCCGGGATACAATATTTATTTCTATGATAATGTAACAGGAATAAGTCGTAGCCTGCTATATAATGGCAGTTACAGTGTATTTCTGCCCAAAGGTGAATACATGACAAGATTCTTCCTTAATATATCGAGGCTGACAACCGGTACAGGTTCCGATCAGGTTGCAGGAAAAGAATTCTCGGTATGGCTTTCAGAAGGGGTTCTCAAGGCTGATATTAGACAGCTAAAAGGAGGGAAGGGAGAAATATTCGTTTCAAATATGGCAGGTCAGATACTGTATACCCGAAGAATAGATGAAACTGGATATCAGGAGTTTGATATGTCACTGACGAATGGAATATACATGGTGACTCTGGTGACAGGGAATCAGAAAATTACACGCAAATTAATTGTGAACAGATAATGACCAGAAAAAGGTTAATCAGTATTTGCAGCAATTTTGCCAGAAGAGGCTCCTTCGCGGTGATGTTTCTGCTCTTGTTCGTTACAAACCTGGCAGGTCAGGAGCCGCCACCACGACCGCTGGAGATTACAGTTACCGGAGCAGGCTTAAGTTTTGGTGCGTTTACATTGGGTGCAGCAGGTGGATCAGTTACTGTAAATGCATCAGGTGCCCGCACCTCGGCCGGGGATGTTATCCTTCTCGGACTTGGCTACCCGGTATCAGCTGCTACTTTCGACCTTGTCGCCAATGCCGGTACTCTTATTAACCTGCTCGATCCTGCCGATGCACTATTGAGCAACGGCGTGTATACGATGACGCTTCAACTTGGAGCAGCCAGCCCGGGAACGACTTTCGTCATTAATACTGATCCACCAACAGCGACTGTATTTTCAATAGGAGGCAGCCTGCTCGTAGGTAATATTGCAACCAATCCGCCAGGTAGCTATACCGGTACTTTTAACATAACATTCATTTACGAGTAGACTCAAACTGCAGGAGACCAGGGTAAGAAATGAGAGGAAGAATATTGATAAATAACTTTTTGCCAGCCGGATATCTCAGGCTTCTTCCTCGGTTTTCATTATACTTTGCTTTGATGCTTGCCTTATTCCTTCTCCCCGGTGTGTTGAATGCACAGGACGAGCCTGAATACGATGAGATAAATGTTTATGTTGAAATAAAAGGAGCCGGCGGACTTGAAATGCCAGCCGTTATAAAAGGAGAAACACTTTTTCTCCCAGTCACTGACCTGTTTGATTTTCTCCGCATTAGAAATACCCCGACCCAGGGTCTTGATTCAATTTCAGGCTTTTTCATAAACCCTGATGCCAAATTCTACATAAGCCGTCATTCGAATAATATCATCTACCAGGAAAGAGTTTACAGGCTTTCTGCTGGAGATCTTGTCAAAACTGAGTCAAACCTGTACCTCAAAGCTGATCAATTTGGCAGAATATTCGGACTAGACTGTTCCTTCAGCTTCCGAAACCTGTCAGTTCTTATAACGAGCAAACTTGAACTGCCTGTCATCAGGGAGATGAAGCTCGACGAAATGAGAAAAAACATCACGAGGCTCAAGGGTGAAATTAAAGCAGACACCACGATTGGACTTGAGCGTCATGCTTTCAGATTCGGCATGGCAGACTGGTCAGTCATTTCTTCACAGGAAATCAAAGGCAAGTCGGACGCCAGGCTAAATCTTAATCTTGGAGCAATGGTTCTTGGCGGAGAAGCTACTGTAGGGCTAAACTACAACAGCAGGTATGGATTCAGGGAAAAACAGCAGAATTACCAGTGGCGTTATGTCAATAATGATTTCGCCCCGTTAAGGCAGGTTTCTCTTGGTAAATTATCCACCCAGGCAACATCCACGATTTTTAATCCTGTTGTCGGGGTCCAATTCACAAACACGCCGACTACTTTCAGAAGATCTTTTGGTACTTACACCCTGAGTGATAAGACTGAACCCGGTTGGATCGTTGAACTATACGTTAACAACGTGCTTGTTGATTATGTAAAAGCAGATGCATCGGGTTTCTTCACTTTCCAGGTACCTCTTGTTTATGGAAATACTATCGTTAAACTGAAGTTTTACGGTCCATGGGGAGAAGAGAAAACAAGGGAGCAAAGCATCAATATACCATTTAATTTTCTGCCAGAGAAGACTTTTGAATATACTGTTTCCGGAGGATTTGTCGAGGACACGTCGATGAGTCGTTTTGCCAGGGCCAGCCTCAATTATGGAGTTACCAGGGGCCTGACCGTTGGGGCGGGAGTGGAGTACCTTTCCTCGGTCTCTTCCGGACCTGCAATGCCATTCGTCAGGGCTTCCTTGAAAGTTACTAATAACCTTTTGCTGCTCGGTGAGTATACGCACGGGGTCAGGTTAAAAGGAAATCTTACCTACAGGCTCCCATCCAATATACAACTTGATCTTTCTTACGCCCTGTATGACAAAAACCAGACGGCAATAAAATATAATTACAGGGAGGAAAGAAAACTATCGGCATCGGTTCCTGTGAAAATAGGATCTTTCAGTTCATATAACAGGCTGTCTGTTAACCAGCTAATACTTCCATCATCGCAATACACCACAGGAGAATGGTTGTTTTCCAGTTCCCTGTGGGGAATAAACACTAATCTTACGACTTATGGTTTGTTTATAGGTAACATTAAACCATATTTCTATAGTAACCTTTCAGCTGCATTCAGGTTGCCTGCCAGGTTTGTACTGATGCCACAGCTTCAGTATAGCTATTCTCAGAATCAGCTGCTTTCCGCCAAATTGAGACTGGAGAAAAGCATGATGGAAAGGGCCTTCCTGTTTACCTCGTATGAAAGGAATTTCCGGAACAATCTCAATATGGCTGAACTGGGATTCAAATATGATTTCGATTTTGCCCGTACCGGTATGTCAGTACAACATTCTTCAGGGTATACCACGTTGGTAGAACATGCCAGCGGAAGCCTTATAAATGACAGCAAAACCCGGTTTATATTTGGAGACAACAGGCCTAATGTAGGCAGAGGCGGTATAACACTTCTTGCATATATTGATGCAAATGGTAATGGGAAGCGTGATGCCGGGGAGATGAAAGCTGCTGGTCTGGGCGTGAGAGTCAACTCCGGACGATTGATTAATTCTGAAAGAGATACTATAATAAGGATAATTGGTCTGGAACCATATACCAGCTGTTATATTGAGCTTGATCAGAATAGCCTGGAGAATATTTCCTGGAGACTGCCTTTCAAGACTATCAGCGTTATGGTTGATCCGAATATTCTTAAGACAATAGAGATACCAATCATAGTTGCAGGTGAAGCCAGCGGAACAGTCACCGTTGAAGATAACGGGAAACGCAGGGGACAGGGAAGGATGATTGTTAACCTATATTCTTCAAATAATCGTCACTCGGCAAGAACACTGACAGAAGATGATGGCTACTTCTCATTCTTCGGTATGAAACCTGGCAATTACTATGTCAGCATAGACAGAAACCAGCTTTACAAGCTCAGAATGATAGTGAAGCCGGATTCAATCCCGTTTAATGTAAAAGGCGGAACGGAAGGAGATATAATCGAAGGTCTGGATTTCACTATCACGCTTCTCAAACCTGATACAACTGGAAAAGTAAAACCTGTAACCGGGGAAGTCAGGAAGACTCCGGAACCAGTGAGAAAAGATTCAACAATGATGATTGTACATGAACTTGTTGAGGAACTGGTAACAATTTCTGAAGATAGTTACGATATTCAGCTCGGGGCCTTTAAACAAAGGAAGAATGCTGAAAACCTGAAGAGAAAGCTGGAACAACTGTTCGGCAACAAAGTGGAGATTGTTGTTGCCGACGATTTCTTCAAGGTCAGAATCAAGGAAATACGCACTAGAGAGGAAGTTGACCAGAAGATAGAAGTACTTCGCAAGAATGGATTTAACGAGATATGGATCGTGAGACTCAAGGCAAAACAGCAACAGAGAGTGCTCATTGAAAAACAGGATACCGTCTTTACCATTTTCGACGTGAGAGATTCGATCACTGGTCAGCCCGTTCCGAAACCATTAATGTCAGTACAGGTTGGAGCATTCAGGAATAAGGAGTATGCCCAGACACTTACTAAAAAACTGTCCGCGATGGTTAAGAATCCGGTGGAAGTAATATTCGAGGGTGGATATTACAAGGTCAGAGTAACAGGATTCAATACAAGAGCTGATATAGAGCGAGTATTACCGTCTCTTGGAATAATGGGATTCAAAGATCTTTGGGTACCTCCGGTTAAAACGCCAGATCTGGTGCCAGTTAAAAAGCCGGTCCAGCAGCAACCTGTCGTTACAAAGGATACTCTTGTGAAGGAAGTTCCGGCAGTCAAGCCTGTTAAAGATATGAACGTGGCAATAGAGCCCAAACCTGAAATTGCAAAACCAGTTGTAAAGGAACCGCCAATCGCGTTAAAAGTTGGTGAATTCCTCAAGAAATCGCAGGTGCAACGGGCACAGAGACGAATACGGTCGGAACTGGGACTGGAGCCTGAAATAATGGAACAGTGGGGTTACTACTATATAATCATCAGGGGATTCAATACCAGGGAGGAAACGTACAGGTATTATCCTGAGCTGGCAATGCTTGGTTATAGCAAGATCTCTATCGTGGAGATAAAATAGGTCATCTTCTATTGACTCAATAGCCTTTTTTGTGTTACTTTATTCAGGTAAACTAAAACCTGGAAAGTTGAAAATACTTGTTACCGGTGGTGCAGGAGGTATTGGTAAAGCAATTTGCGCCAGATTTCTTAAGGCCGGGTATTCCGTTATTATTACAGACAAAGACGTTTCTGCTGGCAAACAGTTCGTGGAAGGACTTGATGCGTCTGGAGGAAAACTGAGTTTTATAGGATGCGATATTGCTAACCCACCAGATGTTAAGGAAATGATCAGGCATGCGGCAGGGGAGGAGGAGAGTATCGATATCCTCGTAAATAATGCCGCTACGGCTGTTAATAAATCGCCGGAAGAACTAGACATTGAAGAATGGGATCACGTGCTGAACACCAACCTGCGCGGGGCATTTTTATGCTCGAGAGAAGCTGTCAGGTTCATGAAAAAAAACAAAAGAGGTAAAATAATCAATATTGCTTCCACGAGGGCCTTCATGTCAGAACCTAATACCGAAGCTTATTCAGCATCCAAGGGCGGGCTGGTTGCCCTTACTCATGCCCTGGCAGCATCACTGTCGCTTTATAATATCCAGGTTAACTGCATAAGCCCCGGATGGATAGAGAATAATGATTACGCCAAACTTCGTGAATTGGATCATAAACAACATTTTTCAGGACGCGTTGGTAAACCTGAAGATATTGCGGAGGGCTGCTTATTCCTGGCAGGTAATGATTTCATAAATGGTGAGAACATTATTATAGATGGCGGTATGACTAGAAAAATGATATACGAGCCATGATAATATAGTTGATTCATGATGATCATATTAAAAGCATACTACTTATGACAGGCAGGAGACTTTTCACACGCAGACAGGCAATAGCCACTTCATCGGCCGGACTGGCAGGTGCGATGATTAACCTGAAACTTCCCGGTATAGCTAATTTGGAACAGGATAAGCTGGCTATCAAGGGCGGTCCGATGGTACATCCGGGGTCGTGGCCTCAATGGCCACAGTGGAACCGGGAAGCTGAGGAAGGTATTACTGCAATGCTCAGAACAGGTCGTTGGTGGAGAGGATCCGGCGAACATGTGATTGATTTCGAAAAAAAATATGCCGAGATGAATGGCGTGAAAAGATGCCTTGCCACTTCCAGCGGGACTTCTGCACTGCTTGTTTCCCTTGATGCCCTTGGCATAGATGCCGGCGATGAAGTACTGGTTTCCCCTTTTACCTTCGTCGCATCATTTAATGTTATTCTTATGAAAAAAGCTCTGCCGGTTTTTGTTGATTCAGATCCTGATACTTTCCTGATGGACCCGGCTGCTATTGGTAAGAATGTCAATGAACGGACAAGGGGTATATTGCCTGTACATATCTATGGACTTCCGGCTGACATGGACAAGATTAATACCGAATCTCGTAAGCACAACCTTCAGGTTATTGAAGATGCCTGCCAGGCGTGGCTGGCAGTCTACAAAGGAAAGAAAGTAGGCACACTGGGAGACCTTGGCTGCTTCAGTTTTCAGAACTCAAAAAATATTCCCGCGGGAGAAGGCGGAGCTATTATAAGTAACAACGAGGCGTTAATGGACAGATGCCACTCTATACATAATTGTGGCAGACCCTATGGATCTGTAAAGACAGGTTCCGGTTATGCTTTAAATGGTGGCAATTACAGGATGCAACAGATGCAGGCACTCATATTACTGTCCCAAATGGAGAAGTTCAGCGAGAACGCTGAAAAAAGGCATTCCAACGCGATGTACCTGGCGTCAAAACTGGCAGGTATACCTGGTATTAAGCCGGTAAAGCTCGCGGAAGGTGCCGAAATTCCAGCCTGGCATTTTTACCCGTTCAGGTTTGTCTCCGGGGAGTTTGATAACGTATCACGTGAAATGTTCATGAAAGCTCTTAATGCTGAAGGTATTAACTGTAGCGATGGGTATGATCCTCCCCAGAAGGAGGAATTATTCAGGGTGACTCTTTCTTCGAGAGGATTCAAAAGATTGTTTCCAGAGGACAGAATCAGGAGGTGGTTCGAGGAGGTCAGCTTGCCGAGTAATGACAGGCTGTGCAAAGAGGCTGTCATTATCTACCAGAGCATGCTTCTTGGCAGCAGACAGGATATGGACGATATCGTCAATGCGATCTGGAAGATCTACAGGAACAGGAAGGAACTGGTATGAAATTTTGTATTATAATTTTAGAAACAGAGAAAGGCTGCCTTTAACCTCCACGAGGTGTTTTTATTATTGGGGGATTACATTCTACAAAACCGGAAGCCCTACGGGCTATGAATTTGCGAATTAATCAGGCTTAAATTTGATTATGATCGAAGAGTTTATCTTACGTTTAATTGTTGATGTCTGTGATTCATAATTCATGCCGTAGGCGATATAGTTTTGTAGAATACATGCCAACAGGAGACAATTACCGCGTAGCGGTTAAAGATTTTGAAAGATGGTTTTGACCATAGGCCGGGATGAAAACAAATTGAAAACAGGTTCTACGTATTCGCACGATTTCGTGAAATCTCCACGAGGTATTTTCATTATTGGGATTACATTCTACAATACCGGAGCTACGGGCAATGGATTTGCGAATTAATCAGGTTCAAATTTGATCACGATCGAAGGGTTTATCTACGGTTAATTGTTGATGTCTGGATTATAATTCATTCGCCGTAGGCGATATAGTTTTGTAGAATACATGCCAACAGGAGACAATTACCGCGAGCGGTTAAAGATTTTGATGGTTTTGACCATAGGCCCGGGATGGAAAACAAATTGAAAACAGGTTCCCATATTTTAATGATTTCTGAAATCTCCACGAGGTATTTTCATTGGGATTACATTCTACAAACTGAAGCCCCACGGGCTATGAATTGCGAATTAATCAGGTTTAATTTGATCGATCGAAGGGTTTATCTTACGTTTAATTGTTGATGTCTGTGATTCATAATTCATTCGCCGTAGGCGATATGTTTTGTAGAATACATGCCAACATGAGACAACACCGCGTAGCGGTTAAAGATTTTTGAATGATGGATTTGACCGATTGATCCGGATGGAAACAAATTGACGACAGGTTCATGCATTGTAATGATTTCGTGAATCCACGAGGTGTTTTTATTGGGGATTACATCTGCTAAACCGAAGCCCTACGGCTATGGATTTGCGAATTAATCAGGTTTAAATTTGATCCCGATCGAAGGGTTTATCTTACGTTTAATTGTTGATGTCTGTGATTCATAATTCTGCCGTAGGCGATAAAGTTTGCAGAATACATGCCAAAGAGACAATCGTAGCGGTTAAAGATTTTTGAATGATGGATTTGACCGGTTGATCCGGATGGAAAACAAATTGACGACAGTTACCAAGCATTTGGTCGATATCGTGAAATCCCAAGAGGTGTTTTTATTATTGGGGATTACATTCCTAAAACTGCAAGTCTTACGGGCTGCGAATTTGGATAACGGGTTGGCTGCACCACCAAAGCAAGCCGTCCCATGCCGTCAATCTTGTTTAGTGGGTATTATTATATGGTTCTTACTCGCTCTCGCTCTCACTCTCGCACTCGCTCTCCTGCTTGATTACCGGTTCGCTTCGCTCATCGGTGATCCCCGGCAGTGGCTCCCTGCTCCACCAAAGCAAGCCGTCCCATGCCGGGACGTCTTTGTTTTATTCCATTCGCTCACCCGGGCGAGCCCGGTTCGCGATGGAATAAAACAAAGCCACCCTGGCGTTCACGCCAGGGTGGCTTGCTTTGGTGGTGCGGAGAAAGAGGATTCGAACCCCCGGTCCCGTGGATACAGAACAACGGTTTTCAAGACCGCCGCATTCGACCACTCTGCCATTTCTCCGCCGCAAAGATAATATTTTTTTGTTTCCTCAAAATTTCAATCGAAAAAAATTGTAATATACTGTAAATCAGTAATATAATGTCGATATCAACAAATTGTTAACAACGATTTTTTGCTAAAAGTGCTGAAGATGACTGCTAATGAGCAATTGCGCCTTCTTTTAGTCGTTTTGAATTTTATAAAAAATTATGGGTGATTATACCTAAAAGTGGCACTATTTGCCGAAAAAAAGCAAAATAAATTTGGTTATGAATATAAATGAGATAAATTTGTAATCAATAACGACTATTAGGTCTAACTCTAAATTCATCTAATTATGACAAAAAAAGAATTAGTAAATGCAATTGCTGCTGATGCAAAACTTTCTATCAAAGATGCAGGAAAAGCTCTCAACTCATTTGTTGGTGCTTTCGGTAAAGCAATGAAAAAAGGTCACAGGATTCAGCTTCCTGGAATGGGTACCTTTACAGTTGTTAAAAGGAGCGCGAGAGTTGTTCGTAACCCGCGTACCGGTGCTAAACTGAATGTTCCGGCTAAGAAAGTCGTTAAATTCAAGCCAGCTCCTGCTCTTAACAAAGGTCTTTAATCTGAGCCGAGTTAGATTGCAACCCCGCTTCTCAGATGGCGGGGTTTTTTTTATTGTTTAGCTTTTTTATACATTTTTGTACTTTATCTTCGTTTAGTATAATTGTAATTTTTACTTACAATATTCTGATAGCTGGTAGCAGGATTGGTAAAACATTATTTTTTTCCTATTTTTGGATTCTAATTATTAATTGTAAAAATGCTGAATTGCATTATTGTCGACGACGACCACCTGAGTTGCAAGGTTATTGAAGGATTCGTTCTCAAGACTAAAACTCTTAACCTCGTTGGTATTTACAGCGATTCAGTCTCCGCTCGTACCCTCCTGTCTGAAAGAAAAGATATCGATCTGGTCTTCCTCGATATCGAGATGCCTGAAATGGACGGCTTCGAATTCCTGGGCAGCCTTGAATCTCCCCCTAATATTATAGTGGTATCCGGATCGGAAGGTTACGCCCTGAAAGCCTTCGATTTTAACGTCGTCGATTACCTTCTTAAACCAGTTTCTTATTCCAGATTCTGCAAATCGGTCGACAAGGTCGGTAAATACTTCTCCAGGAAAGAAACACAACAACCGGCTGGTGACGAGGAGATATTTATTAAAAAAGGAGCTTCACTTCAAAAACTCAAAATAAGAGACATTGTCTATATTGAGGCGCTTGAAAATTATATTACCCTGAACACCAGGGACGAAAAATTCACAATCCATTTCACGATGAAGGCGATTGAAACCCAGCTTCCCACGGGGATATTCATCAGGGTTCACAGATCGTTCATCATCAACAAGAGCATGATTCACGCCATCAAGGAAAACTCACTCGACCTGGCGGTGGGGGATACAATAAAAAGTATCCCTGTCGGCAAATCGTTCAGAGATATGCTGCTGAATGATATCAACGTCATGGCCAGATAAACTCCTTTGTTATGTTAACGGAACGGCAGCTCTTCCTGAGATATCTTGGTCAGACTTCAGGAAATCCTTTAATGCTTGAAATCGACAGGGCTGAAGGGGTTTGGCTTTATTCCCCATCTGGTGAAAGATACCTTGACCTGATATCTGGGGTATCAGTCAGTAACACCGGACACCATAACCAGCAGGTGGTTGATGCCATAAAAGAACAGGCAGACAGATTTTTACACCTTATGGTATACGGCGAACTCGTTCAGTCTCCACAGGTAAGATATGCCGAGCTGCTATCATCAGTATTACCAGCAGGACTCGAGACAATTTACTTCGTTAATTCAGGCAGTGAAGCTGTTGAAGGTGCTCTTAAACTGGCAAAAAAATTCACTGGAAGAACCAGGATTGTTTCATTCCGTAATGCCTATCACGGCAGCACTCACGGTGCTCTTTCCATACAAGGTGCCGAAACCCAAGAATCCTTTCAGACCATTGTTGCCCGATTGCTTTATTGCTGAATTTAATTCGCTCTGATGCTTTTAACCTTATTGATGAAAGGACAGCCTGTGTAATTATCGAACCAGTACAGGGAGAAGCAGGGATAATCGTTCCTGAAAAGGATTTTCTCAACAAGCTTAGAGAACATTGCGATAAGTCAGGTGCGCTGCTGATATTTGACGAGGTACAGACTGCCTTTGGCCGCCTGGGAGCTATTACAGCTTCCGAAAAATACAGTGTAACCCCTGACATAATTGTTCTTGGAAAGGCATTAGGCGGAGGTTTGCCTCTCGGGGCATTTGTATCATCGACCCGGATAATGAATACCCTCGCATTCGATCCACCACTTGGACACATCACGACATTCGGAGGGCATCCGCTTAGCTGCGCGGCAGGTATGGCATCACTTGACTACCTTGTCAGGGAAAAGTTGGCTGAATCGGCAGAAAACAAGGGAATGCTTTTCCGGAAATTCCTCGACCATTCATTGATTAGCGAGATTCGTGGCGAAGGTCTCATGCTGGCTGTTGTTCCTGACCGTGGCATTTCTGTTCCGGATCTTGTGACAAGGGCTCCTGCTTTCGGCATATTAATTGATTATTTCCTTTTTTGTTCTGATGCTTTTAGAATAGCACCACCACTCACCATAAGCGAACAGGAAATTGAATCAGCATGCAACTCCATTATAAAACTGCTTGAGGATAGCGTTAAATGACAGAATGAAAAAGATTTTGAAACAAGTTCTTATCCTGGTATTTATCCTGGCTTGCTTCCATTCAATCGAGGGCCAGTACAAATCAACCGTAAACATTGCTGATCCAGCCGGCATGCTGACAAGGCTCAGGCAAAATATTCCCGCGGAAAGTGCAAGGGTACTAAATGATTCTCTAGTCAGTTTTTTCAAGGCATATACTTCGTCTGACAGCGTTTTCAGACATCGATTTAATACCCGTCTCCTGGGTCAGGTGACTTCACCCGACAGTCTGCTTAAAATTATTTCTTGGAATTACATCCCTGGTCAGGAACCGGGACAATATGTTTCTTTTGTCATTTTCAGGTCTGCTAAAGACAAAATTCCTGTCGTGACCTTGCTAAACGCTGAATACAGCAAAACGCCACCTTCTCAACAAACATATCATGCCGCGGACTGGTATGGATGTTTATATTATGATGCGAGGCCATTTAGTTTGAATGGTGTTAAATATTATTTGCTTCTTGGAATTGATTACGGCAATCCGCTCGTGACAAGAAAAGTGATAGATGTTTTGGACCCAGGAAGTGGAGCGAGCATGAGTTTCGGATTAAAATGCTTTGCTGATCAGAAAGCTGTTCTCAACAGGGTCGTATTCCAGTATGGATCAAATGTTGTTATGTCACTTAAATTTGAGACTCAGACATCAGTGGTTTTTGATCACCTTTCGCCTGTTTCACCTGAATATTCAGGAAACTGGCAGTTTTATGGCCCTGATTTCTCATTTGATTCATTTACCTTTGAGAATGGTTTATGGAGGCTTAAAAGCGATATTGATATAAGAAACAAGCAAGGAAGGTAATTAAATTTGAATAATGGCAGGTCCCCAGAAGACATATCTGTTTTGCATTGATGATCACAAGAACCTCTTGGACGATATCCGTAAAAGATTTTGTGATGGAACAAGATATGTTGTTGAATCTTTTCATACCAACTCTGATTTGCTGTCACGTCTCTCCGCGGTTGATGAACACAATTTTTGCAAAGTTGTTATAATCGGAAATCATGAATCAGGGGAAAATTATGCCATGACGGTGGCTCTTGTATCAGAAATTAAAAAGAGAGACCCCGCCACAGGTATCATAGTGCTTACAACACTGGAGAAAACTGAAGAAATACAAAAAGCTGTAAGATTCAATATAGACGCATTTATATCCAGGAATAATAACACGATACTAAGGATTCACAATACTGTCAAAAAACTCATAAGCGAGCATACCCTGCTGATTTACAGGAGGCGTCGTAATGTTTCAGTATACGTCCTTCTGGCTTTCACGATATTAGCAATAGTTACCGCTATTTATTGTCGCTTCAGACTCCCTCTTTACTTCTGATTGGTCAGTCTGACCAAATAAAATATTGATGACTATTTGTCAGTTCAATGCCAACGGCATATCTTTTGAAAGTGCGGCTATGTTCAAACTATAAAAATTCATACTATGCAAACGGGTAAAATCGGAGTAACAACAGAGAACATTTTTCCAATAATTAAAAAATTTCTTTATTCTGACCACGAGATTTTTCTCAGGGAGCTTGTATCGAATGCGGTTGATGCCACTCAAAAGCTTAAAACCCTTTCAACTGCTGGTGATTTCGCTGGTGAGACTGGAGATCTCACGATAAGGATTTCAGTCGATAAAAAGAAAAAAACGATCACCGTCTCCGATCGAGGAGTTGGAATGACAGACGTGGAGCTTGACAAATTTCTTAACCAGATTGCATTCTCGAGTGCCAACGAGTTCCTCGACAAGTACAAGGACCAGGCAAGTTCAATAATTGGACATTTTGGCCTTGGTTTCTATTCGTCTTTCATGGTGTCTGACAAAGTGGAAGTCATCACAAGATCGTGGCAGGAAAACAGCAAAGCCTGCAGGTGGACCTGTGATGGCAGTCCCGAATACTCCATAGAGGACGCGGAAAAGACAGACAGGGGTACTGATGTTGTTCTTCATATAGACAAAGATTCGAAAGAATTTCTCGAGGATTCGAAGATTGAAGCTCTACTGAAGAAATACTGTAAATTTCTGCCGGTCGAAATTGCTTTTGGGAAAGAGCAGGAATGGAAAGACGGGAAATATGTTGACACGGGTAAGGATAAGATAATTAACAATATTAAACCAGCATGGACGCAAAAGCCGGCTGATCTTAAGGAGGAAGATTATTCAGCCTTTTATCATGAGCTCTATCCGGCTGGCGACGATCCTTTGTTCAACATACATTTAAATGTTGACTATCCATTCAAGCTAACGGGGATTCTTTATTTCCCAAAAATCAAAAACAATATAGAGATACAGAAAAACAGGATACAACTTTATTGCAACCAGGTGTTCGTTACTGATTCGGTCGAAGGTATAGTGCCTGAATTCATGACTTTGCTGCATGGTGTAATTGATTCACCCGATATTCCCCTGAATGTTTCGCGATCCTATCTTCAGAGTGATTCAAATGTCAAAAAGATCTCCGCGCACATAACCAAAAAGGTTGCCGACAGGCTTCACGATATTTTCAAAAAGACCAGGGAGGATTTCGAGAAAAAATGGGATGATCTCAAGCTGTTCATTATCTATGGGATGATTACGGACGAGAAGTTTTACGAGAAAGTCTCGAAATTCGCACTTCTGAAAAATACTGAAAGCAAGTACTTTACTCTCGAGGAATACGAGAAGCTAATCAAGGAGAACCAGACGGATAAACATGGCACGCTTGTTTACCTGTACGCATCCGACAAGACGGCTCAATACAGTTACATCGAAAAGGCAAAAGAAAAGGGATATGATGTTCTACTGCTGGAGGGACAACTCGATGTTCACTTTATCAATCATGTCGAGGGTAAGCTGCAACAGGCAAGATTTGTCAGGGTCGATTCAGATGTAACCGATAAGCTTATTCAGAAAGATATCACCGCTGAATCGAAGATATCTGCAGACAGTCAGCAGGACCTTAAAAGCGTGTTCATCAGCCAGTTCAAGGCAGACGAGCATTACGTGGTGGTTTTCGAGGCGCTTAGTGAGACGGAAAGCCCAGTTGTAATTACCAGATCGGAATATATGCGGAGGATGAAGGATATGGCGGCCCTGGGTGGTGGAATGAGTTTTTACGGGGAATTGCCTGATAGTTACACTCTCGTGGTTAATAGCAATCATCCCATCATAGGGCGTATCGCGGCAGATCTCGATAAATCAACCGCCCCGGAACTGGCAGACAATACCGTGGAACGGAAGCGACTCAGGGAAGAGATTGGTTTTATAGAAAAGGAACACGCGTCGAAAAAACCGGAAGAAATTAGTCAGGTTGAAAAGGATGATCTTGCAAAACTGAAAGCAGAGCTTGACGAGTTGGACAAATCGAGGAAATCTGTTATGGAGGAATATGGAGGGAAGAACAAGCTTGTAAAACAATTGATAGATCTCGCGATGCTCTCCAACAATATGCTGAAGGGAGAAGACCTTAGCCGTTTTGTAAAGAGAAGCGTGGATTTACTCTGAAAATAAATCAGATAGTACATAAAAAAGGTCCCGGGATAATCAGGACCTTTTTTTATCAGTATTGATCACATAATCGTGGAAACCTCGTTTCTCACGTATTCTATGGCAACCCGTGTATATTCCTTTTCAAGTTCCATCACTCTTGAAAGTAGTTCCTTGCCAAGATCAACGGATGTGGCGTTTTCCGGCATTTTTTCGAAAGCGGTATTGATCAGTTTGATGGTATTTGATCTGGCATTCTTTACAACTTCCCAGGCCTGTACGGTCATATAAATCTGTTGAGAGAGGTTATGTTCAAACTCACTCCGGATAGACAGCAACAAGGCTGAATGAAGCTGGGCAGCACTCATGCCTGGTGCGCTCGCGCGAACAAGAAGCGATTCAAGCGAGATCCTTTCAAGAAACAGAACAACTCGTTCGTAAGCCTGAAGCCTGATTGGTGTTATTATCTTGCTATTCTGAAGGTAAACTTCCTGCCTTCTCTTATCCTGATCATTCTTTATCATGTTACGCATCACGAAAAAGGCCGTCAGGAACACTATTATTGCCGGGGTTGTCACGAGGAGAACATCAATGAGGGTATCCATCTTATTAAGCTTAGATTAATATACAAACCTAAATTTTTTCCACGACATACGGAATTTTTTATAATAACGAGGGTTGGTCAAAGTTGTTTTGTTTTTGAGTTTAAGTTTCTACATTTGGTAACTAATTTCAACAGAATTACAATGGAATACCTGTCAGATCTGGTAAAATCACTCTCGGTATCGCAAACTCTTGCAATGGCCCAGAAAAGCCGTGAATTAAAAGCAAAAGGAATAGATGTTATAAATCTTAGTATTGGTGAACCCGATTTTAATACCCCCGATGATGTCAAGGAGGCGGCCAAGAAAGCCATTGATGACAACTACACGACCTATCCCCCCGTGCCGGGTTATGCAGATTTAAGAGAGGCTATTTCGAAGAAGTTCCTGGAGGAAAATGGTCTGAACTATACACCGGAACAGGTTGTAGTTTCTGGCGGTGGCAAACATTCTCTTATCAATGTCATTCTCTCTATTGTAAATCCGGGAGATGAAGTAATCATTCTGGCACCCTATTGGGTCAGCTATTACGATCAGATCATTATCGCGAAGGGCAAGCCTGTGGTAATCGAGGCAAAACTTGAAAACGATTTCAAGATTAGTCCCGAACAGCTCGAAAAGGCTATCACACCCAGGACCAGGCTGATAATCTTCAATTCACCATCCAATCCAACCGGGATGGTATATACCGGGGAGGAAATTGAGAAGCTCGCCAGGGTAATTGCGAAGCACGAAGGTCTTTTTGTTATCTCTGATGAGATTTACGAACACATAATTTTTGAAGGGAAGCACGTGAGCATGGCTTCGTTCAGTTACTTGTACGATAGAGTAATAACAGTGAATGGAGTGTCTAAAGCCTACGCGATGACTGGTTGGAGGATCGGGTATATTGGTGCCCCGCTCTGGATTGCCAAGGCCTGCAATAAGCTCCAGGGTCAGTTTACCTCTGGTGTAAGCTCGATAGCTCAGCGAGCGGCACTCGCGGCACTACAGAGCAAAAGTAACTCGAGGGAAATGATGAGACTTGCTTTCCTGCGCAGACGAGATCTGATAATTTCGCTACTAGGTGATATTCCAGGACTGAAAGTCAGAAAACCACAGGGTGCTTTTTACGTGATGCCTGATATATCTGAATATATTGGAAAGTCGGATGGTGAGACAACGATAAGTGATTCAGACGCCATGGCTCTCTATCTCCTCGATAAGGCACAGGTTGCCCTCGTTGGTGGAATAGCTTTCGGATCGCCTGAATGCATAAGGATCTCGTATGCTACCTCCGATGAAAATATTAAAGAAGCCTGCAGTCGTATCAGGAAGGCACTCGAGAGATTAAAATAGTTTAATAGCGGTTATAGGATATTACCTCGTCGCCAGGTTTTCTCCTTTTCTCCCTGGTTTCTTTGGCAGGATAACCGATAGTGATTAGAAGTTCTACTCTCTTGTCGGAAGGTATTCCAAGTATTTCCCGAACCTCTTTCTCGTCAAACCAGCCTATCATGCAGGAACCAAGTCCCTCGGCACATGCCTGGAGGCAGATATTCTCACTGGCGATCCCGATATCGATTAGCGAATAATCCTTCTTCTTTATCTGTGCACCTATACGGGAAGAAAAATTGGCCTTTTCCCTTATAACAACTATCTGGACCGGGGCTTGTGCCACGAAGGCATTCATACCAAGGAGTTTGGCTGAAGCGGCATCGGCTAACCGGCTCAACAGCGATTTGTCATCAACAACGATGAATTTCCAGGGTTGGGCGTTGCAGGCTGAAGGAGCCAGCCTGCCTGCCTCAACGATTCGTTCCATCTTTTCCTTCTCAACCGGCTTATCGAGGTAGCTCCTGTCACTTTGCCGTGTTCGGATAAGATCCAGTATTATTCGGGGATCGGTCATGAGATCTAGTAGTTCTCAGCTTTTACCTCGAAATAAGCTTCAGGATGGCCACATGCTGGACAATTCTTCAAAGCTTTTGTTCCAAAGTGTACATAGCCGCATTTCCTGCAATACCAGAATACTTTTTCATCCTTTTCAAATACCTTGTTCCCCATTAGGTTACCCAGAAGCTTACGATATCTCTCCTCGTGGACTTTTTCTGAAACACAAATCGCCTTGAAGGCTGTGGCCACATTTTTGAAGCCTTCTTCTTCAGCTATCCTGGCGAATTCCGGATACAAATCGCTCCATTCTTCATGCTCACCATCGGCCGCTGCCTCGAGATTTGCCAGTGTTGTACCGGTGAGACCTGCAGGGTAGGAAGCTGTGATCTCAAGCATTCCTCCTTCAAGGAATCTGAAGAATCTTTTTGCATGTGCCTGCTCCTGGGCTGCCGTTTCAATGAAGATTGCAGCAATTTGCTCATAACCTTCTTCTTTAGCTACTTTAGCCGCGAACTCGTACCTGTTCTTGGCCTGAGATTCTCCCGCAAAGGCTTTCAGGAGATTCTTCTCCGTCCGTGTTCCTTTTATACTCTTTTCCATAACTTGGGTTGTTAGTGTTGTTTATGTTATTCATTTAGATCAGAAATATACAAATTTTGTATCTTTAAAGTATTAATGTTTCATTACAATTCTAACAATACAAAAGATGATTATTGCACTATTTATTCTTGGAGTTCTGTTGCTGCTTTTCCTGATGGCAGTATCTATTTATAACAGACTTGTTCGTCTCAGGAATAACAGGGAACAGGCATTTGCTGATATTGATGTTCAGCTTCGCCAGCGTCACGATCTGATACCCCAGCTTGTTGATACGGTCAAGGGTTACATGGGGCACGAAAGGGGAGTACTGACTGAAATTACCGAGGCTCGATCAGCAGCGATGAAGGCCGGGACCATTAACGAGAAAATTGCGGCTGAGACAAGACTTTCTACCGCTCTCGATGGGCTGAAGGTTTCTGTTGAAGCCTATCCCGATCTGAAGGCCAGCCAGAATTTCATGGATCTGCAGGGTGAGATTTCTGATGTTGAAAACAAACTCGCCGCCGCCAGAAGGTTCTTTAACTCGGCCACCAGGGAACTTAATGTTGCTGTTGAGATGTTCCCGTCTAACATAGTTGCTGCCCTGTTCAATTTCAGGCGCGAAACAATGTTCGAACTGGGTGAGGCCAGAGCCGCCGCCGAACAACCACCAAAGATCCAGTTCTGATATCATGAAATATGTCGGGCTACAAAGCCAGATATGGAAGAATAATGCCAGATCGGTTCTTCTTCTCATCCTGTTTCCGGTTGTGTTTTACGCACTGACCTGGCTATTCTTTTTCTTCATGAATATGCAAAGGGATGAATTCGTGATGAGTGATGTTCACCGCGAATTCATCCTTACAATTCCCTGGATTACAATCGCCGTTCTGGTATGGTTTTGCATAGCATGGTTTTCACATTCTTCCATGATACGCACTGCCACCGGCTCCAAGCCCCTGGCTCGCAGGGAGAATAAAAGGGTATATAATCTCGTGGAGAACCTGTGCATAGCTGCCGGAATGACGATGCCCGCTATTAATATTATCGATGACGATTCGCTTAATGCCTTCGCCAGCGGTATCGATCAACGAACTTATACAGTATCCCTTTCGAGAGGGATAATTGAAAAACTAAGTGACGAGGAACTGGAAGCAGTCATCGCTCATGAGCTTACTCATATCCGCAACAGGGATGTTAGATTGCTCATAATATCGATTGTCTTCGTGGGGATTTTTGCCTTTGTCTCGGAGGCACTTTTCAGATCACTCCGGTTCGGATCTCTTGGCAAAGGGAAAAAGAATGGCGGCAGTGCCATACTTATCGCCATGGTGCTTGCCTTCGTGGGATACCTGCTCGCGAGCTTGTTTCGTTTCGCCTTGTCACGAAAAAGGGAGTACCTTGCTGACGCAGGTGCCGCTGAACTGACAAGACGACCCTGGGCCCTCGCTTCGGCATTAAGAAAGGTGTCGGCAGACCCTACAATTGAGGCTGTACAAAGGAAAGACGTCGCACAGATGTTCATCGAGAATCCCCAGTTGAAACCTGGGAAGTCTGTATCTGTCGCTTCATTGTTCGCGACTCACCCACCAATAACGAAGAGGATAGAAATACTTGAACACCTCTAGCTAGCAGCCGTTTTATTCTTCTTCTTGATAAATTTTGATTCTTCTCCCTTTATCAGTCTCCTGATGTTGGCCCTGTGTGTTATTACCAGTGCAATAGCTATAAATATTGAAAATAGCTTAAACACCAGGGAAGGTGTATCGAAAACCGTGAAGAGCAAAAGGGGAAAAACGATACCAGCGCTCATAGAGGAGATTGAAACATATCCGCTTATAAAGAGGACAGAGAGGAATACTCCCAGGCACGATAGCGTGAGGTAGAGATGCAAGGCGAGCAGAACTCCGAAAGTTGTACCTACTCCTTTGCCACCTCTGAAACCGGCAAAAACAGGGTATACATGTCCTATAATGGCTGCCATGCCTGTCGCGATCTGGATATTTATTAACGCGGCCGATCCTGAAGGTGCCAGTTGAAATAAAACAGGAAGGAATGCTGCCAGCCATCCCTTGGCAACATCAATTATTAAGACGGGGATGCCGGTTTTCCAGCCTAGCACTCTTATGACATTTGTTGCACCAGCGTTCCCGCTCCCGTGTTCCCTGATATCTATCCCGTGAAAAATTCTGCCTGTCCAGACAGCAGTAGGTATAGAGCCCAGGAGATAGCCTGCAATTATGGCCGCCACGATTAAAAGTATATCCATCCGGTTGAATTTTGTTCCGGCAAATATAGAACTATTTCAGATAATGTGAGGTTCAGATAACCGGACCGGCACTGACCAGGGCTGCCGTTTCGTCGTTTGAAGTGAACCTGCTGAAGTTGGCGATGAATTTTGCCCCAAGTGCTCTCGCGGCGCAATCCCAGTTTTCTGCATTATCCCAGGCCTTTGACGGATCAAGCAGGTCAGGCTTCACCCCATCAAGTTTCACTGGAATCTGCAGGTTGAAGACAGGCAAGGTACGGAACTCTCCACTGGCCAATGAGCCATCCAAAATGGCATTTATTATTTTCCTTGTTGACGGCAGATCTATCCTTTTTCCTGTCCCGTAAGGTCCACCCATCCAACCAGTATTCACGAGCCAGGCTTCTGCCTCGTGTTGCCTCATTTTTCTTGTAAGCTCCTTGGCATAAATAATCGGGTCGAGCATGAGGAAAGCCGCACCAAAACAAGTCGAGAAGGAAGGCACGGGTTCCTTGATTCCTCTTTCCGTACCGGCAACTTTTGCAGTGTATCCGCTCAGGAAATAGTACCGCGTTTGTTCCTCGGTAAGTTTGCTGACAGGTGGCAGGACTCCAAATGCATCGGCGGTGAGAAAAATTACAGTATTGGCATGTCCTGCTTTTGATACTGGTTTAACAATATTATCGATGTGATAAATAGGGTAGGAGACCCTGGTGTTTTCTGTCTTTGATGAATCGTTGAAATCAATTGAACCGTCATCACGTACGACAAGGTTTTCAAGAAGTGCATCCCTCCTTATAGCCCTGTAAATATCAGGTTCATTTTCTTTACTCAGGTTAATGCATTTTGCGTAGCAGCCACCTTCGAAATTGAAAATGCCCTCATCGTCCCAGCCATGTTCATCATCTCCGATAAGAGCCCTGTCAGGATCAGTTGAAAGGGTCGTCTTGCCTGTACCGGATAATCCGAAGAATATCGCGACATCACCTTTCCTGCCTACATTTGCTGAGCAGTGCATCGAGGCTATTCCTTTGAGCGGGAGGTAATAATTCATAACAGAGAAAATACCTTTCTTCATTTCCCCGCCATACCAGGTGCCACCTATAACAGCCATGCCTTCCGTGAGGTTGAAGAAGATGAAGTTCTCCGAATTGAGACCTTGTATCTTCCAGATTGGATTAGTGGCTTTCGAAGCATTCAACACAACAAAATCTGGTTCAAAGATCTTTTCTTCCTCAACTGTTGGTCTGATGAACATGTTTTTCACGTAATGGGCCTGCCAGGCAACTTCCATTATGAATCTTACCCTGATCCGGGTGTTGCTATTGGCTCCACAGAAGCAGTCGACAACAAATAACCTCTTCCCGGATAATTGTTTTGAAGATATATTTTTCCCGTACTCCCATACATCGTGACTGATTGGTTTATTATCAGAAGAGAGAGCCTTTTCCGATTTCCACCAGACAGTGTCTTTTGTTTTATCATCCAGCACTATGTACTTGTCCTTGGGCGATCTGCCGTGAAAAATACCAGTGTCGACAGATACAGCGCCGGTATTTGTGACTATTCCGCGTTCAAAACCTTCGAGCTCTTCCCTGGTCTCCTCTCTGAAAAGAATTTCATACGAGGGATTATAAACTATCTCCGTTACATCAGTTATCCCGTATTCGGCCAGTTTGTCCTTTGTTATCATCCTGTTTTGATTTTGAGGGTGATCAAAGGTACAAAATAATTTATAACGTAATTATTCACGAAGCCTAAATACGTTTGATAATCAATGATATATAGTATATCAGGTAAATTTAAATGTCATAATTGCTTTAAAAAATAATGTTATAGTCAGATATAATTGAAAGTTTTAAAGCAGTAATAAAAAAGTAGTTGAAAAGGATAGGGTAAACTGTATTTAAAAGGTCATAATAATATCAGAGTTAGAAAAGGGTATTATAAAATACCCATCCAGATGCCCTCCCGGGCAAAATCAGATCAGGTTTTAGTATCAGGGTGCCGGTTTATAAGAACCGGCCTCTGGTATCTTTAAAAAAGTTTGAGTTGATGATAGGGTATATGATCCTGACCCGGTCATAGTATTGAAAAGAACAAACACCACATCAAGGGCAGCCATGAAAAGAAAAAGGGACTCGACGAGTCCCTTTCCCTTTTATTGAATGCTGGTAGTATTATTTACCATATTTCACTGAAGACTGAGCAGCGGCAAGTCTTGCAATAGGTACCCTGAATGGTGAGCAGCTTACGTAGGTTAAACCTGCCTTGAAGCAGAATTCTACTGAAGCCGGGTCTCCACCCTGTTCACCGCAAATACCTACTTTAAGTTCTGGCCTGGTTGCTCTGCCCTTTTCAACTGACATTTTAATCAGCTGTCCCACGCCATCCTGATCGATAGTCTGGAACGGGTCAGCAGCAAGCATCTTCTTGTCGAGATAATCATGTAGGAACCCACCGATATCATCACGGCTGAAACCGAATGTCATCTGGGTGAGGTCGTTGGTGCCGAACGAGAAGAATTCCGCGGTTTTTGCCATCTTGTCTGAAAGGAGGCATGCACGCGGTATTTCAATCATGGTACCATATTTATAATCTATCCTGGCAAGGCCTGATTTCTTGCAGATCTCATCGTATACTTTGTCAACGATTTTCTTGGTGAAGTCGAGTTCAGAAACGTCGCAGGTAACAGGAACCATTATTTCTGGATGTGGTTCATGTTTTTCCTTGATAAGTTCAGCAGCGGCTTCGAAGATGGCCCTGATCTGCATTTCTGAAACCTCGGGGTAGGTTACACCAAGACGGACGCCGCGATGTCCCATCATCGGGTTAGATTCATGAAGAGCTTCACCTCTCTTGGCAATATCTTCGGGTTTGATACCGAGTGCCTTGGCAAGTTCAGCCTGTTTTTCAGCTCCCTGTGGAACGAATTCATGAAGAGGCGGGTCAAGAAGACGGAAGGTTACTGGCAATGTATCCATTGCAAGCATGGTTGCTTTCATGTCTTTCTTAACATACACGAACAATTCGTCAAGAGCATTTCTTCTCTCGGTTTCGTTCGCGCTAAGTATCATTTTCCTGAGAAGGAAGAGTGGTTGTTCCGAACCCTTACCATAGAACATGTGTTCGGTACGGAAAAGACCAATACCTTCAGCTCCGAAATCGCGTGCTACCTTTGCATCATCCGGTGTGTCAGCATTGGTGCGGACTCCCATCTTGCGATACTTGTCCACGATCTTCATGAAATCCTGGAAGCGTGGATTCTCCGTCGCATCCATGAGCTTGAGCGCGCCAGTGTAAACGTTACCTTTTGTACCGTTGAGAGTCAGAACATCTCCTTCTTTTATCACGATGTCTGTTCCAGGAATTTTAGCCTGTTTTGATGCAACGTCAACATGCATTCCACCTGCACCTACAATACAGCATTTACCCCAGCCTCTTGCAACAAGTGCAGCATGTGAAGTCATACCACCACGAGCGGTTAGGATACCTTCGGCAGCTCTCATACCTTCAACATCTTCAGGGTTAGTTTCTTCACGGAGAAGTATAACTTTTTCGCCCTTGCGATGCCATGCTACCGCGTCTTCAGCCGTGAAAACAACTTTACCGACAGCGGCACCCGGACCAGCGGGAAGACCTCTGACTACCGGTTTTACTTTTGCCTCGGCAGATGGGTCGCAGATAGGATGGAGCAGCTCGTCGAGCTGAGCCGGGTCAACCCTGAGAACAACTGTTTTCTCATCGATGAGTTTCTCTGAAAGCATGTCCATTGCCATGTTAAGGGCAGCGGTACCTGTGCGCTTACCAGCACGGCACTGGAGCATGTACAGCGTGCCTTCCTGGATTGTGAATTCAATGTCGAGCATGTCCCTGAAAGACTTCTCGAGAATATCGCGGATGTCGCAAAGCTCCTTGTAAGTAGAAGACATGGCTTCCTGCATACTGTGGAGATGCTTGTTCTGGTCGTTCTTTGTCTCGTTGTTAAGAGGGCTCGGTGTCCTGATACCGGCAACAACGTCTTCACCCTGGGCATTTACAAGCCATTCGCCATAGAACAGGTTTTCACCGGTTGCCGGGTTCCTGGTGAAGGCAACTCCGGTTGCCGAAGTGTCACCCATGTTACCGAATACCATCGCCTGAACGTTAACTGCTGTACCCCAATCATCAGGAATACCTTCAATCCTGCGGTATGAAACAGCTTTCTTTCCATTCCAGCTCTTGAACACTGCCTTGATTGAACCTTCAAGCTGTTCCCTTGCATCATCCGGGAATGGTTTGCCAAGCACTTCCTTGACTTTCTTCTTGAAATCTTCTGCAAGCTGTTTCAGTTCGTCAGCAGAAATCTCTGTATCAGATTTGTATCCTTTCTTGTGTTTGAACTCATCAAGCATCTCGTCAAGCTGCTTGCGAATGCCTTTACCGTCAGCTGTTTCAACACCTTCAGCTTTTTCCATTACGACGTCAGCATACATCATTATAAGACGACGATACGAGTCCCAAACGAACCTCGGGTTGTTTGTTTTCTTCAGGAAGCCGGGTATAGTGGCCGAGCAGAGACCGATATTGAGAACGGTATCCATCATTCCAGGCATCGACTTGCGTGCACCTGAACGACATGAAACGAGAAGTGCATTCTCGGGATCACCATATTTCATGTTCATCGCGGCTTCTGTCTTCTTCATTGCTTCCCATACCTCAGGCATTAGATCGGGATGAAGGGTGCAGTTGTTTGAATAATACTCGGTGCAGGCCTCCGTTGTAATAGTGAAGCCAGCAGGCACCGGCAGGCCGAGAAGACACATTTCAGCAAGGTTAGCTCCCTTGCCACCCAAAAGGTTCTTCATATCTGCTTTACCTTCCGCGGTCTTGTTTCCAAAAGTGTAAACTCTTTTTACGTGTGACATAACTTTATTGATTATTAATAAATGAACTTTGAAAATGCAAAATTAGGCGCAAAGTTAATATTTAAATTTTAAAAAATGAAGCTGAAAAAACAGGTTTGAAAAGTAAAACTCAAGACCTGGGGTGAAAGAGTGAAAGGGTGTCTCTAAGGTAGCTCCTGTCGAGGTGAGTATAAAGCTCGGTAGTCAGTATGGATTCATGACCCAGCATCTCCTGCACTGCCCTCAGATCAGCCCCTGCTTCAACCATGTGAGTCGCGAATGAATGCCTGAACGTGTGAGGACTGATCTTCTTTTTAATGCCGGCCAGGACTGCAAGATCCTTGATGATGGTGAAAATCATTACTCTGGTAAGTCGCTTTCCCCTCCTGTTCAGAAAAAGTATGTTCGCATCAAGTATCTTTGGTAACATCTTCCGCTTTTCAATGTAAAAGCCAATTTCCTTCAGAGCCCTCTCGCTTATGGGAACAAGCCTTTGTTTATCACCCTTCCCAGTTACTGAAAGGTAACCCTCGTCGTGATGTATATCTGTGAGCCTTAGCCCTACAAGTTCGGATACCCTTAGCCCGGCTCCATATAAAGTTTCAAGTATTGCCTTGTTCCTGTGACCTTCCGGGCTTCCAAGATCAATATAACTTATAAGCCTGTCAATTTCTTCAACAGTCAATACTTCCGGCAATTTCAAACCTATCTTGGGTGACTCTACCAGCGCGGATGGATTATTCTCGATCTCTCCTTCAATTAACAGGTACCTGAAGAAAGCCCTGATGCCCGATAATACCCGCGACTGTGTCCTTGGATTATTATTGGAGCTGCTGAACCAGACGAGGAATTCTCTCAAATCGTTATAGGTTACACCCGAAGGAAATACAGATGAACCAGTTTCAATGAAATAAGAATGAAGCTTTTCAACATCGTGAAGATAGCCTTCAATACTGTTTGGAGATAATGACTTCTCGAGCCTGAGATAGGTCCCGAAATCTTTTATTGAATCGTCCCACGATAGATTCATTCACTGGCAGGTATTTGTTCCATTCTCTTGAAAGCATGGGCATGACTAAGCCCTATAATCCTTTCAAATTTATGAAAAGAGTGGATATTGTGGATTTTTTTTGATCTTTACATCTTTATCAGAATATGCTCCACGAGATTTACTAAAATGAAGATACAGATAATAAACGGGCCAAACCTCAATCTGCTGGGGAAAAGAGAACCTGAAAAATACGGCAGCAGGGATTTTGGATCATACCTTACCGAGCTACGCGCCTCCTATCCTGAAATTGAATTCAGTTACTTCCAGTCGAATGTGGAGGGAGAGTTAATAAACAAAATTCAGGAAGTTGGATTTACATTTGACGGTATCATACTGAATGCCGGGGGATACACCCATACTTCAGTTGCCCTTGGTGACGCTATCGCCTCCATAAAATGCCCTGTCATCGAGGTTCATATTACAAATATTGCAGCAAGGGAGGAATTCAGGCATAACAGTCTCACGGGAAGAAACTGCAGGGGAAGCATAATAGGTTTAGGGTTACATGGTTATAGCCTGGCTGTTAATGCCATTATAAATATTACATCCACAACGAAGCAGGTTAAATGAACAGGAAAAGAACAAAAATTGTAGCGACAATTTCAGACAAGAACTGTGACCCGGCATTCATCCGTTCTCTTTATGAAGCAGGCATGAATGTCATCAGGATCAATTCAGCTCATCTTTCAATCGATGGCGCACTTAAGATCATTTCAAATACAAGGACAGTTTCAGATAAGATCGCGATACTTATTGATACAAAAGGTCCGGAGATCAGAACAACTATCACTGAAGGCCCTGTAAAACTTGTTAAAGGGAGTACTATACCAGTGTGCGGAAATCCTGACGGAACTACCACTTCCGAAAAAATATTTGTTTCTTATAGAGCCTTCGCTTCAGATATACCATCTGGTTCAGTAATTCTGATTGACGATGGGGAGCTGGAATTGAAGGCTGTCAGTAAGGAAGGTGATTCTCTGCTTTGCACAGTTGAAAATGATGGAGTACTTGGCTCCAGAAAGAGCGTGAACATCCCTGGCAGCAAGCTATGCCTGCCCTCGCTGACAAACAAGGACAGGGAATTCATCAGGATGGCTATGGAGCAGGATGTGGATTTTATTGCTCATTCATTCGTGAGGAACAGCCAGGATGTCAGGGATGTGAAGGAGATACTGAACGCTGGCGGAAGCGATATCAAGATAATAGCCAAGATCGAAAACCAGGAAGGAGTCGATAATATTGATGAGATACTCGAGGAAGTTTATGGTGTAATGGTTGCGCGGGGTGACCTCGCTATCGAAATACCTTACGAGAAGATCCCCGGGGTACAAAGGATGATAATAAACAAGTGTATCCAGGGTAGAAAACCAGTCATTGTTGCAACCCAGATGCTGCATTCGATGATAACTAACCCGCGTCCCACGAGAGCCGAGGTGAGTGATATAGCAAGTGCCATTTATTCGCAGACCGACGCGATAATGCTCAGTGGTGAAACCGCGAACGGGAAATACCCTGTTGAAGCTGTTAAGACAATGTCGAAAGTGGCCCTGGAAGTAGAAAATAACAAGGAGTCATATCTTGAACGACCGGCTGGTTCAGTTGCAGGAGAGATTTCATCATACCTTGCAAAGGTAGCCGTTAAGACCTCGATAAGAATAGGAGCAAGGGGCATTATAGCCGACACATCAGGCGGAAGGACTATCCGCGATATGGCTTCTTACCGCGGGATAAACCTGATTCTTGCCCAGTGTTACCTGAAACGTTCAATGCGCGAATTAGCCCTCTCTTATGGCGTGTATCCTGGTTATCAGGAACGAAAAAAATCCGTGGATGAATTCATTCATATAGCTCTTAAAAATCTCACCCGCGATCACGACCTGCGTGACGATGATATAGTTGTTGTTCTGGCAGGAAATTTCTCAGGTGGCCAGGGGTTTTCCTTTATCGAGGTTGGATCAGTAAATTATCTGAGGGAAAGAGTTAATATTACGGAATAATAAATGCGTGGTCCGATTTTTGAGGCATTCCTATAGTTGAGTTAGTATGTTCAAGACCGCTCTGCTTTCATGCCTGCTCATTTTTCATCCCGTTCACGTAACGCTGATGAGCGTGGAATATAGTAAGAAAGAAAGGTCTTTAAATACTTACCTGATGGTTTATTATGATGACTTTTGCAGGGATTATAAACTTCTCACTGGTAGTGAAATAACAATTGGAATGGAGGGTGATACGACCGGTGTTAAGACCAAACTTGAAAGGTATCTTGATGATAGAGTGAAAATTATTGATGGCGGGAGGATACTTAAGGGGATGATAAATAGTTTTACATTGGCTGACAACGAGCTGAAGATGAACATCAGGTACAGCTACAGGAAGCCTGCCGGAAAGCTGGTGATAAGAAACTCAATCCTTACCACCATTTACCGTGATCAAACAAACCTGCTTATTTTGAGGTTTAAGAATAATGAGGAGGGAGTTAAGCTGACTCCGGAAAATCCGGAGCACGAGTTTCAACTTAATCGAGTGGTTTATTGAATATGAAGAGGTTACTTGCATTTCTTTTTCTGCTGGCAATGTGCCAGGTAATGATGGCAACCCATAACAGGGCAGGAGAGATTACATACCGTCAGCTGACCGGTCTGTCTTACGAGATAACAATAACTACATTTACCTATACCCTGAGTTACGCTGACCGACCCACGCTGAATGTTGAATGGGGAGATAACACCACCTCCGTCGCCTCAAGGCTTGAAATAGTTGCTCTTCCCAATTACTACAGGAAAAATGTCTACAAGATAACTCACACTTACCCTGGTCCCGGAGTTTATACAATAGTTGTTCAGGATCCAAACCGGAACTTTGGCGTTCAGAATATTCCTAATTCAGTTAATGTAGTTTTTTCAATAAGGACAATACTGATAGTAAACCCAGCGCTGGGTTTCAATAACACACCGGTACTTCTGAACCCTCCATACGACAAGGCGGCAAAGGGCCAGGTTTTCATACATAACCCTGCCGCGTTTGACCCAGATGGTGATTCGCTTTCATATAAACTGACAGTCTGCACCAGGGAAGATGGTAAGCCCATAGAGAACTATACTTTCCCGCCAGCCACTAACAAGTTTTATGTTGATTCTATTAGTGGCGACCTTGTTTGGGACACACCCGCTGATACAGGTAAGTACAACGTGGCGATGGAAATCCAGGAATGGCGCAACGGTAAAAAAATAAGCGTTGTAGTCAGGGACATGCAGATAGATGTATTCAATACTAAAAACAAACCACCCGTTAATAGTGCACTTCATGATTATTGCGTTGAAGCAGGCGACACAATTGATTTCGTTGTGACAAGTACCGATGCAGACAATGATTTTATAACGCTGAAGGCAAGTTCCGGTGTATTTCAGCTGGCAGCTTGCAAGGCCACTTTTACCAAAATTGACTCGGTTGCCGGCCGGGCTTCCAAAAGATTCAAATGGGTTACCTGCCACGAAAATGTCAGGACACAACCGTACGACGTGATTATTAAATCGGAAGACCAGAATGCCTCGGTGAGACTTTTTGATATTGATAATTTCAAAATCAGGATAATTGGTCCATCCCCTGTTTTGCTCAATGTAAACCCGGAAGGCAAGTTTTTCAGATTAACATGGAAAAATTACGGGAGTACGGCTATTTCTGGTTTCTCCATTTACAGGAGAGAAGGTCCTTCCGGTTACATACCAGCTGATTGTACACCCGGAATGCCCTCTTCATCTGGCTTCATGAAAGTTGGATACGTTTCAGGCAGTTCAGCCACTTCTTTCGTGGATACGGATAACGGTTTGGGATTGCAATACGGTAAGGAATACGCCTACAGGATAGTGGCAGTTTACCCGAATGGCTCAGAAAGCAAGCCTTCAAACGAACTTATGTCCTCTTTGATATCGGGTGTGCCCCTTATCAAAAACGTCAGCGTGCGTAATACCGATCCTGTTAAAGGCTCAATTTTCCTGGCTTGGAAGAAACCGGACAGGCTCGATACAATCCCGGCAAACGGTCCTTACAGGTATATTATTTCGAGAGCCGAAGGAACAACCGGGACTAACTATCAGCAAATAAAAAGCTTCAGATCAGTTAATCTTAATGACACAACTTTCGGGGACTCTCTTGTTAACACGGAGGCAAAAGCTTTCATTTACAGGATTGAGTTGTTTAATGTGGCCGTGGCAGACTCATTCATGATTGGCGAACCTTCGTACGCGTCATCCCTGTTTATTGATGCTGCCCCTGGTGACAGGAAAGTCAGGTTATCATTCAGCAGGAATGTCCCCTGGATCAATAGCAGGTATGATGTTTACAGGCTCAATGATCTGACAGGGAAGTTTGACTCTATAGGTACTACCAGCACCCTCTCTTATACTGACAATGGACTCGTGAATGGAACCAGGTACTGTTACCTGGTTAGATCAACAGGAGCATATCAGCATCCTGGGTACCCGGTTAATCTTGTAAACTATTCCCAGATCGCATGCGCTACCGCCGTTGATAATGAACCTCCATGCATCCCTGTCCTTAATGTATCCACCGAGTGCGACAGTCTTTATAATACACTGCACTGGTCATTCACCGATCCTGGTTGCATCAGCGACATTGCATCCTTCAAGATCTATTACAAGCTAACAAATGCTGAAGACCTGCAGTTGCTTACAACAATCAATGACAATAGTATCAATACATACCGGCATTCCCCGGGAGAGATTATCGCCGGATGTTATGCGGTGACAGCTCTTGATGCAGCCGGTAACGAGAGCCAGAAGTCAGTTATGGTTTGTGTAGATTCGTGCAACTTTTACGAGATACCAAATGTATTCACACCTAACGGTGATGATATTAATGATTTCCTTGTTGCCAAAACATCAGGGCTTGTCGAGAAGGTCGATTTCAGGATATTCAACCGGGGCGGACTCATGTTGTTTAAGACAGATAACCCGAAGATTAACTGGGATGGGACTTACAAAGGCAAGATAGTTTCACCGGGTGTTTATTTTTACCAGTGCGACGTAACTGAAAGACGCATTTCAGGAACCGAGATGTTTCATCTGTCCGGTTTCGTTCACGTGATAACCGAGAAAGGGGCCAAGGTAAAAAAGGAAGAATTCAAATAGAGACTAAATGAAGCCTACAGGAATTTATACAGTTTTACTGGTTTTAGTGACAACATGCTTCTGCGTTGATGGTCAGGATCTTTCCCTGAAATTGATGAAGGCGCAATCATTAAAGAATTCTGGAAGATACAGTGAGGCACTTGAATTCCTGGGAAATGCTATCAGGAATTCAGTTGATTCACGACTCTATGTTTTAAAAGGTGAAACAGAAATAAAGGCCGGTTTGCTCGACGAGGCTGTGAAGGATTTTTCAGAAGCCAGCAATCTTACCCCCGGTTCTGGTGACCTGGGACTTGCCAGGGTTTACTCGATGAAAAATATGCCTGCCCGATCAGTGGCCTTCCTTGAATCTCATATGTCATCTGATCAGAAACAACCTGAAAAATCAATTCTTCTTGATGAATCATTCTCCGCGATTGAGAATTCACCTGAATGGAGAGGGTTCTGGAAAAGGGAGCATTATAACGGACTTGAAAGAGCCATTTCCGAATGAATTTACGTTTCGAGAGGCAAGGTTTGGCAAGCTGCCGCTTTGGGGGATATTAACAGCAGCTACAGGAATACACAAGGTCGAGGTACGCGCTATCGATTTATTTCATGGCGACCGGCAAGATGCAGGAAGCTGTTTCTTTGCTTGAATCGCTGGTTTCAGAAGAGCCTTCAAACATGAAATACTAGAAAACTGGCAGGCAGAAGTGCAGATGACAACCGCAATTATGCCAGCGCGACAAACACTCTTCAAAGATACTGGAACTCGGGACTTCAGATGCGACAATCCTTTACTGGCAACACCACAGATATTGAACGAACGTACAAAGGCTGATTCAGGTGATAACCTGAAGCAATAAGATTGTTTTCAGATAACATTAAGCAGAACCCGGGCGATCCTGCTGTTTAATTCGACAGGGCTGATTCTTACTTCTCGTCGGGAAAGCGGACGATGCTACTTCATAAATTGATTACGGCGTCACTGATCTGAACCAGAGAATGGGGATGCCTTATTGAGTAAAGGTCTTACTCTTACACATTGAGCAGGAAGATGCCTGCATACATTTCGCAAGCTCTTTCACTTGGAAATAAGCGGGCTTCCGGATTTATTAGCTGCTACTGTATAAAATAGTATTTGGAAATATCTGGAAAGCCTCAAGGCTGAATTACCTGATATGCTTTAATATTCTGTCGTAGAGATCCTGTATTGAATGGCTTCAGAACATAGTCATTAATGTTTAGCCCTTCAATACGGTCGTGACTCTCTGACATTATTGCAGCGGTTAGTGCAACGATTGGCAACGTGGCTATTCGCGAATTTGATGATTTCCTGATTATCCGGCTGGCTTCAATACCGTCCATTATCGGCATGTGAAGATCCATAAGCACCAGATCAAAATCTTGTTTCAATCATTTCCAGTGCTAACTGACCGTTCTCCACATGGGTGACATTTACACCCCATCCTGTCAGGAACTTATTGGCAACAAAGAAGTTGATCTTGTTATCTTCAGCGACTAGAATCCTTTTTGCCCTCGAGTCCCCTTGTAAAGGCCAAGCCGTGGCTTACCTGTGCAATTTCCCTTGATACAGTTTGCTGCTGGGCAACCCTGAACGAGAGGCTGAAAATGAAGGAGGACCCTTTATCAGGTTCAACCCTGATAGTACCTCCCTGAAGCTCAACGAGTTTTTTGCAGATCGCTATACCATTACCAGTGCCGCCAAACCTTTCTAGTTGTATCAGTTGAAGTTTTGGTGAAGCTGTCAAAAATATCAGCGTGCTTATTCTTGGGAATACCTATACCAGTATCCCTGACAGTAAATTCAATCCTGAATGGTTCCCTGTTTTTTTCCTTCATGGAAACGTTCACCATATAATGCTCCCACTAAGAGTGAATTAAGAGCGTTTGAAAGAAGGTTCGATAGAATCTGGTTAAGCCTTATCTGGTCGCCGATCACATCGAGGGCACTAAAGGATCGATTATAATATCAAATTCCAGTTTCTTTTCATTTGCCCTGAACGAGTAAGAGCGTTTCGTCGAGAAAAATCAGACAGGTTAAACTGGGTCTGTTCGAACACAATTTTCCCGACTCCATCTTGTTGTAGTCAAGGACGTCATTCACGAGCGTCATAAGATGGTTTGTCGAGAAGCGAAGGGTTTTGATCAGCTCTGCCTGATCCTCGGTAGGGTTCGATTGCATCAGGAGGTTTTGTTATACCGATAACCTCGTTTAGCGGTGTCCTTATCTCGTGGCTCATTGTCGACATGAACTGCTGTTTCGACAGGGCTGCTTCCTCTGCCTTCTGCCGTGCAATTATTAGGGTTGTCGAGCTGTCCTCCTTTGATAAGGGCGATCTGCTTCGCGATAAAGTCGAGAATATTCAGGTCGTCGTTCGAGAATTTTTCCTCGGAGTTATAGTCCTGGAGACACATTACCCCTATTATTTCACTTTCCACCTTTAACGGGACCCCCATCCAGACCTTGCAAGGTGTTCCGACCAGATCTATTTCACCAGCTTCTTCGATGCGTCTGAGATCATCTTCTTTCAGCAACACGGGCCTGTCTCTTTTAATGACCCAGCCAGTTATCGTGCCGCTCGCGGGAATCTCGTTAAAATCATCCATCTCGTCCGCGAAGAAGGGGAGGGAGAGGGTGTTAGCAAACCTGTCGTATAGTGCTATATAAAAGTTGTTTGTATCCCAGATCTTGCTTAATTCAGATACGATGGTCGGGTATATCTCCTTGATATCATGTTGTTTGAGTGCAGCATTCGATATATTATAAAGAATCTCCTGGAGCATCAGGTTCTTCCTTTCCATCGATATATCCCTGTAAATGCCCAGAAGAGCAACTGTGACATCGCTTATTATAATGTTCGAGGCTATAAGCGATACATGTATGTTATTCCCGTCCTTGTTTCTCCTGACTGTCTGTATTACCTGTTTGTGGTTAACAGTAGCCCTTTGATCGATAAGAAGAGCTTCGTCCTTCATCTCCTCGGGAACGATGAGATCATCAATGTACTTGTTGATTGCCTCGTCGTAGGTGTACCCGAAAAGATTCGTGAATTCCTTGTTTATCAGAGTTATTTTGCCAGGGATATCTGTAATGACGATAGCCTCAGGTGTAGAATCAATCAGATGTTCAAGAAAGGCTTTTTCCCTGATTATCTGTTCCTCGTTTCGCTTGAGAATAGAGATATCAGTGACTATGCCCCTGTAACCGGTCAGCTTATCGGCAACGAAAATACCGTAAGTTCTTGTATGTATGGGGATTAGAGTACCATCTTTCTTCCTGGCTATATACTCGTTATTGATGTGCTGATTCGAGTTATTTATACTTGCCAGGTTCTGGATTACCCTGAAATACTCGTCTTCAGGAAATATTCTTCCAAGATCAAACCCGCTTGCAACATCCTCCTTGCTGTACCCGAAGTATTTGAGGCCCTGTGGATTCGCGTAAGTTACTTTCCCGTTAAGGTCAACCTCGTAAATCATCTCAGGAAGGGTAGACCCGATCTTGTCAAAAACTGGACCAATACCTCCCTTGGAATAGCTGCCCGAATCATCTCTTTTACCTGATTCCCATGTTATGACAATATCTCCGCTTGAAAGGAGGAAACCCATGTAGAATCCCTGCGAATCATCACCTGATGTTGAAGCGGAAAGTTTATGTGGTTCGCCAGTTATCCTTATATGGTGCAGGAGTTCCATTAGCTTGACTCTCTCGGCCAGAGGTGTGTTTTCCACCCTTTTACCGATCGCGTCTTCCCGCGTCATGAACTCGACATCTTCAACCTTGCTGTTCAGGTCACGGATGAAAAAGTGATTATCGTCTGAAACCCTGATGAGCATGAGGTAGCTGGAAACAGTTTCGAATATCTCATCAATAATAAGATCTGTTCCAGGTTTCAGGTGCTTATCTTCAAGTGAGTGGACCTCGTTATAGGTTGTCAGGAGATATCTCTCCTCGGCGATCTGAATGGCTTCGGCTGAAAATAAAAATGGTTTTTTCTCGCCATTTTTCATCTTCAGGTTCACTGGAAACTCGATGACCTTATTGAATTTTGAAAGAAGCTTGATGTATTTATTACTCTCCTCAATATCAGCAAATACATGGATATCGTCCGAGGTACTTCCAATTACTTCAGGCCTGTCGTAACCCAATCTGCGGAGAAAGGCGTCATTAACATCTACGTAAACACCCGACTCCAGGTTGCTTATAGCCATTAATTGCGGAGCCTTATGAAAAGCCTTGAAAGCCATCTCCCTGGAAAAGTCATTACCCTGGGGATGAGCATTCTTTAACCTGTTAAGCTCAAACCTTAACCTGTCGTTTTCCTCTTTCAGATCTCTTGGATTTTCCCTTTCGCTCATTGAACCGATTATGCAATGTCAAAAGTAATATTACTATCCGAAATTCAAAATTAGTTCTTAGAGTTCCCTTTACAAATTATTTCTTCCCCGAACGACCAGCATTTTGTTTATAAAATGCACAAAGTCCTGTTAATCCACAAGACTGGCAATCCGGCTTTCTTGCCTTGCAAATATATCTCCCGTGAAGAATCAACCAATGGTGGGCTTTGTGCATTAGTTCCGGGGGGATATTCCTCGTTAATTGTTTTTCTACCTCCAGCGGAGTTCTGGCTGCCCTGGCAAGCCCGATCCTGCGAGATACCCTGAATACATGAGTATCTACAGCCATAACGGGTCTCCTGTAAACTACTGATGCTATGACATTCGCGGTTTTCCTTCCAACACCAGGCAATTTTACAAGTTCTTCAGGATCCTCTGGTACTCTTCCATTATACTTCCCTGTAAGCATGATCGACATGGCCGAAAGATGTTTTGCCTTGTTATTAGGATATGAACACGACTTTATGAATGGATATATATCGTCAGGACTGGCCTGGGCCATGCTTCGGGCATCGGGATATCGGCCGAGCAATGCCGGTGTGATAGTGTTTACCCTCTTGTCAGTGCACTGTGCAGATAATATAACGGCTACAATAAGCTCGAACGGGTCGGAATAAACAAGCTCAGTCTCTGGTGCAGGCCTGTTCTTCTCAAAATAATCTATAACCAGGGCAAAAAGTTCCCTCTTGGTCATGCTCATAATTTTATCGCGTCAAAATAGTGATTTTGTTTCTAAAGGGAACAATTATGACCAAACTTGAGTGTTTTAAATGATATTTTTATCCCCCTTCATAAAATAGTTAATGTTTTTAAGTGCCGATAGACCCTGTTTTTTTAAATTAGCGGCTTCACCATAAATTGAAAATGCAGTTAAGTATTAACAACGGGATAAGCAATTCTCTCATTATAATCGGAGCAGATTGGAAAGAAGCTTTCGGGATGACTGGCGGTAGTGATTTCGTGATTGTTACAGACATGAATGTTAGCAACTTCTACAAGGATGATTACCCTGATGTTCCAGTCCTCGTGATTAGTCCTGGAGAGAGTTCCAAATCATTATCCTATATAGGTGAACTCGGTGAAGAACTGCTCAGGTTAGGCGCTGACCGGAAGACTTTACTGATAGGAGTAGGTGGTGGTGTGGTATCCGATATAACAGGCTTTCTTGCTTCAATATACATGAGAGGAATAAGGTTCGGGTTCGTTTCCACCTCCCTATTGTCGCAGGTCGATGCAAGCGTTGGCGGTAAAAACGGGGTAAATCTTGCAGGCACCAAAAATGTTTTGGGAACTTTCACGCAGCCCGAGTTCGTTATTTGCGATCCGCGCATGCTTTCAACACTTCCTGATGATGAGTATTTATCAGGTCTGGCGGAGCTAATAAAAATGGCCGCTATACTCGACGAAAACCTGTTCACCGAAATTGAAAACAATAAGGGGTTACTTATTAAACGCGACTCGGCTCTGCTCGCTGATTTTATTGGCAGGGCAGTGAAGTTGAAAGCCGATGTTGTTACCAGGGATGAAAAAGAAATAGGGCCGAGGCGAATATTGAATTTTGGTCATACTTTCGGTCACGCCATTGAAACAGGCTGCCGCGTGAAGCATGGATTTGCTGTGGCCTCAGGGATGGTACTTGCAGCGAAACTTTCTGTTTCGGAGGGTTTGCTTGCTGTCGCCGATAGCGAAAGACTGATAAATATGCTGGGAGAATTCAATCTTCTGCTGAAATATGAATTGTCTGAATCCGAATTGAGAGCACTTGTCTCTCACGATAAAAAGAAAGAGGGTTCAAACCTTAATTTCATCCTGCTTGATAAGATCGGCAGTGCTGTTATCAAACAATATAGCCTTGATTATCTGATAGACTGGTACAAAAT
>JAXLTU010000036.1:0-41900 GCA_046329885.1 Bacteroidales bacterium
TGTCGCGGTAATGTTCCCCAAGCTCCTGCATGGCTTCATCATCCTCCTCGTACATCCATTTCATCACCACCTTCTTGCCGGCCTTGTTCATGTTATTGAGCTTCTTCAGAATCTCGTAAAGGTACTTCGACGAGCCGCTGTTTATATACTCGAGCCTTATCGTTACATTGAGGGCACCGCTTACTGCAAAATGCCCCGTCAGCCACTCGTCCAGCTTCCTGAAAATAACTTCAGGGTTCTCGGGAATAGAACGTCCAACTATTTCCAGATTATTATTCCCGGGAGAGAAGAAAATTCCCGGACAGTTTTTTAATTCTTCCTGGATTATAATCTTTTCCATATGGCAAGTTTTTTATTCGTATCGTAATGCTTCAATAGGATCAATATTAGCCGCTTTCACTGCCGGGGCATAACCTGAAATTACCCCCACGAGGAAACATACAACTATTCCCATAATCACCCAGCCCCAGGGTATGATAAAGCTCGAGCTGAGCATGGTGGAAACAAGATTGCCTATCAATATGCCGAGTATTATCCCGAAAAGACCACCCATCTGCCCGATGAGTATCGACTCGAGAAGAAACTGGTATTTAATTGTAACCGGTTTTGCCCCGATAGCTTTCCTGACCCCTATTTCCCTCGTCCTTTCGGTAACAGACACCAGCATGATGTTCATCAGACCAACGGCTGCACCAAACATTGTTATTATCCCGATAAGGGTGGCTGCCAGCGTGACAAACTTGATATTCTTGAGAAGGAGGTTTACTATATTGTCGCTCTTCGAGATGTTGAAGTCAGACTCATCCCTTGGATCGAGATTCCTGATCCTCCTGAAAATACTCTCGGCCTCACCGGTCATGACGTCAAGGTTCACGGGATTATAAGGCATGACGGTAATACTGAATGTCATGTTTGGTCTGGAGAAATACTGGCGCGCGGTGGTGACAGGCATGAAACACACGTTATCACCACTCACTGCACTGGCTCCCTTGCTCTTCAGGACCCCTGCCACTTTCAGTCTCATGCCGGCTACAAAGATCTCCTTGCCAATAGGATCAATGCCTGTCTTGAATAGCTTGTTCTCGATATCAGCACCTATTAATACAAGGTGCCTGCTCGACTGAACCTCCTCGGCAGAGAAATTTCTGCCCTTTTCAATCTCGTAGCCTGAAACCGTCAGGTAGTTTTCATCAACACCAGTGAGCGACACGTTTGGATTAGTCTCCTCCGACTCGTATTTTATTTTCGACAAACCACTTGCATTGAACGAGATGGATACCCAGGCGGCCTCCTTGAAATTCTCCTTGAAATCCGCTGCCTGCCGGTAGGAGATTCTCGAGTAATTCTTAGCCCTGTAATTGCTGTTTCCAATTACAATGTTCATCCCTCTCGATGTTATGGTGAACGAATTAGCACCCATCATCGTGAACTGGTTGGTGAGAGAAGCCTTGATGGCATCAATAGCCGTTAATATCCCAACCAGTGCTGTAATCCCTACTGCTATTATGAGTATCGTGAGTACCGCCCTTACCCTGTTCGATTTTATCGCCCTCAGGGCTATCCTGAAATTCTCACGTATTATGCTGACTTTCATTATTCCTCTAATCCTTTATTCTTTTCGGCCTGTCCTTCTAAATAAAAAATAAAATTACACATTTTTTGATTTGAATGACAATCAATCAATTTATAATATCAACCTAAAATAATTAACAATTTAGTTGCATAACTAATATTTTCGTTATAACTTTGGTATTAGCATCAAGGGAAAATAATAACCAAAAATAATAATATCGCTGATGAGAGAACTAACAAGGGCAGAAGAACAGGTAATGCAGGTACTCTGGAAAATAAAGAAGGGCTTCGTGAAAGACATTCTCGAGCACTTCGACGAACCGAAGCCTGCATATAATACCGTGAGCACTATTGTAAGGATACTTCAGGAAAAAGGGTTCGTCGATCACAAGGCCTTCGGACGGACTCACCAGTACTATCCCATCATCACGAAGGATGAGTATTCAAGGGTCTACCTGAAATCATTCGTGAGAGATTATTTCTCCAACTCCTTCAGGAAAATGGTAAGCTTCTTCGCTAGGGAAAAAGGAATTTCCGTGAGGGAGATGGAAGAGATTATGAAGATAATGCAGGAGGAAATGAAAAAACAAAAACCAAGGAAATGACACCATTTATATTATACATGGTCAAGGTTGCCAGTTACATTGCCGGCTTCTACCTTATCTACTTTCTTTTTCTCAGCAGGGATACTATGTACGACAGGAACAGGATTTACCTCGTTGTGGTGTCTGCCACTTCCTTCCTGCTGCCCTTTCTGACCATTTCTCTCGCCGGCGAAAGCTCCACCCTGGCGTATTTTGGCAAAACTCTCTCGGAAATAATCGTGGTAGCTGACGGGAATGGTGTTTCTGGCGTGGGTAAAACCACCAGGTCTTTTGACCTATCGAATGTCATACCATTAATATATAAGGGAGGCATCATCTTCTTCACGATGAAACTTCTTGCCGACATTTCAATCATCTCGTGGATGATACTTACCAAAAGGCAGTCTGACAGCAGGATAATATACCTGTCAAACATAAACACCGCCGGATTTTCGGTGCTTGGTTATATCTTCCTGAACAAATCGCTCCCCAGGGATGAGGCGGAACAGATAATAAGACATGAACAGACACATCTGAACCACAGGCACTCGTACGACATAATCTTAATCGAGGTTATCAAGATTTTCCAGTGGTTTAACCCTGCCATACACCTTCTCAACAGGTCGCTAAGGGCTATTCACGAATTCCAGGCCGACGAGGGATGTCTAAAATCGGGTATCCCGGTAATAAACTACCAGACCATGCTTCTGAATAACCTGCTCAAGACAAGATTATTCCTCACATCCAACAGTTTCTCAAATCCATCGCTCCTCAGGAAGAGGATAGTAATGATGTCGAGGGTCAGGAGCGGGTGGTTAGCCAACCTGAAAATGTTACTGGTGATACCGGTGGCTTTCATAATGCTCTCAGTATTACCGGCATTCAGACCTGATGGGATTTCATCGAGGGATAACGGAATTAATAACAAGAACATGACACCGGTTTTTGAAATATACCAGTCAGCTGCGATAATCAAGCCCGGGGTGAAATTCTCTGATGCTCCACCGCCACCTCCTCCACCACCGCCGGTAGATGAAAATGACAAATCTACTAATGCGGCAATAATTGAGGAAATTAAAACTACTAATAATCAAGTCATTAACGAACCTAAGAACGAGTCAGTCCCGCAGGAAGTATTTGTGGTTGTTGAAGAAATGCCAAAATTTCCTGGTGGTGAACAGGCCCTGATGGAATACATTTACTCTAATGTTCAATACCCGGAAACAGCCAAGGAGAATGGAATCATGGGCCGGGTGATAGTCAAATTCACCGTTACTCACGAGGGCTCAATCTCCAATGCAACGGTTCTGAAAGGTGTAGATCCCTCACTCGATGCCGAAGCCATAAGGGTCATCATGTCGCTACCGAAATGGACCCCGGGGAAACAGGGTGGTAAACCGGTGAATGTATGGTACAACATACCGGTTACCTTTCAGCTGAAATAAAGTAATTCCAGAACACAATTCATTAATAAACACGAATGATCATGATGTTAAATTCAAGTAAAAAAAGTATGGTTGCAGGCAGGCTGTTAGCTATCCCTCTCTCGGTTCTGCTCGTAATCGCCTTGTCTCTGCCCGGGGTCGCGCAGCAGACCGGGAAAAAGGAAAGTGAAAAGATTGCACCACCTCCGCCACCACCACCTCCGCCTCCTCCAGTAAAGGGTGATGTGGTGGTTGAAGAAACTGCCGACGTTCCTTCTGAAATATTCGTACTTTGTGAAGAGATGCCCCAGTTCCCCGGAGGTGATCAGGCCCTCATCGAGTTCATCTTCAAGAATGTGAAATACCCTGAAGATGCAAAACAGCAAAACATCCAGGGCCGGGTAATTATGAAATTCGTTGTCACAGCCCAGGGTGATGTTACTCAAGTTTCAGTATTGCGTGGCGTTCACCCGGCACTCGACAACGAGGCAGTCCGGGTCATAAAAATGCTTCCGAAATGGACTCCGGGCAAACAGGGTGGCAAACCGGTAAATGTCTGGTACAACATACCAATTACTTTCGCACTTGATGGTGACAAGAAATTTACTAATCCGGCATTACTTGCCAGGCAAGAGAGCCCGAAATACTACATTTTCGGATCTGACACCCTCTGGATCAGGCCCGAAGTAAAGGCTGAATTTCCTGGTGGCAAGGATGCCTTTAAAAAGTACCTCACGGAAAAACTTATCTACCCGGCTGAGGCTAAAAATGCAGGATTTTCTGGAACAGTAGCTGTGTCATTTAACGTGGGCAAGGATGGGAAACTCTCCGGATTCTCCGTTAACATGGGACAGTCACCTTCGCTTGATGCTGAGGCACTTAAATTAGCCAGATCAATGCCATCATGGACACCCGCCACAGTTAATAACAGGAAAGTAATGTCGCATGCCTCTGCAAGTTTCACGTTCGAAACAGCTAAACCTTCAAGTGGAGATGTTCCAGAAGAGGTCTTCGTTGTCGTGGAGGAGATGCCTCGATATCCCGGCGGTGAAAAGGCTCTTCTTGAATACGTGAAAAATACAGTCCAGTATCCTGCCAAAGCTAAAGAAAATGGCATCCAGGGAAGGGTGATCCTGAGATTCTGCGTCAATCAAAACGGCGGGATCGAGAAAGTCGGCGTCCTGAGAGGTGTTGATCTTTCACTCGACCAGGAAGCGATAAGAGTGGTGAAAGGTCTTGCTAAATGGGAACCCGGCAAGCAGGGAGGGAAACCGGTGAAAGTATGGTACAACATGCCGGTAACATTCGCCCTGTCGGATTCAAAGAACACTGATGCACCGCCACCTCCTCCTCCGCCACCAACACCACCAAGCTACACCCCACCGTTCATGCTTATAACAGGTTATGATGAGCCCCCTGTATACCCGGGCGGAGAACAGGCTCTCCTGAAATTCATCCGGCAAAATAATATTTATCCCGATGGTGCCAAAGAAAAGAATGTCGGGGGTGTTGTAACAATAAGGGCAAAGATTGGCGAGGATGGAAAGGTCTCCAACGTATCTATTTACAACAGCATAGATACTGACCTCGATGCGGCTGCCTACGCTGTTATAAGCAAATTACCAGACTGGAAACCAGGTAAACTGGATGGAAAGCCTGTATCAGTATGGTATAATATCCCGGTTGAATTCAAACTGAAATAAGAAAAAAGCTCCGAATGAATTAGTGATAGTTTATTCAAGGCGTCTGTGGGAGTGCACTGTCAGCACTCCCCTTTTTTTTATTTCATTTATTGGATACATTTGCCCCCATGAAACTCGAGGAAAGAATTTCAGCATTTTCAAGGCTTGGGGAGATAATAAGTGAAGGACTCCATGGAAGGGGTCCGTATCATGAAAAAATATCATTAGCCATAAGGAACCAGCATCTTGTAAATCCATGGTTCACTCCGGAGAACGTCAGGCTCGCTTTTGAATCAATAGCATACAGTCTGGGTGATAATAAACTGGTAAAATGGATTAATAAATACCCAGGCCTGCCAGATGGAGATAGTGGTTCGTGTGTCGCTCTTGTAATGGCAGGAAACATTCCGCTCGTTGGCTTTCACGATTTCATCACCGTACTGATATCGGGCAACAAGGTACTGGCCAGGAAAAGCAGTAAAGACCCCGATCTGATAGAATTAATAGCTGATATACTAAAGGGGCTTAATGAAGAATTCTCTGGCCTGATTGAAATAACAGACGGGAAAATAAGCAACTTCGATCTCGTTATTGCAACGGGCAGTGACAATACCTCGAGGTATTTCGAATACTATTTTAAAAAATACCCTCGTATAATAAGAGGTAACAGGAATAGTGTCGCTGTTATCACGGGCGAAGAAACCACACGTGAGCTTGGTCTTCTTGGCAACGACATATTCACCTATTTCGGGCTTGGCTGTCGCAATGTTTCGAGGCTATATCTTCCCGTGGGGTATGACATAAAGCCGCTTATCCAATCGTGGGATAAATGGGAAGGCATAATCAATCACGTCAAGTATGCCAATAACTACGACTATTACAAAGCGGTCTTTCTTGTTAACAGGGAACCATTCCTCGATTCAGGTTATATACTGCTTCACGAAAACAGTAGTCTGGCATCACCCGTTGGAGTTATAAACTTCAGCTATTATAACGACAGGGCAAAACTCGAAGATGAATTAACTTCCTTATCCCCGAAAATTCAATGTATTGTCGGTCATGGGTACCTCCCGTTCGGTACTGCTCAATATCCTGAATTATGGGACTATGCCGACGGTACAGACACTTTAGATTTTATTCTAAAAAAAATCGGCTCAGGAATATCGTAAAATAAAAAATACTATATTGCACCGGTTGAATTAATACAGTTTATGGTATACAAGTTTGTTGTCTTATCTGATGAGGATGAATCGTTTGTGAGGGAGTTCGAATTTCTCGAAAGCCATACCCTGATGGATTTTCACAGTCTTATCCAGGACGAGCTTGAATTTGACAAGTCTCAGATGGCTTCGTTTTATCTCGCCACAGACAACTGGGAGAAAGAGGAAGAGTTTACCCTGTTTGACATGGGTACGGGATCTTCAACAATGGATGATGCAGTCCTGGAGGATGTAATCTACCGGAAGAACCAGAAATTACTGTATGTTTTTGACTTCTTTAACGAGAGGGCGCTCTTCATCGAGTACACTGGCGAGGCCAAGGAAGTTGATGGCCGCGAGTATCCGTCATGCACGAACTCCAAGGGAATTCCCCCCAAGCAGGTCATTTTCGGTGGAACAAAACGGAAGAACTACAACAATTTTGTTGTTGCCGACGATGATGAGGATGATATAGAACCAGAAGTAGATGATCTCTTCTTCGATGGCGAAGACGAGGAAAGTCTGGGGGAACTGGACAACCTCGAAAACATTAATGAAGAGGACGAGTAGACCTGTCCCCTTCCCTTTTAATGCACAATTATCTTATAGTCATTCTTGGTCCAACTGGTGTCGGGAAAACTGACACTGCTGCCTCCATTGCCAAAACGCTTCAAAGTGAAATTATTTCCTGTGATTCCAGGCAGTTCTACAGGGAAATGAAAATTGGCACTTCCGTTCCACCCGATTACCTCCTTAATGAAGTCCGGCATCATTTCATAAGATTCATTCCAGTCGATGAATATTACAGTTCCAGCCTGTATGAACGGGATGTTCTTCGCTTGCTCCCGGAGCTGTTTGCCAGATCACCATTCGTTTTAATGACCGGCGGCTCGGGTCTCTATATCGATGCTGTATGCAATGGCATTGACGACATACCGGATATTGACCCTTCTACAAGGGAAAAATTTAACAGGATGTTTCTCGAGGAAGGAATAGAAAGTCTGAGAGCAGCCCTGAGATTAGTCGACCCGGTTTATTACTCAACGGTTGATCTCAAAAATCACAAGAGAATAATTAGAGCCCTGGAAATACATGAATCGACAGGGAAACAATACTCATCCTTCCTGGCGGGAGAAAAGACAGAAAGGCCTTTCGGCATAATAAAAATTGGCCTGAACCGACCACGGGCCGAATTGTACGAAAGGATCAACACCAGGGTCGACGAGATGATAACCATGGGGCTGGAAGAGGAAGTAAAATCACTGGCAGAGTACCGGAACCTCAACGCCCTGAATACAGTAGGTTACAAGGAATTTTTTGAATACTTCGATGGAAAGATCAGCCGTGAAACGGCGATTGAGCTCATAAAACGAAATACCAGGAGATACGCTAAACGCCAGCTTACCTGGTGGGCCAGGGACAATGAAATTGAATGGTTTCACCCCGGGGACAATGAGAAAATCCTGGATTTCATCAAAGACTGTACAGTCAAACACGACAGAAGGGAATAATATCCGTTGTCAGGTAAAAGGCACAGGGCACGGGGCACGGGGCTCAGGGTAAGAAGGTGCTCTTAATACAGCCATTGCAGCCCTTACGGCCTCTACGGCTTTCTTTAAAGGTGCTCGTCCTCGGTCCTCGTTGCTCGGTGCTGGGTCTTTTACAACTTTACAACTCTACAACTTTACAACTTTCTTCAAGGTCACATGCTTCGTGTCCAATAAACAGAAACTAAAGTAAATTATTGAATTACAATAGCTTCTATATAACTGACCAACTCGACTTGGACCATAGAATAAGCACGCCTGCCTGCGGAGAACATCGGAGGAGGCACAGCACAGACCATCTGAATGACCATTGAATGACACATTGACATTTATGACTATCAAATACAACTTACAACCTCTCCCCTACAACCTTACAACTTTACAACCTACAACTTTCTTCAAGGGTGCCCGGTATTCCGCCAGGGGTGGAGTTTAGATGAAGACTATTAATTATAGTTTCAGCTTGCGGATAGTCTCCAGTGGGTCGGGTGATGAGAAGATAGTGTTACCGACAACGAGGACATCAACTCCGGCCCTGACAAGTTCAGGAGTATTTTTAAGATCTACCCCTCCATCGACCTCGATAAGACAATCGTGGCCGCCCTTTGTGATCATCTCTTTCAGTTCACGGATCTTGGAGAAGCTTTCAGGAATAAACTTCTGTCCTCCATAACCCGGGTTGACTGTCATAATAAGAACCATATCGATATAAGGCAGAACATGTTTGACTGATGATACGGGTGTATGAGGGTTCAGCGCCACACCTGCTTTCATTCCCAGGTTCCTGATCTCGGTAACGGTACGATTCAGGTGAGTGCAAGCCTCGAGATGCACGGTGAGTATCGCGGCTCCCGCGTCCCTGAACTCTGCCAGGTACTTGTCGGCGTCAACAATCATCAGGTGAACATCAAGTGGTTTGGTGGCTATCTTGTTGATCTGCTTGATAACGGGGAATCCGAAAGAAATATTTGGAACATAAACCCCGTCCATGATGTCAAGATGAATCCAGTCGGCTTCCGAAGAGTTAAGCATACTTATTTCTTTACCGAGATTGGCAAAGTCGGCTGTCAATATGGAAGGGGAAATGAGGTGTGCCATCACTGAAAATTTACATCACTGTAAAATTGGCGAAAAAGTTCCAGATAACCTCAACCGAGATAAGATTTAAGGATCCGGCATCTTGTTGTATACTGGATGCGTTTGATAGCTTTTTCCTTGATCTGCCTGACCCTTTCACGGGTAAGTCCGAGCTCCTCTCCTATCTCCTCGAGTGTAAACGGGTGTTTCATATTGATTCCGAAGTACAGTTTCAGTACTTTTGATTCCCTGTTGGAGAGGGTACTGAGCGCTCTTTCTATCTCGTAGGCAAGTGACTCGTTAATGAGGTTCCTGTCGGGGCTGGGGGCGTCGGAGTTCTGCATCACGTCGTACATTGTATTTTCCTCTTCCGACGATATTGGTGCGTCCATGCTGACGGTCCGACCGTTTGTTTTCAAGGCATCCTTCACTTCTTCCGGTGCCATCTCGAGAAGGTCCGCTATTTCCTGGGATGATGGTTCCCTCTCAAATTCCTGTTCAAGACGGGCGAAAGCCCGGTTAATGCGGTTGATGGATCCGATCTTGTTTACAGGTAATCGCACTATACGGGCCTGTTCGGCAAGGGCCTGTAGTATCGCCTGCCTTATCCACCACACTGCATAAGAGATGAACTTGAAGCCGCGGGTCTCGTCAAAGCGCTGAGCAGCCTTCATCAGTCCAAGGTTACCCTCGTTTATAAGATCAGGGAGACTCATCCCCTGGTTCTGGTACTGCTTGGCAACGGAAACGACAAATCTGAGATTGGCTTTTACAAGACGTGCAAGGGCATCCCTGTCTCCCGTTTTGATGCGCCTGGCCAGCACTACTTCATCTTCAGGGGTAATCAATTCAACTTTCCCGATCTCCTGGAGGTACTTGTCAAGAGAAGGAGTGTCACGGTTAGTAACCTGCTTGGTAATTTTTAGCTGCCGCATCCTGGTTAGTTTAGGTTTTATTTCGGCGCCCTGGTCTTGATACAATTATAATTAAAATAATCACTTTTTCAAATGATTACGAAAGATATTTTTTGCCAGTTAAAACAAAATTCTTAATATTGCATCATGATTCGGGACCCTGAATCACAGGCCTTTAATAAAACCATTGCTCGAATCGATTTTTTTTATAACATTTGCCTTGTAATTTCTGACCATTTTTAATTATTATTGCACCGTTTTATTTTTGAACTAGGGATATTCAATAGGGAAAAGCATTCTTCATCTTACCCGGATCTCCACTAATTTTATCAAAATCTCGTTTTTTCCATACCATTTATAATAACTATGTACGACATTTTAGAGCTAAGCAAAAAGCTGGTTCCCGAGTTGAGGGACATTGCTAAGGAACTGAACATCAAAAAAGCCGAATCGCTTAAAAAACAGGATCTTATCTACAAGATCCTCGACCAGCAGGCAATCGAGGCTACCGAGAATAAAGCTGCCCAGAAAAAAGACAGACCGGATCAAAACTTCCAATCCCAGAATAAAGATCAATCATTCAGACGAGGTAAACGTCCGCGTTTCATAAAGCAGGGCCCTCCCTCATCGTCTGAATCAGTCATTTCAGTTACTCCTGACAGCCTGTCAAGGCCAGAGACAAAGTCGAAGGAATGGCATGATCAGAACCGTGGCCAGGAGCAGAGACAAGACCAGAAAACCGAGCAGAAAACTGAGCAGCAGAAAACTGAGCAGCAAGATAACTGGAAAGAAAGAAAACAGGAGAACAGACCTGATGAAAAACCGGACCTGTTTAGAAGACCGGACAGGAATGAAAGGAATGACAGGCCTGAAAGGAATGACCGACATGAAAGGAATGACCGACCTGAAAGAAATAACAGGCAGGACAGGCCGGCTAACCAGGACAGGCCAGAGAGGTCTGACAATGGTTCTGAGCCAAGGAAGGATAACAACTGGAGGCGTGATCAGAACAAGGATTACAGCCGCGACAAGTTTGAAAGGCAGAATAAGCAACAGAACTTCGAGAAAAAACCACGTATCGTGATTGATGATCCGCTCACCAGGATGGCAAACAATGACCTTCTCGAGGAAGTAAACAAACCTGAAGGCGAGGTTGAAGACAGACATGTTGCCGAACAGCTGCCGGCCACTGAACAAAACGTGCAGTTACCAGAGCCAAGAGAGAGGGAAGAAAAGAAAGAAAGACCTTTTGATTTTGAAGGAATTATCTCGAATACAGGTGTCCTCGAGATTATGCCCGACGGTTACGGTTTCCTAAGGTCAGCCGACTATAACTATCTTTCGTCACCCGATGATATTTATGTTTCACAGTCACAGATAAAACTTTTTGGACTAAAAACCGGTGACACCATAAAAGGATCAATAAGACCGCCGCGTGAGGGTGAAAAATATTTCCCGCTGGTAAAGGTTGAGGAAATCAACGGGAGGAGCCCGGATTTCATCAGGGACAGGGTTCCCTTCGATTTTCTGACACCGCTCTTCCCCGACGAGAAATTCACGTTATGCACACCAGGTGAAGGCACTCTTTCGGTAAGGGTAATTGACATGTTCGCGCCTATAGGCAAGGGACAGAGGGGACTAATAGTAGCCCAGCCCAAGACAGGTAAGACCATATTGCTTCAGGAAATCGCTAACGCTATTGCCAAATATCATCCCGAGGTATACCTTATAATACTGCTTGTGGACGAGCGTCCGGAGGAAGTTACTGATATGGCAAGGAATGTCAAGGCTGAAGTTATCGCTTCAACATTTGATGAACCGGCTGAAAGACATTGCCGTGTAGCCAATATAGTACTTGAAAAAGCCAAGCGTCTTGTCGAGTGCGGGCATGACGTAGTGATACTGCTCGATTCAATAACAAGGCTCGCGAGAGCTTTCAACACCACCGCTCCGGCGTCAGGGAAAGTGCTTTCTGGCGGGGTTGACTCGAACGCGTTACATAAACCAAAGAGGTTTTTCGGTGCAGCGAGGAACATCGAGAACGGGGGTTCTCTCACGATAATAGCCACGGCACTTACGGAGACCGGCTCGAAGATGGACGATGTAATCTTTGAAGAGTTCAAGGGTACCGGTAACATGGAACTCCAGCTCGACAGGAAATTATCTAACAGGAGAATCTTCCCGTCCATAGACATCCCGGCGTCGAGTACAAGGCGCGAGGATCTTCTTCTTAACAAGACCCTCCTTCAGAAAATTTGGGTTCTCCGCAATTACCTGTCAGACATGAATTCCGTCGAGGCGATGGAGTTTCTAAGAGACAGGATACTAAAGACCAACTCGAACGAGGAGTTTCTGGTGTCGATGAATAGTGAATAAACTCGTGAGTTTTGATCCAAAGCCTCATCCTTTCGCTAAACGCGATAGTGAAAAAAAATCATAGGCTGGTAAATTAATTTTAATAAATTTGCGGGTTGAAAAAACAAGTGATCTAATTCATAACAATTATAAAAAACCAATATGGCAACGAAAAAATTCATAACATGCGACGGTAACCAGGCCGCATCGCACATTGCGTATATGTTTAGTGAGGTAGCTTGCATATACCCTATCACTCCTTCCTCAACGATGGCAGAATATGTCGACGAGTGGGCAGCTAACGGGCTGAAGAACATGTTTGGTGAAGAAGTGAAAGTTGTCGAGATGCAGTCTGAAGCCGGTGCGGCAGGTGCTGTTCACGGGGCTCTCCAGGCAGGTGCACTCTGTACAACCTTTACTGCTTCCCAGGGTCTGCTTCTCATGATCCCCAACATGTACAAGATGGCCGGAGAGCTTTTACCAGCCGTTTTCCATGTAAGCGCGCGCACTGTTGCCGCTCACGCCCTTTCAATATTTGGCGATCACAGTGATATATATGCAACACGTCAGACTGGATTCGCGATGCTTGCCAGCGGTAGCGTTCAGGAAATTATGGACCTCGCCGGCGTGGCACACCTTACCTCTATCAAGTCAAGGATCCCCTTCGTTCATTTCTTTGATGGTTTCCGTTCTTCTGCCGAAGTACAGAAAATCGAGATGATCGACATCGAGGATATGAAGAAACTTGTTGACTGGAATGCAGTTGAGAATTTCAGGAAGAACGCCCTTAACCCGGAACACCCGGTAACAAGAGGTACTGCCCAGAACCCCGACATTTTCTTCCAGGCAAAAGAAGCGGTTAATAAATTCTATGAACCGATAGCCGACATCGTGGCATCTTACATGGCTGAAATCAGCAAGATCACTGGCCGCCAGTACAAACCATTCACTTATTACGGCGATCCCAATGCTGAGAACATTATCATTGCTATGGGTTCAATTACCGAGACAACAAAAGAGACTATTGACTATCTCATGAAAAAAGGAGAGAAAGTGGGTCTTCTCACGGTTCATCTTTACAGACCATTCTCTGCAAAATATTTCTTCGATGTTCTCCCGAAATCAGTCAAGAGAATAACTGTGCTCGACAGGACAAAAGAACCGGGTGCAAATGGCGAACCTCTCTATCTCGACATAAAGGAACTGTTCTACGACAGGACCGAAAGACCTCTCATCGTTGGTGGCCGTTATGGTCTGAGTTCAAAAGACACCACACCTGCCATGGTCCTTTCAGTATACGAGAACATGAAACTGAAGGAGCCAAAGAACCTGTTCACGGTTGGTATAGTTGACGACGTCACCTTTAAATCACTGCCGCTTCTTCCCGACATCAATGTCGCTCACGAGGGAACATACGCTGCCAAATTTTATGGACTTGGTTCAGACGGAACAGTTGGTGCAAACAAGAACTCCATCAAGATCATTGGTGACACAACCGATAAATATTGCCAGGCTTATTTTGCATACGACTCTAAGAAATCGGGCGGTATCACAACATCGCACCTCCGTTTCGGTGACAAACCGATCAGGTCGCCTTACCTTGTTAATACGCCTGATTTTGTAGCATGCCACGTGCCGGCTTATCTCGAGAAATATGATATGCTTAAAGGTCTGAAGACAAATGGTACCTTCCTTCTTAACTCCATCTGGGATGTCGAAGAAACAAAGAAGAGACTTCCTGATCATATGAAGAAGTACCTGGCTGACAACAAAATCAATTTCTACGTTATTAATGCAACACAGATAGCTGAAGAGCTTGGTCTTGGTACAAGAACAAACACTATTATGCAGGCTGCATTCTTCAAAGTTTCGCAGGTAATTCCTTACGAGAAGGCTGAAAGCGAGATGAAGAAGGCTATCTACAAGACCTACGGAAGAAAAGGTGAAGCTGTTGTAAACATGAACTACAGTGCCATTGACAGGGGTAGCGCGGTAACAAAGATTGAAGTACCTGCTGAATGGTCTAACATAAAGGTTGAAGCCAAGAAAGACGAAAGGAACATACCTGAATTTATCCGCAACGTCATGGAGCCAATCAACTCTCTCAAGGGTGATGATCTCCCGGTAAGCGCGTTTGCAGGAAGAGAAGATGGTACCTTCCCGGCAGGCACATCTGCTTTTGAAAAGAGGGGTATCGCTGTTAACGTTCCTGAATGGCAGCCAAAAGAGTGTATCCAGTGTAACCAGTGTTCATATGTATGTCCTCACGCTGCAATCAGACCATTCCTCATGACTGAAGAGGAAGCCAAGAATGCTCCTGAAGGAACAGTGACTATCCAGGGTATCCCTGGTGCTCTCAAGGCATACAGGTTCAAGATTCAGCTAAGTGTATATGACTGCACCGGTTGCGGCAACTGCGCCGACGTGTGCCCGTCGAAGAACAAGGCTCTCATCATGAAGCCATTCGAGACCCAGCTTGCAGAAGCTGACCGTTGGACTTACATGCACGAGAAAGTAGGATACAAGGATACAGTAGTAGACAAATTTGTGAATGTCAAGAACAGCCAGTTCGCACAGCCCCTGTTCGAGTTCTCGGGTGCATGCGCCGGTTGCGGTGAAACACCATACATCAAGACAGTGACCCAGTTGTTCGGTGACAGGATGATAGTATCAAACGCTACCGGTTGTTCATCAATCTATGGCGGATCTGCTCCTTCAACACCTTATACTTCCAACAAGAATGGTCACGGTCCGGCATGGGCGAACTCACTGTTTGAAGACAACGCCGAATATGGTTATGGTATAACGCTTGGTGCAAGCAAACTCAGGGAACGTATTGGTCGACTGATGAATGAAGCCCTGGCAGCCGGAACAGTAACCGGCGACACCAAAGCAGCTTTTGAAGAGTGGGTTGCAGCCAAAGATCAGGCTGAACCTTCAAGAATCGCTTCAGCGAAGGTAGTAGCCGCTTGTGAAAAAGATAATTCAACAGTTGCAAAAGAGGTGCTTAGCCTGAAACAATACCTTGTTAAGAAATCGCATTGGATCTTTGGTGGCGACGGTTGGGCATATGATATCGGTTACGGCGGTCTCGATCACGTACTGGCATCAGGTGAAGATGTAAATGTGCTTGTTCTTGATACCGAGGTTTATTCAAACACCGGTGGTCAGGCATCCAAATCGACACCTGCCGGAGCAGTTGCCAAATTCGCGGCTTCAGGTAAGAAGATCCGTAAGAAAGACCTTGGCGTGATGGCTATGAGTTACGGTTACGTTTATGTTGCACAGGTTGCGATGGGTGCCAATAACTCGCAGTTCTTCAAGGCACTCAAGGAAGCCGAAGCTTATCCTGGTCCATCACTTATAATCGCTTACTCACCATGTATCAACCACGGACTAAGGGATGGTATGGGCAAGACACAGGAACAGTCGGATGTAGCCGTTAAATCAGGTTACTGGCACCTTTACAGGTACAACCCGCAGCTCGAGGCAGAGGGTAAGAATCCGTTCACACTCGATTCAAAAGAACCAGACTGGTCAAAATTCCAGGAATTCCTTAACTCTGAAGTACGTTACACTTCACTTATCAAGGCATTCCCGAAAGAAGCTGAGGTACTGTTCAAGGCTGCCGAAGAAAACGCCAAGTGGAGGTACCAGACCTACCAGCGTCTTGCAGCAATGAATTTTGCTAAAACTGAATAATCTGTAACGCAGATATGTTGAAAGGGGCCAGGGTGCCCCTTTCTGTTTTTTTTCTAACTTTGCAGCTCTAAACAAAACATGGGCCGGATACTTGCAATTGATTATGGCAAAAAACGAGTAGGTGTGGCAGTCACTGACCCGCTGAGGATCATCGCTTCGCCTCTCGTGACACTTCCGGCTGCCGAAACGGAAAGCTTCCTGAAGGACTATTTGTCGAAAGAAGTTGTTGATGAAATTGTTATAGGTTACCCGGTTACCCTGAACAATAAACCAAGTGAAGCTGTTAAATACATAGACCCGTTCATTAACAGGCTGTTGAAGCTATTCCCGCTCGTTCCGGTAAACAGGCAGGATGAGAGATTTACATCGTCGATGGCAAAACAGGTGATTATTGACGGGGGAGTGAAGAAAAAATCGAGGCAGGACAAGACCCTGGCTGACAAGATCAGCGCATCAATAATCTTACAGTCTTATCTCGACAGGAAACGATTTGAAAACAAACAGAAAGAAAAATGATATACCCGATAGTTGTTTACGGCCACCCTGTTCTTAAAAAGGTAGCGACCGATATAGACAGGGACTATCCAGGGCTGGAAAAGTTCATAAAAGACATGTTCGAGACCCTGTACCAGGCAGAGGGACTTGGACTTGCCGCACCTCAGGTAGGAAAATCAATTCGCCTGTTCGTCATCGATGGCGATCCGGTAGCGGAAGATGATCCGGAATTGAAGGATTTTAAAAAAGTATTCATAAACGCTCATATCACGGAACGTTCGGGCGAGCTCGTGCCAATGACCGAGGGCTGCCTCAGCATCCCGAACCTGAGAGAGGAAGTAAAGAGAGAATCCCATGTAAGGATAGAGTACTATGATGAGACGTGGGAGTTTCACGACGAAGTGTATGAGGGCTACAAAGCCAGAATCATACAGCATGAGTACGACCACCTCGACGGGAAACTATTTGTTGAAAAGATCAACCCTCTCAGAAAACAGCTTATCAAGGGGAAACTTATAGATATATCGAAGGGTAAATTCGAAGCTGATTATAAAACATTCGTTTACACACCGAGGAAGAAATAGCCTCTTTTTCTTATATTTACACTGTCTCTTCAGCTGCAGGCAGTGCTACGCCGCGAAATACCGTTCCTCCGTGTTGTTCCTTTTTTGTGCGGGGGTATAATCTGTGATCATTACTTCCAAATCACGGCATCTATTCTTATTGCAATATCCGCGTTTACGATTACGGGCTTAGCAGTTTCACTTCTTGTTAAATCTTTATTCAGAAACAGGTTATTCGGCATCTTTTTCACATCAGCCATTTTCATCACCGGGCTCTGGCTTCCAAGGGCTGCCATGTCTGTCAATATTCATCCCACGGGAAAAGACAGGGTCTTTGTCGCTACTGTTGAAGACTACCCGGATGAAAAGGAAAAAACATGGATGATCCCGGCAATACTGAATGGCACCGACCGGGGTGGCAGGGTGGTCACACTGAAAGCTGGTATACTGCTCTATATTCAAAAAGACGGTCCCCGGCCTGTCCTTAAGCCTGGCGACCGGATCAGCTTATCATGCCAGCTTTCGGAGATAAGGAACATGGGTAATCCCGACGAGTTCAACTACAGGTCATTCATGAATTCAAGAGGTTATTTTTATACTTCCTTCATCAGGAGCAGCGACCTTCAGCTGGTAGATGAGACACACCGGTCCAGGCTGAAATACTCGGCATTGCATACAAGGGAAAAGATAATTGATCAGTTCCGTGAAAAAGGTTTTGAAGGCAGGAAGCTTGCACTCACGGCAGCTCTTCTGCTTGGTCAGAAAACGCTTCTTGAACCCGATCAGAAACAGGTCTTTATTACCGCGGGTGTAATGCATGTTATGGCTGTATCAGGCCTTCACACAGGCATATTAAGCTTCTTCATCTTCAGCATACTCTTTTTTCTTCGCGGCAGACTCACGATAGTGCGGGTACTTATTACTGTAATCTTCCTATGGTCATTTGCCTATGTTACCGGGCTTACACCATCTGTCCTGAGGGCAACGTTAATGTTTACCTTTCTCCACACTGGCAATTTGTTACGCAGGCCTGTCAATAATGTAAATTCTGTACTTGCATCAGCATTCATCCTTATTCTTGGCAACCCATTCGTGATATTCGATGCCGGTTTTCAACTGTCTTACCTGGCGGTGCTTTTCATAATAATATTCTATGATAAACTTTATTCCTGTTTATCGATACGAAACCCAATAGTTGATTTTATCTGGAAATCTGTCTGCATAACTCTCGTCGCGCAGGCAGGCACGATGGCACTTTCAATAACCCTGTTTAACAGGTTCCCCACCTGGTTCCTTCTATCCAACCTTTTCATTGTCCCCGCTTCATCAATGGCAATAATTGCCGGTTGCGTTGTCGTTCTTACCTGGCCCGTTTCCTTCCTGAGCTCTTTCTTTGCCTTTCTGACAGGCCAGCTTATCAATCTTACCGATTGGCTCACCGCGACTGCAGCTGCACTTCCAGGTGCCTCTATCAGTAACCTCGGCATGACCTTTCCGGAGTGCATACTCCTCACGGTGGCTACAGGCCTGACAATAAACTCACTGCTCGATAAGGAATCGAGAAAGACAACACTTGCCTTTTCCTTGTTCCTGATTGTCTCAATTTCATCTCTTTCCCGATCTGTTTCCGTTTCACGATCGTCAGAACTTATAGTATACAACACTCCGGGTTACTCGACTATAGGAATCAGAACAGGAAGGAACATGATATTGTATACTGACAGTCCCGTTCCACCAACACCGGTAACCAGGCATGCTTCGGCAAGCGGTTTCAGGGTGAGGGTTACACCTCTGCCAGACCAATCCTTCGTGATCAGAACAGGCAAACAAGTAATATATATTGGGAATGGGATAACACCCGCCAGGGTGGAAGATGCCAGCACCGCGATTATTACCGGCAAAGGATATGTACAGACCCAGAGGCTGATGAAGCAGTTTCCGGCAGCGATGAACCTTGTTCTGACGCGCGGACACGTCGCGGACGTGAAGGCAGAATCGGGAACTTCTCACCCGGGTTACAATGTAAGTGTAATATCTCTGACAGGTTCATGGTTACAGAGGTTGGACGGGTATGACCAAGAAATACATTGAAAAAGTTGAGTATTACACTATTTATGCGTTATTTTGCGCTGTTTTTTCATTCAGATTTTCTATGAGAATCATAATTGCTGGGGCAGGTGAAGTAGGAACGCATCTGGCCAAGATGCTTTCAAACGAGAACCACGAAATTCTTCTTATCGACTCCGAGGAACACAGACTGAAACCGATAGATTCATCTCTTGATGTTCTGACCTATCATGGTTCAGCCACGTCGGTTCATCTTCTTCAGAACATTCTGAACAAGAAGACGGATCTGTTCATAGCTGTCACTCACTCGGAAGACACCAATATAACCTCGGCCATCCTGGCAAAGAGGCTTGGTGCGCTTAAAACAATCGCGAGGATAGACAACCTTGAGTATCTCGAGCACTCGAACGAAGAGTTCTTCAGGTCGATGGGCATCGATTCGCTCATTTATCCCGAACTGATCGCGGCAAGGGAAGTTCTTGGCCTTCTTCACGAAACAGGCACCACGGAATTCATGGAGTTCTCGGGAGGAAAGCTCGCCATGTACGTTCAGAAGCTCGACGAGAAGGCCCCGATATTGAACAAAACACTCGAGGAAATAGCTGTAAAGTTCAAGACTGACAAATACAGGGCTGTTGCAATCAAAAGAAATAACAAGACCATTATCCCCAGGGGTAACGAGCAGTTTCAGCTGGGAGATCTTGTTTATGTAATTTCCACCCACGAAGGGATTGACGAGATGATGAAGACATCCGGGAAGGAAAACTTCGAGGCAAAGAGTATCATGATTGTCGGTGGAAGCAGGATAGGGAAACACGTTGCCCTTTACATGCAGAAATCATGCGAGGTAAAACTTGTTGATCACGACCTTGAGAGATGCGAGACGCTCGCTGAAATACTCGACAACACGCTCATTATCAATGGAGATTGCAGGAATGTCGATCTTCTGACTCACGAGGGTATAAGCAAGATGGATGCCTTCGTTTCCGTTACCGGTAATTCAGAGACGAACATCCTTTCGTGTCTTCTTGCCAAGAAGATGGGAGTAAAAAGGACAATAGCAGAGGTAGAGAACATGGAGTATATCAACCTTGCTGAAAATACGGGAATAGATACAATCATAAACAAGAAGATATCTGCTGCCAGCAGGATCTTCAGGCACACCACTAACCCCAATGTAACTGCCGTCAAATACCTGACGGGAGCCGACGCGGAGGTTCTCGAGTTCAATGTGCCCGCGAATGCCAAGATCACGAAAGGCACCCTCAGGAGCATGGATTTTCCGGAGGACGCGATTGTTGGTGGTGGAACCAGGGAGGGAGTTCCTTTCATTGCCACCGGCGATACAATAATTAAAGCAAACGACAAGGTTGTTGTTTTCACACTTCCTTCAGCCTACGACAGGATATCCAAATTCTTTAACTGATCGGCATGATCAACTACAGGATAATAGCGAGGGTATTCAGTATCCTCATAGTCCTGGAAGGTGCGCTCATGATGCTTTCCGCTCTTATCTCCTATATCCTGGGAGAAGATGTTGCCGGATCATTTCTGAAATCGGGAATTATTACAATAATAATCGGTATCCTGGTCTTTACACCTCTCAAGAGTGATGAGAAGCTCACAGGAAACCGTGAAGGTTATATAATTGTATCAGGTATTTGGATCCTTCTCGCGATCTTTGGTACACTCCCTTATCTTTTCAGCGGCTCAATAAAAAATTTTATTGATGCTTTTTTCGAGTCGATGTCAGGTTTCACTACAACCGGGGCAACGATAATCAATGATGTTGAATCATTACCAAAGGGAATATTGCTCTGGCGAAGCCTCACCCAGTGGATTGGAGGTATGGGAATTATATTCCTTTCATTATACGTTCTTCCCATACTGAAAGATCTCACGATACCGCTTTCGACAAACGATTTCTCGGGTCAGTCGGCCGGCAAGATACACCCTCGCGCCGTCGATGCGGCAAAAAGGATGATTGGCAGTTACGTTCTGCTCACCTTTGTTGAAGCTGCCATTCTTTCAATTGCAGGGATGCCAGTCTTTGACTCGGTCTGTCAGTCATTTTCAACATTATCGTCAGGAGGATTTTCAGTCTACAATAACAGTTTAAGTATTGTCTCCTCCCCTTTCATGAAAGTAGTTTTCACTTTCTTCATGTTTTTTTCGGCGACTAACATGGCTGTGATCTATTATACCATCAAGGGTAATTTCACCAGGATACGAGAGAACAGCGAGTTCATTTTCTACTTCATCATTTGTCTTGTATTCATCACTGCCATAGCTGCCTCTCTTGTTGCCCTCCATAGCTGGCCCGCGGGTACGGCGATACTTGACAGTGCCTTCCATGTGATTTCTGTTATATCGACAACAGGTTTTTACACGAGTGATTACACTCTATGGGGCAGTTTTGCCCTCTTGCTGATCTTCATACTGATGTTCACCGGGGGTACAGCAGGGTCGGCATCGGGCGGTGTGAAAATAGCGAGACTGATGATAATGACTCGCAATAACCGCATGGAGCTCAGGCGACTCATTCACCCGAATGCCTATATACCCGTCAGGCTCAATGGCAAGATAGTCCAGCAAAACATAGTTTATAACATTCTCGTCTTCGTTACCCTGTATTTTATTGTTATCTGCATCAGCGCGCTGGCCATCTCTTTGCTGGGTTATGATATAATGACATCGTTCGGCACGGCGGCGTCCATGCTAGGAAACATAGGACCGGGTCTCGGGGAATTGGGCCCGTTTCACACCTACGCCGATCTGCCTCACGCGGGAAAGGTCTTCCTTTCGATGCTCATGTACCTGGGAAGGTTAGAGATGATGAGCGTCCTCATTCTCTTCTCCAGAAGCTTTTACAGAAGATAGGCAAAGCTTAATAATCGCCTTTATTGCAATTATGTTGGAACTATGAGATCCTGTAATGGACTGTGCCCCCTGCCTCCGCTGTCGCTCCGGCAGGCAGGCGTGCTTCTTCCCTTTATGCCCCTCCCCGGCCCTCCCCAAGTGGGGCGGGAGTTGGGTTTCAGTTTATATAGAAGCTATTGTAATTCAATAATTTACTTTAGTTTATGTTAATCCTGAATCAAAAAGTCTCCCCTCGAGGGGAGATTTAGAGGGGCAAAAAATGGGTAGGTTGTAGAGTTGTAAAGTTGTAAAGTTGTAAAGTTGTAAAAGACCCAGCACCTAGCACCAAGCAACTAGAACCGAGCACCTTTAAAGAAAGCAGTAGAAGCCATAAGAGCTTTAAAGGGCTGTATAAAGAGTACCTTCTTCCCCTGTGCCCCGTGCTCTGAGCCCTGTGCCCTGTGCCCTGTGCCCCGTGCCCCGTGCCCTGAGCCCTGAGCCCTGAGCCCTGTGCCCCGTGCCCCCTGCCTCCGCTGTCGCTCCGGCAGGCAGGCGTGCTTCTTCCCTCACAACTCGAGTTCCCCGAGGCCTTGTCTCAATATCTCTATTGAATCGCCAGTGCAGTCAACAATAGTGGAAGCCTCGTTTCTACCGTAACCGCCATCAACAACAAGCTCGGCAAACCCTGAATACCTTTCGTGAATAAGTTCAGGGTCGGTTGTATACTCGAAGTCTTCCTCGTGTTCATGCACACTTGTTGTGATCAATGGCCTGCCAAGCTCCTTAACTATTGCAAGGGCGACTTCGTTGTCAGGGATCCTTATTCCAACGGTCTTCTTCTTGTCCTTGAACATACGTGGTATCTGGTTATTGGCCTGCACAATAAAGGTGAACGGTCCGGGCAGATTTCTTTTAAGCAGCTTGAATATATTATTGTCCCTGATGATGGTATATTCTGAGAGCTGACTCATATCGTGAAAAATAAGGGAAAGGTCAGGATTTTTCGGATTAGCCCCTTTGAAGCGAGCGAGCCTTTCTATCGATTTCGTCGCCCTGATATCGCAACCCATCGCGTAAACAGTGTCGGTAGGATATATTATTATTCCTCCATCTTCGAGCACATCCACTACCTTCCTCAGTTGCCTGGGGTTAGGATTCTCCGGGTATATCTTCACCAGCATCGCTCTTCCTGACAAAGGTATTAAATGAAAAAAGGGTAAGTTACTTACATCGCACCGCTACAACCGCCTACCCTTGCTACCTTTCAGTCCTGGGGGAGTTCAGCAGGAGCTGGTCGTATAAGACTTACCCCGCGCAAAAGTAACAACATTTTCCGATGCCTCCAAATTATTGGTAATGATAAAACCTCCAAAAACTATTTTAGCATATATTTGCCTATACATTAATTTTCTAGAACTATGGAAGAAAAAGTATCTGTCTGGAAAGCAAACCTCACCAATGGAATTATCCTGGGTCTGATAGGAGTTGTTTTCTCCCTGCTTCTCTATTTCCTTGACCAGATGACCAACAAGGGGCTTGGCTATCTGCTAATCTTAGTGAATTTCGTGATCCTCTTTTTCATGATCAAATCGTTTCGTGATAATTACAGGCATGGTTTTCTCACCTATGGGCAGTCACTTGGAGCAGGTGTTGTCATTTTACTCTATTCGACAATTATTTCCGTGATTTTCACATATATCCTGTACAAGTACATTGACCCGGGACTGGTCGCAAAATCGATTGCTGCCTCAGAAGAGGCGATGGTGAAGAGAGGCATGACCCAGGAACAGATAGATATGGGTCTCACCTTCACGAAAAAATTCATGACCCCCGAGATAATGGCAATTTCAGGGTTAGTTTTCGGTATGTTTTTCGGAACCATCGGAGTTTTGATCGTGAGTATCTTCACGAGGAAAGAAGGGAATCCTCTCATTGATGATAATATTCCAGGAAATAATTCACTCTGATGGATCTTTCGGTAGTCATTCCTGTTTTTAACGAGGAAGAATCACTTCCCGAACTCACTGAATGGATAGAAAGGGTTTGTAATTCTTCATCGCTGGTATTTGAAATAATATTCATTGATGACGGCAGCACCGATTCATCGTGGAAAACGATATGCTGCCTTTCCCGTGAAAAGAGTTTCATCAGGGCAATAAGGTTCAGGAGAAACTATGGAAAAGCGGCTGCCCTGCATACAGGTTTCACGGAAGCCAATGGTGATGTTGTTATAACCATGGACTCGGACCTGCAGGACAGTCCCGACGAGATACCGGAACTGGTAAGGATGATACGCGAGGATGGTTATCACCTTGTTTCAGGATGGAAGAAGAAGAGGTACGATCCTTTCATTAAAAGAAATACAAGCAAGCTATATAACCTCACCGCCAGGATAGCATCAGGTATAAAACTTCACGATTTTAACTGCGGACTCAAGGCATACAGGGGTGATGTCGTGAAAAGCATAGAGGTCTATGGCGAGATGCACAGGTATATTCCGATGCTCGCCAAGGAAGCCGGATTCAGGAAGATTGGTGAAAAGGTTGTTGAGCACAGGGCCCGCAAATATGGTGTTACAAAATACGGCCTCGACAGGTTCGTCAAAGGGTATCTCGACCTTCTCACGATCGGCTTCATTACCCGGTTCGGGAAAAGTCCCATGCATCTTTTCGGTTCCCTTGGAACGCTGATGTTCATGATTGGCGTCGTGATGGCACTTATCCTCGGGGGAAAGAAACTGTGGTACGTGAACCATAACATGAGGGCACCCCTGGTTACTGACAGCCCTTACTTTTACATAGCCCTTACTGTGATGATCATCGGATCACTGCTTTTCATGACAGGTTTTCTCGGCGAACTGATCAACAGGAATTCCTCGGAAAGGAATAATTATCTTATAAGGGAAAAGATCTGAACTTAAGAGGCAATTCATTTATTGCACGGGTATAATCTTCAGGTATTCCTATATCTATAAAATACTCATCTGCAACAAGGCATCCTGTGATACCCTTATCCAGGTGCCTCTCGAGTATATCTTTTTCGAAAGAAAAGACCTTTGAAGGTGAATTCTGAAGGAACCACGATTTATCCAAAAGGTAGATACCACCATTAATATGACCACTTTCGCGATGTCTTTTCTCGTGAAAGGATGTAATTGTGTTCCCGGAAAATGAAACGGCACCATACCTGTCAAAGTTCTTCATTGGCTTCAGGGCCACGATGATTTTGTACTTGCCTGTCTTCCCGGGAGCAGCAAAGTCATCAAGGTGAACTCCGAAAAAAGTGTCCCCGTTAACGACAAACACCCTTTCGTTCTTCACGAGTCTCATGGCTTCGGCTATCGCTCCCCCGGTTCCAAGCGGCTCATTTTCGACCGAATAGTCTAGTTTCATGCCCCTGAAATCATTCCCAAAATAACCGGAAATCTTTTGGTGCATGAATCCGGTAGCCAGGATAGCATGGTTTATGCCATTGCCAAGAAGGTATTGAAGCAGGTATTCAAGAAACGGTTTACCTGCAACGGGTGCCATGGGTTTGGGCAGGTCATCAACGACTCCCCTGAGTCTTGTTCCGAACCCGCCTGCAAGTATTATAGCTTCAGATGACATTATTCAATAAGTCCAGGTTGTCAGACCCTCCTTTGTAAACTCGTACCTCCTGGCATGTCCGCCAAATTTCTCAAGCGCTGAAATGACAGCATGCCGGGTGTTGCCCGGACAGTAGAAGAACATGAATCCGCCACCACCCGCGCCGCTTATCTTCCCACCCGTGGCACCCGCCTTTATCGCTGTTTCGTAAATCTCGTCAATCCTCTCATTGGTGATGCCATCAGCCATCTGCTTCTTGTATCTCCACGACAGGTCAAGGAGCTCACCGATAGTATCGAGTTCACCTTTCAGAACAGCTTCCTTCATCTTTATTGCCAGTTCCTTGATACGGTGCATTGCATCTATAGACCCGGCTGAACCCTTGTTGACATTCTTCTGCTGCGTCTCGATAATTTTCGACGAGATCCTGCTTGTTTTTGTATAGAATAAAATAATATTATTCGAGAGTTCATTAAGGACCTGGTCTTTGATCCTCAAAGGGTTCACGATCACCTTCCCATTCTCCGAGAATTCCATGAAATTGACTCCCCCGAATGTTGCAGCATACTGATCCTGCTTACCTCCGGCCATGCCCAGATCGTTTCTTTCTATCTCGTAAGCCAGCCTGGCCAGGTCATACTCGCCGAGGGGAAGCTTGTTCCACTCTGCAAAAGCGCCCAGTACTGAAGTTACCAGGGTTGATGAAGTACCGAGACCGGAGCCTGCCGGTGCATCAACATAGGTTGTTATCCTGAATGGTTTGAGTGGCAGTCTGAAGTCACTGGCAACCCTGTTATAAACACCCTTGACCAGATCGAGATTACCATCCGTCCCGAGTTTCAAGGATAATGGCAGTTCAAGCTCAGTTTCCTTATCCACGGAGTGCAGTATTATCTTTTTCTCCTTTATAGGCTCTATAGAGGCGTATGCATACAGGTTCACGGTTGCATTAAGGACGGCTCCCCCGAACTTTTCGGAATAGGGTGAAACATCTGTTCCTCCCCCGGCCAACCCGATTCTAAGAGGCGCCTTGCTTCGGATAATCATTTCCTTTTTGATTTATTATATACTTCCATTATCGAATTAATCATCCTTCCCCACGAGAATTTCACTTTCTCCTTTTCAATATTCGCGGTGAAGCAGGCCTCTCTCCCATTCGTGAAGAAGTCGTCAATCGAACCCGCTATTTCAAGGGGATCCGGTTTCACAACATAACCGCATATTCCATGAGGAATTATTTCTTTCAACCCTCCGACATCAGTCACTAACATTGGTTTGGTGAAATGGTACCCGATCTGGGTAACCCCGCTCTGGGTGGCACTCCTGTATGGCTGCACCACGAGGTCTGCAGAACTGAAAAATACTGATACCTCATCATCATTTATGAACCTGTCGAACATGGTTACACGATCTCCAAGTTCAAGCCTTTCAATAAGATCCCTGTAAGGTTTGTCATCTTCATAAAACTCCCCTGCAACAACGAGCCTGATATTTCCATTCCTTAATCTTTCATCATTCAAGGCCTCGAGAAGTAAATCCAGACCCTTGTATTTCCTTATGAACCCGAAAAAAAGGATATACCTGCCATCAGCATCAAGACCTAGTTTCCTCCTTGCTTCACCCTTTTCCATTATACTACCGAAATTATCGAATAGTGGATGTGGATTAAGGACGGCGGGTATATCATTTCTGAAAAGATGTATATCGTTCAGTACTGATGCTGACATAGCCACAGCCCCGTGAATAGACCTCGTGAAGTATTTCGTGAGTAAAGTGTCACCCGGTCTTTTTTCATGTGGTATCACGTTATCAAAAATACAAATCACAACCGAGTGCCCGTTGGCTGAAATTAACCTGGCCAGAGTCCCGAAACAAGGTGACATGAACGGGAGCCAGTATTTAATGATTACAATATCCGGATTAAGCTTCTTGATTTTCAGTCCCAGGCCGAGCCAGTTAAAAGGGTTTACAGAATTTACTGCCCTTTTTATGTTTAAGCCGGCTGGAGGGGGTCCATCCAGATACTGTGTTTTCCCAGGAAACAATATCCCGGGGTACTGGAGCGAAAAAGTATAGATTGTTACCTCGTGTCCTTCGGAGACGAACCCGCGCGCGAGCCTTTCATTATAGGCAGCCAGTCCTCCCCTGTAAGGATATGCAGTTCCGATAATTGCAATCTTCATATCACAAAAATAACAAACTCCCCGGTACTCCGCTCTTAACTGCTGGCTTAAGTGTTACTTTCCATGGAACAAATCCATGACAGCAATAAAAAGTGGATGACCGGGGAGTTTCCGCGAGCCTGTTACTTGCTCTCGTTTATCTGGTCGTATTTGGCATTGAACCTCCTGTAAAGTTGTTTATGCTTGTTATCGAGGCTGATGTTTCTCCCGGTTATGAATGCGTACTCGATATTATTGGATTTCATATCGAGTATGTCGCCGGTAGAAACAACGATATTGGCATCTTTCCCTGCTTCGAGAGTACCGGTAAGCGAGTCAATACCCAGTATCCTGGCATTGTTGGACGTGATGAGTTTCAGTGCGTCTTCCTTCGACATTCCGTAGGCGACAGTCTGTCCCGCCGCGAAAGGAAGGTTACTATATGCCATTGCCGAATAGGTCAGTCCTGTAAGGATACCTTCCTTTGACAGAAGCACGGCCAGCTTGAATGGCATTTTAACATCACTGTACTCGTATTTAGGCAGGCTGAGTGGATTCGAAACAATAACAGGTATGTTGTTCTGTTTCAGGAAATCCTTCACTTCCCATGCTGATTCGTCCGCCGCGTTTAACACTATCTTTTTAACGCCATATCTTTTGGCAAATGAGACAGCGGCAATAATTCCCTTTGACTCGGATGCCGAGATAAAAAGTGTCTTGGATCCATCGAACAGGCCTTTCATCGCCTCGAGTCGGAGGTTCACGTGTTCAGGATTTTCAACGGCCATGTAAGCGACCGCATCCGAGAATATTTTCTCGAGCTGTTCAACATTCCTGTCGTAAGAGCTCGAACCGGCACTTGCCGCCTGGGCAAAAAATGCACCGCCTCTTCCACCACCGAATGATTTACGGGGCCAACCGAGCATTATACCGTTATCCGCACTGTAAACAGCGTCTTTCCAGTTCCAGGCGTCAAGCTGCACGACACTTGCAGATCCGGGCATAAGGCTTCCCTGTGGAACAATCTGGGCGAGCAGTACACCATTTGACCTTATCACCGGTATTACATGTGAATCAGTGTTATAAGCTACAATTGCCCTGACGTTGGGATTGAGATCACCAATCTCCCTGTTGTCGACCGTAACATCCACACCGCTGATCTCGACGAGACCAAGACTTGTGTTAGGCCAGATAAGTCCAGGGTACACCTGTTTACCCTTGATATCTATAACCTCGGCCCCTGCTGTTTTTGATGCATCAGCCGGCCCGGCAGACACGGATACTATCTTGCCTTTACTAAAAACTATTGTTCCGTTTTCAATGACCTCACCAGTTCCGGTGTGGATGGTTCCGCCCGTCAGTACAACAGTCTTCTTCTGTACCGGAGCAACAACAGGATTCTGTGCTGCAGCACTTATTGCAACAGCCAGTATCAATATTGAAAAATATAGTATTCTTTTCATCGTCTTGGGAAATTAGAGAAGTTAGAAGGAGTTGTTGATTGCGATTCCTTCAGGATGTTTGCAATTATCCTGATTCTCTCGTTATCGATCTGTTCCTTCATCCTGGCGTCAGCTTCTTCATCGAAATAAATTGTTCCGTCAACCATTGTTTTGCTGGCCCTGGCATAGATGGAAAGAGGATTATCAGTCCAAAGAACCAGATCGGCATCTTTACCGACCCTGATACTTCCCATCCGGTCGTCGAGGTGGAGTATTTTGGCCGGGTTGAGAGTAACGAGTTTCAGTGCTTCCGTTTCCGGGATGCCCCCGTATTTTACAACCTTGGCAGCTTCCTGGTTAAGTCTTCTGCCCTGCTCGGCGTCGTCTGAATGTATGCAGGTCAGGACACCCTGGCGAAGTAGCATCGGGGCATTATATGAACTTCCTTCATAAACCTCGTACTTGTAATCCCACCAGTCGGAGAAAACTGAGGCCGCGGCCCCGTGTTCTTTGATCTGGTCAGCTATCTTGTAACCCTCGTTAAAGTGAATGAGCGTGTTTAGTCTTACACCGAAGTCTTTAGCCAGGCTGAGTATCATCGCACCTTCAGATTGCACGTAAGTATGACAGGTGATGAAGCTCCTGCCTTCAAGCACATCAACGATCGGATCGAGCTCGAGATCTCTTCTAGGAGGAATCTTACCGATCCTGTCAGCCGGTTTGAGTGCGTTCCATGCCTTCCATTCCTTGTTATAATCAACAGCCCTCTGGTAAGCATCCCTTATTATCTGGTCAACTCCCATGCGCGAGTTTGGATACCTGTTTGTACTGCGCTTGACGTTCTCGCCAAGTGCATGTTTGAGGAAGCCGACCTGGTTATCAATCTTGAGTTCGTCGGCATTATGGCCCCACCTGTGCTTTATAAGAACAGACTGACCGCCAATCGGGTTTGCCGAACCATGGAGTATATGTGCGGCAGTCACACCTCCGGAAAGCTGCCTGTAGATAGTAATATCTTCCGGGTCAATAACGTCCGAGGCTCTCACCTCCGAAGTAATCGCCTGGCCGCTCTCGTTCGTTGACGCCAGTGCAATGTGCGAATGCTCGTCAATTATGCCGGGGGTAAGGTGCATACCTGTACCATCAATTATTCTGGCCCCGGTCTGGGTCAGGTTCTTGCCAATCTTCACGATCTTTCCTTTCTGAACGAGCACATCAGTATTCTGAAGAATTCCTTCCTTCTCGTTTGTCCACACAGTTGCATTCCTGAAGATCACATCTTCCTGCTTTGGCAGCTCTGTAAACCCGTAAGGCATGAAAGGATAAACGACCTTGCCCGGTTCGCCGGGAGCCTGAGTCTGCCTCCTTGGCCTTGCATCTGCTTCAGTCGCGTTCGAGGTGTAGGTTGCCTTCCAGGGGAACCACTTTCCATTATCCATCACTCCCCTGCCTTCAAGATCCTTTCCATTGATGTATCCCGTGAGCCTGTATTTGATCCTGGACCTGTCGAAGGTAAGACTGACCAGGTCTTTTTCAAGTGTGAAAGAAGAGCCTCTTACTTCTGTCGAGTCCTTCATTAGCTTGGCCGTGGGCTTGTCGAAGGTGCCTGACAGAATTAGTTTGTACTTGGAGGTATCGACACTGACGGCGTAGGTACCCCGGATATCCCTTGTTCTGAGATCGACGAAGCGATAAGGATTACCCTGGACCCAGTGCTCGTATATGATACAATCCTCGCTAAATACTGAACCTGATGTTATCATGAAGCTTGCAACCATGTTCTTCCTGATAGCACCAACAAGATCAGCTGCGCCTGCCATCTCGGCGGGTGTTAATGTCAGGGCTTTCAGTGCTTCTTTTTCCGGGAGGCCATACTTCACGGCTTTTCTCAGGTTAGTAAGGAAGCTTGTCCTTGCCCTGAGGTCAGATGAAGTGATAGCGAAAGGTATGCCTGCAGTCGAGACCTTCGAAAGGTTATATGGAGCCAGTTCCCAGTGTTTGAGTGTCGTGTACGAGACATTAGCCGCGTCGTATGGATCCTTTACATCGGGAGCTTCAGGGAAGTTAACCGGGATAATGAACCTGTAACCTGTCTTTTTCAGGTCGTTAAGATCCTGGTATTCATCACCTGATCCCTTTATTATATAGTTTATTCCAAATTCCTTACCAATCTTTTCCACCCTGAGGGCTTCGATCTTGCTTGTTACTTCAAAGACCTGTGGAAGAGACAGGTTGGACGTGTAAGCTTTTAGCCCCTCGTCGGTGAAGTAACCCGCCGGCAACGACTTGTACCATTGTGCATCGTAGTTAAGCTGGCGAAAAAGCGCGATAATACCGAACTGAGCCATCGGGTATGGATCTGAAGAGCGGCTTCTCGAGATCGAGTAGTTCGCGGTTGCCTTATCCTTCAGCATTACCTTGTTTGATTTTTCATCTGCTGTAGTTACAAGTGCAGATGTTCCTTTGGCAATACCATCGGTCTTGAATGTAACCACCGCCCCGAAACCTGCCTGCCTGTATTCACCGGCTGTTTTTGAATCTGGAAGGAATTCCGAGGCCACGTTATAGGAGGCATTTATCCCGTCATTCCAATAATCGGCGACCCTCGATTCGGTTGTTGTTGCTGAAGACATGGTCCTGCCTGTCTGCTGAGGAGCCATGAATGAGGCGAACATACTCGCATCGCCAGTGGATGAGGATGTTTTGATGCCGAAGTTGCCCGCGTAAACATCAACAAAGGAAGGATAGACTGTTTTTCCGGTGAGGTCAATAAGGATTGTTCCCTTCGGAAAGACAAGGTTTTGGCCGACAGCCTCTATCCTGCCTTCCTTAACCAGGATATCGCAATTCTCGATTGTTGTCTGGTAATCGACAACAACCCGGGCATTCCTGAACCCGTAGATCTCCGTCCTCTTATCACTCACGCCTACTACAGGGGCATTGTCCAATTGGGCCACCAGGTTTAGCGGAATAATAAGAAGGATAAATAGAAGGATTTTTTGCATAGCGCGTTAATTTAGGGTTATAGCAAATGTAAGTACTTCAATAGTACCAAACTTTACGAATTCTAAAAACTTAAAAAAGATTAAATTTTCAGGTAATCAGTAAGGTACGAATAGTCCTCCATCAATGAACCACCAGATGTTATAGTGGCTCTCTTTATCATGGGGCTCTCGTTACCTGTACAGATGTCGTGAAGAACATTGCTGATAAGCTGTTTCCCGAAATCCTGCGACGCGTCGCGTGGTAACTCACCGGGCAGGTTATCAACGGCCATAACTGTTATGTTGCCCTGTCGTGAAAATGCAGGCTCTTCTTTTTCAAGCCAGGGGTTAAAGCTATAGAAAGGATCGGCGATTGTCGAGGCTCTGACAGTTGATGGGATAGGACCATTCACGTCACAGCTTATATCTGCTATTATTGATATTCTGAAATCATCCGCCCTCATTTCCCCGGTAGTAAAAAATACCGGCGACCGGGGATCCCAGTAGTGACCGGTAATCAGTATATCGGTCACACGCGAGTATCGTCTGAAATCAGACTCGTACGAAGAAGGATTCTTAACAAAATCAGTAAAGGAGTAAGGCTGACCATCCTTCTTCCTGGTATAATGTTGTGGACCGATCTGGCATACAACCGGCACATCAAATTGCCTCTCGAGAAATTCTTCAGGACTCACCTGTACAAGGTTAAGGACTCCAAGAGTCTCCATCACTCCGCTAGATACCCGTCCCTCGCCTGTCACGAGTATCTTGAGACCCGGGAGCAATTGTATGAGCCGCAGACCGGCCCATACCTCGTCGAGATCGTGGCACATGTAGGCTGGCTTAAGCTTGAACCTGTTGGTGTTTATTCCCCTCGCCCTGATCGCGTTATAAGCGCCAACTATACCTGCATGCCGCCCAAAGGCCACAACCCTCTGGCCTTTTTCCGTGGTAAGGTATTCATAATCGATAAGCCTGACCCTGTTGGACACGAGCTCCCTGAACATCTCCCTGTTGTGGGGCTGACGTTTAGCGACATGGGCAAAAAACATGTAGGTCTTGTCAGGGATAAAATATCTCTTGTCAACCTCCTTCACTCCGAGCAGGATGTCACAGTCCCTGAGGTCTTCCCGTAACGGGATCCCCAGGTAGTCATACTCCTCATCTGCATAACACCTGCTATCGCTCGGCTGAACAAAAAATTCCACATCAGGGTATAGTTCCTCCAGCGCCACTATCTGCGGAGGTGTAAGAGGTACCCTCCTGTCGGGTGGATTCTTCGTCTCCCTTAGTATACCGATCCTTAACCTTTTATCCATTTAAAGATTCTTTGGATTAAATGCCACGCTTGCCTTCCCAAAAGTCGACACCATGGCATCGCCAGCAAACGACTTGTACGGTTTGGCTTCAAGCTTTCCACTAATGATCCCCTTGACACATTCCAGCTGATCCTTTACAAAATCAGACGACATCGCGGGGCCGTGGCCTGGCAGAATAGTGCTAAAGAGCGACAGCATTTTCACCTGTTTCTCCAGGGTCTTCTGATACTGGCTTAACGGGCTGCACCCCTGGAGGAACAACCAGACCAGCGTGTTATTATTATCCCCCGTGAATAGCAGTCTGTTACCCCTGTCAAGCAGAGATATGCTTCCTGCTGTATGCCCCGGGGTGGACAATACTTCTAATTTCCTTCCTCCAATGTCAAATACTCTTCCTTCCTTGACAGGAATAAGCCTTGTTTTGTATTCCACGCCCTTGTAAAGTTCTGAGGCTGAAGGAGACTTACCGGCCTGCATGGTCCCTGCTGCTCCCTTTCTTGCAGCCGGTGTATTGAAGCTTCTTGATGCAGCGGAATCGGAAGGATGAACATACACTTTCGGAAACTGGTAGTTTGCCCCTGCATGATCGGGGTGACCGTGCGTGTTAATTATAATAAGAGGCTTTGTTGTAAGCGTTTTGATGAAAGATGACAAATCGGCCGTACCCATTCCTGTATCTATCACAAGTGCGCTGTCAGTACCAACAACGAGGAAGATATTGACAGCCCCGTTATCGTCAATCTGGTACACCTTGTCTGATACTTCTTTTGAAGTGAACCAGGGTTTAGTCTGCTGGCCAGTAACATTAAAAACGGCATAAGCTGTGCCAATTAACAGGAGCAATAAAAATCGTCTCATATCTTATCTTGTTAACGTACCCATGAATTCAATTTGTTTAAGGTAGGGAACCTCTCCTTTTGCAGGAATATCACCGAAAATCATCAGCTCGGGTTTAGCGCTGTCGAAGGCCGGCCAAACCGGTAGCCCCGCACCATTGGGATCACCTGTTCTTGCAAAATTAACCCAATAAGTCGACATTGCCTCCGAGAGGTCAAAATCAGTTTTGGTGAATGGCCTGTTCCATAGTTTCAAAGTATTCAGTGCATAACCGAACTCGGCTGAATGGAAGGCACCATAATTTGGTTCGCCTGGCGGCACATGGGTGAAATAGTACAACCAGGCTTTATTCTTACCTGTTTTACTTTGCATTTTTGCCCAGGTATAATTATGGTATCCGAAAAAGAGCTGTGAAAATATTTTTTGAGAAGCGGCTGCTTCTTCATCAGTCTTACCAGGGAAAAACTCCAGGTAAGCCTCAGCTTTATCTCCATACACTCTTTTAGCGTTCGAAACATAAGCCTCAGCTTTCTGTGATGGCCCGAATGAAACACCATCATCGGCGTTCCACCCTGAAATGAGAGGAACATCATTCTGTGTACCGGATCCAAAAGCATCAGGTGCAGGTACAACAACAACGCTATCGGTCAGTATGCCCCAACGCGAAGCTATCCTGATCAGTGTATCCGCAGGGATCTGTCTCAATTCCCCGAGCGATTTTGCCCTTGTCCTTTCAACATATTTCACCCCTGCATCCTCACCTGCCTTCAGGTTGTTCACCAGGCCCTCGCGCATGAACATCCCTCCACTCTGTCCAATTGCCCTGTGGAACAATCCTCTTGCAAGCTGCGATACCATGAGAGCGTTGACACTGAACGATCCGGCTGACTGGCCGGCGATAGTTACATTTCCGGGGTCGCCGCCAAAAGCCGCGATATTCTTATTTATCCACTTCAACGATTCAATCTGGTCGAGTATGGCCCAGTTGCCGGATACTTTACGCGTCGATTCAGCCGAAAGCCAGGGATGAGCAAGAAAACCAAATACACCAAGCCGGTAGTTTATAGTAACAAACACTACTCCTTTCTTAGCCATTTCGGTACCGTCATAAAGTGGTACAGTACCTGATCCCCCGGTAAATCCACCTCCATGTATCCATACTATAACAGGAAGCCTGTCTTTTTTATTCCTCGAGGCTGTCCATATATTAAGGTACAGGCAATCTTCGCTAAGCGGCTCCTCGGGTGCCATGAACTCTTTCGACCACATCATGAATGGAAGAGGTCTTGCCTGCATGGCGCTGGCCGGAGGCTTCACGCATTGCCTCACTCCTTCCCAGGGAATAACCGGCTGGGGTTCCTTCCACCTCAATTCACCGACAGGCGGCGCGGCGAAAGGGACTCCCATGAACACGTTTACGCCTTCCTTCACGAATCCGGCAATAACTCCTCCCTCGACCTTCCTCTCCGGATTCTGTTCTGATCCGGAATTACATGATAGCAGAAGGATTGCCAGGGTTACCGTGAAAAGCAGGTAAGATATCTTGTCGCGCATGGCTTTTGTTTTATTGTTTTTTGTACCTGGCAAGTCTTTCATCATTTATGACACCCTTCCAACCGAGGCCGAAACCAAAATCGTAGGTGTTACCATCAGCATCTGTATAACATTTCATATCACGCGGGACATCCTCGAACTGTTCCTCGACTGTCTTCATATCTGCCGGCATCTGGAACGGAAGCAGGGCAGATGGCTCGGCAGCACCAGTGAGGATATCAAGAATAGCCTGGTTTGAAACACCAAAATGAACGAGTATTGCTGTTGCATTCTTTTCGAATTCTGAGAATACCATCGGGTTCGATACATTCACAACAACTATTACCGGCTTGCTTCCCATTTTAGCCCGGGTATCGTTAACCATCTTCAGATCGAACGAGTTCTGAACCTCGTAGCTTTTTCCCTTGTAGGATCTGTTGGTGAATTTTTCAAGAGGACTACCCCCGGCTATGCTCACTTCCCTCGCATTAACTGCCGTGTATTTCCCGTACTGAAGCGAGATGGGAATATAGCCATTTCCTCCTTTTTTAACATCCTCCACGCTATAACCTGTCCCGGTCTGCGGGCTTTCAATAGCTACAATGGCAATGTCAGCATCCCCGGGTTTATCGACGACGGTAAAATATTTCCCAACGACCCCTGGGTTCATCGGATCGGACCACTTCTCGGGAGTTTTCATCCCGAACCAGTTGCTTCCGGCAGGAGTGAATTTCTTGGGAAGGTATACTTTTAATCCTTTTTTGAGCGGTAGTGTTGAAGCGGAGTTCTTTACCATGACAACAGATTTCAGCTGTGCCTCAAAACCAGCCTGCATGTATTCCGGGTTGCCGACTGTTGCTTTCGATACAGCAGGATCGAGGTATGGATTCTCGAACAATCCGACTCTGATTATATTCCTGAGCAATCTGACAGCAGACTCCTCGAATCTTTTCTTCATGAATTCTTCGCCATGTTCCTTAACCCCCATCTGGTAAGCTTCAAGAACCGGACCTTTATCATTGTTACCACCAAACTGGTCAACGCCGGCCATGATAACCTTGTAGTGTCTTTGCGCCACGCTCAGTGTCTCAACACCCCAGCACTTGCCTTCAAATTTCTCCATTCCCGTGATATCGGAAGTGATACCCCAGTCAGTGCAGACAACTCCATCATATTTGTATTCTCCTCTTAACAGATCAGCAATGATGTACTTGTTATAAGAGTTACCCACGTTTTCATTGTTGGTCTTGTCTACATTATAAGAAATAGTGTAATAAGGCATTACAGCAGCGGCGACACCCGTCGGCCCTCCGTTTGAAGGCTCCCTCGGTGAATGGTTAAGCTGATCCTTGAGGTTATTACCAGGGTAAACGGCGTATGCTCCATACGCGAAATGACCATCTCTTCCACCCTCTTCAGGTCCTCCGCTAGGCCAGTGTTTAACCATTGCATTCACGCTTCTGTATCCCCATCCACCAAATATCTCGTAAATACTGTCTGAAGTCTGGAACCCGTCAACATAGGCCCTGGCCATGTCGGTTGCCAGCGAAGGATCCTCTCCCATCGTGCCGTTGAACCTGCCCCATCTTGGTTCGGTTGCAAGGTCTATTTGTGGCGACAAAGCTGTGGCTATACCAAGAGCACGATACTCGGTAGCCGCGATCCTGCCGAATTTCTTCATCAGACCAGGGTCGAAAGTAGCCGTTATACCAAGGCTGCCAGGCCACATTGATATCCTTCCACCTGAGCCAGCATTAAACTCGGCGAAGATGTCTATCGCGTGACGGGGATCAGAGCTTGTATTAACAGGAATACCAAGTCCCATTCCTTCGACGAGCGATTGAACATTATTATTCCATATTGCAGCTACTTCCGGAGTTTCAACAGAGGTAATAAGCACATGTCTCAGATTATCTTCCGTCAGGAATTTTTTCTGCTGATCAGACAGGTCTGATGGTTTAGCCCCGCTCTCGGCGAAAGGTTTGCCATTATAGGTAGATGGACCAAAGAAACCGCCGCCGGCAGCAGGGATAGACTGGTGACTGCTGTATAGCATCAGTCCGGCGATCTGCTCGACAGACATCTTCGAGGCCAGGTCTTTGGCTCGCTGATCGGCTGGCAGACGCCAGTCCTCGTAGATATCCAGCTTTCCATTCTTGTTAAGATCCTTGAATGCAAGCCTGTCGACTGTAAGAATACTGACACCCGATACTTTCGAGTATCCAAGTGTCTGACCGCCCTTGTTAATGACAATATTGAAATCGCCTTTTTCTTCCTCTGTCCACTTCTTACCACAGCCCGACATTATTATTAATGAGACTGTCAGTAAGGCAAGAAATAACTTTAATGATGTCGTTTTCATTTAATTACATTTTATTATTAGTTTCTTTTATCTGTTCGTCTATAGTTTTCATTTACCGTTTTGAAAGTGATGTCTGATTAATAAGGTGGTAATGTTAGTCTTGCTTCACGGTCCGGATCATTCTTCACAGTGCAGGTATCATCAAGCACCATTGTTTCGCCATTCGCCGAGGTGTATTTTGGCCATGCCGGTAATCCACCTCCGTTAGGGTTACCGCTTTTCATGAAGTTCAGTAATGTCGCTGACATTTTTTCTGATAGTTTTCTTGGCCTGGCTCCACCGCCCGTGTGAGTCAGCATCAGGTCGGTGTTATAAAACCAGAAGCATATATCGAGACAATGAAAAGCCCTCATCCTGTTATCGAACAAAGGAGGTTGCCACCAGAACCACGCGGTATAGACTGGGGCTGCCTGTTTCGATTTGGCATCAGCGAGAGCCACGAGACTCTGCCTGTTACTTGTTATCATCGACCATATCTCGACAGGTTTACGGTCGGGGAATGCCCTGGCATAAGCTGCAACAACGGCATCTGCCTTATCTCCCATACCGGCGCTGAATCCTGAACGGCCTCTTATGTTCTCCCTGACCTTTTCGAGTGTGACCGCCTCGAGTGTTGCATCAGTCCTGCTTGGGGAAAATTCGTTGAGCGTGGAGCAGATTAACATGGGTACATCGGCGGCATAAGGATTCGGTTCCGGCCAGTAAGGGTGCTGTGGAATGATTACACCATCGACAACAGGGTTAAATCCTCTACGCATCCCGCTGCCAGGGCCTGCTTCCTGCGCCAGCCTGGCCGAAGCCCTGTTGGCGAACTGGTAATACTGCATCCACGGCATTGTCTGCAGCTTATCTACCTGATCCGTGGTCAGTCCTGCCTCAGCAAGAACGTATTCTCCAAGTTTCTCTGAATAATCTTTTTCTCCCGACCTGGTACCGGCGCCACTCAGTACAACTGCTTTATGGAACAATCCTTTTGCCGAGGGCATCGCGCAAAGAGTGGTGACCTTAGCTCCACCACCCGACTGGCCGATTATTGTAACATTTCCCGGATCGCCCCCGAAACCGGAGATATTATCCTTTACCCATTCGAGAGCTGCAACAAGGTCGAGCATCCCGACATTACCGGAAGCAGAGTATTTTTGTCCCCCGACAGAGGCCAGGTTCGTGAAACCAAGCGGACCAAGCCGGTGGTTAACGGAGCAGAAAACTATATCCCCTTTCCTTGCAAGATTTTCACCATTATAGCCGTCCTGCTCGATGCCGTTCCCGTTCACGAAACCCCCGCCATGAAGCCATACAATGACCGGTCTCTTCCTGCCATCGGCAATGGCTGGCGTGAAGATGTTGATTCTCAGGCAATCTTCACTCACATCATCATAGTTCCAGTGATCGACAAAAGAGCCATAGGCATTGGCGTATCGCTTTTCCATTACCTGGGGCGCCGAGTTACCCCACCAGACTGCCGGGAAAATATCGTTCCAGGGTTTTGGTTTTCGGGGTGGCATGAACCTGTTCTCACCTGAGGTATCAGCCCCGTAAGGTATGCCAAGGAAATAGTAAATTCCCCTGAGCTGGTAGCCTCTAACTTTTCCATAGGCGGTATTGGCAACTGCAATATCATCCCCTATAAAAAGAACCTGCCCGTCCTTCTCATCCTTCGGACCAGTGCCTGTCAACTCAGATGGAAGTCCTGCTTTGGCAAGTGTCATACCGGCGGCTCCGGCTCCGGCAGTCCTGATAAAGCTTCTCCTGTCAGTTTTCATGGAATTTTATTTGAATAAGAGTGGAACAAATTCTGAAAGATATATTCTCCAGTTAACCCAGATATGACCTCCATCTGATTCGCGGTACACGTACGGGAATTGCATGGCATCGAGTTTGAGCCTGTAATCAGAAACATTCTTGTAAAGGAAGTCAGTCTTTCCTATGCCTATCCAGTACAGTTTGAAACCGTTATCTCTCTGGGCCTTGAGGGTATTATCTATATTATCGTAAACAGGCGATTTCACCTTTTCGTCAGCGATTATTGCCGCCGAGAAGAGGCCTACATAGTCGAAGGTATTGGGATAATAGCGGGAGATATGCAGCGAATGAAAACCCCCCATCGAAAGACCTGCTATCGCCCTGCCAGCCTTGGTCCTGACGACCCTGTAGTTCGATTCCACGAATTTTATTATGTCTGGGAATGTTTGTTCATAAACCCCGTCCATGGTGTGAGGCAGTTCAAAGGTTGGTTTGTAGAATCCAAGCACTGATTCGCCGGGAGCGGCCTCCTGTGCAACGTTGCCGTTTGGCATGACGACAATCATTGGTTTGGCTTTCCCCGATGCGATAAGATTATCAAGAATCTGGGCTGTTCGTCCGAGAGCTATCCATGCTTCTTCATCCCCTCCCATTCCATGCAGCAGGTACAGAACCGGGTATTTCGTCTTACCTGACTCGTAACCAGGGGGAGTGTAGATCGTTAGGCGACGTTTCATATTGTTACCAGGCGAGTCATACCACCTGCGGGCAACAGTCCCGTGAGGCACGTTACTGACCTTGTAAAGATCGGCCTGTCCGCCGCCTATAATGAACACGTTTGTCAGAGTGGCAACGTCGCGTATCATATAGACGTTATTCGGATCGAAGCAGCGGACCCCGTCTGCTATGAATGAATAGCTGTATAGTTCCGAGGGCAGTTTATCTGTCTTGTAGGTCCACACACCTTTTTCATCTTTTGTCATGGCAGCGCTACCTGGTGTCCAACCCTGGGCCGGCAACCAGTCGCCGGTTATTTTCACCTCTTTCGCGGCAGGTGCCAGGTAACGGAAAGTAACAGAATTATCGTTGTTGATGACAGGTGAGGTAATATCTGTTCCGCCGAACAGGGCTTGTTGAGGTAAAGCCGTCATTGAGAATAGGTTAAGGGCGAGAAACAGGATAAGTATTTTTCTCATGGTATAAGGTATATTTGGTTAAAAACAAGTTTTCAATTTAGTAAAAAATGTAGAGAGGCGGTTCAGGTGCCAGGAGGTTTTTGTCGACAGGAAGCATGTATTCAGCCACGAATTTTGTATCTTCGCGGTATTACATGTAAGCCGGGGCTGACTGGTTTTGACAGCACGAGAGGTGGTATGTAAGCATGCAGTGTGTGGTGACGCGTCACTTGAACAGAGTCACAAAACAATAACTGGCGAATCTAATTACGCTCTCGCTGCTTAAGCGAATAACAGTAGCTTAAGCAATTCCCGACACGTCGGGATCTCCGGGCACAGGTGTCCGGACGAGACGTCTCCCGGGCGGTAAGGTCCTGGTCCAACCCGATAAGGAGGCGCACGCAATACAGGGCTTGCCCGATGGTAGTCCCGGCCTGAAGGCAAGAAAACAGGGACTAAGGTAAGGTTAGGTTGTTCTGCGGCTGGCTTTACCCGACAATCAAGCAGGACTAAGCATGTAGAAAGCATATGGTCTCCTTGCCTGGACGCGGGTTCGACTCCCGCCAGCTCCACGTTAAAGCATCAAACAAACACCCCCGACAGGGGGTTTTTGCTTTGAGAAAACCGTTGGAAACTCGTTTCCATAAGGTTCGCGAAAAGCAAAAAGACCATGCGAAGCAGGGTGTTTGTTTGATATTTTCAGGACTGAAGCCAAG
>JAXLTU010000037.1:0-41305 GCA_046329885.1 Bacteroidales bacterium
CGATGGTGCTCCCGGGTATACCGGACTTAACAGCAGACCCGAAAATATCAGGAAGGTAGCGGAAGCTTCAATTAGACGATTACGTGTCGAGTGTATTGACCTTTTTTACCAGCACAGGGTAGATCCGGATGTACCTATTGAGGATGTGGCAGGAACCGTGCAGGATCTGATTAGGGAAGGAAAAGTCAGATACTTTGGCATGTCTGAAGCGGGTGTAAAAACAATCCGAAGGGCACATGCAGTGCAACCTTTAACGGCAATTCAAAGCGAGTATTCTTTGTGGTGGCGTGAACCTGAAGCGGAGTTAATTCCTGCACTCGAGGAACTAGGCATAGGCTTTGTCCCATTCAGTCCTCTTGGCAAAGGATTCCTGACCGGGAAGATTGATGAAACAACTACATTCGAGAATAATGATTTCAGAAATTCAGTCCCCAGGTTTACCGCTGAAAACAGGAAAGCCAACCAGGTCATTGTTGACATGCTCAGGAATATTGCAGCGGAAAAGAACTCGACACCTGCACAATTAGCTCTGTCATGGCTTCTCGCTCGCAAACCCTGGATCGTTCCTATACCCGGTACAAGAAAGACAGAAAGACTCGCTGAGAATATTGGGGCGGCTTCACTCGTTCTTTCTGAAGCCGACATGATGAAAATTACCGAGGCGGCATCAGCAATAAAAATTGAGGGTGCAAGATATCCGGAAAGCGCTATGAAGATGGTGGGGAGATAGAAGTAAAGAGTTGTAGAGTTGTAGAGTTGTAGAGTTGTAGAGTTGTAAAGTTGTAGAGTTGTAGGGTTGTAGGGTTGTCCTATCCGTAGCATTAATGCCAGCGGCATGTTGTTGTATTGTTGTAATGGGAGTCATGAAAGCCTTTCTTTTCCCTTTTTACTTTTTACTTTTTACTTTTATTTTTCCTTCACCTACCTATTGTTGAGTAATTTTTTTCAATATCTGTTGAACAAAACCTGATACTTTTTGGTAATGTATTTACTGGATGCATCCTCGCGAGTAAGGCAATGCAAATAATTACTGCAGCAAGGATATTCAGGTAAATTTTATTAGAGGAACAAATATTAGTATCAGTTCAATTCAACTTCATGAAAAATCTCGTGATCATTGTCTTAATCTTACTTTCTGTCTCACTGAAGGGACAAGTGAAAGGTGGCTTGTTTGGTATAGTTACAGATGCAAAAAATCAAACACCTCTTGTTGGGGTGACAGTCCAGGTAAAAAACACGTTCAACGCGACTTATACTGACCTGCACGGTCATTTCGAGTTTAAAAACATCCAGGCTGGCGATTGCGAGTTAATGTTATCATACATCGGGTATGGAAGTAAGATTGTGAAGGCAAAAGTTAACGGGAAACAAACAGATACAACAAGGGTTGCACTGGAGGAGTCTGTTTTTGGACTTGGCGAGATAACTATTCAGGCAACCAGACCAGTCTCGGCGGCTTCATCAATGGAATTCAGGGCCATTGACATGCAACTCAAACCGTTAAAGTCTTCTGAAGATCTTCTCACGATGGTCCCGGGGCTCTTCATCTCGCAGCACCAGGGCGGAGGCAAGGCTGAACAAATTTTCCTCAGGGGCTTCGATTGCGATCATGGCACCGATGTTGCTGTTAGTGTAGATGGAATGCCGGTTAACATGGTATCTCACGCTCACGGCCAGGGATACGCGGATCTCCACTTCCTGATACCAGAAACAGTTGACGAGATGGAAGTAAACAAGGGACCCTACCTGGCCGGCATAGGCGATTTTTACACCGCCGGTTCCGTGAACATGAAGACAAAGGATATCCTCGATAACAGCATTGTGAAAATTGAAGGTGGTCAATTTAACACCCGGAAATACACCATGCTCTTTCAACCTGACCAGGATACAAAAACTCATAATGGTTACATGGCGGCCCAGTATCATCATTCTGATGGCCCGTTCGATAGCCCGGAGGGATACGTAAGAATGAACATTGCAGGGAAATACTATTTCCAGCTTTCTGAAAAAAGCAGGGTGACAGTCTCAGCAAACGGTTTCACAACACGATGGAATGCCTCGGGACAGATACCAATCAGGGCGGTGAATTCAGGACTGATTGGCCGTTTCGGCGCACTTGACAACCTCGAGGGTGGCGTTACTGACAGGGAAAACCTGCTTATTAATTACAGGTACCAGTCGTCAGAAGGGAACGAGTTTGAGGTAAATTCATACTTTACAAAATACAACTTCAAGCTCTTCTCAAACTTTTCATATTACCTCAACGATACTACCAATGGCGACATGATAGAACAGGTTGAAAACAGAACACTTCAGGGAGTCAACCTTGCGTACAAATTTACAACATCGTGGTTTGGGCTAAGACAGATTAACAAAGTAGGATCAGGATACAGGGGAGACCTTGTCGATGTGCAACTTTACCAAAGCCCGGAAAGATTCAGGTTAAAAAGTCTCACGAACGATGTCATAGATGAACAAAACCTGAATGCATGGTTCCAGCAGGAACTTGTCATGAGTAAAAACTTCAGGGTAATATGGGGTTTAAGACACGATTTTTTCACCTTTTCAAAAGATGACAGGCTGGGGAATACTCTCGATACTACAGGGAATGGTCTTCCCAGGGCATCAGGTATCCAGTCGAAGTCAATATTAAATCCTAAACTGAACCTCATCTACTCGACCGGGAGCAATATAGACCTGTTTCTCAACTTTGGCCAGGGCTTCCATTCCAATGACGCGAGAGACATGATCATCAGCAGCACGATCTATGGCCTTTCCAGCAAGTGGAAAAAAGAAGGACTCACTGACGCCCAGGTAGATGCCAGGTTATTAAAATACAATTTAGACCCGGGAATGCGGAATGCAGGCACACTACCCAAGGCAACTGCCGGTGAGTTTGGAATGAAAGGCCGACTTTTTGGCAAGTTGTATCTTGTTACTTCGGCCTGGTACATGTACCTACAGAAAGAGTATGTATACATTGGTGACGGTGGTGTGACCGAATTAAGTAATCCGACTCAACGTCTCGGCCTCGATTTCGAGGCACGCCTGGAGATAAAACCATGGCTCTGGGTTGACGCTGACCTGACTGCGGCCAAGGGGACCATCAAAAACCTTCCTGCTGGTGAAAACAACATACCGCTTGCTCCAAGACTAACGGCTACCGGAGGAATAAGTGTAGTCAGGGATGAGGGATTCAGTGGAGCCTTGAGATTCAGGCATCTTGGAAGCAGACCAGCAAATGAAGATAACTCCGTTGTGGCTCTTGGATACACGCTGGTGGGTCTCAGTATTGATTACAAATACAAGAATTTAACATTCACAGTTAACGGGGATAATCTTCTGAACACTAAATGGAACGAGGCACAGTTTGCAAATGAAACGAGACTGAAAGGGGAACCAGCCGGTGTAACCGAACTTAGCTTCACCCCTGGTAATCCTATCAATTTCCAGTTTGGTGTAAGTTATAAATTCTGATACCTATTCACTTTATAATCTGCCGGCTGGTGTGGTGAACCCCTGATGATGAACCATAAAACAGAGCGTCACTTCTTCCGGGAGACAAGGCCAGTTCATTGAAAATATGGCTTTGATCCTCAAGAAGTAAATATATTTCTACGCGAACACTTGTTCCGTCGATACATCATGCACTATTTTAATAATGTATTTAAATTTGTTAGTAGAACTCTTCCCAGTGATTTTAGTTCGTTCAACTAACCAATTTAATAGACGCTTTATGGATAATGAAAAATTAGAAAAGGATGATCAGGGACCAAACTCCTATTCGAGGAGGAAATTCCTGAAGACCACGGTGGCTGCATCAGCGGCTTTCACTATCATTCCCAGTGTTGCCATGGGCAAGAAGCTGGGTCACCAGGCACCCAGTGACACTCTGAATGTCGTGCTTGTTGGTGCCGGAAATCAAGGCTCAGGTGACATTTCGAGCATCTGCCTTCCGGAAGTACAATCAGGTGCAGCTAGTCCTTTCGCGATGACGGGCAAGCCAGGAACTGAAAAACTGATTGGCATATGCGACGTTGACTGGGGTTACGGACCGGTAATGGGAACATTTGCCAAGTATCCTTCAGCCAAAAAGTACAAGGACTGGAGAGTTATGTTCGATGAGCTCGGCAAGTCGATAGATGCTGTTGTCATTGCAACATCTGATCATAACCATGCAAATCCCGCTGCAACAGCAATCACAATGGGCAAGCATGTATACTGCGAAAAGCCTCTCACCCATACAATCTATGAATCACGTCTTCTTACCAAACTTACGAAGAAGCATGGTGTGGCAACCCAGATGGGCAACCAGGGGTCGTCGGGTGAAGGAGTAAGATTAGCTTGTGCATGGGCATGGGCCGGTGAGATAGGTGAAGTCAGGAAGGTAGATGTATGGTCGGCAAGGCCTATCTGGCCGCAGGGTCTTGACACACCTACTGATATTCAGAAAGTTCCGTCGACCCTCGATTGGAAGTTATGGATCGCTCACATGCCATTTAAACCTTACAACTCGGCATATCATCCATGGAACTTCAGAGGCTGGTGGGATTTTGGCACAGGAGCCTTCGGCGATATGGCCTGCCATAATATGCACCCGGTCTTCAAAGTGCTTCAGCTAGGTTATCCAACCCATGTTCAGGGACAGTCAACGACACTCAAAAAAGATGCATGCCCTCATGCACAGATGGTCAAGATGACATTCCCGGCAAGACCGAACCTTCCGAGGATGGCCATGCCAGAGGTTGAAGTAACCTGGTACGACGGTGGATTCCACGCTATGATTCCCGAGGTGCTTCCGGAAGGCAAAAAATGGGATGGAGAAGGGTGCGCTATTTATGGATCCAAAGATACTCTCATCCTTGGCAGCCATGGCACCGCTCCTTATCTTCTGTCGGGTCGTACTCCAAAATCTCCTGAAGTATTAAGGACTGTTCCGGATAATAACCATTACCTCGACTGGGTAGCTGCCTGCAAAAACCCGGATCTCCGTGAAAAGACCGCATCTCACTTTGGTGAAGCCGGTCCATTTAACGAGATCGTTCTGATGGGTGTGCTGGCAGTACGTCTCCAGAAACTGAACAGGATACTTGAATGGGATGGTCCGAACATGAAGTTCACGAATATCAGCGACAGCGATAAGGTTTCTATCTGGTCGGAGATGTTCGACATTGGCAAGATGATGGCAGCAGCCAACGCCGCAGCCAAGAATGCCGGAGGTGGAGGCAAAAACGCACCACCACCAGCAATGCCAGGAATGCAGGGATTCCAAGATCCCAGCGAGAGAAACGTTAAAGAATTCGTGTCTTCACTCATTAAACATGACTACCTTAATGGCTATAAATTGCCTGACATGCCGGCTTAGTATTTGCAGTCAGTGATATTACCGGGAGGGTGCCATGACCTTAAAGTGTGGCATCCTCTTTTTCTTCAAATGCCTTATTATTTATATTAGCACCAGTTTAAAGAAATAAAACAATTATTCATCTCGTACCACATGGACAAACCGATGGGATTACTCTTTAGATACAGGATATGGTGGCATGCCATATTCTGGGTCGTGTGGTACTTCTTCTATATTTTCACATACAGTTCGGGGGTTATAGAGCCAATTCAGCTTGTCCAGAACCTTTACCTGCTTCCGGTAAGGATGGTATTTACAGATCTCCTTATTTACTGGATACTCCCCCGCTTTTTGCTGAAGCGAAAATTTTTGTTGTTCACTTTGCTGGCCGTAGTCCACGGCATACTTTTCGGCCTGGCAGTCTGGTATGTTATCTATCTTGTTTCTGGTTATCCCTTCATCGAGACTCTTCCATTCATCAGGCCGATTATCCTCAATTACCAGATTCCCGCCACCGCCGCGGCTATTTACATGTTCAAGAGATGGTACCTCATACAGCAATACACGCTTAACCTCGAAAAGGAAAAGATTGAATCCGAGCTCAACTTCCTGAAATCACAGATTCACCCTCATTTCCTTTTTAACACACTCAACAATCTTTACGCTCTCACTCTCAAGAAATCAGACAGTGCCCCTGATACAGTACTCAGGTTGTCCAACCTGCTTGAATACACTCTTTATAGCGGGAAGAAAACAGAGGTGGAACTGGGCGAGGAGCTCAATCAGTTATTGGGATATATTAACCTTGAAAAACTAAGGTTTGGTAACCGGCTGACCACCTCGGTAAATATATCCTCCAATACCGACGGATTGGAAATAGCTCCACTTCTTCTGCTTCCTTTCGTTGAGAATAGTTTCAAGCATGGCGTCAGTAATGATCTAAAGAACCCCTATATAAAACTAAATGTTGATGTAACAGGCAATCAACTTGTCTTTAACATCGTCAATTCGTGTAGCAACAACCAGATTCATTTCGAGGTTTACAAGGAAAGAATCGGGTTAAAAAACGTGAAGAGGAGACTTGAATTGCTTTACCCCGACACTCATAAACTTGATATAATTCAAGAAGATGACACTTTCACAGTTAATCTTGAATTGATCCTTTCCGGGAATAAAAACAAGCAAAAATGAAGTATAACTGTATAATTGTTGATGATGAACCCCTGGCAATAGAGGTAATCAAGACACATGCAACGGCCATTGGTATTTTCAACATCATGGCAGAATGCAGCAACACCATTGAAGCTTTCCAGGCTCTCAAAGCCGTTAAAACTGACCTTATTTTCCTCGATATACAAATGCCCGGGATAAAAGGAACAGATTTCCTTAAAAGCCTTGTTAATCCTCCGAAAGTCATACTGACAACCGCTTACAGGGATTATGCCCTTGAAGGATTTGAACTTAATGTAGTCGATTACCTGCTAAAGCCCGTTTCGTACGAGAGGTTTTTAAAGGCAATCGATAAATTTCTTATCACTCAGGCCAGCGTGCCTGGTGAAAAGATTGAAGAAAAGTACATCTACCTTAACATCAATAAGAATGTTCACAAAATCCATGTTAACGATATAATCTACGCGGAAAGCATCAAAGATTACCTTACTATCCACACGCAGTCAGGGTCTATCGTAGCAAAGCACACTATTTCGTCGTTTGAAGCACTTTTACCGAAAGATCATTTTGTCAGGATTCACAGGTCGTTTATCGTTTCTCTATCCAGGATCAAGAGTTTCAACGCTCATAGTATTGATATCGGGAACAAGGAATTACCCATAGGGCAAAATTACCAGGTCCAACTATTCGAAAAACTTAATTATAATGGCTTAAAACAATGAATCCGGACCTTTGTCGTCGGGTTTTGTATTTTTATACGCTGAAACACGTTTTTTATCGACTTTTGTTTAACGACAGAAGGTATTTGGTAGATTTGACATGCAAATAATGTTAAATATCTGGAAGTTGAAATAGAGAATTTTTAAACCTGAATTCACTTAAATAAGATTAACATGAAGAGATTAGTTCATTTTTCACTTGCAGCACTGGTGGTACTTGTCATCACTGGTGGAGCTCTCCGCGGGGCAAGTGCGGCCAAAAAGCATCTCGGTATAGCGACCTATTCCGTAAAAGGGCTTGAGTCGGATATCGAAGGATCGTTTAAATCGCTTGCTGCTGATGGGTATGTTGTAATGGAGATTTCTAACTACGACGCGGCCAAAGGTCTTGTCGCTGGTTATAAACCTGCTGATTATGCTGCTCTGGCGAAAAAATACGGGCTCACGATAATATCCAGCCACGCCAGGGGAAAGTTCGACACGAAAGATGTCGAGGGAAGCCTGGCTGAATGGAGGAAGGTTTTCGCCGACCACAAGCTCATGGGATGCAAATACGTGATCCTGCCAATGAACTTCTGGTCAAGCACGGTAGAAGCGCTCAAGGCAGAATGCGACCTCATGAACAAGATCGGGGAAGAGGCAAATAAGGTCGGGATCAAATTCGGATATCATAACCATAATTTTGAATTCGCGAAAGTCAAGGATACTGATCAGACATTCGAGGAATTCCTGATCGCGAACACCGATCCTTCAAAGGTATTCTTCCAGATGGATGTTTACTGGGTAACTATTGGTGGTGATAATCCCGTGAGCTTGCTCCAGAAATATCCCGACAGGTTCAAGGTTTTGCACATCAAGGATGACTATGTAATTGGTGAATCAGGCAGCATAGATTTCAAAGCAATATTCACACAGTTCTACAAGAATGGACACAAAGACTGGTTCGTGGAAATGGAAGACAAAGTAACACCGGAGCAGAAGAAACAGATGATGGGTATGATGGAAATGCTGAAGAAAAGGATGTCGGAAGGTACCGGTGGCAACCCGTTTGGTCCTCCTCCAGCGCAGCAGGGACAGCAGGGACAGCAAGGACAACAGGCTCAGCAGGGTCCACCCCCGGGTATGGGACAGCAGGATCCCAAGGCTGTGGCTGAGAAGCTTAAAACTTCACTGGATGGAATCAAACAAAGTGCCGATTTTCTCATGAAGGCAGAATACGTGAAGTAGGTACTTACAGCATATAGTAAAAGCCATCAGTTTATTTAACTGGTGGCTTTTTTTTAAAACAACTGGTAATCACATTGTTCATCGATGTTGATGAAGCATAAAAACTGTCCGTGTTTCACCGGATCATTTATTAACAAAATTTAATTTCAAACAAGTACTTGTCATCAATTTAGAATTAACTTTGAAAACCAACTTCAAAATATATCAAATGAAGACAAAGATCCTATCGTCAGTCATCGTGCTGGCATTCCTTGCCAGTCTAAACGTCTATTCACAAAACCAGAGGTTCAAGATTTCACTCGCGGAATGGTCTCTGCACAGGGCTCTAATGAATAAGCAAACCACCAACCTTGATTTTCCAAGAATAACCAAAGTAAATTATGGTCTTGATGCGGTGGAGTATGTATCTATTTTCTTCAATGGAAAATGTGAGGATCAGTCTTATCTGACCGCTCTGAAGGACTCGTGTAACAAGTATGGGGTCAAGAGCCTGCTTATAATGGTTGACGCTGAAGGAAACCTGGCTGACACCAGTGCAGCTGCAAGGAACAAATCTGTTGAAAACCATTATAAATGGGTCAAAGCCGCGAAGTTCCTGGGTTGTCACTCCATAAGAGTTAACGCTGCTGGCAGAGGGACAATGGGTCAGATGCAGGCTGCCGCGATTGATGGTCTAAGGAAGCTTTCCGATTACGCGGCCGGTTATGGTATCAACGTTATAGTTGAAAACCATGGAGGCAATTCATCGTATGGTAAATGGCTTGCTGAAATAATGAAAGAAGTTAACAGACCCAATTGTGGTACTCTTCCCGATCTCGGGAATTTTTACGAGTACGACAGGTATAAAGGCGTTACCGAGATGATGCCGTTTGCAAAAGGAGTCAGCGGGAAGACCGTTGATTTCGATGCTGAAGGAAATGAAACAAGAGTTGATTTCCCGAAAATGATGAAGATCATTGCTGATTCAAACTACTCCGGCTACATTGACGTGGAATACGAGGGAATGAAGTTAAGCGAGGACGAGGGAATAAAGGCTTCGATCGTGCTTATGAAAAAAGTAATCGCGCCGTATAACAAGTAAAAATTCAACCATTACATATGATACCAGGCCGTTTCTTTTCATGGGAACGGCCTTGTTTTTAAAAGCCTGATGCTTTTAACCAGTCCCAGAATCGTTCAATCCAGCTATTAACTGGCAAGCCCTTGCCGGACATTCCAAACCCATGTCCGGCTGACTAAAGCAAGCTTATTTATTACCGTTAATCATTCCTGAAACAATACCTTTTACCTTTCCCGTTTCGGAGATTACGACACCTCCAATGTGAAAGATAACGAAAGCATAAACCAGCCATTGACCCGTTTCGTGAAGTTCCTTGAACGAGCGTACTGCCTGTGCTTCGATGCCAATATTTCGTCCAAAGGCGATAATGAGCCCCGATATGGAAAGAAAGAGCAAAAGGATATAAAACAAAGTATAGGAAGTCCTGACAATCAGGTAATGCCTGTATTCTTTATTACCCTCTTTATCGCTCCTGTAAGTTTTGAGTGCTGATAAAAGTCTTGTCCTGGTTCTTTCCTCTGCCGGGATAGAGAATTCTGCGGCAATTCTTACAAGCAACAGAAAGGCTATTCCAATCCCGATATATTTATGCAGATTCCAAAGCTGATCATCAAAATGATGAGCGATGAAAAAAGACTGCCTGTCATCGAGCGAAATATTCTGACCTATAAGTTGTTCCTGTACAACCTTGCCATTTGCACGCGGATCGAGGAGAGTGGAATTGATAATAACCGTGAATATTGATATTAATATCAGTATGAAAGTTAACCAATGCCAAATTCTTACAATAGCTGAATGAGGCTGGAGGAAGGGACTTACTTTTTGGTTCATGATATTTTATTTACTTTCTGTTTCGTTATCTTATTAAAAACGCAAGATAAAAAATTTCCAATTATCATTTTTTCTTTCTGGCAATCAGGCAAATGGCCTTGTCAGTATATATTGCCACGACAGTAAAGCCACTGAATACGGCAAGAAACCACAAGACTGATGACAGTCTTATTTTCCTTGAACCCGGGAATTCACCTCTCCCCCGCCTGTCACCTTCCATGAAAGTCGCGGGAAATCTCTGACCGGCTGACCTGGAATCACCGCGAGCGAATTGTCTCCTCAGGCTGTCAATCCTGCCTGATTCCATTCCTGGTCTTCTCATTCCTCCGAATTGCCGGTGCACGGAATCTGGCAGGTTGTCCTGTCTTCGTCTCCCCTCTTCCCGGAATTGTCCATCCTGGTTAAACTGCCTATTCCCGGCTCCCTCGCGACGGAATGCTTCTTCTCTCCCGGTGAATCCTGGTCTGTCACCGCCAAACTGCCCCCTTCCTTCCCTGCCGTTAAAGAACTGGTCCTGCTTGTCCATCCTGAAGATCCTGATGCTCCTGTTCCAATAGGCTGTTTTTGTGAATCCTATGTATGCAGCTGAAAGTACAGCTACTGCAATTATACCGAATAGTATTTTCTTAATCATTTTTTACATTTTTAAGGTGAAATCTCTGAAGAACCCAGTTCCAGTGAAGACCGAGATGGATACCGAACAGTGCAAGAGTTATGAAAGACGAGCTGGTATGCATAACCCTCCAGAACATTGGAGAGCCACCAAGGTTAAGCCAGGTAAAATCAATCGTGCGGGCTATTGCCATACCGCTTAGTATCATCAGAACCAGACCAGCGAGTAACACGACATCAAGTAAATAGTTTATTCTTGCCCTCCAGGTGGTATTTCTGAAAAAAAGGATGGTGACTCTTTTGATCCATCCCCAGTTAAGGAGTTTGTGAAGAATGAAGAATAACCCGATGGCAAGTCCGGCCCATTCATGGAACGGCAGACCATAAAACGACCGGGGATCCATTAGAAGCAGCATCACCAAGGTCAGCGCCAGGGAAAGAAAGAACTTGAACAGATTCATCACAAAAATATTTAGTTAATAATAATTCAATTTTATACCGGTATGTATTAAAGACTATTAGTTGCAGGATTTTATTCCACGCATTTTTAAATTAACCGGGCGTTAACAATTTAAAATCAGTAAAACCAGGAGCTTATTTTACTACTCATAACAATTACAGGGCATTTCTTGTACAAATGCCACTACTGAATTCAGATGCGAACAATTTAGTATTTAAATCTAAATTTTGGTTAGATATCCTTTCATGTGAAGGAATTCAGCAGAGAAAATTCCGTTCAAGATACTCCTGGAATTTCTGAGTATACTGACCGCTTACCGGGATATAAGTAGTATTATCGAATACTATCCTGTTTCTGTCCACTACTGTAATTTTATCGAGGTTCACGATAAAGGATCTGTGGACCCTCATGAATTTGTCAGCCGGAAGGTTTTCTTCAACCTTTTTCATGCTCACAATAGACATAACAGGCTTTTGAGTGGTAAGATGCACACGGACATATTCCCTCATACCTTCTATATATTTAATGTCAGACAGGTTAATCCGGATCACCTTGTACTCTGACTTTATAAACAGGAAACCATTTGAGACGTTTATGCCCGGGCTGGTACTATTTTTCATTTCAAACCACTCCCTTGCACGGTTTGCTGACTTCAGGAATGTCTCGTAATCTATTGGTTTCAGGAGATAATCTATGGCATTCACCTTGAACCCTTCAACTGCATATTCACTATAGGCGGTTGTAAAAATTACTTTTGGCGGGTTAACCTGCGATTTAACAAGGTCGAGGCCATTAAGATCAGGCATATTTATATCAACAAACATCAGATCAACCTGGTTTTCAAGAAGAAAACTAACTGCTTTCAATGCACTTTCGAATTCCCCCGCGAGGTCGAGGAAGGGGGTCTTTTTAATATAACCTGATAATTGCCTTAGTGCAAATGGTTCGTCATCTATAGCTATACAACTGATCATAGCGGGATAGTCAGTCTTGTTGAATATGTATTACCATCATCGTTTATTTCAAGAACATAAGCGTCTTTATAAAGCAAATCAAGCCTTCGTCTTGTATTTTCAATTCCTATTCCCCTACCCGGATCAGAAGGCAGAGACCCCGACTTGCTGTTAAGTATCGTTAAATGAAGCCATTCCGGGCCGGTAGTAATCTCAATCTCAATAAACGAATCTTTGGCATACGAGACACCATGCTTGAAGGCATTATCGAGTAAAGAAATGAATAACAGAGGTGGAATAAGCTTATCGTCCGGATTTTGTGGCACATTCAGAACAATCCTCACCGAATCGGAGTATCTTAACCTCATCAGGTCAACGTAACTTTTTATGAATTCAATTTCTTTTCTTAATGGACAGAAGCCCTGTTCTGATTCATAAAGAAGGTACCTCATCAGGTTTGACAACTTTATTACTGATTTTTTAGCTTCAGTAGTGTCAAAGTCAATCAGCGAGTGGATGTTGTTTAGAGTATTCATGAAAAAGTGCGGGCTGATCTGGTTTTTCAGGAATGCAAGTTGGTTTTCAACGTTTTCCTTCTCGAGTGTCATCCTGTTTTTTTCTGACTGAAGCCATCGTGATGAAATTCTCAGACCCGAATCAAAACCCAGAACGAGAACTGAAAGAATAAAAAGATTAACATGAGCCGGAACCGGTTCGGGTCTGGTACCCTGCTGACCACCCTGTTTGGCTCTCCTGTTACCGGGTCTCGAAGCATTATCTCTTCCAGCATTGGCAGGCCTCTGGTCCGCTGAAGAATAATCAGGCAATTTGGCTCGGTTTCCAGGCCTGTCGAGAATATACATGCCAGTTACAGCCACGATAATTAGAAAGACTGAAACTAGTATATATAAGAATCTCTTTCCCCTGAAAAATATATAAGGAAGGAAAATGAATCGGTTTACCAGGAAGAGTGAAAGAAGAATCGAGTGTTCTTTCCATAATTTGAACACGTGTTTCCAATCGACTCCATTAGCTGTCTGACCTAGCAACAATGGTGAAGCAAACAGCAAGACCCAGAAGAAGGTAACAAGAACGATTTCAAATCTCCGGAAATTCCTTATTGCATCAGGTTCCGTGTTCATGCAGGTCTAATAATTACTCAAATTTAACTAATTAACAACAGGTAACTGCTTGCCTGAAAATCTTTATCAGGGATAGATCTCGATGTAACTGCCGGGTGTTAGGGTTTTGCCCGTGAAAGCTGCATAGGTTACCGGATATTTATATACCCGGAATACCGAGTTCATAGTTTCATCAGCTCTTGCCGGATCTTCAGCAGGAAGATTTCCTTGTGTTATAACACCTGTTTTCTCGACAGGGCAGATGTATTCCCATACAATCTCACCAGTAGCTGTTACTTCAAGGAATCTGCCAACCGTTCCGGAACAGATAATTGTATTTCCGTTTGGCAACCTGTGTGCCCCGGAAATATTCTCGGAGTACATTGGTGCTGCCGTTGTTCCCTGGTAAGTCCAGGTAAAACCGGTCGGACCAATTTTCGATCCGACTGTTATTGTATAGCTTCCATCGTTGTTTATCGCGGGGGTGAACTCATCTACAGTTGAATAATTGCCCCTGCCAAGCCCGTTATTAAAACAGGTCAGATTTCCTTCGCCAGGATAACCCGGTCTGACCCATTCAACATCATGTTGCTGGAAGTATCTCTGATCAGAAGCTGTCCCGGCACCATAGCAAACAGGGTTGCCCCATCGATAGAGCAAATCACCACCTTTGCCCCTCGCTCCACCAGTATGTCCCTTTGCTTCCGCGGTTGTTGTACTATGATCAATTATCCATACCTCGCTGTTACCCCTGACACTCACCGCTATCTGATCGAGTTCCGGATTATAATCGATAGAATTCATATGATTCCAGAAAGACGGGAGGTTTTTCTGATCACCATCAGCATCAATCAATTCAGGGTGCAGTTTCGGATTTCCGTAATTATTTTTCATTGCATCAAAATCCTGTATCAGGTGATCCCAGACATGCCATTCCCAGACTACATTCCCTCCCTTTGGCTTCGTGGGTTCAATTTCAAGAACACAATCGGGGAGCATCATGCCTTTCGTGGCTATTTCCGGCTGAAATTTCGCCGGGTTGAAACCTGCCGCTATACATTCATCGTAAGTCTTCTTTTCAACAACCAGAACGAGGATATTCCCGTTAGGGAGTCTTCTTATATCATGATGCTGCATGTACGTGTCTGTCGAAATATCCATTTCCCAAACGAGATTATCATCCCAGTCATACTCTTCTATTCTGCCACCTTCCCCTCCACCGCTGCTGAGCTTACCTTTTGTCATGCATGACCTCAGTAGGTTCCCATTCTCGAGTAAATAAACAGATTGTCCCGGGGGATTCACGCTGGCAGTCCATTTGTGTATCAGCTTACCATCATTGTTGATAAGATAGGTCATAGTATTCTGCTTGGGAGCGAACAAGGTGTAGCCGTTAAAGACTTTTTCCTTGTTATTTACAAAAAGACCGACTGTCCTTACTCCCGTATAATTGTTATCATCATCGTCATCGGTAACTGTGTTTTCCTTTTTGCACGATGCGGCCAATAAAGACACTTGTACTGCAATAAAAATCAGTAACAGGATATTCCAGTTCTTGTACTTCATACTCATATTATTTATTTATTTCTTACTACTCTGAACCCAAGATGATAATAGGGGTGATTTGGATCCTGCGGACCCCTGTAATAAGAGGGATTCCTGTTAGAGACCCTCGAGTGCCCATCATTTATCCCGCTAACAACCAGTCCATTATACCAGTTTCCGCCCCTCATACCCCGGTATGGTTTGCCGTCTGGCATTATGAAGCCTGTTGCCGGCCCTGTCGGATTATCGTAAGGGCTGATACTATAATAGTTTTGCCCGTACCAGTCGTTTATGAATTCCCATACATTACCCTGCATATCGTAAAGACCAAATCCGTTTTTCCCATCTGTTGTCTGGTATGATGACTGGCTTCCCGGCCAGTTAAAGTCAGATTTAAGTCTTAATGATCCGTCGAAGAATGCAACCGGGGTTGTATTAGGATAAGATCCCGTTTCGTATGGATCGCCGGAGGCAGGGAGGTTAACCGAGGAGATGACAATTGAATTACCCGCCGGGTAATTATAGTAGTCGGCCGTATGACCACCCCTCGCGGCAAATTCCCATTCGGCTTCTGTTGGCAAACGATAACCTGCTTTCGAGAAGTCACAACTACCGGTAGAGATGTTATAGCACTCTTCAAGATCGTTCTTCCGGCTGAGCCAGTTACAATAAGCCGTCGCTCCCGGCCACATCACACCTGTAACCGGGTGCTTTGCCCTGAAGTCAGCGACTGAAAAACTACCTGAAGACCAGGCAATACTATAGAATGAACTATAGGAATTTGTCAGATAAAGCGGATCTGTCCCACTTTTGTAATAAACTATATTATCCCTGACCTCGATAAGTTTTTCTGAATAGGCATCATTAAGAAATTCCTTGAACTGATCATTCGTTGTTTCGGTGACTTCCATGTAAAAAGCATTTACCTTAACATCATGAACCGGAAGCTCATCGGAAGGATGAGAGGGATCAACGAATCCAAAATGGTCTCCCATCTCGAACTCACCACCTGGTATTAAAGATTCTGTTATTGTAACCTTGTTAATATCAGGATTATCATTCGTTTGTTTTTTACACGAATAGAACAACACCAGGCACATGAGCAGCAAGATCTTTGTTTCCAATAGCATTTTCATAGGGCTAATTGATTATATAGGAATGGATTATCGATTTATTTGTTTTTGTACCTGATACTTCAGACGGAAGAAAAGTGCCTACATATTCCAGCTTCACCGCCCCTGGTGAAACTGTAACGAGTACGTAGCCTCTGCCTGGCAAGAGTGTCCCCTGCCTGTAGCCGTAATCAGCAGCAGAAATATTTGTAGTATTCCTGTTAGATGGTTGAGGAACTTCCTGGTAAACTATACCGTCTTTTTCCTGTTTACCATAGAAATGATCGTGCCCGTGAAAGAAGGCTGTCACGTTGAACTCCTTCATTAGCTCATGAATCGGTTTACCCCAACCTGGCCGGTAAGTATCAAACCCATAGGTAGAATCTGCATTATATCCTCCCATTTCGAAAAGATGAGCATATTCAGCACCACCACGGGCATCATTTCCATATCCGCCAACAAGGTTATGGCTGAATACGAATTTATAACTGGCATCACTTTGAGCAAGAACCTGCTTGAACCAATCGTATTGCTGTTTTCCTAAAGTATAGCCCCACCCGGGTTTGCTAACGGAATACCAGAATGGATCGAGTACAACAAAGAGTGCATCTCCCCACTCCCATGCATAATAGTTCTGCCTTATCCCAACACTGGACTCATTTGTCGAGTTGCCGGAATAGAACTGATCAGGTAAGGGATTGGAAAAATAGTATTTCCTGGTATTGGATACCATTACCGGCAAGGTTGGCATTGTTCCCGTGTTTCTCCATCCAAGCTCACCTTCGTGATTTCCCAGGACCAGGAACAATGGCACTGAGTGACATATATTATCAAAATATGATCGCAGTAACTGGTGCCTCGATATGATATCTCCCTGAAGGATTGGAGAAGGCAGTTTTTCAGACATGAACGTATCTCCCAGATCGAGCATGAAATCGACATCGGCAGCCAGGATATTCCTTAATGTCAACGCGTAAGCCGCCGTATCGGAATTATAGTCAAGATGCGGGTCAGCCTCGATAGCGAATCTGAAGGTACTTCCTGCAGCCCGGCATGTACGGAAGGAATGTTCAGTTCCCGCGCTGTATTCACCATTGCTTCCTGAGGACCTGATTCTGGATCTGTAAAAATATTCAGTCGAAGGGGTCAGGTTCTCTATAACTATTTCAGCCGGTATCCTGGTTGCCTGAGATTTCACGGATGTTTTAAAGGTATATGTACCGGGCGTGGTGCCGTACTCGTAATATAGCTCGGCGGCCGTGTCTGCCATCACATTTATTGTTACAGACTTGCTTTCAGGTCTTGACAATATCTCTGACAAAACAGGTTTGTATTCAGGCAGATCAGTCTCAATCGGTTTATGACACCCAGGAGCAATAATGAATAATATTCCTGACAGAAATACAATCAAAACACATTTCACTAATCTGCCTTCCATGCTTAAGTATTTTTTCAATCGATGACTGTAAAGCATTTTTGTTATTTCTCGTTAATAAAAATTACCTGATATAATAAGTAAATGGGACACTCCTGTTCTTGAAAGCTGTTGTTTCGTCATTTGGCAAAACCGCCCTCACGAAATCAACCCTGATACCACCTGGTGAAACAGTAACTCTCAAATGGCCTGTTCCTTCCAGCACATCCGAGGTGAAAGCATCTGCATTTGCGAGGTAACCGATATTGTAAGTAGAATCACTGGGCATGGGTACCGTCTGGTAAACTACCCCGTCAAGCTCCTCTCTAGCAAAAAGATGATCGTGACCCTGGAAGAAAATATTCACACCGTTACTTGCCAAAAGGTCATGCACGGGCATCTCGAATCCAGGCCTTCTGTCGGGGAACCCGTAAGAGATACCATTCTGGTCATAACCTCCCCATTCATATAGTCTGGCGGGAATAATCCCTCCCCTGCTTTCACCCCCGACATGATGGGCAAAAACAAATTTGTATTTTGATGATGAAGACTCAAGTGTCTTCTTGAGCCACAGATACTGCTCTCTTCCCATTGTCCAGTCCCATCCTTTCGGCTTGCTGTCGTCCTGGTTCTGGTATCTGTAAAGGTCTAACACGATAAACAAGGCATCACCCCAGGTCCATGAGTAGTAGTTTTCGGGATTACCAATCCCGTAAGGTTCAGAGACAGGATTACCTGAATAGAATCCATCGGGATATGGATTGGGAAAATATTTCTTACGTGCAAGAGTTCCATTAATTGCAAGGTTATCAGGAGGATTAAGCTTCATGAAATAATCATTCTCCCCCTCGTGATTTCCAAGGCAGATTAAAAGTGGAATCGAATGACATATTGTTCCAATTAACGGCCTGTAGTTTTCGTGCAGCACATCTATTTCCTGAGCTGTAATTGTGTATGGGAAATGATCATTACCGAATATATCTCCCAGGGAAAGCATGAAATCAGGTCTGTCAAGTGCCTGGTTTTCAAGACATACTTTGTACATGCTCGTGATTCCTTTTTTATCATAGAGATGTTCATCCGATTCTATGGTGAAAGTAAAAGATGACCCGGGATTTCTTGCTGTATGAAAGGAGTGCTCCAGGCTCATCCCGAAAGAACCCTGATCACCATCCTTCCTGAATCTAGTCCTGTAGTAATATCTTGAGTCAGACAGGAGATTACTAAAAACAGCAACGCGTGGTTCTGACTTTTGGATCCTCTCCGTTGCTGTTTTCATAGAATAATCGCCTGGAGAAGTCCCGTATTCCCAATAGACCTCTGCATCGTAATCAAACAGAATACTAAGTGACATCGAGTTATTCCCGGGCCTGCAAAGTATTTCCGAATAGCCTTCTGTATTTACGACTGGAGTGTAATCATCCTCTTCACTGTTAAGCGTGTCTGCTGAACCACACGAGAAGTTCAGCAGAACGCCCGACAGAAACAGTATAAACAACTTGAATCCAGACACATCACGGGAAAGTCCCGGTTTATTTAATGCGATTTTCAGCATTTACTTTTGCAGGTCATTATTTTAGTGATCAACTACAGATGATACGATAAAAGGACTACTTGAAAAAGGAATCACTATTAGCTACAGAAGGAAGGCTTACAGGTTCGGAATACATGAAAGCTCCTGGCGGGTTAATATATCCAAGTGCATCAGCCAGTGCTGTTAGCTGATCCTTTTGCGACTGGGTCATTGACTTATAAACCTGTGCGAAAGCTGTAGCATAAGCGTAAATGATCTCCCCGTCATACCTGCCATACTGTTCGGATAAGGTCTGGACTGTTGAACTGCTGGCGGAGCTACCCTTGAGGAATTTTCTCAGTTCTTCCGAAACTTTTCCCCGGGTTTCGACTATTGAGAGCAGTGAAGATTTCTGCTCTGATACCAGTCCGGTAACCAGGCTTAACTGAGTCTGATCAAGGATATTAAGGAAGGTCTGACCGGCATTAGCGGTTAGTTGTTCATCGATGGTATAATCTGGATTGCCCATTGCTGGCCAGTCTTTAAGGTAAAATGACCCGAAATAAGTTCCCTGACGTTCCGGGCAGAAATATACATCACCGGTTACAGATCCTGCCCACCATGTATACATCTCGCTGGCATATGTCATCACTGCAACACTAACATCTTTATCAAGTCCAAGATCTTTTAGTTTATCGGGCAGGTTCTGGGGCCAGTTACCAACACCTTCCATGCTCCTGAGTTCCTTAAGCTCGGAAACCTGCGACTCCGAGAAAGTTTTAATGATTTTCCCGAAAAGAGCTGCCCTGTTATAGCTTATTTGGCCATCCAGTTTATAAAGGTCTGCTGAATAAGACTTTACAGCTTCGATATCAAGCATTGTTTTACCGGAAGGAAGGTCACCGTCAATGAGTCGCCGGAACGCCATGCAAAGAGGATATCTCATTATGGCATACTGGTTAATCTGATCTATCTGTTCATTTGCTGCTTCGACAAACATATCCAGCTGATCTGCTGTCAGTAGGTTTAGCATATTGGATGCAATTATTGTGACAAAGCTGGTGTTATGACCAAGGTTTGTCTGGTCATTATCGCGGAAATACTGGAAACCACTGTAATCGGCAACTTTCCCCGGAGGAAGGAAAGTCTGTGATCCAAAATTCCCGGTCATGAATCCAAGTGCATCAAATGCAATTGTGTTTCGCTGAGCTTCATCAGAGATTGTCTGGGTTGTATTGTACCTGGGATTCTCAAAAGGTTCTCCCAAATCCTCGTAATAAACAGTTTCATCCTTTTCGCATGAGGTAAGAATGGCGAATAGAACAAACGCGATTTTGTAAAAGACTCCCAGTTTACTGGAAGAATACTTGTATAATACTTCCGTTTTCATAGTGATATTATTTTATTGTTCGCGAGTAAAAAACTGTCATGGAAGCGCTGTCAAGAGTGATAGTCTTAATAGCTGCAAGCAAGGCTGCCCTTGTTACCTTGGTGGGCAAATCAGAGGTCTTTGGACTGGTTGAGAGTGCATAGACCGTGAGAGTGTAGGCTTTGATCCCGGGTCCCTGTGAACAAGGAGGAGCATATTCGTTCCTGTCATTTACACTGTTCGAACCAAGAACACCGATACCTGTAGAGTTACGTGCCAGAGAGTGGGTTGCGAGAGGGATATTGTATAATACCCAGTACCAGTGGATATCTTCAGGAGAAGCAACATGATGCATGATCAGAGCAAAAGAAGCAGTACCATCAGGTTCGCCCGACCATTCGAGAGGCAGTGTAGAGCTTGTCCCATCGCAGGTATAATCGGAAGGGAGCATATTATCGGAACCTATTTCAGAGCTACTTAGGATAAATTCTTGTTCGTCTGTTAACTTTCCGTTGTTATTCTCGCAACATGGAATTACAATGATCAAAAAAAGTAATGCAATCATTTGAAGTCTGCAATTCAACCTTAACAATAAATTCATATTCGTTTTTTTTAGGTATTTGAAGCTATGGACTTCCATACTTTTCAGATAAAATTACCCTTCAGATTTTTATTGCCAAAATGATATCAATCAATCGAGGTAATTTAAGAACGGATTGAAGAAATTTTCATACCAACAAAAGACAGGATGCAAAACTCAATTCATTCAAATCCGGATTCTGGCTTATAAAGGAATGAGGAGATTACATATAAACCAATACTCATTAAAACAACAACAAACAAAGTGTTTTGAGGATTTTATCAGGTCGTTTTATCGATTGCAGATTTTTTAATAATACCTGACTTGGTTATTCTTTTTTTTGTCATTTTTATTCTATATTCGTAAAAGAAACCTGACCGTTTGATAAACAACGGTTGTACAAAATTGAGTATATAGTTTTCCAGAATCTTATATTATACAGTGTCAAAAGAAAGATTAACAGAATAATATAATTTTCCCCGGTTTTAAAATTACATACCGGTTAATAAATTGATTTAACTAAAATCTAGTCTGGGTACTTCGCGACAATGGTCTTTTATTAGTTCGCCGTTTAAATGGAATTCCCATTTATGATTTAGTAAAAAACCATTAGCGTAAAAAAAACGCTTCAGGATCAACGAACAATATTCCTGCATGATCAGGAAGTTGTAACTGGTTTGTACAATAATATAGTTTCACTAATAATAAGAGATTCTGAATGATTGGGAAAACAATAAATAATTACCTCATTGAAAGAAAGCTTGGCGAAGGTGGAATGGGTGAGGTATATTATGCCCGTCACAATAAGGTTGACAGGGAGGTTGCAATTAAAGTCCTACACAGTCACCTTTTTCAGAATGAGCATATTCATAACAGGTTCAAGAACGAGGCCAACGCCTTGATAAAGTTGAACCATCCAAACATAGTCAAGATATATGATTACGTAGAGCAGGAAAATTTTGCATGCCTGATAATGGAATACATCAGCGGGTATACTTTAGACGTTTATCTTACTAAATATTCAGGTCCCCTGGCTTCGTCTAAAGCCTCTTCAATTATGTGTTCCGTTCTGGATGCCGTCCAATATGCTCATGATAGTAATATTTTCCACCGCGATATTAAGCCGGGGAATATTATGATCTCAAGCGATGGCAACAGGGTAAGAATAATGGATTTTGGCATTGCCAAACTAACTGACACTGCCGGATTTCAAACAACTCATGCCAATACTCAGCTCGGCACACCATTTTACATGAGCCCTGAACAGGTAAAAGGATTACCTTATACCAGGGCTTCTGATATATATTCTTTAGGGGTTACACTATTTGAAATGGTCACGGGTAAATGTCCATACCAGGATATAAAGAGCCTTTTTGAGCTACAGATGAAGATTGTTAATGAGCCGCTGCCCCTGACGAGCAAGTACTATCCCAACGTAAGTTCGAGGATTCAGAATGCAATATCAAAAGCTACCAGTAAATTGCCTGAAGCCCGCTTCCAGAGCTGCATTGAGTTCAGGCAATTCCTTATGGATCAGGAACAATCTCATGTTCAGCCTCCTCCATCAAGTCCCGTTACAAATAAGAAATCAAGATCCAAGCTAGGCTGGTTAGCCTATCTTTTAATTGGCGTAATAATTATTGCACTAGTCGTTATCGGGTCTGTATCTACAAATGAAAAGAATAATTATGATCCCATAAAGAAAGTAAATGATAACGGGGTAAACGGGAACAGTTCTACAGCTAACGGAATAGGTAATAACAACTCCAATGTTGTGGCCCAAGACTCAATGATACAAACATTGAATTCCCAGAATACCGAGAAGCTCTACAATTACATCGAGAGGAAACAAAAAGAGAAAAACAAGATTCTTTCCCAGGCTGAACTAAATTTCCTCACGGATGTGGTGAGCAAACTCGACCATTCTGTCTCCGAAGAAGAACTAAAACTTCACGTTGACACTCTGTTTTATGTTGCTCCTAAAGTACAATTACCTTCAGATGCTCGCATTAAGGAAGACTTCAAAAGGTCCGTTTCAGGTTTAACTGAACTGTGCAGGGTTCCCCTGGATGATTATTCTAACCAGGTAAACGTTACATCAATATATATCAGACCAACAGATATGGTTTCTCCACCGCAGGTTCTATTGGTAACAGTAAATTTTACGGTTGCTGATGCGGAAGATCCCAACGACATTACGGAATGCTATAAAAATTTTCAGTACAACAAAACAGGAACAACTTACCAGTTTGGCAGAATGCAGTAAAACATTACTGTACTGACATTGTATCTAAATATTCATCAGGATGAGAAAAAAGTTAACGACTCTAGCATTTTTAGTCTGCCTGACAACCGTGATTTTTTCACAGGAGACATACACGGGAAGCCGCAAATACATTCCAACAGGGAACCTCGAAACCATAAGTTACCGCATTAGAACCTCGCGAGGCAACAATATCTTTTACAACAGGTATACAATTTTTGGCAAGGATGAGATGAACCAGCCAGATACTCTATATATAGTTCAGTTGAATTTCCTTAAGGATAGAAACCTTATTGAGGTCAAACAGGTAGATAAGAAATCAAAAGAAACAACTTTCAAAGTAGTAAAATTCGAACCACTATCATACCTCGTGAAGCCTTCAGATGCTAAACCTATATACTGCGTGAGGGATTACCTTTTTAACGATACAACTCTAACTGTAACTGATGATATGGAAGCCGGGATGTTCTTTACTATTGCCGATACCACTAATCCGGTTATCTATCTTCACCAGGTGGTTTCTATCGATGGAAACGTACAGTTCAGTCTTGACAAATTCAGAAAGTCAATGCTTAATCCACACCTGGCTCATGCCCGGGATTTCTGGGACCATCTGGCAGAGATCAGGAGAAAAAAAGTGGCCGACTCTCTTTTACTGGCCAGAAATATTGAAACTACAATGATGCTGACTCGAAAAATTGATGAAGAAATAAGAAAGATCAACAATGACAAGGACAGTCTAATCAAATCACTAGATTTTAAACGTCATGAACTGCTCCTCAAAGATGTACCAGCTAATGACGAGGCTCTTACGCTGTTCAGAAAAAGGATGAGTAATATATTTCTTGATTATTACAAAACAGATACCGTTGACAAGACAGTCCAGGCTACTTACGAGTTGATGTCAACGATAAATCACAAAATCGAGATAATCAAGAAACCTGTTTATCAATATCAAAAGAATAATGATTTCATATTCGTTTACCGGTACCTGAACATGATAGATACCGCTATAAGTCACCTTTGGCTTGAAAACGAGAAAATCCCCTTATACGATACAGAACCTTTTTCAACCTTGAAGTGGCTTCATGAAAAAAGATTTGAAGATGTACGAAAACAGATGACAGAATTCAGGATTAACTACAACATTGAATTCGGGGACATCTTCAGCAAAATTCAAAAGGAATTAAATGAGAAATACGGGACGAGGATGCTTGATGTACCAACAAGGTATAGCAGTGACTTCAGTTATTCAGCTAGCACAGTTTGGGAGAAATGGAAGCACGTGAAAAAGAAATTAAGAGACGGAAAGGATTCAATTGTTGCCCCCTCTGATGATAACTATATCTATTTCTTCAATGAATATCCAAAAGCGAAAAACGGCAAGTACAAGGTAAGACTCAATACAGCCGTTATTAACGGGAGCACTATCGGGCCAACGGCTATTGAAGTTAAGCGGAAGTACAAGTACACCACGAGGATTGGATTCAGTGCTGGCCTGATAAATCCTATAACAGTCCTGGGAGAACCGGCTTACAGCTTCAAAAGACCGTACTATAACTTCTTCGTAACAGTGCATCACGTTGGATTCTTTGGTGGCTACGGGTCTTACAATAACACTGATTCAGTGAATGTCAATCGAAAGAAGTACCTGGAAGGAGGTATTTACCTTGCTCCTGGCAACGTGTTTTATTTCAAACTTGGTTTATCGAAATTCAAAGATTACTATACCGACACGAAGCTAAGCCCATTTGCTGGTATCAGTCTGATTTTCGCGGGATTTCAATTTGAAGGAGGATATAACCTCACCTTTAGAAGTCCATATGCCATGGCAGGGCTGAACATCCCAATCAACAGATAATCACCAAACAACTATAAAACAAACTAACCATGGAAAACTTTAAAACATGTCCCAATGGCCATAATTACGATGCCGAAAGGTATCCTGGCTGCCCATATTGTCCGGGGTCGACACAGAATCCTGATTATGAAAAGACAATGAAGGAATTCAGGAAGACCAAGATAATGGACGAAATGAACTCCCAACAATTTGACAAAACAATTATTAACGAGGAAAACCTTGATATGAAAACAACGACCCCTGGTGGAAACTCCTCCTCACATCCTTTCAGCCGTACAACAATTGTAATGAAAGACGGTAAAGATGAGAAACCGCTTGACCAGTCTGTAAAGAGAAAACTAGTTGGATGGCTTGTTACATTTACCCATGATGAATACGGGCAGGATTACAGGCTTTTTATCGGTAAAAACAGGATAGGCTCTGGTAGCAATTGTGATATCGTAATAAAAGACAGTTCAGTATCCGCTGAACACACCACTATTCTTTTCAGGGAGGATGAATTCCTGATCAAGGACAATTTCTCCACCAATGGCACCAAGGTTAATGGTGTTACAACTGACGAAGGAAAGTTGAAGGATGGTGATGAATTAAGATGCGGAAACACGGTTTTCAAATTCAAAACCGCTTTCTGATTGAAAATAGATAATTACAAACTGGTTGTCGGTAATGCCACCGACGTTGGTCAGGTCCGCAAGTTTAACGAGGATTACATGGCCCATTTCGGCACCACCTATGGTTATTGTATAATCGTTTGTGATGGCATGGGAGGTCACACCGCTGGCGATGTGGCATCCCAGGCAGCCATTGATGCGATCAAGCACTATCTTCAGGATGGGTCGATGACAAAATTTGACACGGCTACATCCCTGCTAAACTCGATAGAATTCGCCAACTACAAACTAAAGGAGATGGTGACGCTCGATCCTTCATTGTCGGGAATGGGGACAACCTGTGTATTGGCTATGATAAACGGGAACGAGATGCATGTTGCCCATGCAGGCGACAGCAGGCTTTACCTTATCAGAAAGAACAATATTATCCAGGTCTCTAAAGATCATTCCACTGTACAGATGTTAATAGATGCGGGGGCACTTACCGAGGAGGAGAGCAAGTATAGCGACAAGAGGAACCAGATTACCAAGGCAATAGGAATATTTGATAAAGTTGCTCCGAGTGTAACATCCGATCCGATACTTCTTAATCATGGTGATAAAATAGTACTGTGCTCCGATGGTCTTACATCACATGTCGAAACCACGGAGATAGCCAGGATTATTAAATCATTCCCCGACGTCCAAACAGCAGCCCTTAAACTGGTAGAGAAGGCCAACACTGCTGGTGGAACAGACAATATAACAGTCCAGATCGTGGAGTATATTGGAAAATCTCCTACAGTCAAAAAAGTTGGGAAAGCTCGTAAAACTATTTTTTTAATACTTGCTGCATTTGTCATCGCGCTGGCTTCATATTCAGGGTATTACCTGGTAAGAAAATCGAAAGATGACAGTCATCCAGCGAATGTTCAGCCGAATGATACAGCAAGTACTGAAAAGAAAGACACTTCAACGGTTCCCCTTGGAAATACGAAACTGGCACCAATTCCTGGCGAGAAGAAAATTACAGATACAACAGTCAAGAAACAATAATTCTTCGGTTGGGAAATGGCAACTATTTCCTGCGTCAGGCTGTATAAAGTCCTGCAATAAATGGAATGTGAACGTGAATCAAATGAATAACATATCAATCACAATTTCAAGGAATTTACCATGAAACCTTTTATTAAGATTGGAAGGGATTCCAGTAATGATATAGTCATTAATGAACCAAGGGTAAGTAGAAATCACGCCATAATAACCGGCATAAGTGATGGAACTTACGAGATCAGGGATCTCGGTAGTACCAATGGCACCTTCGTCAATGGCAAGCGCGTTACACGCGAGATAATTCTGCCCGGCGATAAGGTAGAAGTAGCTGGGGCACTTGTGAACTGGTACCAGTACATCTCGACAGCGGGTACAAGACTTGAAAGCAGTCCGGTGTTGGAGGAACCTTTATCAAGAATAAGAAAAAGCATCACTATAGGTTCTTCCAATGATAATGACATTGTCATCCCTGAAGAATATGTATCTGGCCATCATTCCAGGATATCTCTAATGGTTAATGGCGATTATTTTATCGAGGATACTGGAAGTACAAACGGCACATTCGTTAATGGTATAAGGGTAAATGCCAAAAACTTCTCGAGAACAGACAGCATCAAGATAGCAGGCTTCGACCTGCCTGCTGACTGGCATAAACGTGGAAACATAAGGCATAGAGTATTCAAAGATCACAAACGAACCTGGTTAACTGTTATGGCCCTGCTTTTGCTTTCTTCAGCAGGAGTTTTATATTATTTCTACGGGTGCAAATGGTTAGGATATGGTTGCAGCATCTCTCCATCAGAAATGTATTATACAAATCGTGGCTCCATAGTTCATATAATTCACTCCTATTATTACACTATCGATTTTAAAGGCACGTCCTATTACGTGGGCAAGAACAGGCTATTCAAGGTCACTGAGGCAAATACAAGCACAGAGAATTTACTTCCATATGCCTCAACCGAAGGCGTAGGGTGCATGGTTAATGGCACTGGGACTATACTGACAACCTTCCTGGTAGGAAATCCCTGGGTAAATGAGGTCGAAAAAGAAAAGATGCTGAAGGAGGTACTCGCGAGCAAGACTATCGAGAAGTTCAACCTGTCAGGCGATTATAATGTTTGTGGCAAAACACAAGACCTTAAATGGCTACCATGTGGATCTATGACTAACCAACAAAATTACACCGGAGCAGTGTCAGAAGTCTCGTGCCAGCAGTCGGACAGTATCTTTTTAGCTATCACTTCAGTTAAAGGGACTTTGCCCGAGGGCAATTTAGCAGCGATAGTTAATTTCGACAAGAATAGAGACAAACCACTGATTGATGGGAAGGTATATTTTTACAGTTACTTGTATCAACCAAGAGAAAATACTACACTAAGAGATACCTTCTTCTCGGCTGCAGACACATTTGACATCAACAAACTATCCAGAACAAAACTCAATAAAAACCTTCCCCAACTGAATGATGAAAGTTTTGTCTTTAACGATAGAGGGGAGCTAATAGGCATCGTGTATCAAAACTCGGTAAACTTCTTGAAACGTAAATACTAACAGTAAAATAATCAACCTATGCAAACACTTTCAATCGGCAGAAGTGCCTCGAACAACATTGTGATTTCTGATGAAATGGTAAGCCGCCATCATGCTGAAATGGTTATACTAGACAATGGCCAGGTCGTACTCAGAGACCTCGGGAGTAGTAATGGTACCTTTGTAAATGGGAACAGGATTAAGGAATGTTACCTGAAACCCGGCGATATCGTTAAATGTGCCACGACTTTTTTCAAATGGGCACAGTATGTTACTCCAGGAACACCTCCAAGTCAACCATCCCCTGGAGTACAAGCTGATTCACAGGCAGTTCATCCTGAACCGGCTGATGTCTCACGCGAATCCTTCACTCCTTCCGATTACAACCTTAACCTATCACTAAGGTATATCTTCACCAGGATATTCTCGATTGGAGATCTTTTCAGGAAGGATTGGAATATGACTCCCTCAACACTCTTTTTCCTTCTGACACCAGTAGCTATCGTACTACTCGGTTGTCTTATTCTTTATGCAAAGGTCCATAACAGCTTCGCCCAGGTTGTTATCCTTCCGGTAATTCTTTCAATTTTCATATTCGGGATACCACAGTTCATTACACTAAGCCTTCTTTCCATAAATAAGGAGACAAGTTTCACGAAGAACCTTTTTGCATCATCTATCTTTTCATTTCTACAGTTCACTACCTTGTTTATACTTGGTCTCACCTTCCTTGTAATTTATCTTTTCTCAGGCGGTTTCGAGTCTTACGATTCTTCAGGTATTGCATTGCTGGTCATAATTGTATACTTCCTCGCTATCAGTGCCCTGATAAGTATTTGGGTAACAATCATTTCCTTCGTATACAAGTTCTTCAGGACAGTAGGCATCACCAAAGGGGTCAGCGTCCACCTCACTATTCTTACATTTGCTATAAATGGGATACTTATGATTCTTTTCACCTATGCCTACCTTGCCCTTATTCTGAAAAATACCAGCCCTTTTGATTCAATCTTGGATTTTTGAATCACATGAGAAATACCAGGATAGTTCTTGTCACCCTGTTTAGTTTTGGATTATTACTCCTTTCTTTAAAGCTGGAATCACAGATTGTAAAGGTGTCCAATATCCATTGGAGAATTATTAACAATAAGATAGAGGTTTTTTATGATCTCCCCATTAACCGAGATTCCTTAGAGATCAAGGTCCTTTTTGCTAAAAAATCTGACCCTCCATTCCGATATAGACCAGTCTATGTCTATGGAAGTGTAGGCAAGGGGATATATAGTGGAAAGGAAAATAAGATCGTGTGGTCTATGGAGAAAGAACCACCTGGTATTTTCACAGGGGATGGCTTCTGGTTTATCGTTACTGCAAGGAAAATACCAAAGAAGTTAGAGATGAAACAGGTGTTAGGTATTTCCAGGATATTGTGCTTACCATGGTTAGTATTTACTATACCTGATTGAATTACAATGAATTAAAAAAATGGAAAGATCCGGGTACTTATCCGGATCTTTCCATTTCATTGACTTAGGAGAAACGATTATACCTGCATGTTTGACTGATACATTGCTAACACCAAAGGTTTATATTAACTTGATGTAACAAGATATTATTTCAACGATATAACAAGTAGCAGCATTTTAAAAAATTCATTCTAAATAAATCACCATTCCTGAGTTTGCTTTTCTCATTCTCATTCCGCCCAGATCTTCGAGGTGGTTTTACCGTGGCAGGAATTGCATGCACCTTTAGTGATTGCAGAATTCATGTATTTGACAGAACCCGAGCTACCTTTGACACTCACGAAAACACCTGTCCCAAAGTTGATCGCGGACCCGGTGTGAAAGTTACCGGTGTTATCCGACGTGAGGGTTGCAAGAACAGTACCGGCCCCGTCTGCCTGACTGGTGATCTTTATTGTAGCCCCGGCATATGCAGAACTGAGTGCCTGATTATAAACCGACCCGGCCAGTTTAAAATCTGAATGACACCCCATGCAGTCCTTCCCGGTGTTATGACTGCTTGCTCCACCACCCCCGAAATCCTCATCCTCACAAGCCAATACAATTAATGCCATTGCCATGAAAGCAATTCCCATGATCAAATCCTTCTTCACCATATTTTTCCTTTTATAAGAATAACTAAGGATCGAAAGAATTATTTCAGAAAGCATATATCATAAAAATCATATTTTGAATCTGTGAAAACAGATCAAAAAAGTCGTTATCTCGTGTGGTTTCATTAAAAAAAGCCATTTGCCACATGTACATTTATTGCATGTAAATTCGTGTATGTCAAATGAATTGCAACATACTTGATTGTGCTAAGAATACTATCCCGCTGACAATCTATCCTGGTACGCTTCGCGGTATTACTTACATTCAAATTATATTTTGTGATTATTAGTAAATTTATGGCAATCTCGATTTCTTGCACCATCTGGAAAGCGAACAATTTTTTAAAAAAGGTCTCATGAAGGAAACAGGAATCTCATTCAGCAAAAAAATTGCCATCATCAATCTGACAATTAAATCTTTAGTCGTTTTAATATTTTGTTTTTCATTATTTCAGCAGGCAAGCGGGCAGAAGGCAAAAGAGGGTTCCGGAAATTCAAGTGAGTACATATCGAAGGTATGGGTTTCGGATCTTGGAAACGGGACCTACAGGAACCCGGTCATTAACGCCGATTATTCAGACCCTGACGCGATAAGGGTGGGCGAGGATTACTACCTCACATCATCAAGTTTCACGTGTGCACCTGGACTGCCTGTTTTACATTCAAGGGACCTTGTTAACTGGAAGATAATTGGTCACGCGCTTGAAAGGCAAATTCCCGAGGAGACCTATGCGAAAACTCAACAGGGGAAAGGTGTTTGGGCGCCGGCAATAAGGTATCACAATGGCCAGTTCTACATTTATTACCCCGATCCCGATTATGGAATTTACATGGTGAAAACAACTGATCCGGCAGGACGATGGGAGGACCCGGTGCTTGTGATTAAAGGGAAAGGATTAATTGACCCATGCCCCCTGTGGGATGATGACGGGAGTGTTTACCTGGTGAATGCCTGGGCTGGAAGCAGGGCAGGCATAAACAGCATACTCACTGTTTACAGGTTAAACAGTGATGGCACTTCCGCGATCGATAATGGGAGAATTGTCTATGATGGCAGGGAAACGAATCCCACTATCGAAGGTCCGAAAATCTTCAAGCGCGACGGGTACTATTACATATCTGCGCCAGCAGGTGGTGTGACAAGGGGATGGCAGCTGATTCTCCGGTCCACGACAGTCTATGGACCATTCGAGGAAAAGATCGTTATCGACCAGGGAAGCACCCCGGTAAACGGGCCACACCAGGGTGCTTATGTAGACACCCCGACGGGCGAAAGCTGGTTCCTGCATTTCCAGGATAAAGGCGCGTATGGCAGGGTCGTACATCTTCAACCTGTTAAATGGATTGATGGATGGCCTGTAACCGGCTATGACAAAGATGGTGATGGTAAAGGAGAACCTGTCCTCACCTACAGAAAACCTGTAACAGGACCAGACCTTCCTGTTTGCAGTCCCGGGGAATCGGATGAATTTAATGGGGAAAGACTTGGACTCCAGTGGCAGTGGAACGCTAATCCTTCAGTCACCTGGATGTCGCTGCTGCCAGGAAAAGGAATGTTAAGACTTTATTCCATTCCCTTACCGGAAGGCTATTCAAACTTGTGGGATTTGCCCAATTTCCTTGGACAGAAGTTACCTGCCGAGAGCTTCAGCATAACAACAAAAATGAGAATAGGAAATGGAAAGGCAGGTCTGGGTATTTTAGGAAGAAGCTATTCATCTATTTACATGGAGAAGTCGGGAGATAGCATCCTGGTTAAACAGGTAACTTGCACTGATGCTGAGAAAAAAGGCAGGGAAATAATCAATGAGGCTGTCATCCTGAAAAATAATGAGGTTTACCTTAGAGTCAGCGTTTCAGGTCCCGATGCAAATTGCTCATTCAGTTACAGCTTAAACGGGAAGGATTTCAGTAAAGTTGGAAAAGAATTCAAAGCGGTTGCCGGTGGCTGGATCGGTGCAAAAGCAGGGTTGTTTTGTCTCCCCGGGAAGAAAGTTACCGGGTATGCTGATTTTGACTGGTTCCGTGTCGAATAGTTTCTAACCGGTTTAACCTCTCTTTCAACCTATCAATTGGTCTTACTGGACCCTGATCGGGAATATTATTATGGGAATCCCGAACTTGAAGAATCTCTTCTGAATTGAAAAAATAGTATGGTTGTGAAGCAGTCTAGAAAGGTAGAAGGTTCTGGAGAAAACGAGTTGTCCACCGAAGAAAGCAGCGCCGTTCAGTTTTGGTCTTAATCTCTTTACCAGCCTGTAAACCTCATCTACAGGATCTGTACCTATCGTTGAAATGCTCTTCCCATAGAGTCCGAACTGGTTTGCAACTGCAACATATTTTTCACCATCTTCCTTTACCTGCTTCCTGAATGCTTCAAGTTCATCATGTCCTTTGTATATTCTCGAGTTAATCACACCAATCCTGAGAAAGATAATGTTACTGTAAACACCCTTGAAGTTTTCAAGTATCCTGAGAAAAGTATAGAGTCCGGTTCCACCGAAACCGCTGACGAGCACGATCGCTGTCATACCCTCGCGTTTGAATTTGACTTTCTCCCCGCCCGACCTGGTACAAGGTCTTTCGCCAGAAAGCCGCTGAATCTCGTTGAAAGCGCTAAGACGTACTTTCTGGAGCTTCAAGGCTACCTTGTAGTAATGTCGCTTAATAATCACTGCTGCAAGAATTAAAAAGCCTGTTATTAACAAGGTCAACCAGCCCCCTTCAGTGAATTTGAGGATAATAACAGATATAAGGATAAATAATGTCAGGAATAAACCAACTCCATTAATCAGCAATTTCCGTTTCCATTTTAATTCATCGCGGCGGCTTAGCCACCAGTGTCTGACCATACCCGCCTGGGAAATAGAGAATGTTATGAAGACATTTATGCTGTATAGTATTACAAGGAAGGCGACTGAGCCTTTCGAAACAAGCATCAGCAGGACTGAACCCGCGCCCATTAGCAAAACACCATTCATTGCCACAAGTCTGTCGCTCAGCGAGGCGAATCGTTTAGGCAGCCAGTGATCTATTGCCATGTTAGCCATTATCCTAGGACCGTCGATAAACCCGGTTTGAGCAGCCACGAAAAGAAGGGCTGCTTCAGAAACAAGGGTAACAAGGATAAATATCTTCCCGAACACGGGGTTCCATCCCCTTGAAACATTGTCAAGCAGAACGGCATTCAGGGTCATGTGAGTATCAAGCCTGACATCAAATAGCATGTAACAAATTATCAGACCAAGTGCCATGAACGACAGGGAACCAGCCATCAATATCATCGTTTTCCTTGCAGTTACCGGCCTGGGTTCTCTGAGTATTGGCATTCCATTGCTCACGGCTTCAATACCAGTGTAAGTACCCGCTCCAAGAGAATAGGCTTTGAGAATGATAAGGAAAGCAGGAATAAAGCCGAGTGCCGAGAACGTAGATTTTATATCGGTTGTTGTCCTTGATGCAACCTCGGTAAATGAGGAAGAGTGACTCAGAATACCGTAAATGATTGCAAAAACATGTGTGGCAATGAAAATGATAAATACAGGTGTCAGTGACATTACTGACTCTTTGACACCCCTCAGGTTCAACAATACCAGGAAGCAAATCCCAACAACAGCGAAAATCATTTTATATGGTTGCCAGACAGGGGGAAAGAAGCTGAAAAGAGCATCGGCACCGCTTGAAACAGAGATTGTTATCGTCAGTACATAATCGATTATAAGTGCAGATCCGGAAATCATACCTACTGTTGGTGACAGCAATTTGCTGCCTACCAGGTAGCCACCACCACCGTTAGGGAATAGTTTAATTATCTGGTTGTAACTTGAACTTATGACAATAATAGTAAAAACCGATCCGAGGGCGACGAACACGGCCAGGCTCGAATAACCGGATAATGACCTGTATGCTTCCTCCGGTCCATAGCACGATGATGATATCCCATCTGATCCCAATCCAACCCAGGCAAAAAATGCAACGAGCGTGAGGCTATGAAACAACCTCTTGTCCTGGATCACTTTAGCTTTTCCAATGAAAGCGATCTTAAGTCTTTCACCTATCGAAAATCCTTCTCTTGCCCATCCAAACTCATTTCCCTCGTTACTCATTTTATCGCTTTAATTATCTCGTTTCACATCGTTCTAAGCGTCACTTCCCAAAGCCAGGCCTGAACATATACTAACAGTACTATAAATAATGATTGCCTGAAGACTAATGGAAAAGGTCCTTGTTCAATCGTCTTGTTAATGCTTCCTGGTATCATCCAGATAATCGTCAAGTTTGAACAGGTGACCAACTGCTTTCCCTGCAGCGAAGACAAGAATCAATCCGCAGAAAAATGCCACTATGAGAATAAAACTATCCATTGCCGGTAATCGTTTAGAAACCGGCTCAAAATTACCCCCGTGGAAATAAAGTATATATAAAGAAAGCCCCTGCCTTATAAATATTTCATAAAGTTGAATCGGCATTCATTTCACTTACAAAAAAACCGGGAATCACATTTGGGGTTTCACTGATGCCCCGGGTGTAACTTATTTCAAAAGACTGGCTGGCAAGAATTTATTCGCTGAAGCGATAACCAATACCAGATTCTGTTATAAGCAATTCGGGTTTCGATGGATTCACTTCTATTTTCTTCCGGAGCTGTGCCACGAAAACCCTTAGATACTGGGTTTGTTCGAGGTAGCTGTAACCCCAGACCTCGCGAAGAAGGAACTGGTGGGTCAATACACGTCCATGATTACGGGCAAGGAGGGAAAGTAATGAAAACTCAGTTGCCGTGAGTTTCAATATCTCGTTATTCAGCCTGACTATATGATTATTAAGGTCGATAGAAAGGCTGCCAAATTGAAGAACTGGTTCATCAGGTTTCTCGGTGTTTATCCTGAGGGCGGAGCGTAACCGTGCCAGCAGTTCGCCACTTCTGAATGGTTTTGTCAGGTAATCGTTCGCACCACTGTCGAGTGCCCTCACGATGTCATCTTCCGAGTTTCTGACGGAAAGAATTATGACCGGCTTACTATACCATTCCCTCAGCTTTACGAGAAGGTCAAGCCCGTCAATGTCCGGAAGACCCAGGTCGAGTAGGATAAGTGATGAATGCTGCGTGGCAGCGGCAGTAATTCCTTCTTTCCCATCTGCAGCAAAAATAGTATTATAACCATTAGCTGTTAAGGATATCTCGAGGAGCCTCCTAATCTGGATCTCGTCATCTATTATCAATATTGTTTCCTTCTCTGTCATGATTCATTTTTTAAATCCGAAATATCAGGCAATTCAGACGGGATAGTTATAGTGAACCTGCACCCACCATCCGGGAGGTTTTCAACTTTCACAGCACCCTTGTGAGCATCTATCAACCCTTTAACTATCGAGAGACCAAGACCCAGGCCACCAGGTCTGGAGTTATCACCTCTCGAAAACCTGTTAAACGCCTTGTCGAGCAGATCATTCCTGAAGCCTGGTCCGTTATCGGATATCATCATTGTAAGCGAATGTCCGGAATGACTTGCCTCGAAGTGAATAGATGATCCACTCGGACTATACTGGCAGGAATTGAGAATGAGGTTATAAAGCACCTGCTCAATGAGACCAAAGTCGACCCTTACAGGAGGCATATCGTGTTGAATATTGCTCGTTAGATTATGACCCTCGAGTTCATCCTTCAAAATCCTGGTTACCTTGTTAAGAAGGTCATTCAGATCGCACCAGTCGAGATGCGGCGAAATCTTACCACTTTCCAGTCTCGACATGTTGAGAAGATTCTCGACCAGATGGTTTAATCTTCCCGAGGCTTTGGCTATCTCGGTGAAAAGAAGTTCACGGTCGGGTTGGCTTGCCTGGGGCATTAATAAAGTATCAGATGCACCCATGATTGTCGCTATGGGTATGCGGAACTCATGCGAAATAAGGGCAAAAAGGGTCTTGTAAAGCTTGTCAGATTCATCCAGTATCCTGGCTTTCAGAGCCAGTTCGCTAAGCATCTCGCGCTCGAGTGCATTTGATACCTGGGCGACATAACCTACCCAGAAATCCTCTTTTTCACCTGCCGGAACACTCTTGAATTCGACAGCAAGAACCCCCGGACTGATTCTCTTTCCGGTAAGCGGATAGTAAGTCAGAGACGCATCGCTGTAAAACTCGGTATACCGGCCAGCCTTCATTGAGTTTCCTGAAACCCACCTGGCCACCGAATTATCAATATGAGGTCCATTGCTTCTTAGACCATGGCTGAAAAGGGTCTCGATTCTCCTGTCTTGCTCCCTGAGCAGACACAATGAATCAACATCAAAGTAACGCCGGATATCTTTAAATGCAATCTCGACGATTTCCTTCACACCGCTGGTGTTTGCAAGTTCTCTTGTCAGTTCAAAAATTGCTTTCGTTCGCTCTTCACGCTCCAGTGCAAGGGTTTCCTGCCTCCTGATCCTGTTCGTCAGTACCCCGTTGATAAGGGCAATGAAGAAGTATGAAACGAACATCAGCTTATCCTCTGTCCTTTCGATGTGCAGAACGTAGTGAGGCGGGATAAAGAAATAATTCCAGACCAGTGCACTAATTGTCGATGCCAGCAGTATCGGGCCAATACCCAGAAATATAGCCATAACCGACACCACGAATAGCAGAACGAATGAGACAATATAATACCCCTGCTGATTTGAAAGAGGACGGCAAAGCACTGCCACAATAGCGATGACGATCAGCACCAGAATATACTGGTTCACTCCTGATGCCGGTGATTTAAACATTCTCCCTTTCATGCTGATCATTTAAACACCATTAATTCAGCAAGATACAAAATTTATTAAGAATAATGCCTTTGAAACGGGAGCAAATGAAACTGAAAAAAACGGAATAAAAGATAATTGAATTGTCGCAAGTGACAATCTTTATAAAATCTTTATACCGGGAGCCCTAATCTTTCTAACTTCTTTATAATAATAAGTCTACTTTTTGCCCGCTTTTCCACGGTCGAATGACCATGGATATTTATATTATTTTACTAACTGTAATTTCAGATGCAGGGTTCGAAGCACGACTTGAAGAAACTCTCGGTGGCAGGTGTAATTGTTGCCCTTGGTATTGTTTTTGGCGATCTGGGCACGAGTCCGCTGTACGTGATGAAGGCTATTGTAGGAGGTGGATCAGAGTTTAACGAGCTCCTGATTATCGGATCACTATCCTGCATATTCTGGACTCTCACGCTTCAGACCACCATCAAATACGTGGGGATCACCATGAAGGCGGATAACAAGGGCGAAGGTGGAATTTATGCTCTTTTCGCGCTTCTCAGGAAGAAGCCTACCTGGGCCGCAATCCTCACGATGGCTGGCGCCAGTGCACTCCTGGCCGACGGGGTCATTACCCCTGCAATAACAGTCACATCCTCAATCGAGGGTCTGCAACTATATAATCCGGACATCCCTGTCATAGCGATTGTACTTGCTATCTTCGCGGTACTGTTCTTCATGCAGCAGTATGGTACCAACGTGGTTGGAGCATCATTCGGACCAATAATGGTAGTATGGTTTCTCATGCTGGCTGTTCTTGGTACTGTACAACTACTTGGCCATCCGGATATTCTCAAAGGTTTGAACCCGGTCTGGGCTTATAGATTTATAAACGAGTATCCAGGAGGATTCATACTGCTCGGGGCAGTTTTCCTGGCCACAACAGGGGCTGAAGCTCTTTATTCTGATCTTGGCCATTGCGGCATCAGAAACATAAGGATATCATGGATCTTCGTGAAGGCATCCCTGGTGCTCAATTACTTCGGGCAATGTGCCTGGATCCTAAACAAGGGCGGGCTAAAACCTGAAATAAATCCCTTCTATGGCATAATGCCACAATGGTTCCTGATGCCTGGTATTTTCATTGCAACAGCGGCTGCCATCATCGCCAGCCAGGCTCTCATAACAGGGTCTTACACGCTAATCAGCGAGGCCATTTCGCTCAATTTCTGGCCGAAACTGAAGGTATTGAACCCGACATTTCACAAGGGACAGGTTTATGTTCCCTATGTAAACTGGTTTCTGTGGGCATCCTGCAGCTTCGTGGTGCTCTTCTTCAGGGAGTCTTCAAATATGGAGGCAGCTTACGGCCTTTCAATCACACTCACGATGATAATGACAACCCTGTTGTTATCCTACTATCTCTACCTGCGGCGCACTGATCTCCGCCTCGTCTTACTGCTTCTGCTAGTGTACCTGACAATAGAAGGCAGCTTCCTCCTTGCCAACCTTAACAAGTTCATGAATGGAGGTTGGTTCACGATAATGCTGGCATCCCTTTTCTTCATCATCATGTATGGTTGGTACTTTGGCCGCAAGCTAAAGAACAGGTATGTAACATTTGTAAGGCTGGATAAATATATTGACCTGTTCAAATCGCTGGTGACAGATCCATCAGTGCCTCTCACGGCAACCAACCTGGTATATATAATAAAGGCCAATGATCCCGAGCAGGTAGAATCAAAAGTGATTTATTCGATTTTTCACAAGCAGCCAAAAAGAGCCAGCAGATACTGGTTCCTCCACGTTGACCGCACCGATGCACCTGATACTTTTGAATACAAAGTGACCCATTTAATTCCCGGCATCCTTATAAGGGTCGATTTCTATCTCGGCTTCAAGGTTGAACCAAAAATCAACCTGTATTTCAGGGAGGCTCTTGAAGATCTGATTGCCAGTGGTGAAATAAGGCTGGAGAGCAGTTTTGATTCATTGAAGCGTCATGCCTTCCCTTCCGACTTCCTTTTCATACTCATTGACAGGGTCATGAGCCGTGATTATCAGCTTACCGCTAACGAGAATATTACACTATCACTACATAACCTCTCGAGATTCTTTTGCATCTCCGATGTCAAGGCACTCGAGCTTGACCCAACGAATACAATAGAGGAAAAGGTCCCGATAAGTGTTAATCAGCCACTGACTGAAAGAATAATGAGGACCTCGGGCCAGTAAAACGGGGAACATTTTTGATACATAGAAGAAACATGAAAATAAAAAAGGAGGCCCCCGGGGTCTCCTTTTCTACTTTATCAACCAGCTTATTTTGTAGCCGTGGAATCAGCCTGGTTAGCCATCGGGCAGCCTGGAACGGGGCAATTGACAATCTTATGTTCCCTGTTGTCAGCGGGCTCCCATCCCATGGTCAGGTAGAGAACAGCGAACCCCAGGACATAAGCCACTGCAACATGCCAGCCATTCTTCAACCATTTGCCGACGTGACGAGCTTCCGGGAATTTATTTGTGATTGCCACACCCGCTGATGAGCCGAACCATATCATCGACCCGCCGAAACCAACTGCATAGGCAAGCATGCCCCAGTCGTAGTGACCCTGGTCAAGGCAGAGTTTTGTAAGAGGTATGTTATCGAATACTGCAGATACAAATCCGAGCATCAGAGCCGTGTACCAGGAAGCGTCGGGAAGGTCTTCGACAGGCATAAGTGAAGCGCAGAATACGAGGCACAACAGGAAGATGGTTCCCTTGATAGAGCGTATGCGACTTCTTCCACGGTATTGGTCTGAAGATTGCCCCGATCAATATGGCTATCCAGACCCCTAGAGCCGGCATGTCATAAAGAATGTTGGAATACTATGGCACCAATCAACATCAGTACCACAATAAGCAGTTTACCCCAGTCAACCTTTACATCTGATCTAGGATCCTTGTTTATTCTCTGGTATTTATCCTGCTGTTTCGAGGCAAACCATGCAAAAAACAGGAGTGCCGTTCCTGCGGCAATAAAAGCATGCAGGACATTAAAAGCACTTACACCGTCGATCCACATCATTGTTGTAGTGGTATCACCAACCACGCTGCCACTGCCGCCTGCATTACTCGCCGCGACGATCGCCGCTATGTAACCAATGTGAACCCTTTTGTTAAAAACTACCAGCGCGATCGTGCCACCGATAAGTGCAGCTGCTATATTGTCGAGGAAGGATGAAATTATTGCAACGAATATCAAAAGGACGAATGGTCCTTTCCAGTCATCAGGCAGTATCTTTGGCAAAGCGTCAGGTACTCCAGATTCCTCGAAAATCTTCGCGAGAATAGCGAAGCCAAGAAGCAATCCGATAAGGTTGAGTATTATTCCCCATTCACCTTGCCTGAGATCCTTGTCCATCAGCTGATCTACAAAACCGGTAGTGCCGAAAAGGTGTTCAACTATGTTAAAGGCAGGGTCAAACACGAATTTAAAAATGAGCAGGACAGTTAAGCCAATGATGGCAACCTTGAAAGTTTCCTTGTGAAAAAGTGCCACTCCAACAAGTATCAGACCGAAAATAATGAATTCCACGCGTACAGGTCCGACAGCTGGAACCGATGTACCTGCCGCGCTTGCTGCCAAAGGAAGCAGGAGCAATACAAACAATAGTCTCACTCTCTTTGAAGATGCGAGAACCAGGTTGATAAAACTGTTTTTCATGAAGTATAGATTATAAAGTAAAAATCTTCGAAGCTGCGAAATTACTTAATTCAACATATAAAGATGTAGCGGTTATCAATAAACTTTTTCACCTGTTGTTAATTGCCGGCATCCAATATCTTATCAATCAACAACTCAATTTTGCATTCAACTATCAGGCTGGTTATTGATAGATACTATATTTATCTGCACCTGTTAATCCAGAAACACAGTTTTTTTTCTTTGGTTCATAATTCCGGCTTCTTAATATGATTTAACATATCTCGATAGCACAAAATATGTAATTTAATACCCACAAGTTTAACCAGAATTACACGATACAATGAAACATCTTTCACGCATCCTGTTATTGTTTTGTTTTTTATTTCTACTTTCCTGCAAGAGTCTTTTATCCCAGCTATCATTCGGGAAGACCA
>JAXLTU010000038.1:0-41278 GCA_046329885.1 Bacteroidales bacterium
TGCAGGAACCACTTATCGAAAACCAGCCTAGAGGATACGATGTTGTTCTTCCTGGTCCCAGGGGATACATGTGGAGAGCCGACAAACCTTCCACCCTTTATTGGGTTGAAGCCCTCGACAATGGTGATTATACAAAGGAAATGCAGTACCACGACCAGGTGTATACACTTGATGCCCCATTTAGTAGTGAGCCTGTAAAGCTTATTTCCCTTGCTAAAAGATTCATGGGAATAACCTGGGGTAACGACAAACTGGCCGTCATAAACGAGGGACTAAGCAAGACAAGGACAAGGGTTGTCAGCCTTTTCAGTCCCTCTGAACCATTTAAACCTGTCAGGGAAATATATAATTATAACACTGATGATGGTTACAAGAATCCTGGCCGTTTTCTAACGAGAGAAAACCAGTACGGGATGAATGTGCTGCTAACAGACGCGAAGGGAAAATCTTTGTTTCTTTCTGGTGCCGGGGCTTCTCCCGAGGGAGACAGACCTTTCATCGACAAGTTTGATCTGGTTTCTGGTAAGACTACAAGGTTATGGCGGTCGGAAGCCCCGTATTATGAAACATTATCATCTGTTATAGATATCGAAAAAGGGAGCATACTTTCTAACAGGCAGTCGGTTAGCGAGGTTCCAAATTATTTTATCAGGAACCTGAAAAACGGGAAGCTCAGCCAGGTTACAAAGTTTGAGAATCCTTACCCGCAATTGGCAGGTGTTACCAAGGAACTCGTCAGGTACAAGAGGAAAGACGGTATTGACTTATCTTTTACTCTTTACCTTCCGGCCGGATATAACAAGGAAAAGGATGGTCCGCTGCCAACCCTGTTGTGGGCTTATCCAAGGGAGTTTAATGATGCTGCTGCCGCGGGCCAGGTTTCTGGTTCACCTTATACATTTACCAGGATTAGTCCATCTTCGGCGCTGGTTTACGTTACACAGGGTTACGCGGTGTTGATGGATGCATCATTCCCAATAGTCGGGGCTGAAGGTAAAGAGCCTAACGACAATTTCATCGAACAGCTTGTAGGCAACGCGGAAGCAGCAATAGACAAAGCTGTTGAAATGGGAGTGACCGACAGGAAAAGGGTTGCCGTATCGGGACATTCATACGGCGCATTCATGACTGCCAACCTGCTGGCAAACACCAGGCTGTTCGCTGCAGGAATTGCCGAGAGCGGTGCGTATAACCGCACGCTGACTCCTTTTGGCTTCCAGAACGAGAGGAGGAGTTACTGGGAGGCACCGGGTGTTTACAATACAATGTCACCATTCATGAATGCCGACAAGGTGAAGGATCCAATAATGCTTATCCACGGTATGGCGGATAATAACAGCGGTACATTCCCGATTCAGAGCGAGAGATTCTACGCGGCTCTCAAGGGCTTCGGGGCGGTGGCGCGACTTGTTATGCTGCCTAATGAAAGTCATGGTTACGCGGCCAGGGAAACAATACTGCACAAGCACTGGGAGGTTCTTAACTGGATGGACAGGTACGTGAGGAATAAAAAATAATTTTATAGGATATAAATTTCCTTGCAGATTGAAAAAGTTGATTAGTTTTGCGTGAACTTGGACCAAAAGTTTTGTATGGATTTATATGTATAACCTTAAACATTAATTTATGAGCACTATTTTTTGGATTGTGCCTATCTCGGCTCTGTTTGCCCTGTTGTTTGCCTGGATTTTCTACAGGAGTATGAAAGCCCAGGAAGAAGGAACTGACAGGATGAAGGAGATTGCCGGTTATGTTCGGGAGGGCGCTATGGCTTACCTGAGGAGGCAGTATTCTGTTGTTTTCAAGGTATTTATGATCCTCGTGGTTCTGCTGTCGGTACTTGCATTTTTCGGGATTCAGAACCCGTTCGTGCCGGTTGCTTTCCTTACCGGGGGGTTCTTCTCTGGTCTCTGCGGTTACCTCGGGATGAAAACAGCTACTTTTGCATCAAACAGGACTGCATGGGCTGCTTCGAAATCTCTTAACAAGGGTCTTCAGGTGGCACTCAGGAGCGGAGCTGTTATGGGTCTGGTGGTGGTTGGTTTCGGACTTCTCGATATCGCCCTCTGGTTCCTTATTCTTAATGGCCTTGTTTTCACACCCGAAAACATGGAAACCGGTTTGAAATTCCTCGGCCTTACACTTGTTCACCCGGGAACCACCGAGACACAGAAACTTATTGAGGTTACAGCAGTTATGCTTACCTTCGGGATGGGTGCATCAACCCAGGCTCTGTTTGCACGCGTTGGTGGTGGTATCTTCACCAAAGCTGCTGACGTTGGAGCTGACCTCGTTGGTAAAGTAGAAGCAGGTATTCCTGAAGACGACCCGCGTAACCCTGCAACTATCGCCGATAACGTTGGTGATAACGTTGGTGACGTGGCTGGTATGGGTGCTGACCTTTATGAATCATATGCAGGCTCAATCCTCGCCACAGCTGCTCTTGGCGCTGCTCTTCCTGCCGTGTCGGGTATGACACAGATGGAAGCCGTAATTGCCCCGATGGTTGTTTCAGCAATAGGTATACTTCTCTCGATAGCCGGTGTCTACCTGGTTCGCACGAAAGAATCAGCTACACCGAAAGCTCTTCTGCAGGCGCTCCTGCTCGGCACGGGTGGTAGTTCTGCCCTGATACTGGTTGTACTGGCAATCATGGCAGGTACCGGTATGATAACCTGGGGCGTTTTTGGCTCTGCAGTTGCTGGTCTCGTTGCCGGTGTCATCATTGGACAGGCAACAGAATACTTCACATCAGACGGTAACAAACCGACCCAGGGTATAGCAGGTCAGGCTCTTAAAGGCCCCGCTACTGTTATTATCGAAGGTATGGCTGTTGGTATGTTCTCCACATGGATCCCGGTTGTTACTATAGTTGCCGGCATCATTGCTGCCTACGGGTTTGCAGGGGGCTTCAGCAATTTCTCCATGGGTGTCTACGGTATCGGCTTCGCTGCAGTTGGTATGCTGTCGACGCTTGGTATTACCCTCGCGACCGATGCTTTTGGTCCTATCGCCGACAACGCCGGTGGTAACGCTGAAATGTCAGAACTACCCAAGGAAGTACGCGAAAGAACAGATGCTCTTGACGGACTTGGCAACACAACCGCTGCTACCGGTAAAGGTTTTGCTATCGGATCTGCAGCTCTTACAGCACTTGCTCTTATCGCTGCTTATATGGAGGAGATACGCCTCTGGCTTACAAGATTGGCTAATGAGCATGATGGAATAAAACAGATTGGCGACACCATATTCTACACCGGGACAACCGCTCCTTCAGTTCATGACGGACAGACAGCAGTTGCACTTGGTACCGCAACAATACGGGATTTCACCGCGGCATATGATCTTTCAGTCTTTAACCCCATCCTTCTGGGTGGTATCTTCATCGGCGCGATGATGGCATTCCTCTTCTCTGCAATGAGTATGAAAGCTGTCGGACGTGCCGCTGGTAGCATGGTTGAAGAAGTGAGACGCCAGTTCCGCGAGATACCTGGTATCATGGAAGGTAAAGCAAAACCTGAATATGGCAAATGCGTTGAGATATCAACCAAAGGTGCCCAGAAGGAAATGCTTATTCCTTCTCTCATGGCAATAGCAGTTCCTCTCATCGTTGGTGTTCTCTTCGGCGTTCCTGGTGTTATAGGACTTCTTGCCGGAGGTATGAGTGCAGGATTCGTTCTCGCAAGTATGCTTAATAACGCTGGTGGTGCATGGGATAATGCCAAGAAGTATATCGAGCGCGGTAATTATGGAGGCAAGAGGAGTGAACCTCACAAAGCCGCTGTAGTTGGTGACACCGTTGGTGACCCGTTCAAAGATACATCTGGCCCCGCCCTGAATATTCTTATCAAACTGATGTCGATGGTTTCAGTTGTCCTCGCCGGATTAACTGTTGCTTTCAGCATCTTTGGTTAATAGAATCTGGGAATTAATAATATCGAGGCTGTCATGATAATAATCGTGACAGCTTCTTTTTTTTACAGCTATCCCGTGGAGGTCACATGGCAAATAGGACAACATGAACTTGTGCTGTAGGGTGACTTTCTATCTGAACTTTCAGGTAGTAGTAAAGCGGATGACAGAAGGATTATATTCCCGAGTCTCAAAGAAAAAGGGTACCATTCCCGGTTACCCTTTTTTATATTTTCACTGCAATTCCCCCTTCTGCAGGGGTTCAGGAGTTAATGACCTTATAACATTCAGTGGTAAAAAATTGGCGATCTATTCTTCAGTCGTACTTTTTGCACCGGCAGCAGCAGCTGCTGCTTTTGCCTTTTTAACAGGATATGATCCGGGGAGAATAACATCAATCAGGTGTTTACCGAGCAGACCTAACCTTACCGCGCAGAATAGACAACCAAGGCTGAGAAGGATTGTCACAATACCATAATCGCCATCTTTGGCAACGAAGAACATGGAGGTGGCCAGGACTATTATAATTGAACTGAAGATGATCTTCAGCCTGAGCAATGGTGGTGTCAGTGTCTTGAACCTGTATAGCCCGTCAAGTATTCCGGTAAGAATAGCTGCAACCAGACTTAGAGGGAATACATAAAGCGAGAATTTCAATACCTGCGAGAACATGTCATAGCTGAATTCCGGGAAGAGCTTTGTCATGAGTATCATTAACGGAATCAATATGACGAAGGTCTGGGAAAGATGAATTGCTATGGGGTGCAGGTCGAGGCTGAGCACGAAAAGCCTGTTTAATGCAACCCTTTCCCTGTAGGGTTCAAATGCCTTTTCAGGCATGCCGCAAGCGGGGCATACTCCCTTGAGCTTGTCCTTTTCCATTACATAGCCGCAGGGTTTACAACGTACAAGTTCTTTCATTTTGTTCAGGTTTGTTATTGTATAATTTTGTTAGCCTCTTCTTAGTGAAAACGCAATTCCGAAATTGCATAATCAAGAGCGTGAATATAATATCTTTCATTTTAAAAAAGTATGACGTCCATCTGACACTGATAATGATGAGGTGTAAAACAAATAGTTAAATTTAAACTGTCAATAATAAATAATATGCAACTTCCCACCATTGGAGAAATCAGGGCGGCTCATTCAAGGATACGGCCCCAGGTGCACTGGACACCTGTCCTGAGATCGTCATCTTTGGACACAATAACCGGTTCTTTACTTTTCTTCAAATGCGAGAATTTCCAGAAAGTAGGGGCTTTCAAGTTCAGGGGAGCCACCAATGCTGTCATGCAACTGGGAAAGGACGCCGGTTCAAAAGGAGTGGTCACCCATTCGTCAGGTAATCATGCAGCGGCCCTTGCACTGGCCGCCTCACGCGCGGGGCTGCCAGCGTATATAGTCATGCCCTCCAACGCGCCCGACGTTAAGAAACAGGCAGTACAGGGTTACGGGGCACGTATAACATTTTGTGAACCCACCCTGAAAGCCAGGGAAGAAACCACGACGACAATAATGCAGGAAACCGGTGCCACCCTGGTTCACCCATACGATAACCACGATGTAATATGCGGGCAGGGTACAGCAGCACTGGAACTGATCGAGGAGATACCCGGCCTTGATATAATTGTAGCCCCTGTCGGTGGTGGTGGTCTGATGAGCGGGACACTCATAGCTGCCCGTGGTATTAACCCGGCAATCAGGGTTTATGGTGCAGAACCACTCGGGGCCGACGATGCCTCAAGGTCGGTCAGATGCGGAACACTTCAACCTTCAGTAAATCCCGGAACAATCGCTGACGGACTTCTTACTTCACTGAGCGAAAGGACTTTTGCCGTGATATCAGCCAATATAGATGATATTCTAACTGTTTCTGAACAGTCAATCATAGCTTGTATGAAAATGGTATGGGAACGCATGAAGATCATTATCGAGCCATCTTCAGCAACTGTACTCGCCGCGGTGATGGAGAACAAGCAGCTCTTCGCGGGGAAACGGACAGGGCTTATTATTTCAGGTGGTAACGTTGATCTTCTCAGGTTGCCTTTCAATCAGATTTCCTGAACCAGGAAATTACCGGGTAATGATCTGAATACTTGATTTTTGGAATCTCGAAACGAGTCGCGACAAGATCACCGTTGTAAAGAATATAGTCTATCCTGTTGGGAGGGTAATTCCCGCGGTAAGTAAAACCTGCACCGTAACCAGCGTCGACAAAAGAATCCTTCAATCCTTTCCTGATCTTCCTGTAAGCGTAAGATACCGGCGTGTCGTTGAAATCGCCCGCGACAATTACAGGGTAAGGCGACCTGTCTATGTGTTCCTTGACAACCTGTGCCTGGAGTGCCCTGCGTCTGAAACCCTGCTTGAGGCTCCTCGACAGGGTCTTTACTTCCCTGAGTGTCTGCTTGTCATCCGCTCCCAGCATCTCTTCCATGAATGACTGCTCCATGCCTCTGAGCCTGAACGACTGGAGATGATTGTTGTATATCCTGAACGTGTCGGTTTTAATTACAATGTCAGTGTAAATTGACAGACTCGAAGAACCAGGGTGAACTATATCACCCCTTTTGATTATGGGGTAAACCGAATAGGTAGCTATTCCATAATACTTGTTCCGGCCCTTGCCTATGAGCTTGATGTGTGAATAGTACTTTCCTCCCAGGGCCTTCTTGATTGCATCATCCTTTTTAACGGCATCACCATCAATGTATAATTCCTGGAAACAGACTATCTCGGGATGCCTAGTGCTGATATACTGCAATACCTTTTTCTCCGAGCCTGCATTCCTGCCTTTTTCAAAAGCATTGAAGAGCCTCAGGTTATAGCTCATTACCTTGAAAGTGCCGGTATTGTTTTTATCGGGTTTGCCAAACTTAATATAATTCGACAAATGCGTTATCCCGAGCAGGATGATTATAGCTGAGATAAGAGCTTCCCACCGGAGATTTATTACCCAGATAATTGATATAATGATGTTGCAGAGCAGCAGATAGGGATAAGCGAGCCCGAAGAATGCCGGAAGGGTGAAATCGCCGGGATTCACATGAACCGCGAGGTAGGAAAGAAGTAGTGAAGCCCCAAAAAAGATATTGATACCCAGGAACCCGAGGTAAATAAGCTTTTTGAACCTGCTCATATCCTTCCTGGCCTTCTTTACCATTTCAGTTTCTTTTCTGGCTCTCCCTGAAGAGCATATCTTTCTCGCTTTTTGTCAGGCTGTCATAACCGCCTTTAGATATCTTGTCAAGTATTTTATTAATCTCGGCCTGGTGTTCTGTTTTCTTCCTGTTATACTCGTAGTCGTCAGCCTGCCTCCTGTATGTCACCTTCATCTTTTTTGATGGCTTGAGCAGGGTCGCTATCGAGTCGAGTATCCTGTTAATCCATTTTCCCATGTCTTTTCCCCGCCTGTAATTAAGAGTATATAAATATCCGAAAAGAGCACCGCCAATATGAGCCAGCTTGCCACCCGAGTTGACTGAGAAATCGAGTATTGATGTAAGAATGAAAATGACGAGTGCTATATATTTTATCTTCACCCTGCCGAACAGAAAGAGCGATACAGTATAATCCGGAACGTAGGCTGCAATAGCAATAACAATTGCCATTACTGATGCACTGGCGCCAAGCAATGGTATTGATTTTTCAACTTCCGTGGCAAAAACGGGGAAGATATTGTATGAAAGAACATAAACCAAAGCGCCTGACAAACCGCCTAGCAGGTAAAGAGCAACCAGTTTCTTCTGGTCGAAATACTCGAGAAAGATCTTTCCGAACCAGTAAAGCCACAGGAGGTTAACAAGAATATGAAGTACCTCGCGGTGCGTGAACATGTACGTTATAACTGTCCAGGGACGAACAAGAAGTACATTCAATGAAGATGGTACTGAAAGGAGCCTTGTTGTCTCGTCGAGGATGGCAGGGTTGACGAGCAGGAAGCCAATAATGCCGGCGATAGTCAGCAGGAGGAATACACCTATGTTAATGTAGATCAGCCTTATCAGACTGTTCCCCTTCCTGAATGTCGTTTTTATATCATCCCAGATTCCCATCAGTAAAGCGTTGAAGTGGTTTTTCTCCAGTACCTGATAAGGATGTACCCGAAAATCATCCCGCCGACATGAGCCGCGTGGGCTATGGAGCTTCCAGGCTGTGTAACGGCAAGGTACAGTTCTATGCCTCCATATATGGCAACGAAGTATTTAGCCCTGATTGGAATTGGTGGGAATAACAGCATCAATTCTGTATTGGGGAAAAGAACACCGAAAGCGAGCAGGACACCAAATACAGCACCTGATGCACCAACAGTGGGCGTGAACAGGATTGATTGTAATGCCTGTGAGGTGGTATCAATATAGTACTTGTGCTGTTCAGCATATGCAGCGCCATTATCGAGTACCTCCTGCAACATTTCCGGAGAGATGGTTTTCATGACTTTCGTGTACTCGAAAGCTGAAACGGACTGGTGAATTATTATAGCACCAATCCCGGTCACGAAGTAATAAATAAGGAACCTGCCAGGGCCCCAGACTCTTTCCAGTATCTGCCCGAACATGTACAGTGCGAACATGTTCATGAAGAGGTGCAAAAGTCCGCCATGCATGAACATGTGAGTAACAACCTGGTAGGGCTTAAAACTCTCCGACCCCACGTAATAGATCCCGAGCATCCTTGTCAGATCGAGTCCGAAAACACTCTGCGCCGCGTAGGTAGCAAGCAGCATTATTATGTTCAGGAAAATGATATTCTTCACAACGGGAGTCATCCCGAAAAATCCTCTGCCGTATCCGTTCATCTCAAAATAAATATCTCATGTTTCAGCAATTACCGGACCAAAAGTAAAACGTTTGTTTATCCGGACATGTTGTCATATAAATTATTTCATTCTTTTATCAAGTTCATCACCGGTTAATATGCTCACCACTGGTTTCCCTGTCGGCGAGTAGTTCGGCGCGGAACAGGCAAAAAGTGTATCGATCAGGTTTTCCATTTCAGCGAGCGTGAGAGAACGGCCATAAGGTATAGCCGAGGCCCTGGCCAGGGCCGAGCACACTCTCTCGTGTTTACCTGTTGCCGGATCTCCTTCCTGGCTCTTGTATTCCTCGAGGATCAACCTGAAGATATCCCGAGGATCAGACCCGGCAGCCTCGTCGGGATAGCCATTGATTGAAACCGAATAACCGCCAAGGTGCCTGATGTCGAACCCTAGGGTCACCAGGTCGGCTTCAATCGTGGTAAGTATACCGAAATCGGCAGGGCTTACCTCTATAACCTCGGGGAACATGGTGGTCTGCGTTATTGCCTTGTTGTTTCCCAGGCATGAAAGGTATCTCTCGTATAAAATTCTCTCGTGTGCCCTTTTCTGATCTATTACCATTAGTCCTGATTTAACAGGGCAGATCAGGTATTTGTTCCTGACCTGGAGTATTTTTCTCTGGTTTTCATTTCCTGTTAACGGGGCAATTTCCTCCTTTTCTTCTTCCCGTTGGTTACCGTAGAGTCTTTCCCATCCAGTGCTCCTGGCTGATTCGAAAGGGGGAGCGTAACCCCGGCTGACATGAGCAGACTCGCTTTCGAATGGATTAAAACCCGCGTTAATCTTTATTTCCGGAGCTGATGGAATGGTATCGAAGGAAGATCTTACCGGTATATCTACGAGGTGCTCATTGCCAAAATCAATAGAGGGAACAATGTTGAACCTGCCCAGGGCTTCCCTCACCGATGCCATTAATATCTGCCATATTGACTTGTCGTCCTCGAACTTTATCTCTGTCTTGGTGGGATGTATGTTCACATCAATATTAGAAGGGTCAACCTCCATGAAGATGAAGTAGGAGGGAAGGACTTCAGCCGGGAGTATATTATGATAAGCCTCCATCACGGCCCTGTGAAAATACGGGTGCTTCATGAAACGGTCGTTCACGAAAAAGAACTGTTCACCGGAAGACCTCCTTGCATTCTCAGGCTTGCCAATGAACCCCGAGATATTAACAAGGCTCGTCATGGTATCGAGGTTTATCAGATCCTGGTTTATCGTCTTGCCGAAAACCGCGACTATCCTTTGTCTTGTATTGCCGGGGTGAAGGTTGTATATCTCGTTATCGTTATGAAAGAGCGAGAATTTTATTGAAGGATGTGCAAGTACTATTTTCTGGAATTCGCCGATTATATGCCTGAATTCAGTACTGTCGGCTTTGAGGAATTTTCTCCTGGCGGGAATATTGTAAAAAAGGCTTTTTACCGAGAAGCTCGAACCGACCGGGCAGCTGCAAGGCTCCTGAATTTCAACCTTCGACCCGTTAATCACGACGAGGGTCCCGGCTTCATCTTCCTTCCTCCGTGTCTTGAGCTCGACCATCGCAACTGCAGCGATCGAGGCAAGTGCCTCTCCCCTGAAGCCCTTTGTTCGAATGGCAAACAGATCATTCGCCGAGGTGATCTTCGATGTCGCGTGCCTTTCAAATGACAGCCTGGCATCTGTTTCTGTCATCCCGGCCCCATCGTCGATAACCTGCACAAGTGTCTTTCCCGAGTCCTTGATAATAACCCGTATATTCCCGGCTCCCGAGTCAACAGAGTTTTCCATCAGTTCCTTGACGACGGATGCAGGCCTCTGTATAACTTCACCGGCAGCTATCTGGTTGGCTACTGAATCCGGGAGGAGTTTAATTACATCAGGCATCGGGATTATTTTGAATTATGTTGTTTAACAGGCTGACAACTATATCTTACACGCTGGTGCTGTCAGGTGCACAAATTTAATAAATGTTATATTTGGAGAAAGATTACTTATGAAAACAATTACACTTCCGGCAATAATGCTTCTTTTCGTCATTGCATTATCCGGATGCAGTAAGCCTTCCGGGGAGATAAAAGTCATCACTTTCAATATCAGGTACGATAACCCGCGCGACAGTATAAATGCCTGGCCAAACAGGAAGGCAATAGTATGCAGGTTCCTCGGGGAAGAAAAACCGGATCTTTTTGGATTACAGGAAGCCCTCTGGTGGCAGTACGAGGCTATTGATTCAGCACTCACGGGTTATTCATCAGTAGCAGTCGGTCGCGATGACGGCCGCAAAAAAGGAGAGATGAATCCTCTTTTTTATAATTCAGGTCGCTTCGAGTACGTCACTGACAGCACGTTCTGGCTTTCTTCAACACCATCGGTCGCTGGCACCAGGGGATGGGGAGCTTCACTTCCAAGGATAGTCACCTGGGTTAAACTCACTGATAATAAAACCGGGAAGCCATTGTTTTATTTCAACACCCATTTCGCGCACGATTCCGATTCTGCCAGGCTGATGAGCGCCCGGATCCTCCTCGCCCAGGTGAAGAGGATAGCAGGTGATGAAAAATTCGTTATAACAGGAGATTTCAATACCGAGCCCTCCACCATGGCATACTCGATACTGACCGCCCGGGACCAACACCTGATTAAAGACTCGTTCATGATTTCTGAAACTGCACCGGCCGGTCCGCTTCCAACTTTCAACGGGTGGTCAGATAAGACGGGAGGAGACAGGATAGATTATGTTTTTGTAAGCAACGGGATTAAAGTGAAAAATATATCAACACTGGCCATCAAGGAAGGACCTGTTTTCATTTCAGACCATTGGCCCGTGAGAGCAGTTATCGAGTATTAGTATAGCCTCAATGGTGACAATCAAAAGGGTTTCTCATGCTGTCTTCCTGTAGCGCCTTACTGCAAACATTGTGAAGAATATGGCTATGACAGAGAGCGATATCAGCTCTGTAGAAATGTCCGCGATACCCGATCCTTTAAGCATTACCATCCTGTTTATCCTTATGAGGTAAGCAACCGGGTTCACCAGGTCGAACTTCTGGGCCCACATAGGCATGCTTTCGAAAGGCGTGAATATGCCGCTCATTAGTATGAAGATTATCATGAAGAAGAAGGCTGTGAACATGTACTGCTGCTGCGTTCCCGAAAGCGTGGAGATGAATAGCGCGAGACCGAGTACAGCCACGAGAAAGATCGCCGAGCCAAGGAACAACAAGGCTATGCTTCCCTCGAATGGGATATTAAAGACCAGTTTGCCAATCCCGAGTCCCATCGCCAGATCTATCAGACCGATCACGAGGAAGGGAATCATCTTTGCCATGATGAACTGGTACTTCCTGACAGGTGTGACGTTTATCTGTTCGATGGTACCGATCTCTTTCTCCCTCACCATGTTAAGGCCTGCTAGGAGGAAGCCGATGGCCGTTACAAGTATTACAAGGATACCCGGCAGCATGTAAAAGCTGTAATCGAGCAGCTCGTTATACCAGTACCTGTTCAATACCCTTACTGTTGGCAGGGGACCAGACTTCATCTGGCTGATGTTCTCGAGGATAATACCCCTGTTGAAATCCATGACCACGCCATTTAGATAAGCCCACGACAGCTGCGCGTTTGCAGCATTTATGGCGTCGACACTAACCATCAATGATGGTGACCTGCCCGATCCGATATCCTTTCCAAAGCCCGACGGGATATTGACTATCATTGAACTCTTCCCCCCGTGAAGCATATTTGCCGCCTCTTTTTCTGACCATGTTGAGCCGGTGATCCTGAAGAAACCAGAACCCTCGATCTTGCTGATCAGGCTTCGCGAGACTGAACTCAGGTCGTTGTCGATAAGAACAAGGTCAACATTCTTTATCTCGAATGTGATTGCCGGGACAAGTATGAGCATCTGTACAATGGGTACCGCGAAGATGGCCCTGCCTATGAACTTGTTACGAAGGATTTGTATGAATTCCTTCCTGATGAGGTATAGTATTGTTCTCATTTTGTGGTAGCCGGGTTAGTCTAGTCTTATCTTGAATTTCTTCACGCTTACTATTATGAAAAAGGTTGTCATTGCCGCGAGAATTAGCGTCTCCTTCCAGACAAAAGCGAGACCGGTTCCCTTAATCATTATGCTTTTAATTATTGTAATGAAATATCTCGGAGGCATTATGGAGCTCACGTAATCGTACACCACAGGCATGTTCTCGATAGGGAAAATGAACCCGGATAAAAGGATGGTGGGAAGCATCAGCCCGATAAAGGAGATAAAGATTGCCTGCTGCATCGTCGACGACAGCGTTGAGATCAGTATGCCGAGCGAAAGGCTCATGAGAATGTATAGCATTGTCTCGGCCAGCAGCAAGACAAGGCTGCCTTTCACGGGTAGTCCGAATACAAGCCACGAAAGGACGAGTATCAGCAAAACGTTAATGAACGAGAGGATAAAGTAGGGAGTTACTTTGCCAAGTATAATCTGCAGGGGTCTGAGAGGGGAAACCAGGAGGACCTCCATGGTGCCAAACTCTTTTTCCCTGGTTATCGTCACCGAGGTCATGAGGGCGCAAATGAGGATGAGGATAAGCGTAATAACTCCCGGGACAAACATGAAATGACTCTTCAGGGACGGATTGTAAAACATTCTCACCTCGGGTCGTACAAGAAGCTGGCTGGCCTGGCTTCCTGCATTAAGCTCCCTGGTGAAATCATTTACAATCGCTGTCGTGTAGTTCGTGACGAGGGTTGCCACGTTTGGTTCTGACCCATCGGCAATTATATTAAGGTCGGCAGAACCATTCTTCACTAGTTTCTTCCCGAAATCCTTTTCAAATATTATCACGGCTTTTGTTTTGCCCTTCCTGAATACCGACTCGATCTCGTTATAGTTCAGAAGGGTTTCGCTCCTTCTGAAGAAGCCGGATGACAGGATCTTGTCAGTCAGCTTACTCGTTATCTCGTCCTTTGACTGATCGAGAATTGCGACACCTGCATTCTTGATATCGGTGCTCACGGCGAACCCGAATATGAGTATCTGGGCGGCAGGGATACCGAAAAGGATTATCAGCGTCCTTACATCCCTGAATATGTGCAGGAATTCCTTCCTTACAAATCCTAAAAACCTGTTCATTCTCTTATTAATTACCTGATAGGTTCCTGTTCTGGTTATTTTGAATTAGCGAAGGCCTGGCAATCCTTATGAAGACATCTTCCACTGAGTTGACTCCATATTGCTTCTTCAGATTCTCCGGTGTATCGAGAGCAACTATCTTTCCCTCGTTCATTATTGATACCCTGTCGCAGTATTCTGCCTCATCCATGTAATGTGTTGTAACGAAGACCGTAATTCCCGAGTCCGCTGTCTCGTAAATCATCTCCCAGAACTGGCGTCTTGTTACCGGATCGACACCTCCGGTCGGTTCATCAAGAAAGACAATCTCGGGACTGTGCAGGACGGCAACCGCGAACGACAGTTTCTGTCTCAGACCCAGGGGCAGATCGGCAATGACCCTGTTCTCGTGTTCCCTGAAATTGAGCCTGTCAAGCAGAGCCTGGAGCCGGTCGCGGATCTCAACTTTCTTCATGCCATAGATACCGCCGTAAAGGATGATGTTTTCCTTCACGGTCAGATCCTCGTACAGCGAGAATTTCTGGCACATGTACCCTATATGTTTCTTTATCTGTTCCGGCTCCCTGAAAGCATCGAATCCTGCCACCACCACCTTCCCTGACGTTGGCCTCGACAGCCCTGACAAGATCCTGATAGCCGTCGTTTTCCCCGCGCCGTTTGCCCCGAGAAAACCAAAAATCTCACCCTTGTATACCTCGAAAGTCAGGTTGTCGTTCGCCACGAAATTCCCGAATTTCTTGACAAGGTTTTCCGATTTAATTACTGTCCTGGTCATGACTTTTTCATTCATCCCTTTCAATTTATTACCTCATTCATTTCCCTTGGGCATCAGTTCAAGGAACCTGTCCTCTATACCGGCGGTTATTTCACTTATCGAGGCATCAGTAATACCCAGCGACAGGAGCCAATCGTTCAACATGCCGGTAGAATAGCCTTTTTCAAGTGTCACATGAACCGAATCACCAAATGGCCAGGCAGATGTTGTCCCTGCAAATTTCCTGATGGAGTTTATCAGATTGAATTTGGATGCTGCCCTTACTGAATAGAGGACACCTGTGAATCCCTCCCTTACATTCGAAGGAGTGTCAATGGCCAGTATTTTCCCGCCCTGTATCAGAGCCACCCTGTTGCATCTCGAGGCTTCGTCCATGTAAGGAGTCGACACGATAACTGTTATCCTGAACTTCCTCAGTTTCTCGAGCATGGTCCAGAATTCAGCTCTCGATACTGCATCAACCCCCGTTGTAGGTTCGTCAAGTACAAGGAGAGGGGGGCGGTGTATGAGGGCGCACGACAAGGCCAGTTTCTGCTTCATGCCGCCCGACAGTTTTCCTGCCGGCCGGTCGCGGAAGGGCTCTATATGCGAGTAAATATCCTCTATCAATTCATAGTTCTCCTCAACGGTCGTACCAAATACAGTCGCGTAAAACTTCAGATTCTCCTCGACCGTCAGATCCTGGTACAGGCTGAACCTGCCGGGCATGTATCCTATGTTACTCCTCAGCTTCCTGTAATCCTTCCGGGTATCCATGCCCAGAACAGATAGTCTGCCGCTGTCGGGCAGGATCAGCGACGTGATCAGCCTGAAGAGGGTTGTCTTGCCGGCCCCGTCAGGGCCAATAAACCCGAACAGTTCCGATTCACCTACCGTGAAACTCAGGTTGTCAAGAGCCTTCGTCTGACCAAAGGATTTACTGATGCCTTCCGATTCAATGACATTCATGGCCCGATCGTTAATCAGTTGAATATTGCCTCACCCGGCATCCCCGATTTGAGATTGCCATCGTTAACTACTTCAATAATGACAGCATAAACAAGAGTAACCCTTTCCTCTTTGGTCTGGATGATCTTGGGTGTGAATTCAGCCTTGTCGGCTACCTGGCTGATAGTGGCTGAATATGTTCTGTATCCTTTCTCACTATCATCTATCCTGATGGTGCATTTATTCCCGATTTTTACCCTGCTGATGTCAGCCCCGCTCACGTAAACCTTCAGTTTCATAATGGCCAGGTCCGATATTTTAACGAGTGGTTTTCCCTGTGCTGTCAATTCACCGGCCTCAGCATATTTATCGAGTATGGTTCCGTCGATAGGACTCTTTACACTGCATCTGCCCAGTTGCTCATGCACGGTAGCCAGCTTCGACTCGTATACTTTCAGCTCGGCGGCTATTGAAGATCGCTGGGTGTTATTCGCTTCAATCTGCCTCTCGAACACGGCTATCTGGCCTGATAAATCGTCATACTGCTTTTTCGTGGCGGCATTGTCCTTTAGCATGTTACTTACCCTGTCGACATTAACTTTTACATTCGCAATCTGCTGCTTTAGCACTTCATTCTGGGCATTTACGGTGTTTATTCTTGTCCTCACCCCAGCCATGGCAGCCAGAAGCTCAGCCCTTTGCAGATCGTATATCGTAGTATCGACCATGGCCAATAGATCGCCCTTTTTGACTGTTGTACCCTCGCTTACAGGCATCTGGAGTATCTTACCAGCCACTTCCGATGATACTGTTACTTCCGTCGATTCGAAATTTCCATAGGCATCAGCCTTGTCAGCACCGCTTTTACACGAAGCGAGCAGAACAACTGCAAATAATATGAGTACCGGAGTTTTCATTTTTTATCCTTTATGGGTTTGTATTTATTCAATTTCATTTCCACTTATGTTCCTGTATTCTATCCTCGCCAGTTCAAGACTGATCCTGTGAATCTGGAAGTTGATCTCAGCCTGTTTCTGGGAGTTGATCTCGTTAAGCAGCTCGGTTGCAGTTATCGTACCGTTCTCGTACTGCGATGTCGCGGCCGCGGTTACTCTTTCACGTATGCTTATGAGTTCCCTGTCGCGGTTTATTGAAGTTTCCAGACTCGATATCTCTGCTGACTTGATCTGCAGAGAGCGCCTGAGGTTATCAGTAAGATCCGTCTTCCTGTTATCAAGGATTTCCTGCTGGACCTTTATCTGGGCTTTCTCGTTTTTAACCTTGTTCCAGTCGTAGATATTCCACTTAATTCCTGCCCCGACAATATAGTAAGGGGCAAATTCATCCCTGAAAAAGTTGCTGCCCGGGGGATTACCGTACCCCAGGGTTGCAAAACCAAAGGCTTTCGGCATTCTCTTCGACCTGGCCAGCTCAATGCCAGTGTTAAGCTGCTCCTTCCTGAGATCAAAAAGCTTTAGTTCCGGCCTGTTCAATTCATCTTTTAAAGAATTACCAAGATCGGGCAGAACCAAAACCGTTCCATCTGTTAGTTCCAGACCGGTGAGATCAGCCATTGCCTCCGAGAGAGCCTTCCTCCTGATTGAAGCCTCATCGATCTGCTGCTCTATCTTTATCATTTCAGCCTTAATAACATCGACATCAGATTTTAAGGCTAAACCATTGTCTGCAGCCGATCTGACTGTTCCAAGGCGATCGGTCAGGAGTTTGTGCCACGACTCAAGGAGTTCCTTCTGCTTATCAAGAAGCAATAATGAAAAGAAATATGTGTTTACCTGGCTCCTTACTTTGTAGAGGTCTATTTCCGTCTGCTGCGTGTTAGCGTTCAACTCCGCTTTCTCTGCCTGGCGGGCCAGTTTTATAGTTCCGCCATCATAAATCACCTGGTTGATATCAACGGTAACCTTGTATTGATCGTGAGGAAGCGGTTTAATCGCTCCAGCCAAACCGGGTATCGGGATTGAAGAGAAAACCCCGCTCATGTCAATAACTTCCGAGTTATAAACCATGCTGGCATTCGCGTCAAGCGATGGTAACCAGCTTTTGGCAAGGTTGGCATCCCTGAGCTTCCAGATCGAATTGTACGACTCCTTCTCCTTGTTAATCGCGGCTTTGCGGAATGCAAGATCGTAACACTCCTTTATCGTAACACTCTTTTGCGCCCGGCTTAATGGCAAGGCGAATAGAAAGAACAGAATAATTACCTGTATCCTGAGTCTCATATCATTGATTTTTTATTGTTTTCCTCTGTTTAAGCGCACCTATTACAAAATCAGCTGCAAAGCTCTTCCTCTCCTTTATGTAATCATCAAAACCGACACCTATCTTTTCAAAAATCCCTTCAAGTATGCCCCGTGCAGCGAACGGAAAGACGCTCATTGCCACTATTGATGTCATAACCTGCGGGAGAGATTCCCGGGTAAGATTGTATTCCTCAAGTTCAGCCTTGTGTTGTGCCTCAAGCATCATCCATATCCCCGCGAAATCGAGATGAGAAATGATCTTTTTCATTCTCTCGGGATGCCTGTTAATCTCGTTCAGGATGAACGATGGAAGAAGGGGATTATCGGCTAAAAATGAAATGTGCTCGTTGAAGAAACACCTTATTTTTTCCTCGAGCGTTAGCTTGTCGCTGAAGACAGGGGCGAATTTTTCAAACATCCTCCCTGCCAGCTTCTGGAAAACTGCCTCGAACAGAAGGTCCTTGGTCCGGTAATAATAGTGTAGAAGCGCCTTGTTTATCCCCGCCCTGTCTGCAATATCCTGCATCCTGGCTCCATCCATCCCTTTCTCCTCGAAAACAAGCTCTGCAGCTTCAAAGATCTTTTCTTCAGTTTGCCTGTCTCCTTCACTCATGTCTTAAATATTTGGTTAAACATCCCGGATAAACTAAATGGTTTAACCGGATGGTCAAAAGTAAGCATATTTTTGATTCCTGCAACAGCCCTCGTGAAAAATTCCTAAAAAAAGCAGTAGAGGTAGTTATTAGAAAATGAATAGGCCTGTGACATATCATGATTTCTGATGATTATTCATATATTTAATCCACTATCAAAAAACTTTCTTCTTATGGCAAAAGTGGCAATGCTGGGTGCCGGGTTTATCGGCGATTTCTATACTTTTTCGTTACATGGTCAGAGGAGCCGCGACCAGGTGAAAGTCATTTATTCGCGTGATGAGGGCAGGGGAAAGGCATTCGCGGCCAGGCATGGTATACCATCATGGACGACTTCGATGGAGGAAGCCGTCAATGACAAGGATGTTGATCTCGTGGTAATTGCTTTACCCAATAACTTGCACCTGGAAGCAGTAAGACTGGCAGCTGCTGCAGGCAAGGGTATATTGTGCACTAAACCGCTTGGGCGAAATGCTGCCGAGGCGCACGAGATGATGGACTTGGTTGAGAAGGCTGGTGTTTTCAATGGTTACCTCGAGGACCTTGTTTACACACCCAAAACACTCAAGGCGATAGCTGCAGTCAGGCAGGGTGCACTGGGTCAGGTAACCTGGGTCAGGTCGCGCGAGACTCACCCGGGGCCTCACAGTGACTGGTTCTGGACAAAAGAATTTTCGGGCGGGGGCGTACTTCTCGACATGGGATGTCATTGCATTGAGATAGCCCGTAACTATATAGGTAAGGATATACGGCCCGTGGAGGTAATAAGTGTCGCGGATACTCTCGTCAAGCCTATTGAGGCTGATGATAACTCCCTGGGCTGGGTGAGATACGAGAACGGGGCTATCGGACAGTTTGAAGTGAGCTGGATCTTTCGGGGCGGGATGGACCTGAGAGACGAGGTTATGGGGACAGATGGCACCATCTGGGTGAACAACTTCCTCAGGACCGGGTTCGAGATGTTTACCGCCGGAGGGAAGAAGGGTTACGTGGCAGAAAAGGCTGAGACCGAGAAAGGATGGCTATTCCCGGTAGGGGACGAGGTTACTGAACTTGGATATAATCACATGTTCACCGATATGTTCAAGGCGTTTGACGAGAAGAAAGCTCCAATGGAAACCTTCTATGACGGGTATGTTGTAAACGAGATAATGGACGCCTGTTACAAATCGGCAAAGACAAAAAAATGGGAGCCGGTTGACCTTAAGGTGTGGAGGGGTCAGAAAGGGGTTAAGCCAATTATGGAGGTCAGGGAATATGACAAGGATCACCTCTTCGTGAAAGAAGAGATACTGCCTGATGGCACGGTTAAGATTATCCTGAAAGAAAAGACTACCGGGAAAATTATTCAGAAGATCAAGTAAAAAAAAGCAAAATGAACAAGAGGAAATTCCTTATGAACTCTGGTCTGATCGGGCTCGGGGCCCTTGTAAATCCCTTCAGGTTAAGCGATCTTGTTGAATCAGTGGCATCCGTTCCACCTTCCGACCTTGCAAGCGAGGAGGATTTCTGGACTACCGTAAGGAAAGGTTACCGGATAACAGACGAGTATATAAATCTTGAAAACGGTTATTATAATTTCCTTCCCGAGCAGACACTCGAGAAATTCATCAGTCATATCAGGGAGGTTAACCTTCAGGGTTCTCATTACATGCGCACGGTGCAGTTCACGAACAAGACTGCAATGGCAGCCCGGCTGGCCGAACTTGCCGGGTGCCCTGCCGACGAACTTGTCATTACCAGGAACACCACGGAATCGATGGATATCATTATCAGCGGTCTTGACTGGAAGCCAGGAGATGAGGCAGTAATGGCCGAGCAGGATTACCCGGCCATGCTCGACATGTTCAGGCAGGTGTCGAAACGTTACGGCATGGTTAACAAGATAGTGTCTGTTCCTCTTCACCCGGCATCCGACGAAGAGATCGTTGAGCTATATGAAAAAGCAATTACTCCCAGGACCAGGCTTCTGATGGTATGTCATATGATCAATCTCACCGGTCACATTTTGCCCGTGAGGAAGATATGCGATATGGCTCACTCGAAGGGAGTTGAAGTGCTGGTCGATGGGGCTCATGCTTTCGCTCATATCAGGTTCACAATACCCGAGCTAAACTGCGATTACTACGGGACCAGCCTTCACAAATGGCTGAGTGTCCCTCTCGGTGCAGGTTTCCTTTGGGTAAAAAAGGAAAAAATAGGCAAGATATGGCCATTGATTGCCGATGGCGATAAAAAACCTGACGATATAACCAGGCTGAACCATATCGGTACTCATCCTGTTCATACTGATCTTACAATTGCAGATGCAATAGACTATTACAGAACACTTGGTATCGAGAGAAAAGAAGCCAGGCTACGCTACTTGCAGAGCTACTGGACAAGCAAGGTCAGGGACCTGCCTCACGTTATCCTGAACACCCCTGCCGATCCTGCACGATCGTGCGCCATAGCAAACGTGGGTGTAAGGAGTCTTAAACCGGGTGAACTCGGAGATGTCCTGCTTAAGAAATATAAAATCTACTGCGCCCCTATTGATGGGGCAGGCGTCCATGGATGCAGGATCACTCCTAACGTTTATACAACTACCGCCGAACTCGATCAACTCGTTAAAGCAATCACCGAAACAAGGTAATCAGCCTTTCTATTAGATCATCCTGATGCCGGATTCACCTGCATCCGGGTTACTATTAAATAATTTTCCCGTTTTTATGCTCGTGAATCAGAAAATATTTTATATTTGCAATATATAAGAAACTTATATATTAAAAAATCAAAAGGTATACCTATATATAATATAACACGAAACAACATGATCTCATCTGATTTATTGAAAGGGTCGCTGAAGACAATTGTTCTGAAGCTTCTCAAGGAGAACGGCCCGATGTACGGCTACCAGATAACCCAGAGGGTGGAAGAATTAACAGCGGGGAAGATGAAGCTGACCTATGGGGCGCTCTACCCTGTCTTGCATAAGCTCGAGAAGGAAAACGTGCTGGTTACCACCTCCGAGAACTTCAGCAACCGTATCCGCATTTATTATTCGCTCACTCCCAAGGGTCATTCTCTCGTGGTTGAGAAAGTGAGGGAATTGAACGAGTTCATTGAGTCGTTGCATAGCATAATGCAACCAAAACCAGGTTTGAGTTATGCCTGAATTGAGCCCGGGTGATATTGAAATAATAAGCAATGATGTGAGGAGGGAGCATATTTCCTTTTCGCATCTGCGCGAGGATCTTATCGATCACATCTGTTGCGATGTAGAATCGGAGATGGTATCCGGCTTATCTTTCGGGGATGCCTATGCCAGGGTCAGGCTCAGGATCGGACCTGATCGTCTCAGGGAATTACAGCAGGAAACTCTTTTCACTGTCGATAAAAAATACAGAAAAATGAAAACATTAATGAAGATTTCGGGTATAGCCGGAACATTCTTATTTGGAATCTCTGCACTATTCAAGATTCAGCACTGGCCGGGGGCCGGTATCATGCTGACAGCAGGTGCGTTTATCCTTGCACTGGTATTCATGCCAGCCGCTATCAGTGTTCTTTGGAAGGAGACAAGGAGCAAGAACAAGTTATTGCTCTTCGTGTCTGTATTCCTTGCCACCATGTTCTTTATACTGGGTACTCTTTTCAAGGTACAGCACTGGCCTTATGCAGGGTTGCTCCTGCTTTTAGCGCTGGTTTCCGCGGGCCTTGTTTTAATTCCCTCACTTCTCACCTGGCTTTTGTCTGACCCGGAGAGAAGATCAAGACTGCCGGTATATCTGACAGCATCTGTGGGAGCAATATGTTTGATGACAGGTGTTTTATTCAAGTTTCAACACTGGCCGGCTTCCGGCATCCTGCTCATGGCCGGCCTTCTGATGCTTGTTTTTATAGCGCTGCCCTGGTATACCGTCCTTAAATGGAGAAACGAATCAAGGGTTGATGTGAAGTTTATTTACATCGTTATAGCGCTGGCAGGAGTTCTTTTACCGGTGACTCTTGTAAACATAAATCTTCAGCGTTCGTACGAGGAAGGATTTTATCCTCATCTCGAACAGCAGGAGAAACTTCATGAATGGCTGATCAATAATAATAACCGAATCCTCAGCACTTACAGCGATTCAGCCTGCCACGATAAGATGATGAATGTTCATTTAATGGCTACGGACATTCAGAACCAGATAAGTGTTATCCAGCAAAAAATGGTGAGCCTGTCGGAAAACATCCCGGGCAGACCATCTGTTGATCCATGGCAGGTAAAAAAGACCGACCTTGGTAACACAATATATTACAGGTCACTTTCTTCCCCGTTTAACATTGAAGTTCCCAAAATAATCCTGGGTGATGAGAGCCCTGAACGGGTCCGTCTTGAGAAGCTACTTGAGGATTATTCAAAAACTATAGCGGGAAATAACCTGAACGACGGCGCTTCTCCGGCCATTGTTGACCCGGCAAGTTGCCTCCCGGTTTTCAGTGAGGGCTCTGAACCAGTTTCCATGCTCACTGCTCTTCACTCGTTACTGGTATTAGGGAACTCGGTTCTGAGCATCGAGGCACATGAATTTGATGAATTAGCTTCAGCCAACTTAAAAAAGTAATGCCATGAAACAGAAACTATACATACTCGGGTTGTTAACCGCGATCCTGATGGTCGGAGGTGCGATCTCCAAGATGAACCACTGGCCCGGGGCCGGAATCCTTATTACGCTGGGGATAGTAATTTTTGTTTTCCTTTTCCTCCCGTTGGCCCTGGCAAATAATTACAGGATGCAGGAGAAAAGGCAGGGGCTCTTGCTCTATTTCATTACCTGGCTTACCTGTGCCGTCGTGTTCTCGGCGATGCTCTTCAAGCTGATGCACTGGCCATTTTCAGGAATAATGATGTTTATAGCTATCCCGTTTCCTTTCGTTGTCTTCATGCCGGTCTTCGTTGGCCATATTGCAGGGAAGAGTTGGATAAGCATAAATGAAGTTGTTTTTGTCTTTTTCCTCCTTGTTATCCAGTCGGTTTTCGCTGCTTTCCTCGCCATTAATGTTTCGAAAACCAGGATAAATGACACCTATGCCTTGGCCGGGAATTACAGGGTTACTTCAATGGTTCTTGACCAGAAAACAAATCCGGATAATAAGGCACCTCTCGTGTCGAGGATAGATGAAATAATTTCAATTATTGAGAGCTACGAGCAGGTAATACTTAAAACAGAGGGAGTAAGTACCGGGGATTGGAATAAAAAGCCTGGCAATCTTTTGAGGCCCGATGCCGCTATTATCAACGGTATTGGTAATGAATCGCCTGGTGAACCAGCCGGTAAGAAATTGTATAATGGACTCAGGGGTCTTGTGGATGAGCTTGGTAAATCTGCTTCATTTTCAGATCTGGCCGTGAATGCTCCGGTTATCTTTGATTTACCTGCATCAGAGGATTTGGAAGACTGGAGCAAAAGGGTTTTCTCCAACAGCAACAATATATGGTCGCTAGCCTGGCTGGATGGTCTGAAATCGACACTGCTTACAATCAGGTATCCTGTTTCGCGGTAAGAGGAATTAAAGGTTCAAGATACAGCCCTGGCACTGACACCAGGGCTTTTTTTTTCAATATTTCACTTCTTTCCTCCTGGCTCCAGTGCCTGAAAAGCGGCATTGAGTCGTCATAATCAGGCTATTCGTCTATATTTCTTTCACATCCGCGATACCAGAAGTACTTTTATCAATGAATCGGAAAAGAATCGAGTTATGAAAAAGAAGGTAATAATACTATTGATCCTTCTGCCGGCAGTATCAAGATTAAATTCCCAGGAGGGTCAGTCCTGGTCGCTTGAGAAATGTATTGATTATGCAATCAGGCAGAATATCCAGGTCAGGAAGACCGAGTTGACAAACGAGAGAAATAACTTGTATTATGATCAGGCGAAAGCTCAGCGATTCCCTTCGGTTAGTGCATCAGCCGGACAGAATTTCAACTGGCAGAGGAACACTTCAACCGGTCAGCAAGGGTTTTTCTCATCCAACAGCTCGAGTTATTCTGTAAATTCCGGTGTTACAATTTATGGCGGATCGAGGTTAACGAACCAGATCAGCCAGGCACGATTGGACATCGAGGGAGGAGAGTATTCGCTGGAAACGACAAAGGAGAACATAAGCCTGAGCATACTGAATGCTTTTCTCCAGGTGCTTTACTCGAAAGAGCAGGTAAGGAACAGCCAGAAGCAGATTGCATCGACGGAGGAACAGCTGAGGCTCGCCGGTGAACGGCTCGAATTAAAGGTTATTTCTGTTGCCGACTACGCCCAGGTTAAGTCTGAGCTTGCATCTGAAAAACTAACGCTGGCGAATGCTGAAAGCCAGCTGTCAATCTCGAAGATCAACCTGATGCAGCTGATGGAACTGCCTGTTGATAATGGCTTTGATATCGTGCAGCCCTCGCTGGCGGAGTTACTTAACCAGAACAGGGTACCGGACGTCAAGGCGGTCTACGAGACGGCTCTTGCAATCAAACCACAGATTAAAAATGCAGAGATTAACAAGCAGCTCGCTCAGCTTGACGAGAAGATAGCAAGAGCCGGTTACTATCCTACTTTATCGGCAAGTGGCGGTATTTCAACTGGTTATTCGAGTGTCAGCTCCGGGGCTTACGGTAACCAGCTTAGCGAGGGTGTGAGGCCTGCTGCAGGACTCTCCCTGTCAATCCCCATCTACCAGAGAAAACAGGTTAAGACAAGCGTGGAGGTTGCTAAAATTGGTGTCAGGGATGCAGAGCTCAGCGAACTTGATACTCGCAACCAGCTAAGGAAGAGCATTGAACAGGCCTGTCTTGATGTCACCTCGGCCCAGGCTGAGTTTGTAGCGAGCAACGAGAAATACAATGCCACTCTTGAAGCCTCGAAGCTTTCTGATGAAAAATTTGGCCAGGGTCTTATCAATTCCGTCGATTACCTTGTCTCGAAGACCAATCTGATAGTGGCGGAGAGCCAGTTGCTCCAGTCGAAGTATAACCTCATATTCAGCTACAAAGTTCTTGATTTTTACACTGGTGTTCCATTAGCATTATAGAAAAAATTGTGATATGAAAAAAAGTATATTAATAACAGGTTTGGTTGTTGTTGCAGTTATCGCGGTGATACTGGCCCTCAAACCATTTTCATCGAAGGAAGAAACTGTAACGTTCGAGACGGTAAAGGTCGAGAAGGGTTCCATTGCTAATTCCGTTACAGCAACGGGGACAATAGAAGCAATAACAACAGTGGATGTGGGAACGCAGGTTTCTGGTATCATCCAGCATGTTTATGTCGATTTTAATGATGTTGTCAGGCAGGGGCAGATTCTTGCCAGGCTTGATGAAACTCCATTAAAGACACAGCTTGAACAGAGCCAGGCCTCTGTTAACCAGGCTCAGGCCCAGCTCAATTACCAGGAGGCTACTTATAAAAGGCTCAAGGCATTATACGAGAAGAATCTGATAGCCCAGTCAGATTATGACCAGGCTCTTTTCAACTACGAGAACTCGAAGGCATCGTTAAGTAACGCCAGATCTGCTCTTGCCCGCGCCCAGGTCAATCTTGATTATGCTACAATTACTTCACCAATAGATGGAGTGGTTCTCAACCGGGCTGTTGAAGAAGGTCAGACAGTAGCCGCGAGTTTCAACACTCCTACCTTGTTCACTATCGTCAACGATCTTACCCAGATGGAGGTCGAGACCAGTGTTGACGAGGCCGACATAGGTAAGGTTAAAGAGGGTCAGAGAGTCGAGTTCACGGTTGATGCCTACCCCGACCTGAGTTTTGCAGGGTCGGTGGTACAGGTGAGGTTGCAGCCGGTGACTACCAACAACGTTGTAACATATTCCGTGATTCTGAGGGCTCCGAATCCTGATAAAAAGCTTATGCCTGGCATGACGGCTAGTACAACAATATATGTTGATGAAAAATCAAATACCCTGAAGGTTTCCGGGAAAGCAGCACGTTTTACCCCTGATGGTGAATGGTTACAAAAAATGGCTAAACGTTTGCAAAATGGTAAGAATCAGGGGTTACCCGGTGACTTTGCAGGAGCTCCACCATCCGGGATGCAGGGAGAGATGCCGTCAGGGGCACCTGCTCCCGGTGGTGAAGTATCGCAGGCAGCATCCGGTAACTTTGCTTTACCGACTCTTCCGCAGGGGATGAAGACACTCTGGGTCAAAGACCAGAACGGGATGATAAAACCGGTGATGGTAAAGACAGGTATCGACAACGGTATCGAGGTGGAAATACTCTCCGGCCTGGCAGAAGGAGACGAGGTAGTCTATTCAATGAGCACCACGGCAAAAGCACAGGCAGCTGCTAAAACTAACAACGGACCGCAGGGACCATTCCCTTTCTAGTGCAGGAATGCTTACCAAAGAAAATGGCAACAATGAAAAACATTATAATAGAGATCAGGGGACTGAGGAAAGACTATCACATGGGTGAAGTCACGGTCCACGCCCTCCGGGGGGTTGATCTTCGGATAGAGGAGGGTGAGTTCGTTGCGATAATGGGGATGAGCGGATCGGGGAAATCAACGATGCTTAACATACTTGGCTGTCTCGATAAACCATCGTCGGGGGAATATAATTTCGATGGCAGCAGCGTTGGTGCCATGGGTAGGGATGATCTTGCCAGGCTAAGGAACAAAAAGCTCGGGTTCGTATTCCAGGCGTATAACCTGCTTCCAAGAACCACTGCCCTCGAGAACGTTGAACTACCTCTCTTTTATAGTTCTAAAATAAGGTCGAAGGAAAGACGCGAGAGGGCGATAAACGCCCTGGGAGCCGTTGGACTGGCCGACAGGATGCATCATATGCCCAACCAGCTGTCGGGTGGTCAGCAGCAGAGGGTGGCAATTGCGCGATCGCTCGTGAATGACCCGGTTCTGATCCTTGCAGATGAACCAACCGGGAACCTGGATACCCGCACTTCCGTCGAGATAATGGAATTGTTCCAGGATCTGAACAGCAAAGGCAGAACCATAGTGTACGTTACCCATGAACCCGATATTGCAAAGTTTGCAACAAGGAACGTTATTTTCAGAGATGGAAAGATTCAAAAGGAGGTTAACGTTACCGACAGGCTGTTTGCAAGAGACGTGTTAAAAACACTTCCGGTTGAGGATTATGATGATTTGGATTAAAGATTAAAAAAATGAATTATTCAAACCTGTTCAGGATAGCGGTGAGAGCCCTGCTGAGAAACAAGCTTCGGGCTTTCCTGACGATGCTTGGTATAATTATCGGTGTTGGATCGGTCATCGCCATGCTGGCCCTTGGCGAAGGCTCGAAGATGAATATCAGGCAGGAGATGTCGTCGATGGGCACTAACATGATAATGGTTATGCCCAACATGCAGAGAAGGGGAGGTGTGAGCCTTGGATCGTCAAGCTCCATGGTACTCAAGTACAGTGACGTCATTGCTCTTAGAAAAGAATCAGTATCACTTTCGAGCGTCTCGCCCGAGGTCAGGGCTAATGGCCAGGTAATATATGGTAACCAGAATACCCAGACAACCATATACGGGGTCAGCGAGGATTACCTGTCTATCAGGAAGCTCGAGATTAACAGCGGTAGGATATTTACCGAACAGGAAACAAAGTCGATGTCGAAAGTCTGTCTGATCGGGCAGACAGTCGTTGAAGACCTTTTTGGGGAAAATACCGATCCGGTTGGACTGTCAATCCGCATAAAGAATCTACCCTTCCTCATTATCGGGGTACTAAAGGAAAAAGGAGAGAGCGGCATGGGGCAGGATCAGGACGATCTTATCCTGGCACCTTACACCACGGTTCAGAGACGCCTCGCTTCAATAGACTACATCAACGGGATCTACGCGTCAGCCGTTACCGAGGAAAAGAGCAAGGTGGCCATTGCAGAGGTGGAGGAAATACTACGAAGAACACATAAACTTGCCGAGTCGGAAGAAAATGATTTCAGGGTGATGTCACAATCTGAACTAATTGAAACGGTATCGTCTATAACAGATATACTTACCCTGCTTCTCGGGGCCATCGCCGGCATATCACTTCTCGTTGGCGGTATCGGGATCATGAATATAATGCTGGTCTCGGTTACAGAACGGACCAGGGAGATTGGCCTGAGAATGTCGATAGGTGGCAGGGGGAGAGATATTCTGAAGCAGTTTCTCGTCGAGTCAATGATGCTCAGTATACTCGGCGGGGCCATTGGCATCATCTTCGGGTATCTCATGGCTAAAATGGCAGGATCGATCATGGACAGCCCCATAGTCGTGAAATCACAATCGGTCATCCTGGCGTTCATAGTGTGCTTCATAATCGGGGTGTTTTTCGGATGGTACCCGGCCAGGAAAGCGGCTGGACTTAATCCGATTGATGCGCTTCGCTACGAGTAATAAGACCTAAAAATGTATCTTTGGCTACTGTTTCAAGGAACGCGACCTAACTGACTGTCAAATGAAAATATCGTTGTTCGAAGGTAAAAGGATGAGGGTAATACTTCACGTGTTAGCCTGGACTATTTTGCTTTCAATCCCTGTCTATTTTGCAAAGCGATGGCAGATTCCAGGGGATTTCCTGTGGGTTTATTACATTAACGCCCTGATAACCGGCAGCATTTTTTATATTAATTATTTCCTGCTTGTCCCACGGTATTATTTCAGTAATCGTAAATCGCGTTATTTCGTTTCGGTTGCACTATTGCTCATCTTCTTTTATTTTGTTTCCGACGGTTCTAACAAGGTAGTTTTCAACTACATGAAAGATGAGCCAGACAAGATGAGCCAGCCTGGTCCAGGCCAGAAAGATAATCTTCCCGGTCCGCCGCGTCTGTTCCACATGCCGGGCCGGCCTCCTTTCAGGGACATGCACCTCTTCAATTATCTTTTCTCATCAGGGTTCCTGGTCTTTTTCTCCCTTGGTTTGAGGGTAATCGAGAGGCACTCGAAGATCGAACAGGTTCAGAAAGAGCTCGAGAAGGAGAAGTTAAACTCGGAACTGGCCTTCCTTAAAAACCAGATCAGCCCGCATTTCTTCTTCAATACTCTGAATAACATATATTCGCTTATCGGCATAAACCCTGATGATTCAAGAGAGGCAGTGCTCAAACTTTCAAAGATGATGAGATACATGCTTTATGAATCTGAAAAAGGCGATACAAGGTTAAGCAGCGAGATCGAGTTCATGTCAAATTATATCGACCTCATGAAGTTGCGGCTAAGTGAAAGGGTGAGCCTGAGGGTAATCTTTCCTGACAAGTATGAAGATATTGCCATCCCGCCACTCATCTTCATCCCGTTCATAGAAAACGCTTTCAAACATGGCATCTCATTCCGCGAAAACTCCGCGATAGAGATAAGACTATCATCCTCGGGGAAGACTATTGAATTCTCGTGTATTAATAATGTTCCAAGGGTATTGGAGCCGAAGAGGCAGGATGCCCCCGGGATCGGGCTCGATAACGTGAAGAAGAGATTGGGATTGCTCTTCCCTGGTAAACATGAATTGAGGATAAACAGATCCGAATCGGTTTACGAAGTTCAACTAAGAATCAGTACAGCCCAATGATTTCTGTTATTGCCATTGACGATGAACCGCTGGCGCTCCAGCTCATTTCAGGTTATATCGAAAAGACCGCGGGTCTGAAGCTTGAAGGGAAATTCGAAAGCCCTATCGAGGCAGGTGCCTTCCTTTCTGAAAACCAGGTCGACCTGGTGTTTACTGATATACAGATGCCAGACCTGACCGGAATAGAGTTCACAAGGCTTCTCGAGAAAGGACCCAAGGTTATCTTCACGACAGCCTTCGACAAATATGCCATTGAAGGATATAAACTCGATGTCGTTGATTACCTCCTGAAGCCATTCAGTTACGAGGAGTTCATGTCGTCGGTGAGGAAAGCGGAAAGACAGATCCGGCTTGAAAAAAACTCTCTTATTAAAGTGGAGGCTAATGATGAATTCCTTTTTCTCAAATCAGATTACAAGATCAAGAGGATAAAATTCAATGATATACTCTATATAGAAGGTTTGAAAGACTACGTGAAGGTATTCCTGCAAAACACTCAACATCCCATACTTTCGCTTTCCACGCTCAAACTTCTTGAATCGAAGCTCCCGGAATCATCATTCATGAGGGTTCACAGGTCATTTATTGTAAACCTGGAGAAGATTGATACAATCGACCGGGGCAGAATAGTCTTTGGCAAGGTTTATATCCCGGTTAGCGACCAATACAAGGATAAATTCCAGCTTTACCTCGACCGGAATTTCCTGTAGTTCATATTCCACCCTGTTAATTGCAGTTTCAGGTAATAGTTTTGCCTTGAATCGCATCTTTTTTATTCCACTTTGGTTTTACCTGGATCAGTAACGGTGATTTTTCCTATTTTTAGTAATTAACAAACCAGACTATTATGAAAAGGAAAGCTCTCGTTTACATTTTATTATCATTAGCCCTGGTGGCATCAGGCCAGCCGGTGAAATACTCGTCCGACTGGGCTTCAATAGACAGCAGGCCCGTTCCATCGTGGTTCGAGGATGCAAAGTTCGGGATCTTCATTCACTGGGGATTATATTCTGTTCCCGCCTACAGCCCGACTGTCCGGGACGGCGTGGGCATATATGAAAGATATGCCGAGTGGTACTGGCGGAGGTGGAAAGAAGATTCGAAAATCCAACATTACTTCACCGATTTTCATAACAGGGTTTATGGCAAGGATTTCAAGTACCAGGATTTCGTGAGATACTTCAGGGCTGAGCTTTTCAATCCCGACGACTGGGCGGATCTGTTCAGGAAGGCAGGGGCAAAATACGTGGTACTGACATCCAAGCATCACGAGGGCTACACGCTCTGGCCATCGAAGTATGCCTGGAACTGGAATGCCATGGAGACCGGACCTCACCGCGACTTGCTGGGAGATCTTACCAACTCGGTTAAATCGAGAGGCATAAGGATGGGATATTATTACTCGCTCCTCGAATGGTATAACCCGCTGTACAAGAGGGAGACAATAGAAAACTACATTGACCAGCACATGATCCCGCAGATGAAAGAGCTTGTTACAAATTATAAGCCTGACATATTCTGGACTGACGGGGAATGGGATTACACATCGGCGGAACTGAAGAGTACTGACTTCCTGCAATGGTTGTTCAATGAATCGCCGGTTAAAGAAACAGTTGCCATCAACGACAGGTGGGGGAAAGAAACGAGAAGCAAGCATGGTGGCTATTTCACAACAGAATATGACCTCGTTCACGATGGTGACTCGAAAGACACGAAGTTCACCAGACCCTGGGAAGAGTGCAGGGGAATGGCCGGTTCGTTCGGGTATAACAGGAACGAGTTGTACAGCGATTATTCAACCTCCGAAGAGTTGGTACACATCCTGGTGAACAAGGTTGCCAGGGGAGGTAACCTGCTCCTGAATATCGGGCCTTCAGCCGACGGAAGGATACCCGAGATAATGCAGCAGCGCCTGGCGGATATCGGATCGTGGCTTGATGTTAACGGGGAAGCTATTTACGGGACCAGGAAATGGGATTCAGCACCACCGGTCACTCCTGAAACAACCATGTATTTCACCACCAGGGGAAAAGATCTATACCTTATCATCACGAAGTGGCAGGACAAGCCTGTTACAGTGACAGGTGTTAAAGGAGCGAAGAGTGTAACAATGCTCGGTCTCACCGGGAAAATAAAATACTCTCTTTCCGGGAAAAACCTTGTTATAAACCCGCCGGTGCTTTCACCATCCACGTCACCGTGTGACTATGCCTGGGTATTCAGGATTGAGAACGGGCTGGGTAACTGATTTAAACAGCTATTAATAATTGATTTGGATTAAACTGCCGGTTATCATCAGGTAACCGGCATCCCAATACAATTCCAATCAATCGATCTTCTTGTAAAAAATGGTGTTCTGCCACATCATTTTTGCAATTATGACACCATTGTGATCGATGAAGAAATTGAAAATCTGCTGGTTTTGATAATAGTCCTGGAAGCTGACCAGGTCCTTCGATCTTACAATACCATAGCCAGGTAATACAACGTAGTACCAGCTCTTCCATTTCAGAACGAAATCGGTCTCGGAGGTTGTCATGAATGCAGGCCAGGCATTGAAGACCTCCGTGAAAGATGTGCCCATATTTGTTGACCTGTAAAGTGAAACCCCGTTTATCTGGGTCAGTATTATGAAATTATCATTGTTATCAGCGTAAACCCTGTATGAATAGCCCGGGGGAGGTGTTGCTATCTTCGTGGCAGTCTGTCCATAATCGGTCGACAGGTAAAGAGAGCAGCAAGCCGAGGTATGAAAGAGAAGGTTACCGTTGCTCAGGGGATACATGTCGCACGAACTGTTTTTAGATAAGATAGTGCCGGCGGTGATCCATGTCTGGCCACCATCTTTTGAATAAACAGTCGGGTAATCGAGGTTGAAGGCCCACAGTGTTTTGTCCTTTGATATTCTCATGTAAAACTGATACGGGCTATCCGGGAATGGCTTGGCGCAGGCAAGCCAGCTGGCCCCGTGATCGGGACTGCGGTATAATTGCCCGTTCCAGTTGCTAACGTAAAAGACTCCATCGCTATCGACTACAATAGATCTGACGCTGTAGCCACTCTGCAAAGAGACAGGTGTCCAGTCGTAATAATGTGTTCCCTGTTTATACAAAGCACCATATGAAACGATAAAAGTGACCTTGTTGATAGTGTCAGTTGCCATGCATGTAATTCCCGATTCCGTGTTAGATGACAAGTTTTCCCAGTCTTCGGTGCCGAAGCCATAAGCCACGAGCTCGATCGATGTAAGCCTTGTTCCCTCTGAGTCGTAAAGGGTTGCCTTCAGCGTCTGCTTGAACGAGGCGGTGCCAAGCTTCCATTTTGTAGCGGCGATATAACGGGTTCCAGGGTAGACTGTGTTCTGAGTCACCGATCCTCCACCATCTTTCACTTCAAAGACAACCTTCAGCTCATCATTCACTCCCTGAACGTAATTGGTTATTCCAATCTTTATGCTGTCGGGATAATCGCTGCCTGAAGGAAGCCTCAGGTTCTGCTGGTTAATGAAATACATGTAGTAGGAGCGCAGGCTTTGGACCGAGGGGTCGGGAAACTTGTCGCATGAAAACAAGAAGGTGAATAATGCGATGACAGGCAGGCTCCAGTATTTATAGTATATATATTTTTTCATGGCTTGATTACTTTACCGGGACTTTGATCCCGATGTGAATTGAAACAAGTTCGTTTCTCATGATCTTGGCTTTCTGGTATGGATCCTGCGCTTCACCGCTCCCCTTCTTGTCGAATATCTCCCTGAATCCCACACGGTATTGTGCACCCACCAGCAGGCTGTATCCCTTGCCAACTGGCAGACTCACGCCACCACCGGCTATCCATCCCCAGTCGCCCGGGCGTATCATTCTCTCCATATCATCATAAATCTTCGTTTCAGTTACATTATAGGTTCCTGACGACTGGTACATGCTGAGAGCCTTGCCCGTCACAAGGCCGTTCAGCCTGATGGCGTAATAAGGCCCCGTGTTAAAATACACCCTGTTGTTCTTCCCGAAATAGAGGTTGACAAGAGCAGGTATGGAAAGGTAATCAATTCGAACAGTGGAGTTTACCTTGTATAGCGGCCTCGCGGAACCATTGTCCCTGTAAAAAAGATCACTCGAGTCGCTCATAGCGTAGCCTGTCCTCTCGAAGAGAGTTCCCGTCCTGAAAGAGGATTTTGGCCCGAGCCTCATGTCGACAAGAAAACCGAGGGATAACCCGGTTACCGGGTGGTAACTGCCCCGGTACGAATCAACCTTGTTCCACGACAGGTTCATACCGGTAAGGTAAAGGATGTTTATCCTGCTGTTCGTTGAAGAAGTATCGGCCTTCACCGGCGTGTTTTTCTTTCCTGATCCAAATCCGTGATAACTCAGCCTAAGTGTGATTTCCGTCCTCCCGTGCTTTAGTTGCATGTCCTTGATAAAAGATTTCCTGCCCGAGAGGTAATTGGTCGAGAAGACGGCATCTATTTCTTTGGTGAATGGGATTGACAAGGAGGTTGAATAAATGAAGCCAAAGTCGTGATTTGTTTTAGCCATGAAATTCATCGATGGCAGGTTCTTGGCAGTCACGAAGGAGTTATAGATACCCGCTGAAACGGAAAGGCTGGGTTTGCCGGGAAGAGTCAGTCCGGCCATCAGTGGCATCGTGAGGAGCTGATAAGTGTAATCGTCATCGTAGTTGTAGTAATAAGGAGCTATATACCTCGGGTCATAATACGACGAATAGGCCGGGTAGTAATAAGGAGGCCAGGATACATAGCCGGATCTTGGCCTTTTAAAATTGTAATAAACCGACGACATTCCCAATCCTGTTGAAAGGAGAAATTGCTGGTTATTGAATACTTCAGTGTAGACTCTGACCGGACCGGGTTGAAAACCCACTTTCCGGCTTCAATGTTCCCGTGGATGTCTGATACGTTGATTCCCGAGCTAAGAGACATCGAGAGTCTCTGTGCCGCTGCGGCCTGCACGATAACAGAACGATCAGGATAAATGCAAGACCATGTAGATGTTTCATTATAGTAGGTTAGTAAGGTAATATAAGAGCCTCAACAACCGTGCCACATGGCAGCCATATCCCTTCCAGGGAAGAACGGGAAGGAACCAATTTGTATAATGAAAAATCAGATATTTCAATAAACAGTATGAAAAAATAGGGGGTATACGAAACAAAAACATAATAAAATGGACAATAGATAATAAAAAACAGGGGGTGTCACGTAAAAAAATATAAAATATTTTGCGGATAATTAAAAAACGAGTAGGTTTGTATCGTGAAAAAGGAAAATAACATAAAAGAGCTGTTCGGGATGGATATTATAAAGAAGAGAAGTCTTGTTATTTTGATATTATTACTATTATCTGCCAATTCCTTGATTGCCGGTGACGGGAGCAATATTGATTCAGGTGCGACTGCCTGGATGCTCACGTCTACAGCCCTGGTACTGCTGATGGTCCCGGGACTGGCAATGTTTTATGGCGGGCTGGTCAGGACGAAGAACGTGCTTGGAACGATCATGCACAGCTTCATAGCGATGGGGATAATCACGATACTATGGGTGGTTCTTGGCTATTCAATGTGTTTCGGTGGCAACGTGCTGGGAGGGTGGTTTGGCTGGAACAGCGATTATTTCATGCTGAGGGGTATTGACAACAAGGTAATGGACGCGGGGATACCCGAGTACGTGTTCTCGATGTTCCAGGGAAAATTCGCGATCATCACGCCGGCCCTGATAGCCGGGGCATTTGCCGAAAGAGTTTCGTTCAAAGCGTACACTATATTCATTGCCTTGTGGAGCATACTGGTATACAACCCGCTCTGTCACTGGGTTTGGGCATCTGATGGGTTTCTTTACAACCTGGGTGCGAAGGGAGCGATTGATTTTGCAGGCGGGACGGTTGTTCACATATCGGCAGGAGTAAGCGGTCTTGTTGCAGTGCTTTACCTGGGTGCGAGGAGAGGATACCCGTACCAGGTGATACGACCTAATAACCTTGTAATAACGATGCTTGGCGCTGGCCTGCTCTGGGTGGGTTGGTTCGGGTTTAACGCCGGGAGCAGCGTGTCGAGCGGATTAAGCACTGCACAGGCTCTTACTGCAACACAGGTTGCCGCCGCGGCCGGCGCCATAACCTGGTCGTTGATTGAAGGGTTACACCAGAAAAAGGCTACCGCTCTTGGTTTTGCCTCAGGTATACTGGCCGGGCTGGTGGCAGTCACACCGGCAGCGGGAGTGGTCCAGCCTTATGGAGCGATGATACTGGGAATGATTGCATCGCTGATCTGTTACCTGGCCATCCAGGTGAAGAACCGGCTGGGATACGACGACAGCCTCGATGCATTCGGGATACATGGTGTTGGAGGTATCACCGGCGCGCTCTTCCTCTCGTTCTTCATCAGGAGCTCGTGGATGGAAGAGGCTTCAGCAGCTGCCACGGGCGGTTGGTCAGTAATCAGCCAGCTGGGTGTCCAGGCAGCAGCGGTGGCAATAGCGATAGCTTATTCGGCTTTAATAACGCTCGGGCTGATCTTCGTTATCGACAAGGTGTTCAGGTTCAAATCGTCGGAAACGGACGAGATGGCAGGGCTCGACAGGAGCTATCATGGAGAACGGGCTTATGGCATGCTTAACCCTAACTGATTATCGGGATGAAACTTATTACTGCAATAATTCGTGAAGCACAGCTGGATCAGGTAAGGGAGGCACTTATCGAGGCAGATATTAAAAGGATAACAGTGAGCCGTGTATCAGGCCATGGCCAGCAGAGGATAGAGGAGATGTACAGGGGGCAGGTCATAGTGCCCGATCTCATACCGAAGATCAAGATAGAGATAGCCGTTAACGACAGCTTCGTCGACATAACAGTCGACACCATACTTCGCTCGGCACGCACGAATGGCAAGGGGAGCGTTGGCGATGGAAAGATCTTCATCACACCTCTCGAGGAATGCATAAGAATACGTACCGGCGAAAGAGGCGGTACAGCGATATAATTGTCATGGGTTAGTCAGGTTCATGCCCGGAGGCGTTCTGCCCCGGGCATTTTCTTTTTTATTCTTACCTGAATTTTCCTATATTTGATTCTGCATTTCCGTCTCGTGTAAATATTTTAGTTCATGCTTGTAAAGACCTTTGCCAGCGCGGTTACTGGCATTGATGCCGTTACCGTGACAATCGAAGTTGACGTCTCGCGCGGAGTGAGGTTCTTTCTTGTTGGCCTTCCTGATGTGGCTGTCAAGGAAAGTCAGCAGCGCGTTGAATCTGCCATCAGGACACTCGGGTACAAATGGCCCGGCAGGCAGGTTGTCATAAACATGGCACCTGCCGACATACGAAAGGAAGGGTCGGCCTACGACCTTCCCCTGGCGATAGGTATACTTGCCGCTGATGAGAAGATTTCATCGTCCTCGCTCGAAAGCTTCCTGCTCATGGGTGAACTGTCGCTTGACGGTACGCTTCAGCCTGTAAAAGGGGTGTTGCCCATCGCCTTGAGGGCAAAAGAGGAAGGATTCAGGGGGCTCGTTGTCCCGCTCATGAACGCTAATGAGGCTGCTGTTGTTGCAGGTCTCGAGGTCTACGGGATGTCGAACCTGGGAGATGTGATCAGTTTTTTCAATGGAACACGGACATTCCAGCCGGTAAAAGTTGATCTCGATGATATATTCAGGAGAGAAGCGAACAGGTATGATGTTGATTTTTCAGACGTCAGGGGACAGGAAAGTGTCAAGAGAGCACTCGAGGTGGCAGCAGCTGGTTCGCATAACCTGATAATGGTTGGCCCGCCAGGAGCAGGTAAGACAATGCTTGCCAAGAGGCTCCCGGCAATTATACCTCCACTGACATTATCGGAAGCCCTCGAGACAACCAAGATTCATTCCGTTGCCGGGAAGATTGATGATTCCACGCCACTCATGACCCACCGCCCATTCAGGTCACCACATCACACCATATCAGATGTCGCGCTTGTCGGTGGCGGAACCTTTCCCCAGCCGGGTGAGATATCTCTCGCGCATAATGGAGTGCTTTTTCTCGACGAGCTACCCGAGTTCAAACGATCAGTCCTGGAGGTGCTCAGACAACCACTCGAGGACAGGGTAATCACCATCTCCAGGGCCAGGTTCAGCGTGGATTACCCGGCAAATGTCATGCTCGTTGCTTCGATGAATCCTTGTCCATGCGGTTTTCATAACCACCCCGAGAAGGAATGCATGTGCTCGCCCGGGATGGTCCAGAAATACCTTAACCGGATCTCGGGCCCGCTGCTCGACAGGATTGATATCCATATAGAGGTTGTGCCAGTGAAATACGATAAGCTTTCTGATACCGGGAAAGTTGAATCTTCCGGTGATATCAGGGAAAGAGTTGTCAGGGCCAGGAACAGGCAAACCGAACGATTCAGCGACGTGAAGGGAGTTTACACCAATTCACAGATGACACCTGCCATGCAGAGACGCTATTGCCAGCTCGACGAACCGGGCGGGAAATTACTGAGGACAGCCATGGAACTGAGAGGATTGTCGGCAAGAGCTTATGACAGGATACTCAAAGTGTCGAGAACGATAGCTGACCTCGACGATTCAGATAATATAAGGGCTGAGCATATCTCGGAAGCCATCAACTACAGGAACCTCGACAGGGAGGGATGGGCCGGGTGAAATTGCCGGCATTGGACCATCCACACCTTTTATCAGATAATACCTGACCATTGTAGGATTCCGGTTTTAACAACAGGAAGGTTGATTAATTTCAGATCATCTGAATTATTATCAACCTGAAAGTTAATCAAATGAAAAAAGTATTCATTCTCCTGTTCATGCTTCTCCTGTGTTCAAAAGTCTCATTGGCACAGAAACCCGGTGGTATAGGCCTTCGCCTCGGCCCGGCCTTCATCCTCGAGGAACCCAAACCCGGACTGGCTCTCGATCTGGATATGAAACCAGCAGGCTTGCCTCTTTCCTTCTCTCCCTTCATCGAGTATTTCACAGGTGCCGGGGTCAGCAAGATGCACGCCGGGCTGGATATCCAGCTGTGCAAGAGCATCCAGAAAGGCTTTTATATAGGAGTGGGCGGTGGGCTGTCGCGCTGGGCAAATTCCGAGAACGCGAGGATCTCACCTAATATCCATCCATTGATCGGTTACAGGTTGAAGATCACTGAACTGATCTCGGTCTTTGGCGAGGCAAAATTCAATTTCAATACCAAAACAAATCCGGATACCGATGAATTCAACGCCGCGATGGAATTTTTCAGCCATCACGGTTATTTTGACAACCCCGAGATAGTAGCCGGTCCGCTGTTTGACAGGGACTTCTCGGGAAGTATCGGCATCTGCATCAACTTCATCAAAAGCAAATAGGACCTCCCATTCCTCAAAAGGGTTTTCTTCATAATAACACGTTTCTGAATAGGGTTAAAGTGAGAAGGATGGGGAGTATGCTTGCTAAAAACCAAGCATTTCCCTTATCCTCTTTCTTCTTTCCACGAGGTCGTTGATAAATGCCGGATCAGTTTTTTTCTTCATCCAGAACCTGAATGAGAAATACCTTTCTGTTACAATCTCCTTGTAGAACAGCACCAGGTAGCCCAGGAGCGGTACTATCAACCCGGCTACTATCCCGGGCCATCCTAAAAAGATTATACAGAGAGCCATCACCACCGGAAGGTAAATAAGATAAAGCACCGTGCCTATCGCTATATAAACAGAGCTATAAAACCTCAGGTCCTTGATGGTGGCGTTACATATTGTTCTTGGAACGAGGTAGGGGATGAGGTTGCTGACATAACCGGCGATAAAGAACGGCAGACCAAGAAAAACGGACAAGTAACGCAGGAATCCATAATCGAGCTTCCTGGCGACATTCTCGTCCCTTAGCCCTGCCGATTCGAGTTTCGACTGGTAAGCGGAGACCTCGGCCCTGATTGCCTCGAGGTTTCCGGGGTCGCTGTCTGCCATCATGTTAATCTTGTCGCACAAACCCTTTTCCACCTGTCTCCGCTCGTCGGAGTTGAACATCCATTTGAAAAACGGGAAGACGAAATTGTTCCTTGCCATAATAAGCAGCTTCTCGGCAACCCAGTCGTTCTCAGCCTTGCTCACTATAACGACCTGTCTTTTCAACCCTGCCTCCACTCTCTCGTTAAAAGCGAGAAGGCCTTTCGCGGGGCTCGCGGTGTAAATATCCTTGAGCTCCCTTATGCTGAAGGGCTCGTCGAAATTGATGAGAACCTCCTTCCTGAACTTGCTGGGGTACGTGTAATTTATACCGACCGGGACAATATGTACATCGAGCCCGTGGGCTTCCTCGGCACCAAAGGCCATCCTTCCCGTCCCCTTGCGAAGCTTCTGCAACCGTTTCTCCTGCACGCATATTCCCTCCGAGAAAACGACGTAGTTCCCATTCTTTCGCAGGACCTTGTATATCGATTTGAAAGTGTCGAGATTCTTGTGAACATTTTCAAGCCCCTCTTCGAAACGGTAAACGGGCGACACGTTTAGCTCGCGAAGGCAGAATCGCGCAACCTTCGTCCTGAACATGTCGGCCCTCATCAGAAAATGAATGGGCTGGGTGAGGTAGGAACCTACCAGTATGCCATCGAGAAAGGAGTTTTGATGATTACCGGCAAACAGCAATGGCTTCTCGAGAGGAACCTTTTTCAGGTTGGAATAAAAGATCCTCCGGAAAAAGACTCTGAAAGTGAACGGGGGAAGTATGAATCTCAAAAACCTGTTGAACATGTGCCCTTTTTCCCTTCAATGTTGCCGGGTAACCCCGGATTAATAATATGAAAGTACGCTAAAAAAGTGGTCCGCTGAATCGTTGATGTGCCAATTTATTTTGCAGAAATACTGGCCGGGACGTTTTTGGTATTTAATACTTACCGGTCATGGGTATTTATACTTATTTAAAAAATATTCCCGCGTTTCGGTTCTGTCATTTCTGAAGTTCAGGCTGGCAATCCTGCAACCCCGGAGCGATAAGGAACAGATAAATGCGTGATTGTTTTGACTTTAATATATTATTGTTAAATCCAGCAATCTTTCTAATTTTATGTTATAAAACCGCCAGCAGACTATGGACCTCACGAAAAAGATCCGGGACAAGATGATGAAGGAAAACCTCATGTTCGTGTACAGGGGTGTCGTTACCCACGATAATTCGGCAGCTCTCCTCATGCTTCTCGAGAAGGAAATGGAGATAAGCGAATTTGGATTCGTTGGAAGGAAGAGGCTCTTCATGTTCGTCCTGGAGAGTCTTCAGAACGTTACCAGGCATACC
>JAXLTU010000039.1:0-40253 GCA_046329885.1 Bacteroidales bacterium
CCCAGGGCCTGCTGCCGGCTGCTTCCTCCGTAAGGTCGTTTGTTCCTCTCATGTTTGCAGGATTAACCCATTGACCCGCCGGCGGCATCCAGGGGTCAACACTCCAGGCGTCTGGTGCGTCGGCTTTGCCATGATGAAAAACCTTACCGAGACTAATTGTTGTATAGCCGTTTTTCCTGAATAATCCAGGTAAGGTAAGAAGGTCTGGACGAACTGTTGGAAGGGGTGTGTTCAGATCATGAACCCTTGTATTATCAGGCCTGAAACCTGTCAGCAAGCTTACTCTGGTCGGTGCGCTTACAGCCTGCTGACAATAGGCATTCGTGAATACAGTTCCCCACCTGGCAAGCCTGTCTATATTTGGTGTTTTTATCTGTGTATTCCCGTAGCATCCAAGCATCGGCTTGAGGTCATCAACAACAATAAACAAAACATTCATCGGTTTTTTACCAGGTTCAGCAGCCTGGACCAATGAAGGCAGGGCTGCCATACCCGAAAGCAGTATGCCCCTGCAGGCTCCACTGTTTAGTATTTTAGTCATAACCCTTAAATTACAAACACAAGATAATAGTTTAATGTCATTTTTTCCACCTTACAGCACCAGGAGGAAGAATTTCAAATTTTGAATAAATAATTAGAGGTAACTTTGAGTCATGACAAGAACTTTTTTAACGGAAGGTAAGGCGGCCAGATGCCTGGTGTGTCCGCACAGCTGTCTCCTGCACGAGGGCAGGAAGGGGATATGTGGTGTCAGGGCAAACCAGGGTGGCGAGATAAAGCTCCTGACCGATGGAGTTCTTTCTTCCATCTCACTTGACCCGATAGAGAAAAAGCCATTGTATCACTTTTACCCTGGCTCGATGATCTTGTCAATAGGCTCATTCGGCTGCAATATGAGATGTGATTTTTGCCAGAACTGGCATATATCCTCAAGGGAATCAATGATTGACGGGCAGAGAACCGATCCCTCGAAAATCATAGATAAAGCAATCTCGACAGAAAACAATATAGGTATTGCATATACTTACAACGAACCGGTAATCTGGTATGAATTCGTGAAGAAAGTTGGTCTGTTGGCCATGGAAGCAGGATTAAAAAACGTTATGGTTAGCAATGGTTTTGTTTCTGACCATATACTTGATGATTATTTAAACTTCATTGATGCTTTCAATATTGATCTTAAGGCCTTTAATGAAAAGTTCTATCGCGATGTCGCCGGAGCAGATCTGGGAGAAGTCAAAAAAAGTCTGGGCGTTATAGCCAGGTCAGGCAGGCACCTGGAAATAACGACTCTCGTTATACCAGGCTTGAATGATTCTGCCGATGAGATGAAGGAAGAGGTAAACTGGATTAGCAATGAGCTTGGCAGCGAGGTTCCCTTTCACCTCAGCAGGTATTTTCCAATGCACGAAAGGTCAACACCCATGACACCATCCGCGAAACTGGAGGAACTTTATTCCATTGCCGCGGACAAGCTCCGGTATGTCTACCTGGGAAATATCAGATCGGATAAGGGTGAAAGCACAAGGTGCCCATCGTGCGGAACTGTTGTCACCTCACGATCGGGATACATAACTACCCACAGGAACATAGAGAACGGGTTCTGTTCTGTTTGCGGGCACCGCGTTTACAGGGACTTTATTTTTTCGCCTTTGAAACGGAACTAAGCCTTTTGCATAATTCCACTACACCGGTACGCAGGTCTTCCTTCACAGCCCTGAAATGCTTACCGGCTGGCAGGGCATCGTCACCAACTTTATAATTGTTAACCCTCGAAATAAGGTCATTCCTGAGTTTTACCGCGTCTTCTATTATATCGTTCACCTCTTCCGGATCCCTTTCCGGATGAAGAGCACTTACTAAAAAACCGTCTGAAACAACCTCAAGCAACAGGTTATCAATATCTTTCTTCAATTGTCTGACATTTGCCATAGCAACTCGTGTTTAAAATGATGACAAAGATAGCAAAATAAAGAGACCTGTAAATCAGTCAGGTCTTTTGTAATCCTGCATGCTTTTCTCTGCAAGTTCCATGTATCTGGTTCTCAGGAATCCGATGAGCGGGTGTTTCACGTTATAATGAACATCACCAATTCTCCTGAAAGGAAGCACTACTGGCGAGGTACCTGTCATAACTGCGGAATCGAATGAGTCCAGCTTGTCTGCCTTCACGCGTTCATATCTTAACGGGATTCCTTCCTTCATGCAGATTTCGATTATGTATTTTCTTGTAATTCCGCCCAGGACCATTTCCCCGGGTGTAGTGAACAGGCAGTTGTCGCTTATGAAGAATACATTCGATCTGCTGCCCTCCGTGATACAGTCACTTTTATCAACCAGAAGGGCCTCGTATGCATTTTCCTCGATCAGGTGGCGAAAAATTTCTGAACGCAGGGTATTATTTATGATTTTTGATTCAGGGTTTATTCTCTCCGCGGAAAAAAGAATAGCATCAACGCCATTCTCGTATTCCTCTTCTGAAGGATACGATGGTTTAACGAAGTACATTAGCCAGTTGAGGTTGCCTGCAGTCTTATTCATGACAATCTTCAGGTTAACCTCGGTTAGAGGAGTATAAGCAGACAGCATGTTTAACGAGGTTTTTATTTCGCGTGCAGAAAGTAAAATTTCCATATCCTGGAACCTGGCACTTGAAAACAACCTGTCGATATGATCGTTGAAGAAAAGCGGTATGCCATTACTTACTCTCAGAACTTCATAAACAGATTCGCCCTCGTAAACAAGCGGGGTATTGAAAGAAGTGGTGGATTCAATAACTCCATTTAAAATGAAAAAGTTGCCAAAACACTCCTTCATAGATATTCGATTAGAGTACAAAAATAGCAACTTAAGGATGATGCATCCTTTAAACTTTATAATTTAGTGGACATAAGAACGAACAGACAATTGTACGCTATAATCGACATAGAAACGACCGGGGGAAGTGCCAGGAATGAAAAGATAACCGAGATAGCAATTTACCAGCACGATGGGACGAGAATTACCGGAGAATTCGTGACACTGGTAAACCCCGAGATCAGTATTCCCTACTTCATTACCAACCTCACTGGTATAACCAACGAGATGGTCGAGCATGCTCCCCGGTTCTTCGAGATCGCGAAGCAAATAATTGAATATACCGACAAGAGGACATTTGTCGCGCATAATGCGCGTTTCGATTATTCATTTATAAGGGAGGAATTCAAATCGCTTGGCTATAATTACAAGCGGAAGATTCTGGACACGGTTGCATTGAGCAGGAAGCTTTTTCCAGGGTACAAATCTTACAGTCTTGGCAATTTATGCCGCGATCTTGATATAAACATAACTGACAGGCACAGGGCTTCAGGTGATGCGCTGGCAACTGTTAAACTGTTCGAGTTATGTCTTCAGAAAGACGAGGAAATAAATGGCAAGAGAGGTCTGACCAGGAACTCGAAGGTATCAAAACTTCACCCCGGACTCAATCTTGAAAAGCTTGATAGCATACCTGAAGAGCCAGGGGTATACTATTTCTACAACGAAAAAGGTGATATTATCTACATCGGGAAAAGCAGGAATCTGCTATCGCGCGTAACTACACATTTATCGAACAATACTTCCGGCAGAGCCATGGAGATGAGAGATTCCATAGCTGACATCAGCTGGGAAGAAACAGGCAGTGAACTAATCGCGCTGATAAAGGAATCATTCGATATTAAGCATCATAAACCTTTGTTTAACAGGGCGCAAAGGAGAACCAGTTTCAGGTGGGGAATTTATAGTTTTCACGACAGTAATGGATACCTGAATTTTCATTATCAGCCTGTGAAAGATGATGAGACACACCTCGCTGTTTTCAGCACGAAAGACAGGGCGAAATCAAAACTGCTTCAACTCATTGAGACCTATTCACTTTGTCAGAAAATGTGTGGTTTGTACGATTCGTCCGGGCCATGCTTCCAGCATCAGGTTGGCATCTGCAAAGGCGCCTGTGCCGGTGAAGAAAGTAGCGATGAATACAATGAACGGGCATCAAAAGCCCTGGAGGAATTCATCTTTGCACAGAGAAATTTTTTTATAATTGACAAGGGCCGAGATAAAGAGGAAAGATGCGCTGTCAAGATCTTGAACGGGAAATATGCCGGGTTCGGTTATTTCAGCATTAATGATGTCGGTTTTGGAATGACGGCCGTTCACGACTGCATAAAGCCGGCAAGCGATAATTGGGATATACAGGTCATCCTTAAAGCTTATTTAAAAGGAAACAGGGTGGAAAAGATCCTGGATTTCTGAGTATCTTCATGATTCATCAATCAAGTAAAATTTTTACTACACGCTAAACCAACAACCAGATGGCACTTTTCACAAGAACCACAAAAAATCTGATAATCAAGATTGACGAGTTTTTTGATAATATTGACATCGGTATAATTGTTTTCCGGGAAGGGATGAAGGCCTATCTTGAAAAAGACATGGAAACTTTTCACAGGCATCTCGCGAAAATTGATAGCCTTGAGAGTTCAGCTGACAAGCTGCAGCGCGAGATTGAAAATGATATGATAACTCATTCAATTCTACCCCAGCAAAGGTCGGAAGTAATACAGCTTATTGATGTGCTCGACGAGATACTTGATGGCATCAAGAGCACGCTGCACGAGTTCGAGATCGAGATACCACAGATACCTGACCGCCTGAATAATGATTTCCTTAACCTGGCCCATGCTTCATCAAGCGCCGCCGAGGATCTTGTACCAGCAGCAAGGACTTTTTTCAGGACCCCGCACCTTGTGAGAGAAAAGTTATTGAAGGTATATTATTACGAAACAGAAACCGACAAGATTTCCAACAAAACAAAGAAATCGATCTTTCACGATTCACCCGATCTCGACCTCGCCCACAAGGCACATCTCAGATATATAATCCATCATATTGAAGGCATTTCTGATCTGGCCCAGAAGGCAGCAGACATGCTTTCAGGGATGGCAATCAAAATAGTGATGTAAGCATGATCCTGTTTTTCCTTACAAGCGGCCTTTTCCTGGGTTGGTCACTCGGTGCCAATGACGCTTCCAACGTCTTCGGTTCGGCTGTTGGATCGAGGATGATCTCGTTCAGGAAAGCAGCTATCATCTGTTCGGTCTTCATCATACTTGGTGCAGTAATTCAGGGGGCAGGTGCCTCCGACACCCTTGGTAAACTTGGTGCCGTTAATGCAATTGGCGGCTCTTTCACCGTTGCACTTTCAGCGGCTATCATTGTTTACGTGATGACCAAGCTTGCCCTGGCTGTCTCAACGACCCAGGCAATTGTCGGAGCAATTATCGGTTGGAACCTCTTTACTGGTAACCATACCGACACCGCGACCCTGACCAAGATAGTTGGGACATGGCTTTTCAGCCCGTTGCTTGGAGCCGTTTTCGCTATTCTCCTCTTCATTATCGTGAACCGGATAAAGAAAGCCTCGGGTGTTCATCTTATAAGATTCGAGTCTTACGTCAGAACAGGGCTAATTATTGTTGGTGCATTTGGCTCTTACAGCCTTGGAGCCAACAACATAGCTAACGTCATGGGTGTTTTTGTCCCTGCTTTTGATCTTGGCACTCTCGACCTCGGCTTCATGGTTCTTAACTCCAGCCAGCAACTATTCCTCATTGGTGGACTCGCGATTGCTGCAGGTGTCATTACCTACTCGAGGAAGGTAATGGAGACCATAGGTAATAATATTGTACAGCTGACCTCCGAGGCAGCAATGGTTGTGGTTCTGGCTGAATCGCTGGTATTGTTCATTTTCTCTTCATCGTCACTTTCCCATTTCCTTGTAAGGATCGGTCTACCCCCTATCCCAATGGTACCAGTTTCAAGCTCTCAGGTTGTTGTCGGTTGCGTTATCGGGATAGGGCTTTACAAGGGTGTCAGAAACATTAATTTTAGACTTCTCGGTCAGATAGCCGTGGGATGGATTTCGACTCCAGTTCTCTCTGGCCTGCTTGCATTTTTCATCCTGTACTTCGTCAAGAACATATTCAATATACCTGTAGATCAGAGCGATGCAGCAATGTTGACTAAATTTACTTCCACTTCCGGCAAAGCCCTGTCGGAGCTATTCAGGTATATACTTCTCGCCATAGTGGTGGCCGGATCGGTTGCAATGCTATATTACTTCCTTCTGGAATGGAAAAGACAGAAAGAACAAGCCAGATCGGACGAAAGATTCTGGAAAAATCTAAAATAGCCCGCCTTAACCGTGGCAACTATTTCAGGCTCACGGGCAGATATGAATAATTCTTCCCATAGTACAACATCTGGGTAAGATAATTATCGAGATACTCAACTCTGATATCCTTGATTGTTCCGTTCTCGTCATAATCCGGTATCAGCATTGGGTTAATGAAACCCGTGTAAGGAGCCAGATTCAGTTTAGAATACCTTTCAAGCAATTCTGTATGAAGAGCTGATTCAACCTTCACGCCAAAGTTTTCGATCAGTTTCATTCCTGCCTGGAAATCACCTTCAGACTTGATCCTCTGTATCTCTTTAAGAAGCTCCCCAAAAAGAGCCTGGAGTTTTTTGTAATCGTTTATTTTCACGTAGGTTTTATTATCCTTCATGAAAAATTCTATAACATTCTCCTTGATGCCCATTTCGTAAGACCATCTTGAAATAAGGGCCCTGGCTCTCATGTGTGCCTGCTCAATCTGCTTCCCTGGCTTTATTCTCACAAGCTGGGTAAGCAGACCATTTCTGATATAGTTGTCATACTCGGCTTTCGCGGCATCTTTGGAAGGAAGAAGACCTAGCTTTATAATCTTCGGGTCCATCATGTAATAAAGCGCGAAGAGGTCAGCACGTGCCTCCTCGAGCGGAGAGGAATAACTTTTTAGGGCGTTAGGGTCAGTGCCATCGGCAAGCTTTCCACTGGCATGACCGACACATTCGTGCAGGTCTGTATGAAGAGCTCCCGCGATGCTGCCATATTTCTTTGACCTCCTTATCTCCTCTGCAGATGCGGCAAATTCATCGAGGAAACCACTTCCCTGCGAAGCCTTGTCAATAGCATCGGTGATATTTGCCAGGGTAACCGATTTGGAACCGACTTCCTTCCTGATCCAGTCAGCGTTCGGAAGGTTGATGCCAAGTGGTGAAACCGGATAGCAATCGCCCCCGAGCATCGCGATGTTTATTACTTTAGCGGCAACACCAGTTACCTTTTCTTTCCTGTATTCAGGCATTATTGGGGAATTATCCTCGAACCACTGCGCGTTAGATGTTATTATCTCCGTTCTTCTTGTTGCTTCAATATCCTTGTAATCTACTATCGCTTCCCACGTGGCCTTCATACCCATCGGGTCACCATAGGTCTCGATAAAACCATTTATATAATCGACTATGGGCTCTGTATTCTTTGCCCACAGGCAGTTATAGTCATCCCAGGTTTTCAGGCTCCCGGTGGTATAATAATCAATCAGAAGGTCAAGTTCCTTCTTCTGGGTATCATTTTCAGCGAATTCCCTGGCTTTCCCCAGTTTTTCTATGATAACATCAATCACCTCTCCATATAAGCCGCCAGAGTGATATACCTTTTCAACAACCTTACCTTTTTCCTTTACAACCTTCGAATTTAGGCCGAGTGAAAGAGGTCTTGGATCGTCCTTTTTTGTAAGCGTCGAATAGTATGCCTCCACCTCGGGGGCCGTGACTCCGTCATACATGTTTACCGCAGAACTGGCAACAATGTCTTTCGAAGGATCAAGCTCTATTTTCCTGGCATAAAGGCTGTCATTAAAAATTGCAGGTATTATAACATTAAAAAGATCTTCTGCTGTTTCTCCCTCCCTAAGCGGAAGCAGGTCATTATCGCATGAATTTACAAGCGACCTGAAATAAGCTTCCGAGAAGGCAGGCTTGAACTTGTCATTTGAATAGTGATGGTGTATGCCATTGGCAAAAAACACTCTCTTCGCGTAAGTCTCGAAAGCAATGTATTCAGTTGTGTCTTTCTTACCCTGGTAACTTCCAAGGATTGCCTCGATTGTTTTCCTAATAACCAGGTTGTACCGGAAATTCTGATCCCAGAAAATATCCCTTCCTGCCAAAGCTGCTTCGCCGAGGTAATAAATAAACTGCTTTTGCTGCAGCGAAAGGCTCTCGAATCCTGGCAGCCTGTATCGCAGGACTCTCATATCTTCAAACTGATCGACAAACCACGAGAAGTTTTCATCTCCCCCCTGTCCTGTCTTAATATCTTTCTTGCACGCGGAATTAATAGTCATAAGCAGGATAATTGTTGTTAAGAACACTGATAGTCTTTTCATATTGGCTGATTCAGGTGAATAATCTTGCTAATTTATCAAAAACGTAATCAATTCTTGACTATTTTTCGGTCTAAATGGAGTTTTCACACCTAAATGAGCCATTCAATGGAAGAAGTACTGGAAGCATTGAGAGACGATCTGAAAAAATCCGCTAATCCTGAATACAAGAAAAGCGGTGAAAGGTTTTTCAGGGAAAAAGTAACCCTGTATGGAATACGGTCATCGGAAGTTCAGGCCCTTTCAAAAAAACATTTTAACCTCCTGCCTGTTAAAACTAAGGCGATTGTATTCGGCCTGTGTGAAAATCTTTGGGCGAGCGGTATGCTCGAGGAGTCATTCGTGGCTTGTAACTGGTCGTATTCGGTAAAGAAACAGTACACGAGAGATGACTTCCAGATATTTGCAGACTGGGTGAGTAACCACGTAACTAACTGGGCTTCATGCGATACTCTTTGCAATCACAACCTGGGTCTTCTGCTCGAACGCTTCCCCGACCTGGTGAATGAGCTGACGACATGGACGGCTTCAGGTAACAGGTGGGTAAAAAGAGGGTCGGCGGTTTCACTGATTATCCCGGCAAGGAAGGGAATGTTTCTTCCGGAAATATTCAATATTGCTGAAAGACTGCTTATGGATAAGGATGACATGGTTCAGAAAGGCTATGGATGGATGCTCAAAGCAGCAAGCCAGGCTCACCTGGATGAGGTATATAATTTCGTTACGGAGAGGAAGTCCGTCATGCCAAGAACAGCGTACAGATACGCGATAGAAAAGATGCCGCCCGTGATGAGGGCAAAAGCGATGGAAAAATAATTTATACTATGAAAAGAATTAAAGTCTGGGTTTTGACAATAGCAGCAACCCTTCTTATCTGCGGTGAAATTACCGCTCAGAAAGCAACTTTAAATGATCTGATAAAAAAGGCGGCTGAAGATGGATTGAAGCGTTATCAGGATACTTATATAGATTTACACAGGAATCCTGAACTATCACTCCTGGAAACGAGAACTTCAGGCAAGTTGGCAGAGGAACTAAGGACACTCGGTTTCGAAGTATCAACAAATATAGGTGGCACAGGTGTCGTTGGTATTTTCAGGAATGGCAGCGGAAAAGTGTTAATGCTCAGGACTGACATGGATGCATTGCCGGTGAAGGAAAATACCGGCCTTCCATTCTCTTCATCAGTTGTCATGAAAGACATGAATGGGAAGGAGAACCCGGTTATGCATGCCTGTGGTCACGATCTTCATATGACAATGTGGCTCGGGACCCTCAGGACACTTGTAACTCTTAAGTCAGAATGGAAAGGTACCCTAATGGCTGTTGCACAACCGGGTGAAGAAGGTTGGATGGGCGCTCAGAAAATGATTGATGACGGGCTTTTCAGGAAATTCCCTGTTCCGGATGCCGCACTATGTTATCATGTAAGTGCCGAGCTCCCGACAGGGCAAGTGGGTTATTACCCGGGCCCTATATTCGCAGGATCAAACACCGCCGAGATTGTTGTTAAGGGCATTGGAGGCCATGGTGCACTACCCCATAACACTATCGACCCTATAGTCCTTTCATCCAAAATCATTCTCGACATCCAGACCATAGTCAGCAGGAGGATCAACCCTGTTAAACCAGCTGTTGTCACGGTAGGGTCAATACATGGGGGCACAAAGGCTAATGTAATACCCGACGAGGTAAGGATGCTTGTAACGATAAGATTTTTCGAAGAAAGCGTGTATGAAAAAATCAAAGAATCATTGAAGCAGATAGTCAGGTATGATGCTCTGGCAGCCGGACTGCCAGAAGACAAATTACCAGTCATCACTTTCGACAGCCCCGTTTATCAGCCCGTGGCCAATAATCCGGAACTGGTTATGAAAGTAGCGGGATCTATGAAAAACATGCTTGGCGAAACTAACGTAACAGAGGTAGATCCCTCGACCGTTGCCGAGGACTTCGGCATGTATGGCAGAACTGAAGAAAAAATTCCGATTGCCTTGTTTTGGCTTGGAGGCGTGAACACTGAAAAATACGAATTACACATGGCAACCGGTGCGTTTCTGCCCGCTTTGCATAACTCGCAGTTCGCACCCGATTTTATTCCTGCTTTCAAGACAGGTGTGACAGCCATGAGCAGGACTTTGATAGACCTGTTCTTGAGCAAAAAATAATGACAGCTTATACCCATCTTTTTAGTAACTTCGTGCTAAAATTAACCCAGATGCGAAGCCTGTTATTTATAACAATTATTCTATTCAGCACCACCGGTCTTTCAGGACAGGACAGGGTGACCGGCAGGGAGTTCGCGACGCGTTCGGAAGTTATCGCGAGGAATGGCATGGCTGCCACAAGTCAGCCACTGGCAACACAGGTGGCGCTCGATATTCTCAAGAAGGGTGGTAATGCAATAGATGCAGCCATCGCGGCAAATGCTGTTCTCGGGGTGGTTGAACCAACAGGTTGCGGCATAGGTGGCGATATCTTCGCGATTATCTGGAGCGCTGATAAAGGTAAACTGTACGGGCTCAACGGCAGCGGCCGATCACCGAGAACATTGAAACTCGATTATTTCAGGGAAAACAATATAGCGAAGATACCCTCTTACGGGCCTCTGCCTGTTTCAGTACCTGGCTGTGTCGACGGATGGTTCGAGATGCACGAGATGTTTGGCAAATTAGCCATGGCCGACATACTGCAGCCGGCAATAAACTATGCCCGCGACGGTTTCCCGGTAACAGAAGTGATAAGCTATTACATGAAGAAGGGCACAGACCTTCTGAAGGATTATCCTAACATCAAGGAGGTTTACATGCCTGGCGGCAAGTCGCCGGCGAAAGGCGAGGTGTTCAGGAATCCCCTTCTCGCGGCAACACTTGAAAAGATAGTACGCGGAGGCAGGAACGAGTTTTACAGGGGCTCAATCGCGCGTTCGATTGATGCCTTCATGAAGAGCCAGGGTGGATTCCTTACTTTTGACGACCTTTCACGGCATCATTCTGAATGGGTGGAACCTGTCAGTTCTGGTTACAGGGGTTATGACGTCTGGGAGCTGCCACCTAATGGTCAGGGCATAGCAACACTTGAGATGTTGAATATACTCGAGGGTTATGACCTTGCTTCAATGGGATTCGGGTCAGCTGACTACCTTCACTTGATTACTGAGGCTAAAAAGCTTGCCTTCGAAGACAGGGCAAGATTTTATGCGGACCCGGCTTTCAGCAAGGTCCCTGTTGCCCAGCTTATTTCGAAAAAGTATGCCGCCGAGAGAAGAAAACTCATCGATCCTTCAAAAGCAGCAAAGATTTACCCAACCGGTAAGATTGAAGCAGGAAACACGATATACCTGACGGTTGCTGACAAATTTGGAAACATCGTTTCATTGATACAGAGCAATTACCGGGGAATGGGATCCGGTATGTGTCCTACAGGTCTGGGATTTATATTGCAGGATCGCGGAGAAATGTTCACCCTTGAAGAAGGTCATAATAACTGCTACGCCCCGGGGAAAAGGCCATTCCATACAATTATTCCCGCCTTCATTACAAAGAATGGAAAACCATTCATCAGTTTTGGAGTGATGGGTGGAGACATGCAACCCCAGGGTCACGTGCAGATAATTGTTAATCTGATCGATTTTGGGATGAATCTCCAGGAGGCAGGCGATGCACCGAGAATGCATCACATTAACTCGTCTGAACCAACGGGTGAACTGATGACAGATGGTGGTATCCTGTTGCTCGAAAACGGGTTCAGATGGGAAGAAATACAAAAGCTTATTAACAAGGGCCACACTATCCAGTGGGACCTCGGAGGATATGGTGGTTACCAGGCCATTATGTGGGATGATAAGAACAAAGTCTGGTTCGGGGCATCCGAATCGAGAAAAGACGGCCAGGCGGCAGGCTACTAGAACCAGCCTTCTCACTTTACAGTCTTACCTGCAATCTTTATTTATTTGCTCAAAGCCTCTATAGCTTTGGCTTTAGCGATTTCGTATTGAGGGGTGATGTACTCCCTCGATATATAATGCTCGATATCTGATCTGAGCAGTTCCTCTTCAACCTGCTTCTGAACACCAGATAGCACCACTTTAACCTTGTACTGCTTCAGGGTCTTCAGCACTTCTTTGAAGTTATGCATACCTGTGGCATCGATAAATGGGACATTTCTCATCCTTAGAATAATCACCTTCGACCTGATACCGACCTCCTTGAGAACTTCCTTGTATTTGTTGGCAGCACCGAAAAAGAAAGGTCCGTTTATCTCGTATACTGAAATGCCTTTGGGTAGCGATTCATAATCTTCAATCATATCCTTGTCAGATTCAAGAGAATACACGACACTTAACTTTGCCATTCTTTCCATGAACAGCAGGGCTGCTAGGATTATTCCAACCTCAATGGCTACAGTGAGGTCAGCAAAAATTGTAAGAAGGAAGGTTACCAGCAGGACAACAACATCGTATTTTGATCCTCGCGCAATTGATATAAATGAGCGCCATTCGCTCATGTTATATGCCACGACAACAAGAATACCGGCAAGGCATGATAGAGGGATCATGGCCGCATATTTCCCGAAGAAGAGCATTATAAGAAGCAAGGTAACAGCGTGAACCATTCCCGCTATTGGTGTACGGCCACCGTTCTTCACGTTAGTGGCAGTCCTGGCAATTGCACCCGTGGCGGGTATCCCTCCAAAAATACCTGAAGCGATGTTTGCCACACCCTGGGCAATGAGTTCCGTGTTTGATCTGTGATTGCTGCTTATCATACCGTCGGATACAACAGCCGACAATAATGATTCGATGGCGCCAAGCATTGCAATAGTAATCGCCGGCTGAATATAAGCTGTAAGGTTTTTCAGATTGATGTCAGAAAAATCAGCAAAACTGAAGGAGTTGGGTATCTCCCCAAAAACGCTTCTGATAGTATTCACCGGTAACTTGAATAAGGCTACCACCAGTGTCATTAAGACTATTGATATGAAGGCACCCGGGATTTTCTTCGTGACCCTTTTCGAGTAAACGGAAATCAGCACCGTGGCAATAGAAATTGCAAGGGCGTAAAAATTCGTTTTATCGAGGTTAGAAAAATAAACGCTCCACTTGCCCACAAATTCAGCCGGTAGCTTTCCTATTCCAAGTCCAAGGAAATCATTTACCTGTGAAGTGAAGATTATGACGGCAATACCACTCGTGAATCCTACCACCAGAGGAACAGGGATGAACTTTATGAGAGTTCCAAGTCGCAGCAGGCCGAAGATAACAAGTATTATACCTGCCAGAATAGTCGAAATAATTAGTCCCTGCAATCCATAAACACTGACTACACCTGCGACAATAACGACAAAGGCACCCGTTGGTCCGCCAATCTGCACCCTGCTTCCTCCAAGAAAAGAAATGAGGAAACCGGCGATCACAGCTGTTACTATCCCTTTCTCGGGGCTCACTCCGGAGGCAATTGCAAATGCAATGGACAGTGGAAGTGCCAGCACACCTACAATTATACCCGCGAGTATGTCCGTCTGAACCTGTTTGCGGTTATAACCAACTCTTTTGTACAGAGAAAATGTCTTGGGAAGAAATAGTGGTTCCATCCTTTGAAATTTAGAAGCGACAAAAGTAAAAATATTATTATCGTTTCAACCTGATTCGAGGACAAAACAATAATACACCAGCTAACGCCCGGTATGCCTGCAATTTATATTCACGATCAATCCAAAAGGATTAATCAGGTGTCAGGTAATCAAAAACTGATTTCCCGGGATACAGGAAGACCGGGAAATCAACTATTATGAAGCAAAAGGTCTTTATTACTACTTGACCGATAATTGTTCGACTTCTTCTGATTTCTTCAATTCGAGCACTTTAGTGTTGCCACCTGTTTCCAGGTTAATTCCATGAGGTTTGTTAGTTTTCCACGAACCACAGGTGAAATCAGGCACGTCAATGGACTGAGACCTGTTGGCAACTGACCACTCGCTGAGAGGTGCAACAGAACTCCACAAGGCACCGTCATAAACATCCTGGTCGAGTGGCAGACCATTCCTCAGACAGTCAATCATTCTCCAGTCCATGATAAAGTCCATCCCACCATGGCCACCAACCTGTTTTGCCAACTCCCCTACTCTCTTGATAATTTCAGGGGTATGCTCGTCCCAAACCTTCTTGTACTCATCCTCCTTGAGCCAGCTTTCTCCAAGGGCTATGAGCGATTTTGGATATTTTACAGCCATACCATTAGTACCTTTTACAAGGTGAATCCTTGAATATGGCTGCTCAGATGAAACATCATGCTGAACCATGATGCTTTTACCAAGATTGGTCTTTATGATTGTTGTATTAAGGTTTCCCCTGTATGAACGGTTAGCGAATTCACTGAAGAATTTATCAGTAGCGGCAAGTTCGTTAGCGTGCTTACCCATTGTAAAATCGTTCGTGGAAACGGAAGTAAGATACTCCATCCTGTCTCCCCTGTTTATATTCAGGACCTGGCAAATCGGACCCAGGCCATGAGTAGGATAAAGGTTACCGTTTCGTGATGCATTTTCCTTGAGTCTCCACATATCTGTATAGGCCCCGTCAGCCTGCCTGTCGTCAAGAGGCTTCTTGAAATTATATCCCATCAGGTTATGGATATAGGCGCCCTCGCCATGTATGATATCCCCGAACATCCCCTGCCTGGCCATGTTGAGAGTCAGGAGTTCAAAGAAATCGTAGCAGCAGTTTTCAAGCATCATGCAATGCTTCTTTGTCCTCTCGGAAGTCTCCACAAGCTGCCATGCTTCATCAATTGTTCTTGCTATTGGAACCTCGCAACAAACATGCTTGCCGTGCTCCATTGAAAAAACTGATATTGGAGTATGAAGTATCCAGGGGGTACAAGTATAGATCAGGTCGAGATCTGTCATTTCAACGAGCTTCTTCCATTCGTCTTCACCCCCGAAAAACTCCTTTGCAGGTTCTCTTCCTATGCTTTTGAGATAATTCTGGGATTCCCTGACTGCTACTTCTCTTTTGTCGCATAATGCTTTTATTTCGACACCTTCAATGAATGAAAGCCGTTCAACTGCGCCGCTCCCCCTGTCGCCCAGACCGATAATACCAACCCTGACTACTGGCAACGCCGGAGCAGCGTAACCGCTCATGTTGAATCTTTGTGAATGTTTCGCCTTGACAGATTCGATGATACCTGGAAGGTTTGACAACTGTTCCTTGGTGGAACATCCTGATAATAATCCACCTGTTACAGCTCCTGCTCCGGCAACTGTTGCTGTCTTCAAGAAATTACGACGGTTGGTTTTCATAATAAACTTTTGATTTGGGTTAGTTGGTTCAATTCATGCAAATTTATGCTTATTTGGATATTATAATTATTAAATTTACAATAATTCCAAAAAGATTCATACCACGCAATTAATGAGCCAAAGCATCTTTGCAGTCCTCACTGTCGGAGCCGGTTATCTGGTATACAGGTTCATGAGGATACCGGCGATACTTCTGGATAAAAACCGTGATCCCTCTGATAACTCGAGAGAAATATATTGGCAAAGGATCACAACTGCAATCATTTATGGTGGATTACCGGTACTTTATCTTTTAACCCGCGATCAGAATTTCAAGTTATCTGGTATCAATTTCTGCTCAACCGTCGAGGGATTATTATACAGCCTCATGATCGGGATAATACTTTTCATCATAAACCTGCTGAATCACAAACAGCCGGACAACCTCGAGGCTTTCCCACAGATAAGACTACCCCAATGGAACAAGGGTACACTTGTACTGAGCGCGCTTACCTGGATTTTTTATCTTTTTTGCTATGAGCTGCTATTCAGGGGATTTCTGTTATTCACCCTGGATGAAGTGGCTGGAAAATGGATTGCAATCCTGATCAACACTTTGCTTTACATGGGTGTTCATCTTCACAAGGGATGGAAGGAGGCAGCAGGAGCTGTTCCGTTTGGTATCATCCTCTGTTTAGTATGTCTCCGCAGCGGTAGTTTCATTCCTGCATTCATCAGTCACATCATACTGGCTCTCTCTGCAGAATGGCTTTCTTTAAAGGCCCATCCTGCTATCAGATTAAAAAGAAACTGACTAACCACAATTTGAATCACCTGAAAAATGAACTACACTTTAATTACTGGAAGCAGCAACGGTATTGGTCTTTCACTGGCACACGAATGCGCATCGCGGAAGATGAATCTTGCCCTTGTCTCATTACCTGCAACAGGTCTGGAGAATATTGCCAAACAGCTCGCTGCCGACAACGGGATTGATGTAAAATTCCTTGAAATAGACCTCACTGGCGATTCGGCAGCGGATGATGTTTATAAATGGTGTGTTGCAAACTCGATTGAGGTTAATTTCCTAATAAACAATGCAGGTATGGCTGGTGCAGCAGAGTTTGCAGAATCAACACCAGAGTATTCTGACAAGAGAATACTTCTGAATATCAGGGCCCTGACTATGCTTTGCAGGGTTTTTGTTCCAATGCTCGAACGAAACAGGCAATCATATATTCTCAATATCGGCAGCCTTTCAGCATTCTTCCCGATACCGTACAAAAGTGTTTACTCTTCGACGAAATCATATGTTCTTAACTTTTCGATGAGCATTAGTGCCGAACTTAGAAAAAGGGGTATCAGCGTGACTGTCATCTGCCCAAACGGGGTCGAGACAAACAGCGGCACATCAGCACGAATTGAAGCTCACAAGAACTGGGGAAAATGGACGAAAATTGATAGCCGGAAACTTGCCTCATTCGCCATAGACCAGACTTTCAAAGGCAAAGTGGTCGCTATACCAATGCTTATTAACAGATTCCTCCGGTTCATAGGATGGCTTATCCCGGCTTCAATGCAATTAAATATGCTCGAGAAAGAATTCGCCGCTGAACCCAGGTCCAAGTAATTTTCCCTTGAATAGATTTAACCAGTACCTCAAAGTGGCTATCTGAAGCACCATAACCGCAATACCTGGCACACCTGCCACAGTTAGTGCATTTCGATTCATCAATAACCGGGGCGCTGAAGGAGATTCCTGGGTTATTGCTCCCTGCGGACATACCCTCATTACCGGGCAAAAATGATTCTGCGGGCATCTAGATGGCTCTATCCTGACTTGTATCATAACGTGTTATATATTAATCCTGCAATTATCGCGTACTACTTTTTCAATGAAATCGGAGGTCATTACTCCGCTGCCTGTCCACTTCCTTTCACCTTCCTGGAAAAGCATCAGGGTTGGGACATTTTCTGATATTCATCCTTGAAGCCAGTTCATTATTCCTGTCAACATCAATCTTCAGGATCCGGATATTACTACCCATGCGGTTTTTCAGTTGTTCAAGAACGGGAGCCATCATCCTGCATGGTCCGCACCATTCCGCTGAAAAATCGACAAGAACCGGCTTGTCTCCTTTGTCAGTCCGTCATCGCCATTGGACTTCATACCCAAACTTGCCACAAGCTCTTCAATCAACGATCCTGAAACATAACCAAGCAGCATACCGTAGATCGTGCTCATGTACCAGACTGATTTAATAACACAGGTGCCTGAAAGACAGCCTACAAATTTCCAGTATAAAAATCCCCCCGTTCCGCCAGCAATGATGAAACTTATTAAAAGGAGGTTTTTCTTTATAAATGATTTCATAATCCTGTTTTGACGCGAAAATACAATGAAGTCATGCCCGCGTCAGTGACCCAGGTCACAAATGGATCAATGTCTCACAAGCATCGTGTAATCAACTGAATTTCTACCAGTTGTTACCAGTCCCCTTTTCTCGAGAGTCTTGAGAAGCCTGGATATGACCTCCCTGGAACTGTTCAATTGAATAGCTATGTCGAGATGAGTACCCTCGTAAACTGTCTTTCCGGTCGATCTGAACCTGTCACTGAAAAATCGTACCAGGCGCTCGTCAAGGCTCATGAAGGCTACCGCATCTATGGTATCGAGCAATTCGTCGAATCTTTTCCTGTATGAGTACATCATGAATTCCTTCCAGGTTCTGAATTCAGTCATCCACCTTTCAGGCATTTCGACGGGAATAGTGATCACGACTGATGGTTCTTCAGCCACCATCCTGATATTGCTTTTCTGCAGGCTCATGCAGCAAGTAAGCGACATGGCGCAAGTCTCCCCTGCCTTGAGATAATATAATAGTAATTCGTTTCCCTGGTCAGAAAATCGTGTTACCCTTATTGTACCGCTGATGACCATTGGGAAGGACCGGATATAATCACCCTCATCAAGAATGTTATCTCCTTCAGTTGCTTCAATTATCCTTGCTGCCTCACATATTTCATCAACGAGTTCCTTTTCCAGAAAGGGAAAAGCTTTCCTTACCAGTTCCTTTTTTTCAAGCATGAGAATTAATTAGTATCAAGTTTCTTGTACAGGCTTTTGTAAATATTCATTGCCTTATCGGATTCTGCTTCCCAGTTAATTTCATCTGAAGCAGAACGCGAGTTCCTTTTACAATTCCCTAACAATTCCCTGTTCTCCCTTAACGTTCCAACAGCCTTAGCTATCCCCGATGAAGTGACCTCGGTCAGAATAATACCACATTTATATTTTTGCACCAGGTTACTTACCTCAGGCAGATCGCTTGCAACGATTGCTATTCCTGCAGAGATATAATCAAACAACTTGTTCGGGAGGCTATACAGGTAATTAATATTGGTACTCCTGTCGAGGGTGAATCCAATATCAGCAGCGCTGGTGTACCTCATCATTTCTTCCCAGCTCATCTTCGGGATGAACTTTACTTTTCCTGAAAGATTCTTCACCATCACGATCTCGCGGAGCCTGTCTATCACGTCACCACCGCCAATCACCAGCAAGGTGGCTCCTTCGATAAATTCAAGCGAGCTCACAAGTTCCTCGGCACCCCTGTGAATGTTTATCCCTGTTCCCTGAATTACGAGAAGAAGGTCATTTTCAGGCACTCCCAATTCCTCCCTCGATAGTTTGTTTTCAATGGCAATTGATGGGGAACAATTTCTCACAATGACGGGAGTTATGCCATACTCATCCTTGTATAATAGCCCTATCCCATCACTTACAGTTATCACGTTCCGAAGCTTTGGAAAAACTGACTTCTCAATTGTTTTCCATACTTTTTTCACGACAGGACGCCCTTCAAGTTCAGGTACCCCGGTGAAATACTCGTGCGAATCGTAGATCAATGGGAGTCTCTTAAACTTTGAAACCAGGAAATTTGGAAGCAAAGTATCGAGGTCATTCGCGACCAGGATTGAGCCTTTCCGAAAAATCAATTCTATGAATAAACGGATATTAAAAAAAGCATAAAACAAAAAGCCTCTTTTGAACAGCATGCGGAACCTGGCCGTCCTGAATGGCAGGCTGGTGCTTTTGCAACAATCACCACTGTAACGACCTATGACAATAACTTCGAAACCAGCGGATGAAGCAACCGAGGCCATTTTTTTCACTCTCTGGTCATTACAAATGCAATTTGTCACAGAAAAGATCGCTATATACCTCTTCCTTTTTTGCATGATTCAAATGTACTAAAAGGCTTTATCAGATAGAAAAAATCATCGGACAGGAACAAAACAATTTGAAGGCATTCCACTGGTAATGTCTTGCAGGGATGTAATTTTTCTAAATTTGTGCAAATTTGACCCTAATGATCCAGGAGAAGGTATCGCTAAGAGAATACAATACTTTCAGAATTAACTTTGTTGCCGACCTACTTGTTACCATCGCGTCGGAAAAAGAGTTACAGGATTATATTCTGACAGTTAAGAACCTGAAAGAAAAATATCTTGTTCTGGGTGGTGGAAGCAACATGCTGTTCTCGGGCGATTTCAGGGGCACAATAATTCATCCATCGATAAAAGGAATTGATTTAACAAAAGAAGACTCCGAATGCGTTCATGTAGTAGCCGGAGCGGGAGTTGCATGGGATGACCTTGTGAGCTGGAGCGTGAATGCAGGATACGGTGGTCTTGAAAACCTTTCACTCATACCGGGAAGTGTAGGGGCCGTACCTGTTCAGAACATTGGTGCATATGGAGTTGAAGCAGGGCCGAGAATAACCAGGGTAAAGACTATAAATATTTCTGACGGAAGTATTAAATATTTCACATCCGGCGAGTGCAGGTTTGGCTACCGCGACAGTATTTTCAAAAGTGAATTGAAAGGGAGGTTAGCGTAGTTTTATCTGTTGAATTCAGACTCGATAAAAAACCCGAGTTCAATCTCGAGTACGGGTTTCTCAGGCAGGAAGTAGCTGCTCATTCTGATCTCACGTTGCAAGCTATCAGGGAGGCTGTTATCAGGATCAGAAGCAGTAAATTGCCAGATCCATCGGTAACAGGAAATGCAGGCAGTTTCTTCAAGAATCCTGTCATAGGGAAAGATCATGGAGACTTCCTGAAGAGTCTGCACCCGCTAATGCCTGTCTACCCCGAGAAATCGGGAGGGTACAAGGTTGCAGCCGGATGGTTGATCGAACAATGTGGCTGGAAAGGATGGAGGGAAGGCGATGCTGGTGTGCACGAAAAACAGGCTCTTGTTCTGGTCAATCACGGGAACGCCACGGGCAATGAAATACTGGCTCTCTCGAGGAAGATCAGCGATTCTGTACGCGATAAGTTTTATATAAATCTTGAACGGGAAGTGGAAGTAGTCTGAGCTACCTGTATATCTTCCTTTTGTCGAGTTCTTTCTGGTATTCAGCAGCGTAACGGTTGTGTTCCGCGAGTGTTTTCGAAAAATTATGATATCCAGAAAAGTCAGCCCTTGCAACGAAGAAAAGATAGTCGTGGTTTTCAGCATTCAAAACTGCTTCGAGGCTTTCCCTTGTCGGACATCCAATTGGCCCCGGTGGCAATCCCTTGTTCTTGTAAGTATTATAAGGTGAATCGACCTGGAGATACTTTGTCAAAATCCTGGTTATCGTGAAATCGTTCATCGCGAACTTGATAGTCGGGCAGGCCTGAAGCGGCATACCACGCCTGAGCCGGTTAAGGTAAACGCCGGCTATCCTCGGCTTTTCCTCTGGCTTGCGCACTTCATCATCTATAATAGAAGCCAGAGTTGAAACCTCGAGAGGTGTAAGTCCATTCCCTTTCGCTTTCGCCTGCCTCTCATCATTCCAGAACTTCAGGTATTCATTAATTTTATTCGCTTGAAAAAAACCTGTGGTGTCGTATTGAAATAAAACTCATAGGTATCGGGGATAAATACTGAAATAATTGTTTCATGTTTCAATCCAATTTCCGAGAAATTTTTTTCGTTGTCAAGATATGAGGCTATGGATGCGGAATCAGCTTCTATCTGTTTCCCGACCTTCCCGGCAAACTGATAGATAGTCCTGATATTATTGAATGTAACCTTTGCAGGCTCTGGTTACCCGACACATTTGTATTAACGAAAGCAACATAACTCATGCTTTTATTTACAATATACCGGCCGGGCTTGATATGCGATGGATATTTTTTCTTTTCGGCGACGAGTTTGAAAATTCCCGGATTATTTATTCTCACGTGCCTGGTTATAGAATCTAAGACCTGTTTGTACGACGAACCGGTAGGAATAATAATCGCGCCCGATTTCGCCGAAGGTATCACTCCTGAACCGAAGAAAAGTTTGTAACCTGCTCCAGCCGTAAGAACGGCTAAAACAGATAACAGGATAATTATTATTCTGAATGGCTTCATCGTGTTGCAGATTTTCGCGGACAAAGTTATCTATAAAGTATGTTAAAACAAGAATGCTGTACAACAGAACAATCGTCAACTCACAATATGTTTAAAATAACGTGAGATCTTTTATGGAATTATTAGCTTTGCCGCGATAATTAATATTTAACAAGTTAAAATGAAAAGTATGTCAGTCGCAACCATAATTTTACTTGTCATTCTTGGCCTGCTGACCGGTGTTCTGGCTGGTCTGCTAGGAATAGGCGGAGGTATTATAGTTATACCCGCCCTGATATTCATAATGGGATTCACGCAGCAATCAGCCCAGGGTACCAGTCTGGCGATGATGCTGCCACCGGTGGGAATCTTCGCGGTAATGAATTATTACAAAGCCGGACATGTCGACATAAAAGTCGCGCTAATACTGGCTACAGTCTTTGTCGTTGGATCGATCTTCGGGTCAAAACTTGCAATTAAATTACCACAGGACATTCTAAAGAAGGTGTTTGGAGTGTTTCTGCTTCTTGTTGCCCTCAAAATGCTTTTGTGGAAATAGAGTCAAAGCCTGATAAACCCTGATGAAGAAAAAGAAGATTAATTTCAGGAAAGAAGGATGGTTCTACCTTCCAACCACTTTAGCAGGATGGATAGTAACATTCATCTACATATTAGCCTGCGTGCTTACCTTCGCCAGTATTGACAGGATAAACCGGGATCTGGCAGGAAGTCTCACGAGATTTTTGCCATTCCTGCTGGTATTTACTCTGGTTTATTTCTGGATTGCTTCCAACAGTTCCGAGAAGGAAGAATAAGCGGGATCAGACCGCATAACCGTGTTGTATAAGAACGGTTTCAGGAATTCCCTATTAATACAACGGCCCAAGAATCCTTGAGAGTGATTCTTTTATGCGTTTGGATCTGGGGCGTTTATCCCATTCACCCGGGTCAACGCGGCGGCTTCTTGATTTATCTTCCTCGAACAAGGCGAGCAGCCTCGCTGAAAAAGCTTCATCATAAACGAGTGCAGCGACTTCAAAATTAAGGTCGAAGCTGCGCATATCAACATTTGCCGATCCGACTGAAGAAAAGATTGAATCGACAATGAAGTATTTAGAATGATTAAATCCTTCATTAAACAGGTATACTTTAATACCTGCTTCCATTAATTCATCAATGTAAGACAAGGTATTCCAGTAAGCCACCGCTGAATCGGATTTTCCAGGGAGTATCATCTGTACATCCACACCGCTGAGCGATGCTGTCTTGAGGGCATTCAGAATACTTTCGTCAGGCGAAAAATACGGGGTGGTAATATAGATAGACCGTCGCGCCGTGGCGATAGCCGAAAAATAGACCTGCATTATATTCGCCCAGTCCGAATCAGGTCCGCTGGAAGCAACCTGTATCCAGCACCTGTTGGCAATCTTTTCATTATCTGATGATGGATGTAAATCGTCAAGGAGTATGTCGCTTACAAAGTACCAGTCGACAGTAAAGACACTGTTCAGGGCCATGACAGCCTCGCCCCTTACCTGGAGGTGGGTATCTCTCCATTTGCCAAGCTCCGACAGGCCATGAAGGTACTTGTCAGCAAGGTTAAGTCCACCAACAAAACCGGTAGATCCATCTATCACCAGAATCTTCCTGTGATTCCTGAAGTTAATTTTGCTCGTGAGCCAGGGGAAGCGGACCGGCATAAAGGGGAAAATCTCGATACCGCTCTCCTTCATTCTCCTGATAACCGGGTTCGAAAAGCTCCAGCTTCCTACATCATCAAAAATTATCCTGACCTTAACACCTTCCTTTGCCTTCTGCATTAGCAGATTTATGAATTTCATACCGAGGGTATCTGATTCTATCCTGTAGAATTCCATGTTAATGAACTCTTTTGCCTCGCTGATAGCGCTGAGCATTGCCGGGAAGGTATTAATACCGTCGACGAGTACCTCGAGATTATTAAATTCTGTAAGTGCCGATTTATTGTTGTTTAGCATGAGCTTCATAAGATGATCCTTACCGCGCACGGCTTCGGATGCTATGGCAAGCCTGGCTGGAAGAGTATTGACCTGGAAAGCCGCGATATTGCTAAGATGCTCCATGTCGAGTATGCTCTTCTTGGAAAATATCTTCTGTTTCCTGAAATTTTGTCCAAAGAAGATATATAGTATTATACCGAGAATAGGAACAAGTAACAAAACCATTACCCACGAGAGGGTCTTGACAGGTGATCTCTTCTCGAATACTATCATGAAGCAGACGAAGAGGATAGTAAGCAGGTATACTACAAGCACTATCCCGATAAGTTCCTTATTAGTATTTTCCAGAAGTCTGAACATTTAGCTAATGATTCATGGCTCATGTAAAAATAAAAAACTCTCCCGAAACAGGGAGAGTTTTTCAATAAAACTATGTAAATGTCAGAACATTATTCCAAGGCTCAGTATGAATTCCGGTTGTCTGTGGTCGAGCTGGAATGTCTGGCCGCCGATTGTAACAGCATCTCCAAATTTCCCGCTTAGACTTCCGCCATACCTCGCGTCAATTGTAAGCTTTTTGAAGAGATCGAAACCAAGACCAGCCTGGTAGCCAAAAGTAGCACCCTTGTACATCTCTTTGAAGTTGGGATCATCAATAAGCGCCTTGGGTGTTCCAATCTGCACGGATGCTGATGGGCCGGCATTTATCCTTATAGGACCAAGTTTTACACCCAGCATGACAGGAACTTCAAGCCTGTTGAATTTCTGTTTCAGGACATCAGTGCCACCCGAGGTAGTAACATTATACTCGTAGGTATTTGAGGCGAACATTACCTCGGGCTGAAGGTAAATGCCCAGCAGGGTAAGTCGTACAAATGCACCGGCCTGAAAGCCCCACGCCGCGTCTTTTAGCGCCTCAATGTTATTAGTCCCGGTCTGGATATCATAAGTCGGAACCGTTGTCGTGGCTGCAGAGGCTTTGATCCCGAACTTGATCTGGGAATAAACCGGTGCTGCCAGTATTACTGCCAAAAGGATAACAATTAATTTTTTCATCTTGAAATGGTTAAATTAAACTTAGATAACAGTTGACTTTATTATAACGACGAAATATGCTGAAAGGTTGCACTCGCCAGTATCTTTAATTAATAAAAAACCGGTAAAGTATTCGTTGAAGAATCACCTGGAGCCTTCTAACTCATTGAATATAACCTTCTTCATCTGGTCAAATTCATCTCTCTTGTACAGTCGTGTCAGGAAGATAATCTTGCCTTTCCTGTCGATGATAACATTACGTGTAACACCTGCCTGTTTCTCGGCGAACAGGCCAAAAATGTCTGCTCCAGGATCCAGAGCGAGTGGATAGGTGACTTCAATTTCGGTCTTAAACTTAAGAACTGTTGCTTCCGGTTCATCGCGATCAATACCTATGACTTTGAGACCCTTGTTCATCCTGGCCTTCCATATTTCTGATTCAATAAAAGGCATTTCCGTCCTGCAGACACTGCACCAGCTTGCAGTAAACTGCAGCATCACGACGCTACCCCGCAGGTCGGAGAGTTTGTAGGTCTTTCCTCCCGCTTCCTTTATGACAAAATCAGGAGCCATATCACCTACCCTAACAAGATAATTGTCGGCATAAACAACTTTTTTTTGTGCAAATGCACCAAACGCAAATGCCAGCAAGGCGGTTAACAAAAGGATATTTCTTTTCATGAGTTAATAATTATAAATGCTAAAATATACAATCAAAGATTTGTTGGTTGCATGAACAGAGGTAAGTGATGGAAATATAGGTTAAAAAAAGTTAACGCGATAATAAATAGTTAACAAGCATCAATTACTGAGTATATTAGTGGAATATTTAAATGAATTAGCATGAAAAGGTTACTGATCACATTGATTTTTGCCGGACTTATCCCGGTAATGTTCGTTAACGGGCAGACAACGCCCAAAGAAAAAGGTCTGCAGGCCATAACAATGGATGCGATAAAAGGACAGCTCGAGTTTCTTTCATCAGACTGGATGGAAGGAAGGGCTACCGGCGAAAAAGGATCATATCTGGCAGCTGACTATGTGGCCAGCATGTTCAAGGTATTTGGAGTCCAGGGTGGTGGCGATGCCGGAGGGATGAGCGGGTTCGGTGGATTTGGTGGCCGCCAGAGGCCCGACGCCGGCACCAGGATGCAACCACCGGCAAGGTCATATTTCCAGAATTTCACACTTATTGAGACTCTCCCTGGAGGATCCTCATCAATGGTGGTCAGGAAGGGTGGCAGGGATTTCAATTTCGAGGAAGGAATTGACTACTCGCTTGGCAGGGCTTCTTCAAACGCCAAATTTGATGCACCCGTTGTATTTGTGGGCTATGGCTTGCAGGACAAGGAAAAAGGCATTGACGATTTTGCCGGTGTCGACATCAAAGGCAAAGTTGTACTTAGATTACAGGGTTTCCCGGGCATGAATGATGTTAATTCGCCAATGTACAAGAAACTTGTTGGTGATAATCCCAGAAATTCTTTCGAGATAACAAGAAGAAAGAACGAGGTTCTTACTACCCTTGGCGCAGTTGGTGTTATAGACATGACTTTCAACCAGGATATAGCCAAGAGATGGGGCGTCTACATGTTCAACAACAATATGTCACCGGCAGAAAGCGGACCGAGAACCAACTGGAACCCGATGCGCCTGGACGGTAAGGAAGTTGTTGTGAGCCCAGTTAACCTGACTGTAACTGAAAAGATTCTCAATCTCATCCTTAAGGATTCTGGCATCGATGTAGCAAAATTCGAGAAAGATGCCGCGACCGGCACTCTTAAATTCAAACCCGTTATTGTTCCTGGTGTGAACATTGGATTCTCGGCAGCAGTCAAGAATCGCAGGGTCAATGTACGTAACGTTGTTGCCGTGATTGAAGGCGAAAACCCCAATGAGGTCGTTGCCATAGGTGCACACATGGATCACATGGGAATGGATAATGGCAAGATTTGGAACGGGGCAGATGATAACGCCTCAGGAACCGTGGCTGTTATGACTATCGCTAAGGCTTTTGCTGCCAGCGGTGTTAAACCAAAAAGAACTATTGTCTTTTGCGCGTGGACAGGTGAGGAAAAGGGACTTCTCGGTTCAGAATATTTCACCAATTACCCGACAATTGGCAAGATAGGTGACTACAAGTTCTATATGAACTTCGATATGATTGCCCGCGATATAGCAACCGATACGGCGAAGAACATGGCAGGGGTTACCTACACCAAGGCCTATCCAAAACTTGAAGAGATTACAAAATCGGCCGTTTCGCAGTATAAATTAAATCTAAACCTCAGCATAAGGAGCCAGGAAGCTCCAACCGGGGGCAGCGATTACACCGCTTTCACAAACAACAAGATACCTGTAATTGCATGGATGGCAGCAATGCATCCTGATTACCATCAGCCATCAGACCAGGTCAGCCTGGTAAGCTGGAATAAAATGCTTAACATCATTAAACTTGGTTATCTCCAGGTCTGGGAAGCTGCAAACGGGGAGATTAAATAGTCGTGATTCCCCGAAAACACTAATTCTTTTGATACTTAACACAGGATGGAAATTTTTCCATCCTGTTTTTTTTGTTGGCACGGTATTTGGATGATACTTATGTCTAATACCTGTTATCATGAAAAATCTATTTTCATTCATGGTCATTATGCTTGTCGTAGTGGCATGCACATCCACGAAAGAAGCCGGTATATCCTCTTCTGAACTAAGAAAAGAAAGAAAAATTGCTGAGCAGGCAACAGTAAAAAGTGCCGTCGAAGCAAGAAGATACATTATCAAAGTTGATAAGTATTATACCCGCTATGGTAATGTTGCCGAGTTGAACCCCGACCACAATTTTCTTATTATTAATGGAGGGCTGGCAACTGTGAGTCTACCATACGTGGGCAGATCGATGGGATCGAGGCCTATAAGCGGAATTAATTTCAATGGCCAGACCTTTGATTACAATATGGAATGGAACGAAGGAAAAGGACTTTATGATCTGAACCTGAAGGTTGGAAAAGGTAACGACACCTTTACAATCTACCTCACTATTGGCAAGAATGGTTTTTGTACTTTCTCGCTGCAAAACCCCATGATCGATCATGCCAGTTATAAAGGAGTGCTGGTTCCTATTCCCGCCCAGCAGAATAATGAAAGTGGAAGCCAGGTGATTATTTAGGTTGGGAACTGTAGTTAAAAACCTTTTTTACAGATTTTATTCACGTCCAACTGGTGCTGACCCGCTAGCTGATCATGATGGACAGCTGTAACTGCCAGTGAAACAGCATATTTACCTGTATTCAAGATAGTCTGAATTAAGACGGAGTTCAACAAACTCGTCTTTCCCCTCGTGAAAACCATATTCAAAGCAGTAATTGAACTGTTTGCCGTCGCGGGTTTTAATCGAATGTGTGAAAAAGCTGAAATTATATCCAAGGGCATATAAGGCATCTTTATGTACTCTCGTCTTTCCCTCATTGTAAAGGTCACCGAGAATACGCCTGTTCTTTCTTAACAGGCCATGCACATTTCTAACAAAATTATTTGAATCACGATTCTGCCGGTTGTTGAAATTGTTCCTGCATTGATCGGAACAAAACTTCTTATCAGCCCGACCATGTAACACGTCGCCGCAATCGAGACACCTACGTTCCACAACGTAATGTTTTGATAAAGATACGAAAAAACGTTTTTAATCGGTTTAAACGATTACAAATGATTAACAAACAGATATAAGCAATTAATAACCTGATCGGGTTAAATGACGATCGTAAGTTTGTCTCGAATATGTTCGATGTCAAACTTAAAAACCAGAGTAATGAACAATTTAAGGAACAGAGTACAGCTGATCGGGAACCTGGGGCAGGACCCGGAGATCAAGAAACTTGAAAGTGGAAAGAAGGTCGCTCATTTCACCATGGCGACTAATGATGATTACAAGAATGGTGAAGGGCAGAAGGTTTCGGAAACCACGTGGCATAATATCATCGCCTGGAACGGGTTGGCTGATATAGCCGGTAAGTTTTTGAAAAAAGGCCAGGAAGTGGCAGTGGAAGGCAGGATTGTCTACCGCAGTTACGAGGACAAAAAGGGAGTAACCAAGTACATCACCGAGATTGTCCTGAGTGACCTGCTTCTTTTAAGGTCGTCGAAAGGCACGAAAGAGGAGTAGTTCCCGAATCTCGCTGCACCCGTGAAGAAAGAGGCTGTAATCCTTAGGGTTACAGCCTCTGTTTTCTATCCGGGAGCGAGGTTATTTTTTAACAGGGGGCTTCATCACTTTGGGAACGATGGCAGCGGGAGTCCAGTTCCTGAAGAAACCTATGACTTTTTTCGCGCTGTAGCCCTGTCCCTCCTCGAGCAAACCACTATCCTGTATATGCAGGACCTTCCCGTTCCCGTCAATAATGATAAACACCGGGAAACCGAACCTTGACGGGTTGCCCATGAACGCGTTTGCATCATTATTATAATTCTCGGGGCTGTAATTCATTTTCACAGGCACATAGTTCTTATTTATGACCGACGAAATTGCAGAATCAGCTTTGCAGAAAGCATCAAACTTGATGCACCATCCACACCAGTTACCACCGAACTGAACAAGTACATGCTTTCCCTGCTGTTTGGCCAAAGCGGTGGCTTCCTTTATCTGTTTCATCCCGTCGAGCGCGGGATCATATAGTTTAACCTTTTCCTGGGCCATTAAACCCGCGCTCATGACCATGATGATCATGAATGTTGTCAATGCTTTAACAGTATTTTTCATATTTGTAATTTATTAAAAATCGGTAAGTTCAACATTGGTCCTATAGTCACCCAACAGGTGCTCGGCAAAGTAATACCACATCATCCTGTCGAAATAAGCCGTGGCATTACCGAAGCCATGTCTCTGGCCGGGCAGCATCATGAAATCGAAGCGTTTGTTTGCTTTTATGAGCTGATCGACAACCCTTAGAGTATTTCCTGGATGAACGTTGTTATCTATGTCGCCGTGGACGAGCAGCAGGTGACCTTTAAGGTTCTTTGCCATATCCTGGTTCTTTTCCACCTCACCCTTGAAAGATATTTTTACCTCATCCTTGCGCGTACTATCCTTCTTCTCACCCTTTCCCTTGATAGTTTTTTCTATCTGGGTCACCCCGTTGTGAGTTTCACCCCACCACTGGTTATAAATATTATTATCGTGATTACCGGCAGATGAGACAGCAACATCATAAAAATCGGGGTAAGAAAGGATGGCTGCCGTAGACATGAATCCACCACCAGAATGGCCATAGATTCCAACCTTATCAACATCAATGAATTTATATTTGTCGGCAAGCTGCTCAATCCCATACTTATCATCAGCGAGAGCATAATCGCGAAGGTCGTTGTAACCGAATGTATGATAATAGTTGCTACGCATGGGGCTTCCGCCACGGTGACCGAAATTGACGACTATGAAACCAAGCTGGGCCAATGCAACGTTTTTTGCCCCGGAAACAGAAAACCCGTATGGAACTGATTCCGTCTGGGGACCAGGATACACGTATGATATTATCGGGTATTTCCGGGTTGAATCAAAATTGAACGGTTTGTACATTACTCCATACAGATCTGTAACCCCGTCTTTCGCTTTTACCTTGATTGTCTCGGGCATTTTCCAGCCTGCAAGATACAGCTGCGACAGGTCCGCTGATTCAAGGTCAAGTACCACCGCACCATTATTATCGCGTAATACAGCCTTTGGTGCCATGTCGACTCTTGAATAGGTATCAACGAAAAACCTGTTGCTTTTAGACATTGTAAGACTGTGATTCGCGGGCTCTTTAGTGAGCAGGCTCACTCCTCCCCTGTCAATTGAAGCCTTGTATTTCATCGAATAGTATGGATGAACACCCTGTTCTCTTCCGAAAGCTTCAAAATATAGAACACGGCCGATCGTATCTATCCTTTCAATCCTGCCAGTGACGAAGTAGCCATTGGTTATCTGGTTCTTGAGATTTCCATTACCGTCGTACAGGTAGAGCTGTCCCCAGCCCGTGCGTTCCGACCACCAGATGATGTCATTGCCTTCATTTAATACCGCAAGACGCGAATACTCGTTATTGAAATAAGGCCATATCTCTTCAGTGAATAAAACCTTGACCGCTCCTGTCTCGGCATTAACAAGGCAAATATCCAGGTTTTTAAGAGGCCTGTCCTTTCTCATGACGATCAGCTTATCGGAAGCCTTTTGCGAACTCCACATGACACCGAGGGTCTGATCTTTCCACTTTTTAAGGTCGACATCAACTCTTTTCCTGGTAGCCACATCAAATATTATGAGCTCTGATTGTGGTACGAATTCCTCACCTGGCATCGAATACCTGTAAGTTTCAAGCTTGGGACGAGGTTGCGCGAGAACGTCAATTACAAACAGGTCTTTCACTTTTCTTTCATCCTGTCGTTCCACGTATAGTTTTTTGGAATTCTTGAACCACTCTACATTCGCACGTCTCCTCTTGTTCTTTATCGTGTCTTCTGACCACGCTGAAAAACTATGATATCTTTCACCGTCGGTTGAAAGCTGGTATTCGACACTGTCCTTATCCTTTGCCTTCATCAGGAAAAGATTATGATTTTTCGAGAAAGCTATCCAGGTGGAATCCGGTGAATAGCTGGCCCATGAAGGAGTACGTTTCTCCTTCCCTATCGTGTCTTTAATTGCTAGTTTCTGGGTGGCAATATCATAAAAGAACTTGATCGAATCGACCATGAAGGTAAACTTCGTTATACTCTTTTTCTCGAATTTAATATCCCTGACCGGGAGATCAAGCTCATTGTAAGGATGATGAGTAAGTTTATGAAGCTCAGCGGCCATGTACCTGCTGTCGAACAGCGGTTGCCTGGTCCTCAGTGCAGCATTCACGTAATAAAAGTTTTTACCCGAGGAAGTCTTGAAAGAATACCAGAAAATATCAGAATCCTCAATCCAGTTAGCATTAACCGAAAGGTCACCTGTTTTAGGTGCCAGATTTTCGGCTCTGAATTTTTCAGCAGCTTTGAAATCAGCTTTTTGTCCGTGGGCATAAAACGGAACTACAAGCATGAAAATCAATAACAGTTTCAGTTTCATAGGTTCAGTTGAGTTATAGATTATTTAAGTACAAATAAAGTGAAACCGCAGGAGTATCGCATGTTATAAAGCTATAAAAAATGTTTTTAGAGCTTAAAAATGCTAAAAAAGAATACATTTGCAGGTCTGTTTAAGACCTCCGGACAAATACATTAATGAAGAAGCTTGTTTTTATTCTGGCGTTGATATTCACGCTAACGCTAAGGTTGAACGCCCAATCGGGCACACTTACAGGTAAACCAATAGTAGAGATATTCACTGATTTCAAGGTCAGGATAGCTGACGATAGCAAGAAGACAGGATTCAGTCTGTCGAGGGCATATTTTGGTTACAACTTCATGTATGATGATAACTATTCAGCAACTCTGACAATTGATGCAGGTAATCCGGAGGATCTTGCTCCAGGATCCAAATCGAGAAGGTACGCGCATTTCAGGGAGGCTTCCGTGACATATAAAACAGATCGACTGAATATAACCGCCGGGATAACAGGAACTAAGATATTTGCTTTCCAGCAGAAGTTCTGGGGTAAAAGGTATGTTGCAAATACTTACCAGTCTATTAACGGTTATGGATTTGTAGCTGACCTTGGTGTGGTTGCAACCTATAAATTCAATGATAAGGTTGAAGGTGATATATCAGTTATGAATGGGGAAGGCTACTCGACACTCCAGTTAGATGAAAATGTCAAGTTTTCGTACGGTATGACATTTACTCCGGATAAGAATATAGCCATCAGGCTGTATAGTGACCTCCTCCGGAAAAATGGTTTATACCAGAATACACTCGTTGGATTCGCCGGTTACAAAAACGAACATTTCTATATTGGCGCTGAATTGAGCTACAAATCGAACCTGGATTTGACAGAAGGTCACCATGCCTGGGGTTTTTCATCAACAGGTGGTGTTATGGCAGGACCAAAAACGGAGATATTTACAAGGTTTGACTATTCAACATCTGTTATCATCGCGGGAACTGATGAGACATGGAACCATCTTATGGACGGGAACTTCTTCATTGCCGGCGTACAGCACACCTTTAACCCGGTATTAAAAATGGCGCTTGATTACCAGAATTTTTTCCCTGTCGACAACAGCAGGAACACGAGCAAGCTCATTTATCTGAATGCACTTTTCAAATTCTGACGGGCATCTATTTCCCGGCTATCTCTCTTCCAGCCCTTAGGGCTTTTATATTCAGGTTTATTATCTCCTCTCCCTTCCTGGCAAAAAGACTCTTTATTGCATTTTCGAGTGATTCAAATGGCATTCCGACATAAGGAGCGGCAGCTCCAAGGACAACCATGTTAACCGCTTTAACTGAACCTGCTTCACGGGCGATAGAGTCTGCATCAACTATTATATTGTTTTTCACTTTACGGATCTCGGTAAGTATCTGTTCAAGATCGGGGTAATCGGGTATGTTAATGTAAGGTGTCGAATTAGTTACCAGCCACCCGTCGGATGAGAGCCAGGGCAGATACCTGAGCGATTCCATGGGTTCAACCGAAATAATTATATCGGCAGCACCAAGAGGTATAAGATCGGAGGCAACAGGTTGATCAGATAATCTGAAATGTGACTGGACATCACCACCTCTCTGGCTCATCCCATGAACTTCAGATTGCTTGAGATGAAGTTTGTTCTCGACAGCAGCCAGCCCTATTATAGCAGCAATTGACAGGATCCCCTGACCGCCGACTCCGGATAATATTATGTCTTTTTTCATATTATGCCTCCTCGCTTGATGTTTCCGATTTCTTTCTCTTCGTGGCCGTCTGAATACACTCTCTCTGTGCAATAATCACTGAAACGCCATGATAAGCGAATTCTTCTTTCATTACCTTCACGTTTTCAGCATGATTTTTCCTGAGTGGTACAACAAGCCGGATGTGTTCCTGAGCTACCCCTATACCGGCACAAATGGCAGCCAGCCTCCCGGTTGCCTGCGACCTTTGCCCTCCTGTCATTCCGGTTGTGGAGTTATCACTTATAATGAGAGTTATATCAGAATTCTTGTTGACAGCATCAAGCAGACCCGTCATCCCGGAATGGGTGAATGTTGAGTCTCCAATAACGGCAACAGAAGGGTAAAGCCCCGCATCGGAAGCACCGATAGCCATTGTTACAGAGGCTCCCATATCGACACAGGAATTGATTGAGTCGTAAGGTGGCAGGGCGGCGAGTGTATAGCAACCAATGTCAGCAAAGACCCTTCCCGGGCCATACTCTGACAGTGATTCATTTAACGCGAGGAACACATCAGAATGACCGCATCCCTTGCAAAAGGAAGGTGGCCGCATCCTCACTATTTCAGGCACCACTGCACCTTCCTTTACTTCAAACCCAAGTGCTTTCCCGACTATTGTGGGATTTAGTTCCCCGTCGCGCGGAAGTGTACCATCAAGCCTTCCATAAATCTTCTTCCCCTCATCAAGTATGCCTCTCAGCTGTTCCTCTACAATCGGATAGCCTTCCTCGAGGACAAGTATTTCCTTGCAGCGATCTGTTATATCCCTGATGGTGTCTTTCGAGAACGGGTAAGTATTCAATCTGAGAATCGGGAATTCAGGTTTAGTATCCCTGAAATTTTCATCGAGGTAGTTATGGGCTATCCCGCAAGCGATTACACCGAGACGCCTGTCAGTTCCGTCAGTAAATTTGTTATATTTAGATAACCGGTTGTCAACTTTCAGGTTCTCGTGAACATTCAGGAGTCTCCTGTACCTCTTTTTGGCAATAGCCGGAAGCAAAACGAACTGGCGCGGATCAGAAGGCAAAGTCAGCATTTTTTGCGGTTCCCTCTCCTTCAGCTCAACAGCCGCCCTTGAGTGAGCCATCCTGGTTGTTATCCTGAAAAGTACGGGTACAGAATATTTCTCTGATAATTCAAAAGCATCAAATACCATGTCGTAGGCTTCCTGCTGGTTCGATGGTTCATATACAGGAACGTATGAAAACTTGCCATAGAACCGTGAATCCTGCTCATTCTGAGACGAATGCATTGATGGATCATCAGCCGATACTACGATTAGTCCCCCATTAACGCCTGTTATCGCGGAATTGATAAATCCATCCGCAGCCACGTTCAGCCCGACATGCTTCATTGCTACCATGGCTCTTTTCCCGGCGTACGACATGCCAAGAGCAGCTTCCATGGCGGTTTTTTCATTCGATGACCATTCCCTGTGGATTTTTCTCTCTGCTGACACCGGAGACGCCTGTATGTATTCCATTATTTCCGTGGAAGGTGTGCCCGGGTAGGCGTACATACCACTTAGCCCGGCATCAATACCTGCCTGCGCTATCGCCTCGTCTCCCAACAATAAAAGTCTGTTCATAATGATATGTTAAGGTGCGTGGAAATATATTAATTTTTAGTTAAATGTTTCATGGTTACGCTCATTATTACTTATTTTGCAGACTCTTTCTTAATGTTTGACGTTTAAACATAAAAGGTTAGTGTTGAAGAGACTTGTTTATTTACTCACCCTGTTGATTTTTATACCTCAGTTGTCACACGGTCAGACAAAGGAGAAAGGAAAGCTCATCCAGGTTAACGGTTTCATAACGGACGACCAGAAGAGCCCGGTTCCCCACGTTAGCATCTACTCCCATAAACTGAGGAGAGGAACCATTAGCGAATACTCAGGTATATATTCACTTATCTCGATACCGGGAGACACTGTTTACATAAGCGCGCTTGGATATAAGCGCCAGGAATTCACAGTTCCTCTCGAGGTAGACGGGAAATATTACAAGCAAGATGTTTCTCTCGTTTCTGATACCATATCAATCGAGGGGGTAACAATATTTCCCTGGCGTAATTATGAAGAATTCAAGAGGGAGGTTCTTGCCAGCATACCAGAGGAAAAACAGGAAATAAAAAACATGTACGCGAACCTTGCCAATATACAGGCAAGCATTGCAAACAGGCAGGCTTATGCCGTATCGCCTGAAGCCGGCTACAGGTTATACATGCAGCAGAACGCCAACATGCTGATGACAAGGAACCAGACTCCGTACAACAATCTACTTAATCCATTTGCCTGGGCTAAATTCTTTAACGGCGTGAAGCACGGACTTTTGAAAAATCAAAAAAGCACCCAGGCCGAAAAAACCAGGAACAAGTCAAAAAAGAAAAAGGAAACCGTAAAGGAATCCGATAAATAGATGCCAAGGCAGGCCACAATATTACTGCTTCTTCTTTTATCAGTCCCGGCTTATTCACTCCAGATACAACAGACCCGTGTAACAGGGGTAGTTAAAGACAGTACTGGTGCTGCTGTTGTAAATGCTGCCGTGATGCTAGCGGGTAACAATACTGGCACATATACTGGTGATGATGGTTCTTTCCTGCTTACAATAAAGCGTGAAAGCAAACCTTGCAGACTCGTTATTTCAGCAGTTGGTTACAAGACTACCTCCATTGAAATTGTACCTGACAAGGCGGAAATAAGAGCTGAAATAATCATAAAGCAGGAGACTCTGAATATAGGAGAGATATCTGTTAATTCAGGCAGGAGGCTCCAGGCGACAATGGTCAGGATCCCGGTCAAGGATTTCAGGCATATTCCTTCCGCCTCCGGCAACTTCGAAAGCCTTATCAAGACTCTACCGGGAGTCGCCTCCAATAATGAGCTCAGCAGCCAGTACTCCGTGAGGGGTGGAAGCTTTGATGAGAATCTTGTTTATGTAAACGATATCGAAATATACAGGCCATTTCTTATAAGATCAGGCCAGCAGGAAGGGCTAAGCTTTATTAATCCCGATCTCGTTTCTGAAGTAAGGTTTTCTGCAGGCGGATTCGATGCCTCATTTGGCGACAGATTATCGTCAGTACTGGATATTAAATACAGGGAACCAGACAGAACTGGTGGTGCTGTTTCAGCGGGTTTGCTGACAAGCTCGGTTTTTCTTGAAGGAAAGAGCCGCGACGGGCGATTCAACTGGCTTACCGGGGCAAGGTACAAGTCAACCAGGTTCATGCTCAAAACCCTCGATTCGAAGGGTGATTACCAACCTGCTTTTGCCGATCTGCAGTCGTTATTAACATATAAAACAGGCCGCAACTCGGCACTTTCATTCCTTGCCTCATATGCTTCGAATGTTTACAACTTCATTCCCGAAAGCAGAACCAGCACCTTTGGTACTGATGCTACTGCCTACAGGCTTTATGTTGCGATGGCGGGTCGTGAAAAGGATAAGTACAGGACATGGAATGCGGCCCTGGGATGGCAGACCACTTCCATGTCAAATGTGACCCACAAGGTCCTGTTCACGGTATTTGGAACTGATGAGACCGAATCATTCGATATACAAGGGGCTTACAGCCTGAGCAGCCTTGACAAGCTTACAGGCTCCGAGAACCTGACCGACACGCTGATGAACATCGGAATAGGTGGATGGCTCGCTCACGCGAGAAACCGATTGGCAGCAACAATAAGCTCATTTGGCTACAGTGGAAATGCGAAAAGCGGTTTAACAAGTTTTTCATGGGGAGCCAAATTCAGGAATGATAGCTTCCACGACAGGATAAAAGAATGGAGAATGGTTGATTCAGCAGGTTACTCAGTGCCATTCAGCCCGACTGGATTGAAGGTATCTGAACTCGTGATTTCAACAAATGATATTTCCAATAATACAGCAGAAGGTTATTTCAAATTATCGCGGGTCATTACCTTGGGGACGCATTCTATAAACCTTGACGCGGGTATACGAGGTACATGGTATTCATTCAGTGACGAGTTCATGGTAAGTCCTCGTTTATCGGCCAAAACGAGGCTGGGCAGAGCATCCAGCATCTGGATTGCAGGTGGAGTGTATTTCCAGCCCCCGTTCTACAGGGAGATGCGATACCCGCAGGGCACTTTGAATAACGAGGTTAAATCTCAGAGATCAGCACATGTTGTAGCCGGTTATTCATTCGATTTCAAGTCGTGGGACCGTCCATTCCGGTTCACGGCAGAAATATTCAACAAAAAGCTCGACAGGATAATACCATACAGGCTCGATAATGTAAGGATTATTTACTCGGGCAGAAATATAGCCCAAGGTTACAGCAGAGGTATTGACATGAGACTTAACGGCGAGTTCGTGCCGGGCGCCGAATCGTGGTTCAGCGTCTCGATAATGGATTCAAAACTCTGCATACCAGGGGAATCTGAGGATAAATTTCCCGCACCTTCAGACCAGACCGTGAGGGTAAGTATTTTCTTCCAGGATTACCTTCCTCGAAACCCGACGTGGAGAGCGCATATAAATATATCTTATGCCACCGGGATTCCGGTCACCTCACCTTTCAATGATAATTACGGGCAGTATTTCAGGATGCCTGCTTACCGGCGTGTCGATCTTGGAATGACAAAGGTGATAAAAGGGTTAGGCACGATGGAGAACAAGCCGGGAAAACAATCCATATTCAGGGAAGTTGTCGCCGGGTTCGAGGTATTCAATCTTTTGGATATCAATAATACGGTATCGTATCTGTGGGTAAGGACTGTTAATAATCTGAGTGGTGCAACAAGGATATTTGCCGTTCCAAACTACCTGACAGGCAGAAGCCTGAACTTCAAACTGACCGCCTCCTTCTGATTCTATCTCCCCCGTGAAAACAGTATCAAATTAAACGAGTGGTACTGAATGTAAGTCTTGACACGTGACAGGGATCACATATATCAGATAATTAGTCCCATTACGTAAAGAATCAAGGGCAAGGTAAGTATACTAAGAATAGTTGACACGAATACATTTGCAGTTGCAATGGTATCGTCTTCTCCAAGTATATTAACCATTATTACCACGTTAACCATGCAGGGCATGGAAGCCTGCATTATCAGGACAGATGCAACAAGAGCATCAGGTTTAACAGGCAGCACCAGACCTGATAAATAATACAGGCCGAGCAGGATAAAAGGCACGAGGATAAGCCTGTTAAATGAAAGCACCCATATCATCTTCTTCCATAACAGTTTTCTTACATCTGCATACCAGAGTACCGAACCAATATAAATCATCGAGAGAAAGGTATTGGTGCTGCCCAGTCCACCGATAGAATCGATTATGAACTTAGGCATCTTCACAGACGACAGGAACAATACGAAACCAAGGATTATTGCAGCTGTATTGGGATTAAGTATTCTTTTAATATTCTGTTTCAGCGGTACATTTTTCCCATTCGAAACTGTAATTACCCCGACAGTCCACATTAGTATATTGGAGACGAGTGTGAAGATACTTGCATAAAGCAGACCCTCCTTGCCAAAAAGAGCGGAGATTACCGGGAAGCCGAGATATATGATGTTTCCCATCATACTGTGAAGTCTGAAAATTCCTGCCTCTCCCCTCGTGAGATGCAGAAATCTGGAAGTCATAAAACCAAACGAAAGCATGAACAGGAGTACAAACGCAGCCAGGTAAAGAACCGAGATGCTGTTACTTAGCAGGTCTGGTGTGAGATCAATCTTGCTGAAGTTTGTCAGCAGCATCGATGGAAGGGTAATGTTGAAAATCAACTTTGCAAGGAAATCCTTTGACTGCAGGGAGATGATCCCGAGTTTTGAACCAAGGGCACCAATCAGGGCGATAATCGCGAGGATGAAAATCTGGTACAGAATAATTTCTACAGGCATACGTTCTGATTCAATAGGCACCAAATGTAATAATTTATAATTTCGCACTGTATGGTAAAAAACAACAGCCGGCTAACGGGTATCCTTGGTGCAGTAATAATACATCTTGTTGCTGGAATACTTTTCATGCTTTTAAAGCTGGGAAGCCTCAAGAGCGAGCAGTATTCCCGCGAATACGAGATCTCGCTCGAGGAGATAGCCGCGAGCCAGGCAATCAGGCAAACGCAGTTGACCTCGCCTGTCTCCGTGGAGCAGGTTCTGAGAGGTGACCAGGAAATGCTAAATATAGCACGTAATCTGGCCAACAAACCTGACGAGAAAATAAACGCCTCAGACTATATTGACATGGTCAAGGAGGAAATGATAAAGAACGGCCAGTTATCGAAGGACAACTATATTGATGAACAAAAACGTGCCAGGGAATCAGGGGGGGAACAAATATCAGTTGATTCTGAAAATGAGAACAAGGAGGCGAACAGGGAGGAGATAAGAAAATCAGATGAACTTGCATCGAGGTATTCAGGTCCAACAAGGATCTATTATAACCTTGCCGGAAGAATTCA